>NZ_JARVXM010000003.1:0-703324 GCF_048957655.1 Stenotrophomonas sp. AS1 | reverse complement strand
GTCGGGCGGGGCGGGGGCCGGGGCCGGGCCCCGGGCCGGGCCCCCCGGGGGGCCGCCCCGCGCCCGGCACTACCTCAGGGCCGGGGACACCGCGGCGCCGGCCAGCGGCCGGCACCGACGGGTTGCTCATGCTTCGAAGGCAGGCAGCTTCTTCTTCACTGCCACGTTCTTCAGCGTCACGTACTTCGGCAGCCCATCAGGCCCGTAGGGCAACGGGGCTTCTCCCTTGATCAGCGGGGCGAGATAGGCGCGGGCCTTGTCGGTGATGCCGAAGCCATCGCGGCGGATGAAGCCGGCCGGCATCTTCTTCTCGTGGTTGGCCACCTTGTGCAGCGGGGCGGCCTCGATTTTCCAGCGATAGGGTTTATCGCTGGTGCGCACGATCACCGGCATCACCGCGTTCTGGCCCTTCAACGCGAACTGCACCGCCGCCTTGCCCACCGCCTGTGCCTGCTCCCAGTCCGTTTTGGAGGCCAGATGGCGCGCCGAGCGCTGCAGGTAGTCGGGCAGGGTCCAGTGGACCTTGTAGCCCAGTCCATCCTTGACCCGGGCAGCCAGCTGCGAGGCCACGCCGCCGAGCTGGGTATGCCCGAACGAATCGGTGCCACCGCCCGCATCGGCGACGAAACGGCCATCGGCCGTCTGGATGCCCTCGGAGGCCACCACCACGCAGTAGCCCACGCGCTCGACCACCTGTTTCACCTTGGCCAGGAACGCGGCCTCGTCGTAGGCGCGCTCGGGCAGCAGGATGATGTGCGGGGCGTCATCGGCGCCCTGGCCGGCCAGGCCCGCGGCCGCCGCAAGCCAGCCGGCATGGCGGCCCATCGCTTCGTACACGAACACCTTGGTCGAGGTCTCGGCCATCGCGGCCACGTCCAGCGCCGCTTCGCGCACGGAGACCGCCGTGTACTTGGCCGCCGAGCCGAAGCCCGGGCAGGTATCGGTCACGGCCAGATCGTTGTCGATGGTCTTGGGCACGCCGATGCAGGTCAGGTCGTAGTCGAAGGCCTTGGCCAGCTGGGAGACCTTCCAGGCGGTATCGGCCGAATCATTGCCGCCGTTGTAGAGGAACCAGCGCACATCGTGCGCGCGCAGCACCTGGAGCAGCCGCTCGTACCTGCCGCGGTCGGCCTCCAGCGATTTGAGCTTGTAGCGGCACGAGCCGAACGCGCCGCCGGGGGTATGGGCGAGGGCGGCGATCGCGGCAGCGGTTTCCTTCGAGGTGTCGATCAGGTCCTCGCGGAGCGCGCCGAGAATACCGTTGCGTGCCGCCAAGACCTTGATTCCTTTGGCCCTTGCCGTGCTGATGACCGCCGAGGCCGTGGCATTGATGACGGCGGTGACGCCGCCTGACTGGGCGTAGAGCAGGGTACCGTTGGGCATGGTGCGACCTTGGTCTGGGGGAAGGACATTGCAGAGACATTACCGGTATGGGGTAAAGTGCGCGTATTGCGGTGCAGCGTGATTGTGGACAATCCCGGGGCGCGCGCCCTTCCATTTTCTTACCACGTTGGAGTCAGGTTGATGCGATTGGTTCTGTTGGGACCGCCCGGTTCGGGCAAGGGGACGCAGGCGACGCGCCTGAAGGAACATCTTTCGATTGCGCACATTTCCACCGGCGACCTGCTGCGTGCCGAAGTGGCTGCGGGGACCGAGCTGGGCAAGCAGGCCAAGGCCGTGATGGATGCCGGCAACCTGGTGTCCGATGACATCCTGCTGGGCATGCTCGAGTCGCGCCTGGGCCAGGACGATGTGGCCAAGGGCTTCATCCTGGATGGTTACCCGCGCAACGTGGCCCAGGCCAATGCGCTGGACAGCCTGCTGGCCAAGATCGGCCAGCCGCTGGATGCGGTCGTGCAGCTGGACGTGCCGACCGAACTGCTGGTCGAGCGCATCGCCGGCCGCGCCGCCGAGCAGGGCCGTGCCGATGACAACCCCGAATCGGTGCGTCAGCGCCTGCAGGTCTACAACGACCAGACCGCGCCCGTGGTGGATTTCTATGCCGGCCGTGGCACGCTCGCACGCGTTGATGGCGTGGGTGAACTGAACGACGTGGAAGCGCGCATCCGCGCCGCGATCCAGGCCTGATCCGGTCGGTGCCGCTACGGCGGCACCGCACGGGCAGTGCGCTGCCCAGTGCCTGAAACACACACGCCCGGCCCCCGAAGGGACCAGGCGTGTGGTTTGAAGGTGCCAGCGAGCGGGCTTGCTCAGAGCCCCGCAGCATGAGCCCCCCTGGGGATGGCCTCTTGGGGAGTAGGACCAATGGGGTGCTGCGGCTGGCCCATGGAATTGTGTCCGTCTTCACAGTACGGCGCTATCGGGATTTCCCTGACACCGTGATGGACTTCTCTGATACTCGACTAGGAGTTATCTGACGGCGATGTCCATCGACGGTGATGATCGGCGACAATCGCAGGCATGAGCACGATCCACATTCTTGGTATTGCAGGCACTTTCATGGGCGGCGTGGCCGCGCTGGCACGCGAGAAGGGCCATACGGTCCGCGGCAGCGACCAGGCGATCTACCCGCCGATGTCCACCCAGCTCGAACGCCTGGGCATCGCCCTGGATCCGGGCTACCGCGCCGACAGCGTGGCACCGGACTGCGACGAGGTGGTGATCGGCAATGCGCTCTCGCGCGGCAACCCTGCCGTGGAAGCGGTGCTGGATGCAGGCCAGCGCTATATCTCCGGGGCCCAGTGGCTGTCCGAGCAGGTGCTGCCGGGCCGCGACACCCTGGCTGTGGCCGGCACGCACGGCAAGACCACCACCACCACCATCCTGACCTGGCTGCTGCACAGCGCCGGGCGTGAGCCGGGCTTTCTGATCGGCGGCGTGGCGGAGGATTTCGGCGTCTCCGCGCGCATCGGCAGCGGCCGCGAGTTCGTGGTCGAGGCCGACGAGTACGACACCGCGTTCTTCGACAAGCGCAGCAAGTTCGTGCACTACCGGCCGCTGGTGGCGATCCTCAACAACCTCGAATACGACCACGCCGACATCTTCCCGGACGTGGCCGCGATCCAGCGCCAGTTCCATCACCTGATCCGCACCGTGCCCGCGCGCGGGCGCCTGATCGTCAACGGCGAAGATGCCTATCTCGCCGAGGTGCTGGCGATGGGGTGCTGGACGCCGGTGGAGCGCTTCGGTTTCGATCCTGCGCTGGAATGGCATGCCGAGCTGGTGGAGGCCGACGGCAGCGTGTTCGTGGTGCACCATCGCGGCGCGCGCATCGGTGAAGTGCGCTGGTCGCTGCTCGGCCGGCACAATGTGCTCAACGGGCTCGCTGCGCTGGCCGCCGCACATGCGGTGGGCGTCGAACTGGCCACGGTGATGCCGGCGCTGGCCGCGTTCCGCAGCGTCAAGCGCCGCCTGGAAGTGATCGGCCAGGCACGCGATGTCACCGTCTACGATGACTTCGCGCATCACCCCACCGCGATCCGCACCACCCTTGAGGGCCTGCGTGCGAGGGTTGGTGAAGCCCGCATCGTGGTGGCGATGGAACCGCGCAGCAATTCCATGCGGCTGGGCGCGCATGCGCAGGCGCTGGCGCCCTCGCTGGACGGTGCCGATGCCGTGGTGTTCCTGCACCGCCCGGAGTTGGCCTGGGATGCCGCCAGCGTGATCGCCGCCGTGCGAGGCGACGCGTATGCCGTGCCGGATACCGATGCGCTGCTGGCCCGCCTGGACGCGATCGCCATGCCCGGCGACCACGTGGTGTTCATGTCCAATGGTGGCTTCGACGGCGCGCCGCGGCGCTTCCTGGCACAGCTGCAGCCGTCCTGAGCGGGCCTGGCCATGACCGACACCGCGTCACTGCCCCTGTTCCCGCTGCACACCGTGCTGCTGCCCGGCGCCGCGCTGGGCCTGCGCGTGTTCGAGCGGCGCTACCTGGACATGCTGCGCGAATGCAGCCGCGCCGGTACCGCGTTCGGTGTCTGCATGATCCTGCACGGTGAGGAAACCGGCGCCCCCGCGGTGCCGGCCGCCTACGGCGTGGAGGCGCGGATCGAGGATTTCGACGTGGGCGCCGATGGCGTGCTGGTGCTGCGCCTGCGTGGCCAGCGTCGCTTCCATGTCGATCGCACGCGCGTGCGCGACAACGGACTGATCATTGCCGAGGTGACCTGGTGTGCGGCCGACAGCGACGATGAGCTGCAGCCCGAACATGCGCTGATGGCGACCGTGCTTGAGCACATCATCGAACAGGCCGGTGCCGCGTTTGCTCCGGTCAGCCCGGCGCAGATGGAGCAGGCCAGCTGGGTCGGCTGGCGCCTGGCTGAGCTGCTGCCCCTGCAGGATGCGCAGCGCCTGCAGCTGCTGCAGCACGATGACCCGCACCAGCGCCTGCAGGCGTTGCTGGACTGGATGCCGTAACGCGGGGCGAGGCCCCGCTGCACGAACGGCCGGGATGATCCCGGCGCTGCCTCATTCGGTCGCGGGCATGCGCACGCGCAGCACCGGCATCTGCGTATCCGGATGGGTGTCGACCTGCTGTGGCAGGCCATCCAGTGCCTGGCGCACCGCATTGAGCGAGGGGTCGATGCCACGCATCGGGCGCCACATCCCGATCAGATTGAAGTGCTGCTGGTAGTGCAGGGTCTGCGCACTGCCGAGCCACAACGGCTCATCCACCGGCGCTGACAGCCGCGCCGGTGCCGGCCACAGGCGCAGCGCGAACATCTCGTTGGGGGCATTGCCGGCGCGCAGCATCAGCAGCGATTCGACCTGCGTGTCCAGGGTGGCTGGCAGGACCGGCACCTTGTCCTTGTCCGAGGACTTGTCGAGCATCAACAGCGCCTGCTCCCAGCCGGCCTGCGGCTGAACGCGCCAGCCCTGGCTTTCCAGGCGGCGCTGCAGCGGTGCCAGCGGGCCGGCCACCTGCACATCCAGCGGCCAGCGCTGGTCGTCGTCGAATTCATTGCGGCGCGAGGGCAGGTGCTGCCACTCGGTCGTCCACCAGGCCTGTGCATCCAGCGGCGCCGGGCTCGGCTGCGCCGGTTCGAAGCGCGCCAGTTTCACCGGGATGTTGCGCGGGGCGTACCAGAGCGCGGCCACGGCGAAGGTACCGTAGAACAGCCACGCCACCGGCTTGACCCAGAACGAGCGGTTGAAGCGGCGGCGGTACGCGATGCCGAGCACCAGCAGCCAGAACAGGCCGAACAGCATGCCGCCGATCACATCGCTCAGCCAATGGGCGCCGAGGTAGATGCGGGCGAAGCCGATCAGGCTGACGATGATGCCCGACAGCAGGTAGGGCCACACGCGGGTGCGGCCGGGCAGTTCGCGCGCGATCAGCACGGCGAAGAAGCCGAAGGTGATCGTGGCCATCGTTACCGAGACCGACGGGAAGCCGAAGCCGCTGCTCGCATCCGGCGGCCGGACCACGTCCACGGTTGCGCCGAGCAGCTTGCACAGGGCCAGGCCGAAGGCCAGCGCGGCCAGCCAGTGACCGGCCGCCATCCAGCGCCGGCGCCAGACCAGGTAGCCCATGCCGGCGGCCGTGGCCGGCAACAGGACCTGCCAGGCGCCCAGCGAGGCCAGCGCGGCCATGGGGTAATCGGCCAGCGGATTGCGCAGGGCCAGCATGGCGTGGTGCACGGCCAGATCGACCCGCAGCGGTTCGCCATGGGCGACCACCGCCATCAACAGGGCGAACCAGCCCCAGCCAAGCAGCAGCAGCATCACCGCCAGCATCGCCAGCGGCACCGATTCACGTCGCTGGGGATCGAACACCGCCACCGAGTAACGGCCCAGCGTTGGATGGCGCTGCGACCAGTTCAACAGCATGGCCAGCCAGCTGTCCATGCGCGAGGCCGACCAGCGGTAGCCGTACAGCACGATCGCCCAGACCAGGCCCATGATCACGCCGAGCAGGCCCAGCACCATCACCAGCCGGCCGGCAACGGCGGCGACCGCGTCATACGCCTCGCCGAGCACCCAGCCGGGGGCCAGGAACAGCACCGCCCAGGACAGGCTGGCGATGCCACTGGCCTGGAAGTAGCGCGAGAGCGGCATCTTCATCATGCCGGCGATGGCCGGCACGAACGGGCGGATCGCGCCGACATAGCGCGCCACCAGGATGCTCTTGAACGCGTTGCGGCGGAACATCGTCTCGCCGCGGTCGAGCAGCTGCGGATACTTGCTGAAGGGCCAGAAGCCCCGCAGGCGATCCCCCCAGCGCCGGCCTACCCAGTAGCTGATGCCGTCGCCGGCAAACGCGCCCAGCGCTGCGCAGGCCACCGCGTACGGCCCGGAGATCTGGCCCAGGCCGATGAACACACCCACGGCGAACAGCAGCGGCAACGCGGGCACGATCGCGCCCAGCACGATGACCGCATCGCAGAAGGCAATGAGGAAAATGACCGCACCGGCAAGCACGGGGTGAGCTGAGATCCACGCAAGCGTGGCATCGATCCATGACGAGTCCATCGGAGGATTATAGGGGGGGCAAAGTGACTGACTGCCGGCCAGCGGCGGGCAATGTGCGGCATCTGCAGTGAATGAACGCGATCAGCCGCCTAGAATGGCGCCATGACACGCCCTGCCGATCCCGCCCCGACCGCCCTCAAAGCCGACAGCTTCGGCCGCATCCTGCTGATGGAGCAGGACGGCCAGCGCTTCGTGCGCCGTGATCTGGAGGCCACCCCGTGGTGGCTGCGCCTGCCGGCATGGTGGCTGGCCCGGCGCGAGGCGCGCGCGCTGGCGCATCTGGATGGGATGCCCGCCACGCCGCGGTTGCTGGGCTGGAACGGGCGCTGGCTGGACCGCAGCTTCATGGCCGGCGATGCGATGTACCAGCGTCCGCCGCATGGCGACCTGGCCTACTTCCGTGCGGCGCGCCGTCTGCTGCAGCAGGTCCATCGCCACGGCATCGCCCACAACGACCTGGCCAAGGAAGCCAACTGGCTGGTGCGCGAAGACGGCTCGCCGGCCCTGATCGATTTCCAGCTGGCGGTGATCGGCAATCCGCGCTCACGCTGGATGCGCCTGCTGGCCCGCGAGGACCTGCGCCACCTGCTCAAGCACAAGCGCATGTACTGCCGGCCGTCGCTGACGCCGGTGGAGAAGCGGCTGCTCAAGCGCACCTCGTGGGTGCGTGACCTCTGGTTCCGCACCGGCAAGCCGGTCTACCGCTTCGTCACCCGCAGGATCCTGCACTGGGAAGACAACGAAGGGCAGGGCCCCAAGCCGTAGCAGGGGCCGATGCCTGCGCTCAGCGCAGGTCGAGGATCTGCTTGCCGGTGAAGCGGCGTTGCGCGTCGAACTCGTAGGCGACCCGCAGCATGCCCTCGTCCGCGCAGGCATGGCAGGTGCGCAGCGGCGTGCTGTAGATCAGGCGCAGCCCGCCGTTGGGCAGCGCTTCACTGCCGCTGGCCTCGGCGGGGGCGAACGGTGAGGCGTCCGGGTGCGCATCAAGGAAGGGTTTGACCGTTGCATCGGCGCGCGACATTTCCGGCAGGACATCCGCATCCACATCCACGGTATGCCCGGCACTGTCGACCAGCAGCGTGCCTTCATTGGTATTGGCACGGAACGGGTACTCGATGGTGGCAATGCCCACGCCGTCCTGGTCACGCCATGCGCTGACGTAGCCGGGATTCCCCTGCGCGCCCAGCTGATGGGCCGCGGCGATCGCCTGCGGGCTGGCCTTGGCCGCCTGCATCGCCGTGGACAGGCAATCATCGGCAACCGGCGCCTGGCCGCGGCAGGCGTCCACCTCGCCGTCCCAGATCGCCGCTTCGCTGAAGGGGGAGGCGCCACCGGCCGTACCGGGAACGGTGGCGGCCGCCTGCACAGGGGCGGTGGACGGGTCGCCGGCGGGCTGGCAGGCAGCCATGGCCAGTACCAGCGCCAGCGCGGTCAGGGGAAGGCGGATCGCCGTCATGTCGCTCATTCCATGCAGAACGTGAACGCCCAGTATCGACGCGGCGCATGAATCCGGTGTGTGCGCCGGGGCGGCATAATGCCGGTTCACTGCAATCGCATCGAAGGAATCCGCGCATGGCCAGTCTGCAAGGCAAGACCCTGTTCATCACCGGCGCCTCGCGCGGCATCGGCCTGGCCATCGCACTGCGTGCTGCACGGGACGGGGCCAACATCGCCATCGCGGCCAAGTCCTCGGTGCCCAACCCCAAGCTGCCCGGCACCATCCACAGCGCAGCGGAGGCGGTCACCGCCGCCGGCGGCCAGGGGCTGGCGCTGAAGTGCGACATCCGCGAAGAAGACCAGGTGCGCGCGGCCGTCGCCGCCACCGTGGATACCTTCGGTGGCATCGACATCCTGGTCAACAACGCGAGCGCGATCTGGCTGCGCGGCACGCTGGACACGCCGATGAAACGTTTCGACCTGATGCAGCAGGTCAACGCACGCGGCAGCTTCCTGTGCGCGCAGGCCTGCCTGCCGCACCTGCTGCAGGCACCCAATCCACACATTCTCACCCTCGCGCCGCCGCCAAGCCTGGACCCGAAGTGGTGGGCGCCGCATACCGGCTACACGCTGGCGAAGATGGGCATGAGCTTCGTCACGCTTGGCCTGGCCGCGGAGTTCGGCCCACAGGGCGTGGCGGTCAATGCGTTGTGGCCGCGTACCGTGATCGCCACTGACGCAATCAACATGATTCCCGGCGTGGACATCGGCGGCTGCCGCACGCCGGCCATTCTTGCCGATGCCGCACACGCAGTGCTGACCCGCGAGGCGGCCGGCTTCAGTGGGCAGTTCCTGCTGGATGACGAGGTGCTGGCGCAGGTCGGCATCACCGATCTGAGTGGCTATGCCGTCGATCCGTCGCGTCCGTTGATGCCCGATCTGTTCCTGGATTGACGCGCGCGCGGTGCGCGCCGCGTGCGCGATGACAAACGCTGCACAGGCCGGGCTGCTATGGTGCGGGCCCCAAATCGTATGGACACATGCATGTCATTCCGCACACGGACCGCACCGCTCGCCGCCGCCATCGCCTTGATCAGCCTGCTCGGCGCCTGCAGCAAGGGCCCGGGCAGCGTTGCCGATACCCAGGGCGTGGAAAAGGTGAACGCCTACATCGCCTGCTTCAACGCCGTTGAACAGCCGATCCACGAAGGCTTCCAGCAGTACATTGGCTGGATGCAGGATCCGGAGGCTGGCCCTACCGGCAATGAGAAGCAGGTGCGTGGGCCGGGCACGGTGTTGTCGCATCGCGTGGAGGCGTGCAACGCCCCGATGGTCGCCGCGCTGGCGATGACGCCGGCCGAGCCCGAGCTGGATCCGGCGGCGAGCGCTTACCAGAAGACGTTCGTCGACCTGTACGCCCTTATCGAGCAGGCCGACCGTTACTACAGCCGCGAGGACTACCTGCGCGATGACCATGCCGGGATGCGCAGCCAGCATGCCCCGCTGATGAAGGCGTACACGGCGTTCTTCGACGCAGGCACCGCGCTGGATGCCGCGCTGGAAAAGCGCGAAGACGAACGCCGTGCGGAACAGCTCAAGGAGATTGAAGCTTCCGAAGGCCGCTCGATGGCGTACTACCAGATCAAGATCCTCGGTGATGGCAAGCAGCTCACGCAGCTGCTCAACAGCGAGACGCCCGATCTGGCGGTGGCACGCACCCAGCTCGCGGCGTTCCAGGCGCTGCTGCAGCAGGCGCAGGATGACAAGATCGGCAAGGGCGATGCGATGTGGGGCCACGTGGAGCGCGCCGCCGATGCCCTGGCCCGCGATGCCGGCCGCCGTATCGAGCGCGTCGAGTCAAAGAAGCCGTATACCCGCAGCGAGCAGATGCTGATGGAGAGCGGTGGGCGGATCAGCAACCCGCAGGGCTCGGCCGAAGCCTTGCTGGCCAGCTACAACGACCTGGTCGACATGAGCAACCGCCTGGCGCGGACCAGCGGCGCGCGTTGAGTGATCGCGCGGCGGGCTGCCTGGCGGCCCGCCGCAAGCATCAGACGTTGAAGACCGGTGGCAGTTTTTCGCCGCAATGGCGGCAATGCACGGCGTCCGGTTCGTGGCCTTCCAGCCCGCAATGCGGGCAGCCGCGCGCATCACGGCGCGCGGCATGCTCGGCATCGCGCATGGTGTTGGCCAGTTCGGCGGTGTAGATGCCGGTCGGCACGGCGATGATGCTGTAGCCGATCAGGATCAGCACCGAGGTGACGAAGCGGCCGAGCACGGTCTGCGGCACGATGTCGCCGAAGCCCACCGTGGCCATGGTCACCACCGCCCAGTACATGCTGCTGGGGATGCTGGTGAAGCCGTGGTTGGGGCCTTCGATCACGTACATCATCGTCCCGGCGATGATGGTGATGGTGATCACCGTGAACAGGAACAGCAGCACCTTGCGGCGGCTGCGCCACAGCGATTCCATCAGCACGCCGCTTTCTTCGATGTAGCGGGTCAGCTTGAGGATCCGGAACACCCGCAGGATGCGCAGCGCGCGCACCACCAGCAGGCTCTGCGCGCCGGGGATGAACAGCGACAGGTAGGTGGGCAGGATCGAGGCCAGATCGATGATGCCCCATATGCTGAATGCGTAGCGCAGTGGGCGTTTGACCACCACCAGCCGCAGCAGGTACTCGGCGGTGAACACGATCGTGAAGCCCCATTCCAGCACGTACAGCCAGTCGGCGTAGGCCGCATGGAAGCGCTGCACGCTGTCGAACATGACCACCACCACGCTGGCGATGATCGCGTAGACCAGCAGCAGGTCGAAATTGCGCGAGGGCCGGGTGTCGTGGCGGTAGATGATGTCGAACCACTGGCGGCGCCAGCCGGTCTCGGTGGCGGGGTTGAGCTGGGGGGCGGTGAACGGTCGCATGGGCCGCATTGTGCCCCACCGGCCCAAAGCGCGAGAATGGGATCTTTCCTGAGCCCCTGACTGCCATGACCGCCGCTGCCACCGATCCGCTGTTGTCCCTGTCGCATTACTACCTGCCGGTCTACAAACCGCGCCAGGTGGTGCTCGAGCGCGGCCAGGGCGCGCGCGTCTGGGACAACCAGGGCCGCGAGTTCATCGACCTGGCCGCCGGCATCGCCGTGTGCGGCCTGGGCCACAACGATCCGGACCTGAAGGCGGCGCTGATCGAGCAGGCCGGCAAGCTCTGGCACACCAGCAACGTGTTCTACAGCGAGCCGCCGCTGCGCCTGGCCGAGGAGCTGGTCACCGCCTCGCGCTTCGCCGAGCGCGTGTTCCTGTGCAACTCAGGCGCCGAAGCCAATGAGGTGGCGATCAAGCTGGTCCGCAAGTGGGCCTCTTCGCTGGGCCGCCCGGCGCACCAGCGCGTGATCGTGACCTTCCGCGGCAGCTTCCACGGCCGCACGCTGGCCGCGGTCACCGCCACCGCCCAGCCGAAGTACCAGGAAGGCTACGAGCCGCTGCCCGGTGGCTTCCGCTATGTCGACTTCAACGACGAGGTCCAGTTGGAAACCGCGATGGCCGCCGGTGATGTCGCCGCGGTGATGCTCGAGCCGATCCAGGGCGAGGGTGGCGTGATGCCGGCCAAGCCGGGCTTCCTGCAGCGTGTGCGCGAGCTGTGCGACCAGCACAACGCGCTGGTGGTGCTCGATGAGATCCAGGCGGGCATGGGCCGTACCGGCACGTTGTTCGCGCATTGGCAGGACAACATCAAGCCGGACATCGTCACTCTGGCCAAGGCGCTGGGCGGCGGCTTCCCGATCGGCGCGATGCTGGCCGGCCCGAAGGTGGCCGAGGTGATGCAGTTCGGTGCCCACGGCACCACCTTCGGCGGCAACCCGCTGGCCGCGGCCGTCGCCCGCGTGGCGCTGCGCAAGCTGTCCTCGCCGGAGATCGCACACAACGTCAGCCGTCAGTCGCAGGCGCTGCGCGATGGGCTGGGCAGGATCAACGACGAGTTCAAGGTGTTCAGCCAGGTCCGCGGTCGCGGCCTGATGCTGGGCGCGGTGCTGGACAAGGATTTCGCCGGCCAGGCCGGTCCCATCCTCGACCACGCCGCCGAACACGGCCTGCTGACCCTGCAGGCCGGCCCGGACGTGCTGCGTTTCGTGCCGTCGCTGAACATCACCGATGAAGAAATCGCCGAAGGCCTCAAGCGCCTGCGCGCGGCGGTGCAATCCTTCATCGCCACGCGATAACCAACAGCGGTAGAGCCGACCGTTGGTCGGCTGCTGTTGTTCTGGGCGAACCCAGCCGACCGTTGGTCGGCTCTACGCCAGGGCGTACCGCTTCAACACCTTGCCGATGCTGCGACTGTCGGTGGCGGTTTCCGCCCGCAATCCTGCCTGACGCGCACCTCGCACGTTGGTGAACAGGTCATCGACGAACAACGTGCGCCCGGCGCGTGCGCCCAACAGCGCCATCGCCTGCACGAATACGGCCGGGTCCGGTTTGCGAGCGCCCAGCGCGCCGCTGCACAGGATGCGCCCGCGCAGCGCTGCGGCCAGGGTGGGCAGGATGCGGGGGATGGTGTCCACCATCAGCACGCCGTTGTTGGTCAGGATCGCGATCGGCATGCGGCGTGCAACCTGTTCGATGCGTTCGATGACCCCGGCCTGTGGCATGGACGCGGCGATGCGGGCGTCCTGCCACTGCGTGATGCTCACCGTGCTGCCCAATGCCGCGCCCAACTGTTGCAGGTACAGCGTGCTGTCCAGGCCGGCGTCATGCTGCTGCTCCAGGCCGCTGTCGAACAGGGCGGCGTGCACCTGTGCGACGCTGCAGCCGGTGCTGGCGGCCAGGTGACGCACGCGCAAATGCCGCGCATGGCGCACCAGCACGCCATCGAAATCCAGCAGCAGCCCCTCCACGGCATCGGTCATGGCGCACTCTTGTCCGGGTCCAACGCTGACCGTACCGCAGTCGGGGCGCTTGCTGCGACATCGCGTCGCAGGCCGGGCGTGGGCACGGACTCTAGAATCGCGTGGACTGTTCGATGGAGACCGCCGTGAAACTGCTTGCCCCCGTGTTGCTTGCCGGCCTGATGCTGGCCCCGGCCGCCCATGCGCGCGTCTGCGCGATCGCCATCGACAGCACCGACCAGATGAGCTTCAGCCAGAAGGAGATCAAGGTTGCGGCGGACTGCACCCAGGTGAAGCTGACCCTGCGCCACACCGGCAAGCTTGCCGCGACCGCGATGGGCCACAACTGGGTGCTGACCCGCACCGCGGATTACCAGCCGGTGGCGATGGCCGGCATGCGCACGACCCTGGCCGACAGCTACCTGCCCAAGGGCGATGCGCGTGTGCTGGCGCATACCCCGGTGATCGGGGGCGGGCAGACCACCAGCGTCACCTTCTCGACCGCGAAGCTGGCCAAGGGCGGCGACTACACGTTCTTCTGCTCGTTCCCCGGGCACTTCGCGATGATGAAGGGCCGTTTTCTGTTCGGCTGAGCGCCGAAGCCGGCCGGTAGACGGCGTGACGACCAACGGTCGTCACCTACCCGGGGTGATCGGTACGCACGCGGTGACGACCAACGGTCGTCACCTACCCGGGGTGATCGGTCCGCACGCGGTGACGACCAACGGTCGTCACCTACCGCCTCCGATCAGCCTTTGACGACCTTGAAGGCTTCGCGCGCGGCCTCGATGGTCGCATCGATGATGCTGTCGTCGTGGGCGCTGGAGAGGAAGCCGGCCTCGTATGCCGAGGGGGCCAGGAACACACCGCGCTCCAGCATCGCGTGGAAGAAGGTGTTGAACGCGGTGATGTCGCACGCCGTCGCCTGGGCGTAGGTTTCCACCTTCTGGTCGGTGAAGAACAGGCCGAACATGGCGCCGACCTGGGTGGTCGTCACCGCCACGCCGGCCTCGGCCGCCGCGGCTTCCAGCCCGGCGCAGAGGCGCGCAGCGGCGGCACTCAGGCGATCATGGAAGCCCGGTTCCTGCACCAGTTCCAGCATCGCCAGGCCCGCGGCCATCGCCACCGGATTGCCGCTGAGCGTGCCCGCCTGGTAGATCGGGCCGGCCGGGGAAATCTGCGACATCAGCTCGCGGCGGCCGCCATAGGCCCCCACCGGCATGCCGCCGCCGATGATCTTGCCGAAGGTGGTCAGGTCCGGAGTGACGCCGTAATGCGCCTGCGCGCCGCCGAGGGCCACGCGGAAGCCGGTCATCACTTCGTCGAAGATGAGCACCGTGCCGTACTGCGTGCACAGCGCGCGCAGGTGCTGCAGGTAGCCCTCGCGCGGCGGGATGCAGTTGGCGTTGCCGACCACCGGCTCGATGATCAGGCCGGCGATGTGCTCGCCCTGTTCGGCGAACAGCGCGGTGGCGGCCTCGAAATCGTTGTAGGGCAGGGTCAGGGTGAGTTCGCTCAGGCCGGCCGGGACGCCCGGCGAGGTCGGCACGCCCAGGGTCAGCATGCCGCTGCCGGCCTTGACCAGGAACGAATCGCCGTGGCCGTGATAGCAGCCTTCGAACTTGACGATGCGGCTGCGGCCGGTGGCGCCGCGCGCCAGCCGGATCGCCGACAGTGTGGCCTCGGTACCGGAGTTGACCATGCGCACCATCTCGCAGGACGGCACCAGCCGGGTCAGCGTTTCGGCCATGGTCACTTCCGCTTCGCACGGCGCACCGAAGGACAGGCCGTTGCCGATCGCCTGCTTGACCGCCTGGCGCACCGCGGTGTGGTTGTGGCCGACGATCATCGGGCCCCAGGAGCCGACGTAATCGATGTAGCGGTTGCCGTCCACGTCGTACAGGTACGCGCCATCGGCACGCTGCACGAAGAACGGCTCGCCGCCGACCGACTTGAACGCGCGCACGGGCGAGTTGACGCCGCCCGGCAGCAGTTTCTGGGCGCGGGTGAACAGGGCGTGGGACTGGTCGTGGTTCATGGGGTGTCCTGGGTCTTACGGAAACTGGGCGAGGAAGGCGCGCTGGGTGGCAACCGGGTCGGGGGCGGCGAAAATGCCGCTGACCACGGCCACCAGGTCGGCGCCGGCCGCGATGATGGCACCCACATTGTCCGGGCTGAGCCCGCCGATCGCCACCCGCGGCACGCCCAGTGCGGCGCTTTGCCGCAGCAGGTCCGGCGTGGCACGGCTGGCGGTGACCTTGGTGGTGGTGGGGAAGAACGCGCCGAAGGCCACATAACTGGCGCCTTCGGCCACGGCACGCTCGGCATTGGCCAGCTGGTCGTAGCAGGACGCGCCGATGATGGCGTCGGGGCCCAGCAGGGCGCGCGCCGCGCCGATGTCGCCGTCGGTGCCGCCCAGGTGTACGCCAGCGGCGCCCACGGCATGGGCCAGCGCCGGGTCGTCATTGATGATCAATGGCACGCCGTGCGGCGCGCACAGCGCCTGCAGCGCGGTCGCCTGCTCCAGGCGCAGGGCGGCATCGGCGGTCTTGTTGCGGTACTGCAGCCAGGTGGCGCCGGCCGCCAACAGCGGCGCGGTGCGCGCCAGCAATCGTGCGGTATCGGGTTCGTCGGGGGTGATGAGGTAGACGCCACGGGGCGGCGTGGGGGCTGAAGCGTGATTCATCAATGGCTACCGGTAGCGCAACGGGAGTGGGACAATGAGCGCTGTCAGCTCTTGTCCTGCCGTGATTATCCGATGACCGACGCTACCGCCACCACCTTCCGCACCTGGATGTGCGTTGTCTGCGGCTTCCTGTACTGGGAAGAAGACGGGTTGCCGGAAGAGGGCATCGCCCCGGGCACGCGCTGGGAAGATATTCCCGATACCTGGACGTGCCCGGACTGTGGCGTGACCAAGGATGATTTCGAGATGGTCGAAGTCGACTGAGGCCCGGCCGGCGCCGCGTCATGGCGCCTTTCAATGCAGGCGCGGCACCGCGCCACCCAGGCTGACCAGCTTCTCGCGCACGTACTGGGCGTCGCTGGCCTTGGCATTGCGCTTGAGGTACAGCCCCAGGTCGTTGCGCGCGCCCGCCTCGTAGTCCAGCTGCAGGTAGGCCATGCCGCGGTCGCGCAGGGCATCGTCCTGTTCCGGAGCGAGCTTGAGCAGGCGGTCGGCACTGCGCGCGGCACGGTCCCATTCACCCCGTTCCACATAGACCCCATGCAGGTTGCGCAGCATCCGCATCAGGATCGCGCGTGCCGGGGCCGGGTCCAGGATCTGTGCCAGCACATCGTCGTCGGGCACTTCACCGCCCAGGTGCGAGCGGGCGCGTTCGCGCAGTTCTTCCACGCCGAGCGGGCGGCCGCCGTTGAACGGGTCCATCACCAGCACGCCGTCGTTGAGCGGCAGGCGCACCAGGAAATGGCCGGGGAAGGAGACCCCGTCCAGCGGGATGCCGAGCCGGCGCGAGACTTCCATCTGCACCAGCGCCAGTGAAATCGGGTTGCCCAGGCGGCGCTCGAAGACCTGGTTCAGATAGCTGTTGCGCGGGTCGTAGTATTCGCCATGGTCGCCGCTGTAGCCCAGCTCGTCGAACAGATGGCGGTTGACCGCGGCGATCTTCAGCGGCCACATGTCGATCGTGGCGATCTCGGTGCGCAGGTGGTCGGCGTGGCTCTGCAGGACCGCGTCGTAGACGGCAGGGTCCAGGTCCGGGTATTCGTCCCGGGCGATCAGCAGCGCGGTCGGCAACAAAGGCAGCGCCTCGTCATCCAGCTCGGCCAGCGATTCCCACGTCGGCAATGTGATCTGCCCCTGCATGGGACAAGACTGGCGACAAACGCGCCGCGATTCAAGGGCGCGGCGCGTTTATCGGGTCCCTTTTATTTACCGTCGGCGATGCCGGGGCCGAACTTCAGTTCGGTGCCGTCCTTGAGCGCCATCTTTTCGGCCTGCCCGGCATTGAGTTCCAGCACGTAACGGGCCGGCTCGCTGCTGGGGTAGGGCGGGCAACGGTCACCGGCCGAGCACGGTGGCACGTCACGCTGCTGGCTGACCAGGCGGCGCTGTGCATCGAAGTACAGGATGTCCAAGGCGATCTTGGTGTTCTTCATCCAGTACGCCTGCAGCTCTTCGCGTTCATGGATGAACAGCATGCCGTGGTCCTCCGGCATCTGGTCGCGGAACATCAGCCCGCGGGCGCGGGTGTCGTCATTGGTGGCCAGTTCAACGTGGTAGCGGTTGCCGTCCAGCTCCACCCAGTGACGGGCATTGGTGCTGGCACAGCCGGCCAGGGTGAGCAGCAGAAGCAGGGGCAGCAGGCGCGACAGGGACATGGGATTGCCTCGTTGGGGGCAGCCGGCGCGGGCGCCGGCCACGGGGGTCAGATCACGACCGGCGGCTCGCCGCCGATGATCACCACATCGGCCGGGCGGCGCGCGAACAGGCCGACGCTGACCACGCCGGGCAGCTGGTTGAGCTCGCTCTCCAGCTTGACCGGATCGGTGATCTCCAGGTGGTGGATGTCCAGGATCACGTTGCCGTTGTCGGTGACCACGCCCTCACGCCAGGCCGGCTGGCCGCCGGTCATGTCCATGATGCGGCGGGCGACCAGGCTGCGCGCCATCGGGATCACTTCCACCGGCAGCGGGAACCTGCCCAGCACCTTGACCTGCTTGCTCGGGTCGATGATGCACACGAAGCGTTCGCTGGCCTCGGCGATGATCTTCTCGCGCGTCAGCGCGGCGCCGCCGCCCTTGATCAGGTTCTTGTTGCCATCGCATTCGTCGGCACCATCCACATACAGCGAGAGGTTGCCGGTGTGGTTGAGCTCGAGCACCTCGATGCCGTGCTGCTTCAGGCGCGCGGTGCTCTGGTCCGAGCTGGAGACAGCGCCCTTGATGCGGTGCTGGATCCTGGCCAGGGCGTCGATGAAGTAGGCAACGGTGGAGCCGGTGCCGACGCCGACGATCATGCCGTCTTCGACGTATTCGATGGCTTTTTCAGCGGCGAGGCGTTTGGCTTCGGACATGGCGGGCAACTCTTGGAGGAAAGGGAATCAGTGCGTTTCCAGCGACAGCAGCAGCTTCCACTGCGCGGCGGTCACCGGGAGGATGGAGAGGCGGTTGCCGCGCGCGGTCAGCGGGAAACCTTCGCCCAGCGCATCGGCGTGCAGCTTGATCTCGTCCAGCGAAATGGTGTCGCGCAGCTTGCGCTCGAACGCCACGTCCACCAGCATCCAGCGCGGTTCTTCGCGGGTCGCCTTGGGGTCGTAGTAATCGGATCCGGGATCGAACTGGGTGTCGTCCGGGTAGGCCTCGCTGGCTACCGTGGCCAGCCCGACAATGCCCGGCACCTTGGTGTTGGAGTGGTAGAACATCACCCCGTCGCCGACCTTCATGCCATCGCGCATGAAATTGCGCGCCTGGTAGTTGCGGACGCCGTTCCAGGGCTCGCGGCCCACGCGCTGCAGATCATCGATGGAAAAGGCGTCCGGTTCGGACTTCATCAGCCAGTAGCGCTTGCGTGCGGTCATGCGGAGTCTTTGATTACGGTAGGTGCCGACCGTTGGTCGGTACGCAGACAAGGGTGGAGACGTCGGTGCAGATCGCATCCACCGCGACGTCCCACGGTTGTACCGGCAGGTCATCGACCTGCTGGACCGAGAAGCCGACCCCGACCAGCCACGGCGGCGCCGGGCGCTGGTGGCGGAATGCGAAGCTGCGATCATACCAGCCGCCTCCCATCCCCAGCCGGCGGCCCTGCGCGTCGAAACCGACCAGCGGCGCGACGACCAGCGCCATCTGTTCCGGCGCGAGCGTGTCGTCCAGCGAAAGGTCGGGTTCGGGAATGCCGAAGCGGTTGGCGGTCAGCGCCTGCCCCGGGCGCCATGGCGCGAAGCGCAGCGTCTGCTCGTGCAGCACCGGCAGGCAGTAGGTCAGGCCGGCGGGCAACTGCATCTGCCAGCGGTGCAGTGCGATCTCGCCATCCATCGCCCAGTACCCGGCAACATGCCCCTGGGCAGGCGCAAACGGCAGGGCGAGCAGGGCATCGGCCAACTGTTCGGCGGCGGCCAGGCGCACGGCGGCGGGGAGATCACGGCGGCGTTGGCGCAGCTGCTGGCGCAGTGCGGAGCGCGGGTCGGTCATGCCTGGGTCCGGAGCGTGCGGGGGAAGCGGATAAAACAAGAGCGACGTCCCAGGGGAACGCCGCTCTTGCTGGAATATTGCATTCTCCGCCGTGACGATGCATGCGAAACGACCTTGAACCCGGGGTTCAAGTGGGTACGCTGGGGTTCCATCGGGCTTCCCGCTACAAGGCGGACTTGCACTCCCGGCGCCGTCGCGCACCCGTGGTCGTAATTAAGGGACAAGGCGAATGTTTGCACACGCCGTCGTTCACAGCAGAGAACGCGACGAGGATTATAGCCTTCTTGGGCAATTCGACCAGTCCGTTCGTCGGTCGAATTGCACATCAATTCAGATCGATGAAGGCCACGCGATGTACGTGTGCAATCGAATGGCGTGGAACCACGCCCGTGGATCACCCGGCGCTGTCGAACGCCCGGTCCAGGCGGCGGTTGAGATCGCTCAGCGTCTGCTGCAGCGCAATCGCCTGGCGGGCGTGCTCATCGCGCAGCTGCTGCAGCTCATGGGCCAGGTTCAGCGCGGCCAGCACCGCGACGCGGTCCACCGCGGCCATCCGGTTGCTGCCCCGGATCTCGCGCATCTTGGCGTCCAGCAGCCGGGCGGCGGCGGTCAGGCTCTCCCGTTCCTCCGCGCCCACGCCCACCGTGTATTCACGGTCCAGGATGCGGACACTGACCGGTTCGGTCTGGCTCATGTGTGCTGCTCCAGGGATTTGAGGCGGGTGATCATCGCTTCGACCCGGGAGCGGGCCTGCTCGTTCTTGGCCAGCAGCTGGGAGCGCTCGGCCACCAGTTGTTCCTGCTGATGGCGCAGGCTGCGGTTCTCGTCGGCCAGGCGCTGGTTGCGCTCAAGCAACGCCTCCACGCGGGCAGCGAAGGCCTGCAACTGGGCGATGGCGTCGGCGGGTTCCATGACCGGCACGATAGGCAAGGGCGGACGGGGCGGTCAAGCGAATAATGACGGGGCCTGGGGGCGGTCGCCCCCGGGGTGCCGGGGCCGGCCGCGGGGACGGCCATCGCAACCCGGCGGACACGGGTGGATTGGTACACTGTGGCGCTCACAAACCGTAGCCCCAAGATGACCGAACTCCCGAGTGTCGACGACGTAAACCAGGCCAGCCAGGCCCTGGGCCTGGGCGCCAGCGCCGCTGAACTGCACGGTGGCCTGTGCGGCTGGCTGTCTGCCGGCGGTGCGCCGGTGCGTGAATGGCCCGCCCGCGTGCTGGCCGATGACAACCTGCCGACCCCGGCCGAGGGCGATGCCTTGGCACGCCTGCTCGATGCCAGCGTGGCGCAGCTGGAAGACCGCGATTTCGCGTTCGAACTGCTGCTCAGCGATGCCAGCGACACCGCCACCCAGGCCGATGCCCTGTTCACCTGGGCACGTGCGTTCCTGGGCGGCTTCGGGTTGGGCTCGGGCCAGAACCGCCCGGCGTTGTCCGAAGAAGGGGATGAGGCCCTGACCGATCTGGCCAAACTGGCGCAGGCCTCCAGCGAAGACTTCGAAAGCGGCAACGACGATGACGAAGACGCGCTGGCCGAGATCGAGGAGTTCATCCGCGTGGCGGTGCTGCTCCTGCACGGCGACTGCGTCATGGCCGCGCGCCATCGGCAGCGCCTGAACTGAGATGGATATCCGGCAGCTGACCGGCATCTCCGCCGCCGAATACTCCCGTCGCCGCCAGCAGTTGATGGAGATGGCCGGCGACGACGCGATCCTGGTGCTGCCGGCCGCCGCCGAGCGGGTGCGCAGCCTGGATACGCATTACCCGTTCCGGCAGGACTCCGATTTCTGGTACCTGAGCGGCTTCCCGGAACCGGAGGCCGTGCTGGTGCTGATCCCGGGCCGTCGCCATGGCGAGGTGATCCTGTTCTGCCGCGAGCGCGACGCCGACCGTGAAGCCTGGGATGGCGCGCGCGCCGGCCAGGAAGGGGCGGTCTCGCAGTACGGCATGGACGATGCGTATCCGATCGACGATCTGGACGACATCCTGCCCGGCCTGCTGGAAGGGCGCTCGCGGGTGTACTACCACTTCGGCCGCGATGCCGAGTTCGATCTCAAGCTGATCGGCTGGGTCAACCGCGTGCGTTCGCAGGTGCGGCATGGCGCGCAGCCGCCGCATGAATTCCTGGAACTGGGCCACCTGCTGCACGAACAGCGGCTGTTCAAATCCACGGCGGAAATCGCCGTGATGCAGCGCGCTGCCGATATCAGCGTGCAGGCGCATCGCGCCGCGATGCACGCGGCGCGGCCGGGCATCCACGAGTACGAGCTGCAGGCCGACCTGGAGCGGGTGTTCCGTGCCAATGATGCGTGTGCGGCGTACAGCAGCATCGTCGGTGCCGGTGCCAACGGCTGCATCCTGCATTACCGCGACAACAACGCGCGCTCGCAGGACGGCGAGCTGGTCCTGATCGATGCCGGTGCCGAGTACCGTGGGTACGCCAGTGACATCACCCGCACCTTCCCGGTCAACGGCCGTTTCAGTGCCGAGCAGCGCGCGCTGCATGACCTGGTCGGCGCCGCGCAGGCCGCGGCACTGGCGCAGGCGCGCCCGGGCAATGCCTATGAGGCCGGTCATCTGGCTGCGGTGGAAACCCTGACCGAGGGGCTGCTGCGGCTGGGCCTGCTCAAGGGCACGCTGGAAGAGAACATCGCCGAAGCGCATTACCAGCGTTTCTATCGGCACAAGACCGGGCACTGGCTCGGCCTGGATGTGCATGACGTCGGCGATTACCGGTTGGCGGGCGATTCGCGGATGTTGGAGCCGGGCATGGTGTTCACCATCGAGCCGGGCCTGTATGTCTCACCGGACGACCGCAGCGTGGAAGCGCGCTGGCGCGGTATCGGCATTCGTACCGAAGATGATGTGCTGATCACCGAGGACGGCCATCAGGTGCTCACCGCTGCGTTGGCGCGCAGTGCCGATGAGATTGAAGACGAGATGGCCAAGCGCTGATCCGCGTCAGGGTGCGGCCACCGCATGGGTGGCTGCGCGGTGCAGCCCCCCGGTAGTGCCGGCCGCTGGCCGGCTCCTCATGAAATTCAGGCATCGTGTAGTGCCGGCCGCTGGCCGGCTCCTAATGAAATCCCGGCATCGTGGGGAGCCGGCCAGCGGCCGGCACTACCGCGATGTCGCGCAGGTGCCGACCGTGGGTCGGGACCTGCATGTCGGATCAGCTGGCGGCCGCGAACACCGGGCGGGTCAGGTTGTCGGCATCGCCTTCGGTGCACAGCACTTCATCCTCGATGCGCACGCCGCCATACGGGCGGAAGAAGTCCACGCGGTCCCAGTTGATGCTGGCCCCGTGGCCGGCCTGCTTCACTTCGTCCAGCAGCATGTCGATGAAGTACACGCCCGGTTCGATGGTGACCACCATGCCCGGCTCCAGCACGCGGGTCATGCGCAGGTACGGGTGACCCTGCGGGCGCTCGATGCGGCCACCGCGGTCGCTGGCCGCGAAACCCGCCACGTCGTGCACCTGCAGGCCGATCAGATGGCCCAGGCCGTGCGGGAAGAAGGCCGCGCTCACGCCGGTGGCCAACGCTGCTTCCGGCGAGACGTTGAGCACCCCGAAGTCCTTGAGGATGCCCATCAGCGACAGGTGCGCATCGATGTGCAGCTGCTTGTAATCCACCCCGGCACGCACGCCCGCGCCCATCGTCTGCTGGGCCGCGTCCACCGCGTCGATGAGGGCCTGGAATTCGTCGTGGCCGCTGGCCGCATAGGTGCGGGTGATGTCACTGGCGTACCCGTAGGCACTGGCGCCGGCGTCGATAAGGAAGCTGCGCAGCGGAGTCGGCGCGCTGCGGCCCAGGTCGGTGTAGTGCAGCACGGCGGCATGTTCGTTGAGGCCGATGATGTTGCCGTACGGCAGCTCATTGGCGTCCTGGCCGACCGCCCGGCAGTAGGCCATGTGGATCTCGAATTCGCTGGCGCCGGCGCGGAAGGCCGCCTCGGCGGCACGATGACCGCGCACGCCCAGTCGCTGCGCTTCGCGCATCAAGGCGATTTCATAGGGGGTCTTGTAGCCGCGCTGCCAGTCCAGGTAATCGATGACCGGCGTCGGGTTGTTCGGCACGAACGCGCCCAGCGCGCTCTGCGGCTCGCCGAGAATCGCGCAGCGGGCCGCGTCCTTGGGCAGCAGTGCCAGCGCATCGTCGGGTTTGCGGATGATCTCGATATCGACATGCTCGACCCACCAGCCGTTCGGCGCATCCGGCACTACGTGCCAGTAGTCGAACGGCTGGTAGAAGATCACTTTCGGGCGCTGGCCCGGGGTGTACACCAGCCAGCTGTTGGGCAGCTTGGTCAGCGGCAGCCACGCCTTGAAGTTCGGATTCACCGCGTACGGGTAGTCGCGATCATCGAAGGCCTGGTAATGCTGGGTGCCGCTGGGAATCACCAGATGATCGAAGCCGCCACGCGCGAGCGCTTCGTCGGCGCGCTGGCGCATGACGCTGGCGTGGTGGGAATACAGGGCGCCGAGGTCTGGCTGGTTCATGGCATGAAGCTCGCTGGCAGTGCGGAATGCAGCCTTGGATTCTGCCGCAATCCGCCCGCGGGCGCTGTGCCGGAACCGGCGCTCAGACTGCCGAAGTTTCCTCGGCGATCCATTGGCGCAGCTGTTCGCGTGCGTCGCGTGCCAGGGTCAGGAAGCGGAAACCCACCCAGGCCTGGCCCGGCGCATGGGTCTGCTCGCTCCACAGCAGGTGCACGCCCACGTCGATCCGCAGTGGCTCCCCCTGCGGGCCGGGAATGGCGAAGTGCAACTGGTACAGCGCGTCTTCGTGCATCGGCACCGAGGCCAGCATCAACATCCCGGTTTCGGAGACATTGCCGAGCCGGCCGATCACGGTCTCGGCCATCAGGTCGGTGACGGGCACCAGCTCGGTCACCTGGCGGCGCGGTGCGCGGCGGGTATCGGGCGTGGTCATCCAGCGTTCTCCACGGGGCTGCCGGCCAGCGAGCGCAACGTGCGCAGGGTGGCCTGCCAGGCGCGGTCGATCAGCCGGCCCTTGTCTTCGGTGACGATCCGCACCTGGCCGTGCGCCATCAGCCGGGCCAGTGCGTCCAGCGAATGCTCGCCAACCTTCTGCCCGCGCTGATTGACGAACAGGGCGTTGTCGGTGATCAGGCTGTACCACGAGAGCCGCTGGCGGCGGACGTCGCCCTGCTGGTTGGTGGTGAACTCGAACCAGGTACCGAACGGCAGTGTGCGCAACTGGCGGTAACAGTCGTCTTCCGCGGTGCTGCGCGCGAGCGGGGCGACCTTGCGCGGGTCGCTGGCGTCGGCCTGTTCGCCCAGCCGGGTGCGCGCGCGCAGGCGCGCGGTGAGTTCGGTGCGCGAGCTGCTGTCGTCCTCGCCGCCCGGCGTGGACAGGCGACGCGCGATCGCGGCTGCTTCATCCTGGTGATAGCCGACCTGCAGCAGGGCAGCCTCGACCTCGTTGCCCAGCGCGTCATCGCGCGCGCCTGCGCCCGGGGCCAGGCACGTGACCTCGGCGATCCGGGTGGTTTCCTGCTGGCGCTGCTGCCACTGCGGCGAGGTTTCGCCGTTGCGCAGCAGGGTCAAGGTCAGCACATCCGACCACGCCTGCTTGAGCAGCGCCTGCACGAAGCGCGGGGGCGCGGCCTGCGTGCACAGCTGCTCGATGCTGGCACTGGCCTGCTGTTTGGCCGCCTCCAGTCGCTCCTTGCCGCGGGCGGCCTCCACGTGCCGGCGCTCGGCGAGCTCGGCCTTGTGGGCCAGCGCGCGAAAGTGCTGCTGGATCTCTTCGTTGGCGGTGTCGAACACCGCCACATCGCCGTCGTAGTCGTTCACGACCTGGCCGACCGCGTGGCCGAGCTTCTGCACCAGCAGCGGGTCCACATCCTCCTCGCCCAGCCAGTTGGCACCGGCCTCGGCGACGGCGTTGAGCAGTTCCCGCGCCGGGTGCTGGTCGCGCACGAAGAAGGCCGGATCGGTCAGGGCAGCGCGGGCGACCGGTACCTGCAGGCGGGTCAGCAGGTCGGCGGCCACGGCCTCGGGCCGCACCTCGCGCTGGATCTGCCCGTACAGCATGTCGAGCAGGTCGAAGGTGTCGCTGTCCTTGACGGTCAGGGCCGCGTGCGCGCCATGGTCGGCGCGGACCTGGGCGAGCAGGGCGTTGTGCAGGTCGGCCATGCTGCGGCGGGCGCCGCCGGGGGGAATGGCCTGGCTCTGCAGGCGCGCCAGCGTGGCATGCACCGCTTCGGCGGGAACCGCCAATGCCGGGGGGGCGTCCGGGGCGAGAAACGCGTTGTCGGCGGCGGGCGTGGGCGCGCCGGTCGTCGCGGCGACAGCCTGTGCGGCCATGGCATCGCCGCCCGGCACGGTGCCGGCGGCGTGCGCCTGGCGGGCGGCACCGAGCATCTGGTGCAGGGCCGACATCGCCGGTGCACCGAGATCGGTTGCCGCAGGCGGGGCGCTGGTGGCTGGCGCCGATGCAGACGTGGCGGCGGCTGGACCTGGCACTGCTGCGTCGCCGTTGGACATGCCATGGGCCGGCCCAGCGGCCGGCGGCGCCATTGCCGCCTGGGTCATCGCGGCCCAGCCCGCGCTGGGGGCGCTGCCGTTCCAGGCGGTCAAAGGCCGCGCGGCGGCGCCGCCGCGCGCGCCGGGCAGGCCGCGCTCGGGCCCGGTGATGATCCGGCGGGTGGTGGCCGAGCGCGCCAGGTACGGGGTGTAGACCAGCCCGGGCAGCACGCCTTCGTGCGCGAGCAGGATGTTGGCGCGCTCCAGCAGTTCGCCCAGCCGCTCCAGCAGTTGGCGGTCGAATACGCGGTACAGCGCCAGCTGTGTTTCCAGCCCGAGCGCGAACTGCTCGCCCAGCTCGCGCACGATCCGGCACAACGCCTGCGGGCCGAACGGCAGGTCATCGACATCGAAGGCCGGGCCGGCGGCAAGCACGCCGAAGCGCTGGCCGAGCAGCTGCAGGGCGGTGGCCGAGCGCTGGGCCTCGCGGCGGATGATGTCCACCAGCACGATGTCGCGGTCCATGTCGGTGTCGTTGACCAGGGTCAGCGCGGTCGCCGACACGGCCACCTCGGTTGGCACGATGCGCTGGGTATGGCGCGGGCCGCGCAGGGTGGCCAGGCGGTCACCGAGGTCGTCCAGGAAGCGCGGGCCGAACTGCGCGTTGACCTCGTGCAGCTGGCGGGCCTGGGCGAAGATGTCGGCCTGGATCTGGCTGTTGCGCGCACGCTCGGCGTCGCGGAACAGCTCGCGCTCCAGTTCCACGATGGTCAGTCTGAGCGGCGTGGTGAGGGTCTGTACCGCCAGCCCGTGCAACGCGGCCAGCAGGCGGCGCACGCGCGATGGTGCGGCCACGTCCGTAAAGCGCGTCATGTCGGGCTGGGACGACGAAAGTGCGGGCGCAGACATCCGATGTGCTTCCAGCTCCCCTGAGAACACGGAATCTAACGGTTTCGCCGGATGCCTGCCATAACGGCCCGTCGGGAGCTCTGGCGCCGGCCAGCGGCCGGCACTACAGGGGTGTGTGGGGAGCCGGCCAGCGGCCGGCAGTAGCGGGGTGTGGGGGAGCCGGCCAGCGGCCGGCACTACCGGGGCGTGCGGGAGCCGGCCAGCGTGTGGGGAGCCGGCCAGCGGCCGGCACTACAGGGGGGCGTCGTGCCTTCAGGGCAGGAACAGCTCGACGACATCGTTGGTGAAGCGCCGGCCCAGTTCGGTCGGGGTGGCGCGATCGCCGCTGACGGTCATCCAGCCGTTGGCCACGGCCTCGCCCAGCGGCGCGGCGATCTGCGCGCGGTCCAGGCCGGTGCGCGATTCGAAATCCTTCAGCCCGAAACCCTCGTGCAGGCGCAGCAGGTTGAGCATGTACTCGAACGGCAGGCGTTCGGCGCTGATCACATCGTCGCCACCGATCGAGGTCAGGGTGCCGGCAGTGTCCATGAAGGTCTGCGGATGCTTGTGCTTCCAGCGGCGCAGTACGTGCTGTTCGGCACCGCTGCTGATCTTGCCGTGCGCACCGGCGCCGATGCCCAGGTAATCGCCGAAGCGCCAGTAATTGAGGTTGTGCTGGCTCTGCCGGCCCGGCTTGGCGTAGGCGCTGACTTCGTACTGTGCGTAGCCGGCCTCGGCCAGCAGGCGCTGGCAGTGCTCCTGGATGTCCCACGCTGAATCTTCGTCGGGAATCCCCTGCGGCGGCCGCGCGAAGAACACGGTGTTCGGCTCCAGCGTGAGCTGGTAATGCGACAGGTGCGTGGGCTGCAGCGCGAAGGCGCGCTCCAGATCATGCTCGGCCTGGGCCAGCGTCTGCTGCGGCAGCGCGTACATCAGGTCGATGTTGAAGTTGTCGTAGCCGGCGTCCTGCGCCAGTTTCACTGCGCGCTCGGCCTCGCCACTGTCGTGGATGCGGCCCAGGCGCTTGAGCGCCTCATCGTTGAACGTCTGGATCCCGAAGCTGATCCGGTTCACCCCGGCGGCGCGGTAACGATCGAAACGGCCATGCTCGGCGGTGCCCGGGTTGGTCTCCAGGGTCACTTCCAGGTTCGGCGCGAAGCGCAGCCGGGCCGAGGCTGCCTGCAGGAAGCGGTCGATCGCTTCGGGCGGGAACAGGCTCGGCGTCCCGCCACCGAAGAACACGCTGCTCACCACGCGTCCCCAGACCAGCGGCAGATCCTGGTCCAGGTCGCGGATCAGTGCGTCGATGTAGGCATCGAACGGCAGTTCGCCCTTGGCCGCGTGCGAGTTGAAATCGCAGTACGGGCATTTGCGCACGCACCACGGCAGATGCACGTACAGCGCCAGCGGCGGCGTCACCAGCCGCGGGGCGTGATCGTGATCGCCGGCGCAGGCTTCGCCGGGCAGGTGGGAGCAGTGGTCGTGTGACATCAGAGCAGGGCGGGCAGTTTCTGCTTGAGCAGCTGCAGGGCTTTGGCGCGGTGGCTCATCGCGTTCTTCAGGTCCGGCGCCATTTCGGCCGCGGTCTGGGCCAGCACCGGGTCCAGGAACAGCGGGTTGTAGCCGAAGCCGTGGCTGCCACGCAGTTCGTCGAGGATCACGCCTTCCCAGCTGCCTTCGCAGATCAGCGGCTGCGGATCATCGGCATGGCGCAGCAGCACGATCACCGCGTAGAAGCGGGCCGTGCGGCGTTCGGCCGGCACCTCGCGCATCGCCTCAAGCAGTTTGGCGTTGTTGGCCGCATCGTTGGTCGGGCTGCCGGCATAGCGCGCGCTGTACAGGCCGGGCGCGCCGTCGAGCGCGTCCACGATCAGGCCGGAGTCATCGGCCAGCGCCGGCAGGCCGGTGCTCTGGCAGGCGTGGCGTGCCTTGATCAGCGCGTTCTCGACGAACGTCAGGCCGGTTTCCGGCACGTCGCTGACGCCCAGCGCGCCCTGTGCCACGATCTCCAGCGGCAGGCCGCCGAGCATGGCCTGCAGTTCCTTCAGTTTGCCGGCGTTGCCGCTGGCCAGTACCAGTTTCATTGCTTGGGCTCCAGCAGGTCCCACGTGTTGCCGTACAGATCGCGGAACACCGCGACCGTCGCGTAGACCTCTTCGCGTGGGGTTTCGAGGAAGACCACGCCACGCGCGGTCATCGCCGCGTGGTCGCGCCAGAAATCATCGGTGTTCAGGAAGAAACCGACCCGGCCGCCGGTCTGGTTGCCGATCCGCGCGCGCTGTTCGTCGTTGCTGGCGCGTGCCAGCAGCAGGGCTGCTGCGTTGCCGTCGGCCGGCCCGACCACCACCCAGCGCTTGTCGCCCTGGTCGATGTCCTGGAGCAGGCTGAAGCCCAGCGCGCCGGTGTACCAGGCGATCGCCTCGTCGTAGTCGGCCACCACCAGGGTGGTCAGGGCGATGCGACGGTTCATGCCTGGGCCAGGGCCGCCTGCTGGGCGGCGAACAGATCCTTGATGCCCTTTTCGGCCAATGCCAGCAGCGCATCCAGTTCATCGCGGCGGAAGGCATGGCCTTCGGCGGTGCCCTGCAGTTCGATGAAGCCGCCGCCGTCGTTCATCACCACGTTCATGTCGGTATCGCAATCGCTGTCTTCGGCGTAGTCCAGGTCCAGCACCGGGGTGCCGCGGTACACGCCCACCGACACCGCCGCCACTGCGCCGAAGATCGGGTTGCGTTTGATGTCGCCGCGCTTGATCAGGAAGTTCACCGCATCCACCAGGGCCACGTAGGCACCGGTGATGGCCGCGGTGCGGGTGCCGCCATCGGCCTGCAGCACGTCGCAATCGAGCGTGATGGTGCGCTCGCCGAGCGCGCCGCGGTCGATGCAGGCACGCAGGGTGCGGCCGATCAGGCGCTGGATCTCCAGCGTGCGGCCGCCCTGCTTGCCGCGGGCGGCTTCGCGGTCGTTACGGGTGTGGGTCGAACGCGGCAGCATGCCGTACTCGGCGGTCACCCAGCCTTCGCCCTTGCCACGCAGGAAGCCCGGCACGCGGTTTTCCACGCTGGCCGTGCACAGCACGCGGGTCTCGCCGAAGCTGACCAGGACCGAGCCCTCGGCGTGACGGGTGAAGGCGCGCTCGATGCGCACTTCGCGCAGCTGGTCGGCCTGGCGGCCGCTGGGACGGGAATCAGTCATGCTCAAGTTCCGGTAAGACGGGGGATGCGGGGCCACGCCCGGGCCGGAGACCGGCGGGCGAGGAGGCTCTAAGGAGACCGCTAGGGTACCATTTGCACTTTGAGAGCACCGGAAACCCGCATGATTCGAAGCATGACCGCCTACGCCAACGGCGAGCGCGCCACCCGCTGGGGGACGCTGGCCTGTGAGCTGCGCTCGGTCAACCACCGGTTCCTGGAGGTCGGCGTGCGCCTGCCTGAAGAACTGCGTGCGTTGGAGCCGCAACTGCGCGAGCGCGTCGCTTCGCGCTGCAGCCGCGGCAAGATCGATCTGGTCATGCGCCTGCGTGCGCCGGACGTCACCGGTGCCCTGGTGGTCAACGATGCGCTGCTGGGCCAGCTCGGTGAGCTGGCCACCCGGTTGTCCTCCGGCTTCCCCAGCCTGCAGGTGAGCTTCACCGAACTGCTGCAGATGCCGGGCGTGATGCAGGGCGAGGCAGTGGATGCCGCCGCTCTGCATGCCGAGGCCCTGGCCCTGCTGGATACCGCGCTGGATGGCTTCGTGGCCGCGCGCGAGCGTGAAGGCGACAAGCTGGCCACCGCGATCCAGGAGCGCGTGGACAGCATCGAGCGCATCGCCGCGGAGGTCACCACCCTGATTCCGCTGATCCGTGAAGGCCAGCGCACCAAGCTGTCGGCCCGCCTGGCCGATCTGCCGCACCCGGTCGATCCCGGCCGTGCCGAGCAGGAGCTGGTGATGTGGCTGCAGAAGCTGGACGTGGATGAGGAACTGGACCGCCTGGGCAGCCACATCGCCGAGATCCGCCGGGTCTTCAAGCAGCGCGAGCCGGTCGGCCGCCGCCTGGATTTCCTGCTGCAGGAATTCAACCGCGAGGCCAACACGCTGGGCTCCAAATCGGTGGACAGCCGTACCTCCAATGCCGCCGTCGAGCTGAAGGTGCTGATCGACCAGATCCGCGAACAGGTGCAGAACATCGAATGAGCAGCCAGACCCCTCCGGCCGCCGAGCCCGCGCGCGGCACCCTGTACATCGTGGCCGCGCCCTCCGGGGCCGGCAAGAGCAGCATCGTCAACGCCACCCTGGCCCGTGACCCGCAGATCGCGCTGTCGATCTCGTTCACCTCGCGCGCCACCCGCCCGGGTGAGATCAACGGCGAGCACTACCACTTCGTCAGCGCCGCCGAGTTCGAAAAGATGATCGCCGCCGGTGACTTCTTCGAGCATGCCTGGGTACATGGCGACTGGAAGGGCACCGCGCGGCAGTCGGTCGAGCCGCAGCTGTCGGCCGGCCAGGACGTGCTGCTGGAGATCGACTGGCAGGGCGCCCAGCAGGTCCGCCAGCTGGTGCCGGGCACGGTCACCGTGTTCATCCTGCCGCCCTCCAGGCAGGCGCTGCAGGACCGGATGCGCAAGCGCGGGCAGGACAGCGAGGCGGTGATCGCCCAGCGCCTGGCCGCCGCACGTGAAGAGATGCTGCACTTCAACGACTTCGATTACGTGATCGTCAACGAGGTCTTTGAGACCGCGGTCGACGAGCTGTGCGCGATCTTCACGGCCAGCCGCCTGCGCCGGGAGGCCCAGAAGGTCCGCCACGCGGGCCTCATCCAGGCCCTGCTGACCCAGGACCCGGCCACAACTGACTGATTCTCAACGGGGTGCTAGCCGGTTGGCTTGATTTTGTCCAGCCCCGGCCGGTACAATCCGTCCCCTTTCCCTCATTCGATTGAGCAGCCCTCACCGGCTGCCGGGAGCCCGCATGGCCCGCATCACCGTAGAAGATTGTCTGGAAGTCGTGAACAACCGTTTCGAATTGGTCATGATGGCGTCCAAGCGCGCCCGTCAGCTGGCCAATGGCGTCCAGGCCACCCTGGACAACAGCGAAACCGAAGACAAGCCGACCGTGCTGGCGCTGCGCGAAATTGCCGCCCGCAAGATCGACAACGCCCTGATCGACGAAGTCGAGAAGGCCGAGCGCGAGCGTGCCGAGCGTGAAGCACTGGAATGGGCCGCTGCCGAAGTCGTCGCCGACGAAGACATGTCCAAGAACGACGACTGATCGCCCCGCGCGTTCGTTGTTGTTGCTGCGAACAGCCCGCCGTTTGGCGGGTTGTTTCGTTTGGGCCGCCGGTCGATCCGGTGCAGGCGTGTTGTTGCAGGTGAAACTCCCTGTTCAGGGGTTTGCCGATATCACGCCGCTGGCATAGTCTTTGAGCATGAACCCAGGCCCCACTGCCAAGGTCGCCACGCCCGCCGGCGCGGCCGTACCCGATTATGTCCTCCAGCTTGAGCGCGCAGCGCACTATCTGCCGCCCGACCAACTGCCGCTGCTGCGCCGCGCCTGGGAAGTAGGCGCCGCCGCGCATGCCGGCCAGACCCGCAAGTCGGGCGAGCCCTACATCACCCATCCGGTCGCCGTGGCCCAGGTCCTGGCCGAGCTCGGCCTGGACGTGGAGGCGCTGATCGCGGCGATCCTGCACGACACCATCGAAGACACCCCGCTGACCCGCGAAGAGCTGGCCGCCGAGTTCGGCGAGGCCGTGGCCGAGCTGGTCGACGGCGTCACCAAGCTGGACAAGCTGAAGTTCCGCGACCGGCAGGAAGCGGCGGCCGAGAGCTTCCGCAAGATGCTGCTGGCGATGTCGCGCGACCTGCGCGTGATCATGATCAAGCTCGCCGACCGCCTGCACAACATGCGTACCCTCGGCGCGCAGAGCCGCGAGGCGCGTGGCCGGATCGCGCGCGAGACGCTGGAAATCTACGCGCCCATCGCGCAGCGGCTGGGCATGAGCCTGGTCAAGAGCGAGCTGCAGAACCTGGGCTTCAAAGCGCTGTATCCGTGGCGCCACGCCATCCTGGAAAAGCACATCCGCAGCCAGCCGGTGGTCCGCCGCGAGGCGATGGCGCAGGTGGAGGTGCAGTTGAGCCAGCGCCTGGCCAAGGAAGGGCTGGAGCACCGCCTGGTCAGCCGCATCAAGACGCCGTGGAGCATCTACAACAAGATGCGCGACGAGAACAAATCCTTCGATCAGGTGATGGATGTGTTCGGGTTCCGGTTGGTGGTGCGCAACGTGCCCAACTGTTATCACGCGCTGGGCTCGGTGCATGCCACCTTCAAGCCGCTGGACGGTCGCTTCCGCGATTTCATCGCCATCCCCAAGGCCAACGGCTACCAGTCATTGCACACGGTGTTGTTCGGGCCGTATGGTTCGCCGATCGAGGTGCAGATCCGCACCGAAGAGATGGACCTGATCGCCGAGCGCGGTGTGGCGGCGCACTGGACGTACAAGTTCGGTGGCGATTCGCCCAACAGTGCGCAGAGCCGTGCGCATGCCTGGATCGTGGAACTGATCGATTCCCAGCGCGCCGCCGGTTCGTCGCTGGAGTTCCTGGACAACGTCAAGGTGGACCTGTTCCCGGACGAGGTCTACCTGTTCACCCCGAAGGGCAAGATCCTGGCCCTGCCGCGCAACTCCACCGCGCTCGATTTCGCCTATGCGGTGCACACCGATGTGGGCAACATGGCCGTGGCCTCGCGCGTGGACAAGAAGCTGGTGCCGCTGCGCACCAAGCTGGTCAGTGGCCAGACCGTGGAAGTGATCACCGCGCGCTCGGCCACGCCCAAGCCGCAGTGGCTGGAATTCGTGGTCAGTTCCAAGGCGCGCACCGCGATCCGCCACCAGCTTAAACAGCTGGAGCACGAAGACGCGGTCCAGCTGGGCCACCGCATGCTCGACCGCGCGCTGGAGGCGATGGACAGCTCGCTGGAGCGCCTGCCGAAGGGGCGCCTGGATGCGTTCCTGGCCGAACACCGTTACCCCCGCCTGGAGGCCCTGCTGGCCGAAGTGGCGCTGGGCAACTGGATGCCCAACCAGGCCGCGCAGGCGCTGATGGCCTACGCCGAGCTGCGCGGTGGGGCGCATTCGAAGCATTCGCAGGAGAAGATCCTGATCAATGGCAGCGAGCGCGGCGTGGTCAGCTTCGCCAACTGCTGCCAGCCGATTCCGGGCGACGACATCATGGGCTACCACACCGCCGGCAAGGGCATCGTGGTGCACCGTCTGGATTGCCCGAACCTGGCCGAGCTGCGCAAGTCGCCCGAGCGCTGGGTGCCGATCGGGTGGGATACGACGGTGTCGGGTGATTACGACACGTCCTTGATCGTGGAAGTGGAGAACGGGACCGGCGTGCTGGCCCAGTTGGCAGCGGCGATCGCGCAGAGCCATTCGAACATCGAACGGGTCGATTACCTGGACCGCGATTTCAATGCGGCGGTGCTGGCCTTCAACATCCAGGTCCGCGACCGCAACCACCTGGCCGAGGTCATGCGCAGGCTGCGGCGGTTGTCGGTCGTGCAATCGGTCCGCAGGCAATAAGCCGCGTTCCGTAGAGCCGACCGTTGGTCGGCTGCCTGCACGCCATGCGGCGATGATCGATATGGTCGGCCTGCCGACCGATCGTCTTCGTCATTCTCCGGCCAGCCGACCAACGGTCGGCTCTACCAGGGATTGCGGCTTCGGGCCTTGGCTTCGGCGGTACAATGGTGGGCCCACTTTTGTTCCCTGGAGCTTCCATGTCCCGCCAGATCATCACCAGCGCCAACGCCCCGGCCGCGATCGGTCCGTATTCGCAGGCCGTGCGCGCCGGCAATACCGTGTACTTCTCCGGCCAGATCCCGCTGGACCCGGCCACCGGTGACATCGTTGGTGCCGGCGACATCGAGGCGCAGGCCCGCCGTGCGTTCGACAATCTGAAGGCTGTGGCCGAAGAAGCCGGCGGTTCGCTGGACCAGATCGTCCGCCTGGGCCTGTACCTGACCGATCTGGGCGAGTTCGCCAAGGTCAATGCGGTGATGCAGGACTACTTCAAGGCGCCGTTCCCGGCGCGTTCGACCATCGAAGTGTCAGGTCTGCCGAAGGCGGCCAACTTCGAAGTCGATGCGGTGATGGTGCTCGACCAGGCCTGACGTGGCGCGGTCACGGGCTCCTGCACCGGCGCTGACCGCGGCCGGGGAGGCATCGTTGTCGATGCTCTCCGGCATCGGGCCGGCGGTGGCGACCAAGCTGGCTGCCCGTGGCCTGTCCTCGCTGCAGGATCTGTGGCTGCACCTGCCGCTGCGCTATGAAGATCGGACCCGGCTGACCACCATCGCCCGGTTGCAGCCGGGCGTGGCGGCACAGGTGGAAGGGCGGGTGAGTGCGGTCGAGCGCGGTTTCCGTGGTCGACCGGTGCTCAAGGTCGCCATCGAAGATGATTCCTACGGCACGCTGGTGCTGCGGTTCTTCCACTTCCGCGCCCAGCAGGTCTCGCAGTTCGCCGTGGGCACGCGCATCCGCTGCTACGGCACCGCCAAGCCCGGTCATCTCGGGCTGGAGATTGTCCACCCCAGCTACCGGGTGATGGGCAGCCATGACGATGACGAGCTCGGTGACAGCCTCGACCCGGTCTATCCGGCGGTCGAAGGGGTCGGGCCGGCGACGATGCGCCGGTTCATCGGGTTGGCGCTGGACCGGTTGCCGGAAGAATCCACGCTGGAACTGCTGCCGGCTGGCTGGTTGTCCGGGCTGGGCCTGCCCTCGCTGCGCAGTGCGTTGCTGACGGTGCACCGGCCACCGCCGGATGCGGATCTGGCGGCGCTGGCCGCGGGGCGGCATCCGGCGCAACGCCGGCTGGCGATGGAAGAACTGCTGGCACATCACCTCAGCCTGCGGCGTCAGCGCATGGCGCTGCAGGCCCATCACGCGCCGTCGCTGCGCGGGCAGGGCGCGTTGGTGGCCCAGCTGCGCGACAGCCTGCCGTTCCAGTTGACCGGTGCGCAGCAGCGCGTGTTCGAGCAGATCCGCAAGGACCTGGCCAAGGCGCATCCGATGCTGCGGCTGGTGCAGGGCGATGTCGGCTCGGGCAAGACCGTGGTCGCCGCCCTGGCGGCGATGCTGGCGGTGGAGCGGGGCAAGCAGGTCGCGCTGGCCGCGCCGACCGAACTGCTGGCCGAGCAGCACATGAACAATCTTCGCGCCTGGCTGGCACCGCTGGGCGTGCGCACCGCATGGCTGGCCGGCAAGGTCACCGGCAAGGCGCGCGCCAAGGTGCTGGCCGAGGTCGCCTCGGGCGAGGCGCAGGTGGTGGTCGGCACGCACGCGCTGATGCAGGAAAGCGTGGTGTTCAAGGACCTGGCGCTGGCGATCGTCGATGAGCAGCACCGCTTCGGCGTGCATCAACGCCTAGCCCTGCGCGACAAGGGCGCCGACGGACGCAGCGTGCCGCACCAGCTGGTGATGACGGCCACGCCGATTCCGCGCACGTTGGCGATGTCCGAGTACGCCGATCTGGACGTGTCGGCCATCGACGAACTGCCCCCCGGGCGCACGCCGGTGCAGACCGTGGCGCTCAACAACGACCGTCGCCCGGAGCTGATCGAACGCATCGCGGTGGCGTGCCGCGAAGGCCAGCAGGTGTACTGGGTCTGCACGCTGATCGAAGAAAGCGAAGAACTCGATGCTACGCCGGCCCAGGCCACGTTCGAATCGCTGCAGGCGTTGCTGCCCGGCGTGCGCGTCGGGCTCGTGCACGGGCGGCTGAAGGCGAGCGAGAAGCTGGCCACGATGGTTGCCTTCAAGGCCGGCGAGATCGATCTGCTGGTCGCCACCACCGTGATCGAAGTGGGCGTGGACGTGCCCAATGCGTCGTTGATGATCATCGAGAACGCCGAGCGCCTCGGGCTGGCCCAGCTGCACCAGCTGCGCGGCCGGGTAGGGCGCGGCTCGGCGGTGTCGCGCTGCGTGCTGCTGTACCAGGCGCCGCTGTCGAACATGGCGCGCGAGCGGCTGGAGACGATGCGGCAGACCAACGATGGTTTCCTGATCGCGGAGAAGGACTTGGAACTGCGTGGCCCCGGCGAACTGCTGGGGACGCGGCAGACCGGCCTGGCCGGGTTCCGCATGGCTGATCTGGCCCGCGATGCGGACCTGCTGCCGGGCGTGCACGATCTGGCCGAGCGGCTGCTGGCGGAGGCGCCTGACGTGGCCGACCAGGTGGTGCGGCGCTGGATCGGCACGGCCGTGCGCTACGCATCGGCATGACGCCTGGCCGCAGGCCGCCAAGGGCACCGCCTTGTATTTGTCATGGCGGGGTGCGAAAGTCCCTTGCCGATTATCAAGACGGCAACGATGAGCAAGAAGATTCCGCTGTTGATCGACACCGACCCGGGTGTCGATGATGCCCTGGCCCTGTTGATGGCCTTCGCCGATGAGCGCCACGATATCGTTGGCCTGACCATCGCCGCCGGCAACGTTGGCCTGGACCACACGGTCCGCAATGCCCTGAAACTGTGCGAAGTGGCTGGCCGCGACGATGTGCCGGTCTACGCCGGTACCGCCGATCCGCTGCTGCACCCCTCCGTTGATGCCGCCCATGTGCACGGCGCCGATGGCTTTGGCGATGTGAACCTGCCGGCCGCCAAGCGCCAGGCCGAGGCCGAGCATGCGGCGCTGGCGATCCTGCGCCTGTCGCACGAATACGCCGGTGAACTGTTCCTGGTCGCGCTCGGCCCGCTGACCAACCTGGCCCTGGCCCTCAAACTCGACCCGACCCTGCCGCAGCGCGTGAAGCGCTTCCTGGTGATGGGCGGGGCGGTAACCTGCCACGGCAACATCACCCCGGCGGCCGAGTTCAACATCGCCTTCGATCCCGAAGCGGCGCACGTGGTGTTCACCGGCTTCCCGCACATCGAAGTGGCCGATTGGGAAGCCACGGTCGCCCACGGCCTGCTGCATGCGGATGTCGAGAAGTGGCTGGCCGCCGATACCGACAAGGCCCGCTTCTACGAGTTGATCTCGCGCCAGACCCGCCTGTGGTCCGAAGACAGCCGTGGCGAGCGCTGGTTCGCCGCCGATGCCCTGGCCATGGCCTGGGCGCTGCAGCCCGAGGGTGCCCTGCGGGTCGAATCGCGTCCCCTGAACGTGGAACTGGCCGGCGTGCACAGCCGGGGTGCTACCATTGTCGACTGGAACCGCCAGACCGGGCAGCCTGACAACACCCAGCTGCTGATGGCCTACGACCAGGGTCGCTTCGAGGCCCAGGTGAGGGCGGCACTCGGCGTCTGACGACGCCGCTGCGGCGGACCTTTCGCACGGTTGATGGACCCGGCTTGCCCTTTGCGGCGGCCGGGACTATAATGCCGCTCTTGACCACCAGCCCTTATTACGGTGCGCGCCCATGAAGGCCGATATTCATCCTGCTTACCGCGACGTGGTTTTCCACGACGTTACCTCTGATTTCAAGATCCTGACCCGCTCGACCATGTCCACCAAGGACACGATCAAGTGGGAAGACGGCAACGAGTACCCGCTCGTCAAGGTTGAAATCTCCTCGGCTTCGCATCCGTTCTACACGGGCAAGCACAAGGTGATCGACACCAGCGGCCGTATCGACAAGTTCCAGAAGCGTTTCGGCAAGCCGGCGCCGACCGCGGCCTGAGCTGTCAACGCAGCTGCATGAAAACAACGGTCGCCTTGGCGGCCGTTGTTTTTTGTTGTTTCCGGATTGCTGAACGCCAGGTGAGGCCCGTGCGCCCCGCCGACGGAACGCTGTGTCCGTGATCGGGCGCCATGCCTTGGGACGGCTGCAACAGCGCCTTCGCCGCGCCCCGGACCTGCGTCTACGACTTCCGTCCTAGGGCGTCGAAAATGTTGCTGTGCGATAATGGCGGGATCCACGATAACGATCGTGGACTTCCTTCACGTGCCTGACCCATGCGCTTGGGCGGGCGCCTTCCCTCGAGGAGCGCACACAGTGTCCGATCTTGATCAGGTCACGCTCAACGCCGGCGACAAGTCGGTTGTTCTGCCAGTCATCAAACCCACGCTCGGCAACGATTGCGTCGATATCTCGAAGCTGACCAAGGAAACCGGTCTCTTCACGTACGACTCCGGCTTCACCGCCACCGCCAGCTGCAAGTCCGCCATCACCTACATCGACGGTGACAAGGGCGTGCTGCTGTATCGCGGCTATCCCATCGAGCAGCTCTCGGAAAAGTCGAGCTACGTCGAAGTGGCCTACCTGCTGATCAACGGCGAGCGTCCGAGCGCCGAGCAGCTGAAGGCCTTCACCGACGAGCTGGCCGCCGAGGCCGATGTGGATCCGTCGATCAACACGCTGATCGGCAGCTTCGCCAAGGATGCCCATCCGATGGCCATCCTGACCGCCGCCATCGCGCAGCTGTCGGGCATCTACCACGCCTCGCTGGATCTGTCCGACGCCGAACAGCGTCGCCACGCCGCCGTGCGCCTGATCGCCAAGGTGCCGACCCTGTCGGCCCTGATCTACCGCCACGGCAAGGGCCTGCCGGCCAACAAGCCGGACACCTCGCTGGATTACGTCAGCCGCTTCCTGAAGCAGACCTTCGAGTCGGCCGATGGCACGTACGAGCTGAACCAGGACGTGGTCAAGGCGCTGGATCTGCTGTTCATCCTGCACGCCGATCACGAGCAGAACGCCTCGACCTCGACCGTGCGCCTGGTCGGTTCGACCGGTGCCAACCCGTATGCGTCGGTCGCCGCTGGCGTCACCGCGCTGTGGGGTCCGGCCCACGGCGGTGCCAACGAAGCCGTGCTGAAGATGCTCGAAGAAATCGGCACCGCCGACAACGTCGAGTCCGCCGTGCTCAAGGCCAAGGACAAGACCTCCGGCTTCCGCCTGATGGGCTTTGGCCACCGCGTGTACAAGAACTTCGACCCGCGTGCCAAGGTCATCGGCGTGATGACCGGCAAGGTGCTGGAACAGCTGGGCGTGCAGGATCCGCTGCTGGACGTGGCCGTCAAGCTGGAGCAGGCCGCGCTGCAGGATGACTACTTCGTCGCCCGCAAGCTGTACCCGAACGTCGATTTCTACAGCGGCATCATCTACAAGGCGTTGCAGATCCCGACCGAAATGTTCACCGTCATGTTCGCCCTGGGCCGTACCTCCGGCTGGGTCGCCCATTGGCTGGAACAGCAGGTCGATCCGGAAATGAAGATCGGCCGTCCGCGCCAGGTCTACACCGGCAGCGACGTGCGTGACTACCAGGGCTGATCGCCCCGGCAGGTCGTGATGAAAACGCCCCGCATCGCGGGGCGTTTTCTTTTTCCATGGAGTCCAGATGAACCGTCTGATTGCCCTTTTTGCCTTCGCCGTACCGGTGAGCGTGTTCAGTCCCGGTGTGCATGCCCAGTACACCGGCCCGGGTGCCACCAGCGCCGTCACCACGGTGGCGGAAGCCCGCAGCCAGCGTGACGACCAGCCCGTCGTGCTGCGCGGCGCGCTGATCGCCAAGATCGGGCACGAGCGCTATCGCTTCAAGGACGCCACCGGCGAGATCGATGTCGAGATCGATGACAAGGATCTGCCCGCCCACCAGGCGGTGAGCGCGACGACGGTGGTGGAACTGCACGGCGAAGTGGATACGCATCGCTTCAAGCCCACCGATATCGATGTGGAGCACGTAAGCATCGTCGGCCCGCGCTGAGCCGCTGAACCGCCGGACTGCCTGGCGCCCGGCACCCCGGGGCGTTCTGCCTGCAGTGCCGCGTCTCAGCGCGTGTGGGCGTAGCGGCTGGGCGATGTCCCCAGCACTCGGCGGAACGCCGATGAAAACGCACTGGGGCTGGCGTAGCCCAGGTCCAGTGCGACCCGGGTGACCGGCTGGCCGTGACCCAGGCGTTCAATCGCGGCGAGCAGGCAGACCTGTTGGCGCCATTCGGCAAAGCTCACCCCGGTTTCCACGCGGAACTGGCGCGTGAAGGTACGCCGGCTCATGCCGGCGTCGCCGGCGATCTCGTCCAGGCCCGTCGTGATCGCAGGCCGGTCCAATACCTGCTGGCAGGCGCGGACAAGGCGCGGCTCGCAGGGCAGCGGTGCATGCAGGGACAGGCGCGGCATGGCGGCCATCTCTGCGACAAGCAGCTGCATCAGCCGGCCGGCGCGACCGCGCTGGTCGTACATCGCCGGCAGGTCGATTGCATCATCCAGCAGATGCCGCAGCAGCGGCGAGACGCCGTAGACGCCGCAGCGCGCAGGCAACTCGACCGCGGCGACTTCCTCGGCGGCCACGAACACATTGAGCATCGTGACCGGGCCGCGCATGGTCATCGCATGCGTGATGCCCGCGGGCACCCAGCATGCGCGCTGCGGCGGTACCAGCCAGTGCCCCTCGGACGTGCTCAGGCTGATGGTGCCGCGCGAGGCGAAAGCGAACTGGCCGCGCCGGTGCGTGTGCGCCGGAAAGACCGATCCGGCGGCATGGTCGTTCGCGGTAACGACCACGGCGCGCGGGAGGTCTTCGTAGGGATCGAGCAGGGTGTTGCGCATGGCCCGGATTCTATCGTCATTGACCTGGCATCGAAGGCGGGCCATGCGCGGCCGGCTTAGCATCACCCCCCGCTTCCTTCCTGATGCCGCAGCCATGGCCAATACCTTTCACCGCGTCGGCACCGGCGCGCACCCTGTCCTGGTGCTGCATGGCTGGTTCGGCGACGCGCATGCGTTCGCGCCGATCGAGCCGTGGCTGTCCGGCGAAGTGTTCAGCTACGTCTTCATGGATTGCCGCGGCTACGGTGGCATGCACGCTGCGCGCGGCGAATTCACGATCGAGGAGATCGCCACGGACGCGCTCACCCTGGCCGATGCGCTGGGCATCGACACCTTCAGCGTGGTCGGCCATTCCATGGGTGGCATGGCCATCGAGCGCATCGCGGTGCTCGCACCGGACCGTGTGCGTGCGCTGGTCGCGGTTGCACCGGTACCTTGTGGGGGCATCGCGCATGAGCCGCCGACGCGACGACTGCTGGAGGCGGCAGCGGGCAGTGCGGAGATCCGTCGCGGCATCATCGATCGCAGCACCGGCGGGCGGCTGCCCGGCACGTGGCTGGACTGGAAGGCGCAGTACTCGATGCAGCGCGCCTCAGCGGAGGCCTTCGCGGCCTATTTCCCGGCGTGGGCCGACACCGATTTCAGTGCCGGGATCGTGGGCCGACATCCGCTGAAGGTGCTGGTCGGCGAGCACGATCCGGTGTTCAACGCTGCGCTGATGGAGCGGACGTACCTGCGCCGCTATGCGCACGCGTCCCTCGAGGTGCTGGGCAACGCCGGGCATTACCCGATGAATGAAACCCCGCTGGCCCTGGTCACGGCCATCGAGCGGTTTCTCGCCCCGTTCGGCGATGCCTGACCTGGCCCACCGGAGCAGGGCGCTCAGCGGCTGCCGAGGTACCCCTCGATCTCACTGTCGGCCAGCAGCTCGCGCAGTTGCGCTGCCGAGGCACGCCGCATCGGCTTTTCATCGATGGCCGACAGCGGCGGCTGGCGCAGGCCATCGTAGGGCAGCACGGCGATGTCGAACGTCAGCGCTTCGGCACTGAAGATCCAGACCGGCGCATCCAGGCTGCGTTCGCGGTCCAGTCGCAGCCGGCGCGTACGCGATTCGGCCGGGATGCCGTGTTCGTCGAAGAAGCGCTGCACCGCATCGGCATCGTCGCTGTGCACCTGCAGCTGCACGGGACTGTTGGCATCGGCGGTGCCATCGAGCACCGGGCCGCACAGGCGCGGCGAGAACGCCTTGAGGAACTCCATCGCGCGCAGGGCGGCCTCGCGGCGCTGGCGCAGCTGCGCACCGTGGTCGGCACCGGCAAACAGGCGCTGGTACTCACGCAGGGCGTCTTCGATCTCGGTGTTGCGGGGCAGGGAGGCATCGTCATGGATGCCGAGCCGTGTCGCGGCCTTGAGCTTGGCCTGGTGGTAATCGCGGATGCCGCCCTCGGCCATCAGGCGGGCGGCCTCATGCGCCAACTGGTGGCGGCGCTCACGGGTCTGCGTGGCTGCATGCTGACGGGCTCGATGCATGACCGGTACTCCTTGGCGACCTGCACGGCAATGTACACCGGCGATGTGACAGGCGGGTAGAGCCACGCCATGCGTGGCTGTGCCTGCGATCAGGGATTGCGTGCAGCCACCCATGGGGTGGCTCTACCGGGCGATGGGGCGGACGATACGCAGGAGGGGGGCGCCGGGCGTACCCGGCGCACGCAGTCAGAAGATATCGAACGCGGCGTCGTCGGCCTGCGGGGTGTGGCTGTTGAAGTCGTACTCCTCCAGCTTCTCCATGTCTTCGACCTTGACCCACTCGGTGGCGCCGTTGAGCGTGGCCTGGACCATGCCCGACGGCGGCTCGTTCTGCGCGATCGGCGTGTCCTTGAGCGCCATGCGCATGTACTCGATCCAGATCGGCAGGGCGGCGCGGCCGCCGTATTCGCGGTAGCCGAGCGAGCGGAAGTCGTCGCGGCCGACCCACACGGTGGTCGCGTACGGGCCACCGAAACCGGAGAACCAGGCATCGCGGTGATCGTTGGTCGAGCCGGTCTTGCCGCCCACGTCCTCGCGGCCGAGCACCTTGGCCGCGGTGCCGGTGCCGCGCTGGACCACGTCGCGCATCATCGAGTTCAGCTGGTACGCGGTACGCGCATCGATCGCGCGCGGCGCGACCTTGGCATCCGGGTTGACCGGCACCGGGGCCGGTGCCTCGGCAGCGGCGGTCGCCTGCTGGGGCTTGGCCGGTGCGGTGTTTGCCGCCGGCGCGGAGCCGAAGTTGAAGCCGTCCACCACCTGGCTGACCGGCACGCCGCTGTTGCCGGCGCAATCGCGGCAGGCAACAGCCGGGTTTTCCTTGAACACTTCCACGCCATCACGGTCGGTGACCCGATCGATCAGCCAGGTATCGACCCGCGAGCCGCCGTTGGCGAACACCGCGTAACCGCGGGCCACGGAGAGCGGGGTCAGCGACGCGGTGCCCAGCGACATCGACAGGTTCGGCGGCAGCTCGGCCTCGGCGAAGCCGAATTCGCTGATGTACTTGCGCGCGTAATCCACGCCCATGCCGTCGAGCAGGCGCACCGAGACCAGGTTGCGCGACTGCACCAGCGCTTCACGCAGGCGCATCGGGCCACGGAAGCCGCCGCCATCGTTCTGCGGCGACCAGGTCTTGCCGCGGCGGTCGCGGAACACGACCGGGGCGTCGAGCACGATCGAGGCCGGGTTGAAGCCCTTGTCGAAGGCCGCCGCGTAGATGAAGGGCTTGAAGCTCGAGCCCGGCTGGCGGCGCGCCTGGGTGGCGCGGTTGAACTTGTTGCCCGAGAAGCTGAAGCCACCGACCAACGCTTTCAGTGCGCCGTTTTCGGCATCCAGCGAGACCAGCGCAGCCTGGCCGCGCGGGATCTGGTCGAGCAGCCACTCGCCTTCTTTCTCGCCGGCGCGCACGCGCACGATGTCGCCGCGGGTGACCAGTTTGGCCGGAGTCTTGTTGGTCCAGCGCGCGGCGTTGGCCGGCAGCACCACTTCGCTGCGGTTGCCCAGCACCACGGTGGCGCTGCCATCGGCGGCGGTGGTGGCGACGATCGCCGGCAGCAGGCCGGTCTGCGCCGGAATGCCGGACAGCTTGGTGGCCAGCGCGGCGGCGTCGGCGTCGGCCGGGACCTCCACGTGCTGCTCCACCCCGTGCCAACCGTGGCGGTGGTCGTAGGCCAGCAGGCCGTCGCGCACCGAGAGGTTGGCTGCGGTCTGCAGTTCGGCGTTGATCGTGGTGGTCACGTGGTAACCCTTGTTGACCACGTCGCCGCCGAAGCGGGCGATCATTTCCTGGCGGACCAGCTCGGCCACGTACGGGGCCTCCACCTGCAGCGGCGGCTCATGCGCGGTGGCGTGCATCGGCACGGCCTTGGCCGCGTCGGCCTCGGCCTGGGAGATGAAGCCCAGGCTGGCCATGCGCTGCAGCACATAGAAGTCGCGGCGCTCGCGGGCGCGCTCGGGGTTGCTGAGCGGGTTGCCGCTGGAGGGGAACTTGGGGATGCCGGCCAGCGAGGCCATTTCGTCCAGGTCCAGCTCGCCCAGCTTCTTGCCGTAGTAGAACTCGGCCGCGGCGGCCACGCCGTAGGCGCGGTTGCCGAAGAAGCTCTTGTTGAGATACAGCTCGAAGATCTCGTCCTTGCTCAGCTCGCTCTCGATCTTCCGCGCCAGCAGGATCTCGGCCAGCTTGCGGGTGTAGCTGTACTCCGAGCTCAGGAAGAACTGGCGGGCGACCTGCTGGGTGATGGTCGAACCACCGGGCACGCGCTTGTCGTTGGTGGTGGCCAGCAGCCACACCGCGCGGCCGATGCCCTTGTAGTCCACGCCGCCGTGCTCGTAGAAGCGGGCGTCCTCGGTGGCCAGGAAGGCCTGCTTGAGGCGCTCGGGGACGTCCTTCATGGTGATGGGGGTGCGCCGGGTCTCGCCGAACACCGCCATCAGCTTGCCATCGCTGGCATAGACGTACATGGGCTCCTGCATCTCGACGTCGCGCAGGGTCTGCACGTCCGGGAGCTTGGAGGAGACGGCGTAATAAAGGCCGCCGGCAACCGCGGCGCCGATCAATGCCAGGACCAGGAACGCGACCAGCATCCAGCGCAGCCAACGGCGAAGACGTGTCATCAGTGACAGATTCCGATTGCGAATTTCGTGGTCGCAGAGTATAGATTACGCAAGGGAACGGCTGGGGGTGTTCCCGGGGAGAGCAATCGATCACCGTCTGGGGACGCGTGAAACGAGCAGTGATGCCCGTTTTACAGCTTGACGGTTGCGATTTGCAAAAAAAACATTATTAATGCGCGGTCGCAGGTTCTGCGTCCAAGTGCCCATCGGCAGGGGAGAAACCGTGGGGCTTATCCCAAAAAGCCAGTCGCCTCTTATCGGCGTCGATATCAGCTCGACTGCAGTAAAGCTGTTGCAGTTATCCCGCAGCGGCAATCGTTTCCGCGTGGAACATTACGCCGTGGAACCACTCCCGCCGAATGCGGTCGTGGAAAAGAACATCGTGGAGGTCGAAGCGGTCGGGGAGGCCATTCGACGTGCCGTGAACCGCTCCGGAACCAAGGCACGCCATGCGGCGGCAGCCGTGGCCGGGTCGGCCGTGATCACCAAGCTGATCCCGATGCCCGCCGACCTGGATGAGAACGACATGGAAGCCCAGGTCGAGCTCGAGGCGGTCAACTACATTCCGTACCCGATCGAGGAAGTGAACCTCGACTTCGAAGTGCTGGGTGCGATTCCGAACAACCCGGAAATGGTCCAGGTGCTGCTGGCCGCCTCGCGTTCAGAGAACGTCGAGCTGCGCCAGTCGGCACTGGAGCTGGGCGGGCTGGTGGCGCGGGTCATGGACGTGGAGGCCTTCGCGGTCGAGAACGCCTTTGCCCTGGTCGCCAGCGAGCTGCCGGTGGCCAGTGATGGCGTGGTCGCGCTGGTGGACATCGGCGCCACCATGACCACTCTGAATGTCCTGCGCGGCGGCCGCAGCCTGTACAGCCGCGAACAGGTGTTCGGCGGCAAGCAGCTGACCGACGAAGTGATGCGCCGTTACGGGCTGACCTACGAAGAGGCCGGCCTGGCCAAGCGCCAGGGCGGGCTGCCGGAAAGCTACGAGATGGAAGTGCTCGAGCCGTTCAAGGAAGCCACGGTCCAGCAGATCAGTCGCCTGCTGCAGTTCTTCTATGCAGGCAGCGAGTTCAACCGGGTCGACCACATCGTGCTCGCCGGTGGCTGCGCGGCCCTGACCGGCCTGCCGGACATGGTGGAAGAGCAGCTGGGCGTGGCCACCGTGGTGGCCAACCCGCTGGCACAGATGACCCTGGGCCCGAAGGTGCAGGCACACGCCCTGGCCCAGGACGCCCCGGCGCTGATGATCGCCACCGGTCTGGCGCTGAGGAGCTTTGACTGATGGCGCGCATCAATTTATTGCCCTGGCGCGCCGAGCGGCGCAAGCAACGCCAGCGCGACTTCTACGCGATGCTCGGTGCCGCCGCCATCGGCGGTCTGCTGCTGTCGCTGTTGATCTGGTTCTATTACGACCGCCAGGTCAGCGGGCAGGTGGATCGCAACACCTTCCTGCAGGCCGAGATCGACAAGGTCAAGGAGCAGAACAAGGAAATCGAGCGCCTGGACCGCCAGAAGGACCGCCTGCTGGCACGCAAGGGCGTGATCGAGGAACTGCAGGCCAAGCGCTCGCAGATGGTGCATCTGTTCGATGCGCTGGTGCGGACCATTCCGGACGGGGTCGTGCTGACCACGCTCAAGCAGGAAGGCGACGTGCTGACCCTGGAAGGGCGCACGCAGTCCAATGCGCGCGTCAGTGCCTACATGCGCAACCTGGAAAGCTCGGGCTGGATGACCAACCCGGAGCTGTCGATCATCGAGGCCAAGGCGCCGGATAAGGAGAAGACCTCCACCGCCCCCGGGCAGCTGCTGGACATCAAGTCCCTGCCGTACATGTTCGTGGTCAAGGTGAACCTGCCCGCACAGAGCGATGCCGCCCTGTCCGCGGATGGTTCTGTGGTCGATACCACCGCCGCCGCCGCGCCGGTTGCCCCGGTCGCCCCGCTGTCCGCCGCCCCCGCGCCATCGCAGGATCCGGCCGCCGCACCGGCAGGGTCGGCCGCTTCGGACGCCGCCGCACCGGCCAAGCCGGCCGGTAGCCGCATTGTTCCGACCACGCCGCCCGCACCTCCGCCGGCGCCTGCCAATGCGCCGGAGGGGAGCCAGCAATGAGCCAGAAAATCAACCTCAAAGAGCTGGATTTCAACAACATCGGCAACTGGCCGCAGCAGGCCAAGGTTGTGTTCTGCGTCGTCCTCGCCCTGTTCATCGTGGTCATGGGCTGGTTCCTGCTGATCAGCGGCAAGCGTGACGAGCTCTCGGCCCTGGTCAACAAGGAAGCCGAGCTGCGCACCGAGTTCGAGAAAGAACAGGGCCGTGCCGTCAATCTGGAGCCGCTCAAGCAGCAGCTGACCCAGATGGAGCAGGTGCTGCAGCAGATGCTGCGCCAGTTGCCCAGCAAGACCGAAATGCCGGATCTGATCATCGACATCTCGCAGACGGCGCTCTCCAGCGGGCTGGCCAACGAGCTGTTCCAGCCCGGTGCCGAGCAGCCCAAGGAGTTCTACGCAGAAAAGCCGATCGCCCTGCGCATGGTGGGCAGTTACCACCAGTTCGGTGCCTTCGTCAGTGGCGTGGCCTCGCTGCCGCGCGTGGTCATCCTGACCATGCACGACATCAACCTGAAGCCCAAGGATCCCAAGACCGGCATCACCGCCCGCAGCGGTGCGCTGGAGTTGTCCGGAACGGTCAAGACCTACCGTTACCTGGATGACGTGGAGATGGAAGCCCAGGAGAAAGCCGCTGCCGAGCAGGAAAAGGCCGCCAAGGGAGGCCGGAAATGAGCCGCTTGAACCCGACCGCACGGGTATGCGGCCTGTTGGGCGTGGTGCTGCTGGCCGGCTGCGCGCGCGGCGTGACCAGCACGCCCGGCGATGCACCGAACCTGGAAAAGTGGGTGGCCGACGTGCGTGCACGCCCGGCACCGCCGCTTGAACCGTTGCCGGTGATGCAGCAGTTCGAGACGTTTGAGTATTCCGCGCAGGGGATGCGCGACCCGTTCACCGACGCCTGGACCAATCCGCAAGGGGGATCGGGGCTGCGTCCGGATCCGAACCGCCGCAAGGAGCCGCTGGAAGATTTCCCGCTGGACAGCCTGGACATGGTGGGTTCGATCGGCCGTGGGGGCGGACTCGTCGTGCTGGTGATGGCACCGGACAAGGTCACCTATCGGGTGCGTCCGGGCGTCTATCTGGGGCAGAGCGACGGGCGGGTGACCGGGGTCTTCGAGGACCGGATTGAGCTGATTGAACTGGTGCCGGATGGCGCGGGTGGCTGGCTGGAACGGCCGGCAACGCTCGCGCTTGAAGATCAATGAATGATTATGGGGATAGCACGATGACCTTTTCCAACGCCCTGCGGCTGCGTCCGGTCCGGCGGCAGAAGCTGATCCACCTGTGCGCGCTGGGAGTCGCGCTCATGGTGGCCAACGGCACGCTGATGGCGGCCACGCCCAGCGGCGCCGTGCCCAAACCGGCGGCCACCACCGCGCCGGCGACTGCGCCGGCCTCGCTGTCGGTGTCCAAGATCGACTTCAAGCGCGGCGACGATGGCGCCGGCCGGCTGATCCTGCAGTTTGACGGTCAGGGCGCCAGCCCGGATCTGCGCAGCCAGGGCAACAGCGTCGTCATCGACGTGGGTAATGCGCGCCTGCCGGAAAGCCTGCAGAAGCCGATCAACGTGACCGACTTCGCCACCCCGGTGCAGCGCATCGACGCCAAGCCGTATGGGGGCGGCACCCAGCTGGTGCTCAACACCAACACCGCGTTCGAATCGCTGGCCTACCAGAGCGGCAACGAGTACGTGGTGGAGATCAGCCCGCGCCAGGCGGCCCCGGCAACCGGTGCGGTCAATGCCGCCACGGTCAGCCAGGCGGCGGCGTCCGTCGCCCAGCGCGGCTACAGCGGCAAGCCGGTGACCTTCAACTTCCAGGACGTGCCGGTACGTACCGTGCTGCAGCTGGTGGCCGAGGAATCCAACCTCAACGTGGTCGCCTCCGACAGCGTGCAGGGCAACGTGACCCTGCGCCTGATCAACGTGCCGTGGGACCAGGCGCTGGACATCGTGCTGCGCGCCAAGGGCCTGGACAAGCGCCGCGATGGCGGCGTGATCTGGGTTGCACCGCAGCCGGAGCTGGCCAAGTTCGAGCAGGACAAGGAAGACGCGCGCATCGCGATCGAGAATCGCGAGGACCTGGTCACCGATTACATCCAGATCAACTACCACAACGCTGCGGTGATCTTCAAAGCGCTGACCGAGGCCAAGGGTATCGGCGGCGGCAACAGCGGCAGCGGCGGCAGTGGCAGTGGCAGCAATTCGCAGGAAGAAAGTGGCTTCCTGTCCTCGCGTGGCCGGATCGTGGCCGACGAGCGCACCAATACGCTGATGATCAGCGACATCCCGAAGAAGATCGCGCGGATGCGCGAGCTGATCAACGTGATCGACCGTCCGGTCGACCAGGTGCTGATCGAAAGCCGGATCGTGATCGCCACCGATACCTTCGCACGCGAGCTCGGCGCGAAGTTCGGCATCAGCGGCAGCCGCGACAACGTGTACTTCAGCGGCGACCTCGGGCAGAACGGCAAGAACATCAACGACCGTGCGGCCAAGGATTTCGAATACCAGAAGGCCATCAACGAGTGGGTGGCCGGAGGCCGCACCGGCGCGATCCCGGTCCGCGCGCCGTCCACCATCAACAGCGGGTTGAACTGGAACCTGCCGGTGGACGCGCTCAAGAGCCCCGGCTCGCTGGCGCTGTCGATCCTCAATGCCGGTTATCTGCTGGACGTCGAACTGTCGGCCATGCAGGAAGAATCCCGCGGCGAAGTGATCTCCAACCCGCGCGTGGTGACCACCAACCAGCGCGAAGCGGTGATCAAGCAGGGTAAGGAAATCGGCTACGTCACCATCAGCGGTGGCGGTGCCGGCGGTGTGGCCCAGGCCAACGTGCAGTTCAAGGAAGTGGTGCTGGAGTTGAAGGTCACCCCGACCATCACCAACGACAACCGCGTGTTCCTGAACATGGCGGTCAAGAAGGATGAAGTGGACAGCTACATCGTCCTGGATGGCTACGGCACCGTGCCGACCATCAACCGCCGGGAAGTGAACACCGCCGTGCTGGTCGATGATGGCCAGACCGTGGTGATCGGTGGCGTGTATGAGTTCACCGACCGCAACAGCGTCAACAAGGTACCGTTCCTGGGCGACGTGCCGTTCCTGGGCAATCTGTTCAAGAAGCGCAGCCGCAACAAGGACAAGGCCGAACTGCTGGTGTTCGTGACCCCCAAGGTGCTGCGCGTGTCCCGGACCACCCCGGCCGTGAATTGATACGCACCCTCATGCAGTGACGAAAGGGCCGCCGCGTGCGGCCCTTTCTGCGTTCAGCCAATCTTGATGTCGTAACCGGCGCTGTCCTGCCATCATGGCGATGGAACCTCTGCCCACCGTGGAGGTCACATGGATGCCATGAATCTGCCGCCCCCCATGCCCGATACCCCCACGCCCGCTCCGGTGGAGCACGACCGCCTGCACGATGCCTTCCGCGCGCTGCGCGATGGTCTGTCGTCCGAAATCGTCGGCCAGAGCGCGCTCGTCGAGCGCCTGCTGACCGCACTGCTGGCGGATGGCCACCTGCTGGTCGAAGGCGCCCCGGGCCTGGCCAAGACCACCGCGATCCGTGCCCTGGCCGCCCGGCTGGATGCGGATTTCTCGCGCGTGCAGTTCACCCCGGACCTGCTGCCGGCCGACCTGACCGGTACCGAGATCTGGCGCCCGCAGGAAGGGCGGTTCGAGTTCGTGCCCGGCCCGATCTTCCATCCCATCCTGCTTGCCGACGAAATCAACCGCGCCCCGGCCAAGGTGCAGTCCGCGCTGCTCGAAGCCATGGGCGAGCGCCAGGTCACCGTGGGCCGGCATACCTATCCGCTGCCCTCGCTGTTCCTGGTGATGGCCACGCAGAACCCGATCGAGCAGGAAGGCACCTTCCCGCTGCCCGAAGCCCAGCTGGACCGCTTCCTGATGCATGTGCGGATCGGCTATCCCGATTCGGATGCGGAGACCGAAATCCTGCGCCTGGCCCGCGAGCGCGCCCGCGAGGCGCTGTCCACGCCGGCCGCCGCGCCGGCCCGCATGCCGCTGAGCGATGTGTTCGCCGCGCGCAAGGCGGTGCTGTCGCTGCACGTGGCACCGGCGCTGGAGCGTTACCTGATCGAGATCGTGCTGGCCTCGCGCGATGCCGCCCGCTACGACCCGGCACTGGCCCGGCGCATCGCCTGGGGCGCCAGCCCGCGTGGCTCTATCGCGCTGGAACGCTGTGCGCGTGCGCGCGCCTGGCTGGCCGGGCGTGACTTCGTCACCCCGGAAGATGTGCGCAACGTGGCGCCGGACGTACTGCGCCACCGCGTGCTGCCCAGCTACGAGGCCACCGCCGAAGGCTGGGACGGTGAGCGCCTGGTCGCCGAGCTGCTGGCCCGCGTGCCGGCGCCCTGAGCGCGATGGAGACCCCCGTGCATACGGCCACGCCGCTGGAGGGTGATGGCCTGCGGCCGAGCCTGGCCGAGCTGGTGGCGCTGCGCCGCAGTGCGCATCGCGCACCGCCGGCACGCCGTGGCCGCCTCGGTCATGCCGGCAGTGCGCCGTCACCGGCGCGGGGCCGGGGCATGGAGTACGCCGAGTCCCGCGACTACGTGCCGGGGGATGATGCGCGGCATATCGACTGGCGGGTCACCGCGCGGACCGGGCGGGCCCACACCAAGCTGTTCCAGGCCGAGCGCGAACGTTTGACGCTGCTGGTCGCCGACACCGATCCGGTGCTGTATTTCGGCACCCGGGTCCGCTTCAAATCCGTACAGGCCGCACGCGTCGGCGCGGTCGCGGCATGGCTGGCGCAGCGCCAGGGCGATCGCCTCGCCGCCGTGCGGGGCAGTACCCAGGAGCCACCGATCGCACCGGCCGGTGGCACCCGCGGGGTGCTGCGCGTGCTGGATGCCTTGACCCGCTGGTATGCCGAACCGCCTGCCGAAGATGCCGGGCTGGATCGCGCGCTGGAGCAGGCGGCCCGGTTGCTGCGTCCGGGTGCACGCGTGGTCGTGCTGGCCGATCCGGCGCGCGCCTCCACCATCACCAGTGCCCGCTGGGCTGCGCTGGCCATGCACCACGAAGTGATGGTGATGCTGCTGGTCGATCCGCTGGAACGGGCACCTCCCGCCGATGCGCTGCCCTTCCTCTCGCAGGGACGTCGCGTCCTGCTTGATCTGGGCAATGCGGCGGTGCGCGAGCATTGGCGCGAACGATTCGTCGCGCCCCTGGATGCATTGCAGACCACCTTGTCCGCTCGCCGGATCCAAGTGCACGTGGTCTCTACCGATGACGCCAGCGACAGCTGGTTGAGCCCGCTGCCGACCGCGGTGGTGGCATGAGCGCGGCCGCGTCGCTGCCGCTGCGCGATGTGCAGCTGCCGCCGTCACCGCCATGGTGGCCGCCCGCACCGGGCTGGTGGCTGGTGTTCGCCGCGCTCGTGCTGGTGGTGGCCGCGATCTGGGTCTGGCAGTGGCGTGCGCGGCGCGCGCGCCAGCGGTGGCTGGAGCTGTTCGATGCCGAGGTCGACCAGGCCGGCTCGCCGGTACTGCAGGTTGCTGCGATCGCTTCCCTGCTGCGCCGTGCGGCGCGCCGGTACCAGCCAGGCGCGGAGCGTCTGCAGGGGCCGGCGTGGCTGGCGTTCCTGGATGAGAACAACAGCCGCGCCTTCTCCGACGGCGACGGCGCACTGCTGCTGGACGGTGGCTATCGGCCAAGCGTGGATGCCGAGGCGGTGCAGCGGCTGCGCGTGCTCGCGCGCCGCCGTTATCTGTCGCTGCTTACGGAGCGGCGCCGATGATCGCGATCACGCTGCCGACGTGGTTGAGCTGGGTCGACAGCCTGGCCTGGCCCTGGATGCTGCTGGCGCTGCCGTTGCCGATCCTCATGCGCTGGTGGCCGTCGCGTCCCGGCGCGGGTGCCGCGCTGCGGGTGCCCTATGCCGCCGACCAGCTGCAGTCGCTCGGTGCTGCCCCGGGCGGTGCGGGGCCACGGCTGGGGCGTGCATTGCTGTGGCTGGCCTGGGCCTGCCTGTGCGTGGCCGCCGCGCGGCCGCAGCAGCTCGGCGATGCAGTGACGCCGCCACAGCAGGGCCGACAGATGATGCTGGCAGTGGATGTGTCCGGCAGCATGAGCGAGGCGGACATGATGCTCGGCAACCAGGTGGTCGAGCGGCTGACCGCGGCCAAGGCGGTGCTCGCCGACTTCCTGGACCGCCGCGTCGGCGATCGTGTCGGCCTGCTGATCTTCGGCGAGCGCGCCTACACGCTCACGCCGTTGACCGCCGACCTCACCAGCGTGCGTGACCAGCTGCGCGACAGCGTGGTCGGCCTGGCCGGGCGCGAGACGGCGATCGGCGATGCGATCGCGCTGGCGGTCAAACGCCTGCGTGAACAACCCCAGGGCCAGCGCGTGCTGATCCTGCTCACCGACGGCGTCAGCAATGCCGGCGTCCTCGAACCGCTGCGCGCGGCCGAACTCGCCCAGGCCGAAGGCGTGCGCGTGTACACCGTGGCCTTCGGCGGCGATGGCGGCATCAGTCTGTTCGGCGTGCAGATCGCGCCGGGCGACGACCCGGTGGACGAGGCGACCTTGAACAGGATTGCCGAGCTCACCGGTGGCCGCTCGTTCCGCGCGCGCAATACCGATGAGCTGGCCGGCATCTATGCCGAGCTGGAGCGGCTGGAACCGGTCAAATCGACGGGCCCGGCGGTGCGGCCGCGGATCGAGCGCTATGCGCCGCCGCTGGCATTGGCGTTGCTGCTGGCCAGCCTGGCCTGGCTGCTGCCGAGGCGCTGGATATGAGCGCGAGCTGGAACGCCCTGCATTTCATGCGCCCCGAGGCCCTGTGGGCGCTGCTCGCGCTGCCGCTGCTGGTGGCGATCTGGTGGTTGCGCCGGCGCCGGGCCAACGTGTGGCGGCAGACCGTGGATGCGCATCTGCTGCGCCACCTGCTGGTCGGCCGCGACCGTCGCGCCTGGGGCGGGTTGGTGCTGTTGCTGTCCGGTACGGTGATCGCGATCGTGGCCCTGGCCGGTCCCTCGTGGCGGCAGGTCGCCCAACCGTTGTGGCAGACGCCGTCGCCGCTGGTGATTGCGCTGGATCTCTCTTCGCGGGTGACCGCGACCGATCTGCCACCGTCGCGCCTGCTCCAGGCACGTGCCAAACTGGCCACACTGCTGCGCGAACGCCAGGGCGGTGAAGTCGCCCTGCTGGTGTACGCCGATGACGCTTACACGGTGGCGCCGCTGACCGACGACATGGCCAATGTCGCCCTCTACCTGGATGCCTTGGCACCGGACGTGATGCCACGCGATGGCCAGCGCGCGGACCGTGCGCTGGAAACGGCGGTGAAGCTGCTGCAGCAATCCGGCGCACGCGGTGGCGACATTCTGCTGCTGACCGATCGCGCCGATGCCGATGCCGAACAGGCGGCGGCCTCGGCACGCGCGCAGGGTTTCGTGGTCTCCGTGCTCGGTCTGGGTACCCCGCAGGGCGCGGCCTACCGCAATGGCGAAGGCCAGATCGTGCCCGCGCGGCTGGAAGAGGGCACCCTGCGCGGCGTCGCCAGCCGCGGCGGCGGTCGTTATGCCCGCATCGCCTCCGACGACAAGGATCTGGCCGCGCTGGACGTGTTGATCCCGCGGGTCAGTGCCGATGACAGCCGCGAAGGGCAGGGCCGCACCTGGCGCGATGAAGGTTTCTGGCTGCTGCCGCCGCTGATGGTGCTGGCCCTGTTTGCGTTCCGGCGGCGCGGCGCACTGGCGGTGCTGGTGATGATGGCGGCAGTGCCGATGGCGCTGCCCACGACGGCGCACGCCGCCGAAGGAACGTGGTGGCAACGCGCCGACCAGGTCGATCAGCAACGCTTGTCCAGCGGCGTGGATGCGTACCGCAAGGGCGACTTCAAGGCCGCGCAGCAGCAGTTCGAGGGCATCGACACCGACGCCGGCTGGTACAACCTCGGCAACGCATTGGCGCGCCAGGGGCAGTACGACGCGGCGATCGAGGCCTATGACCGCGCGTTGAAGAAGCATCCCGGCATGGCTGATGCGGTGGCCAACCGCGCCGCGGTCGACGCCGCCCGGAAGCGCAAGCGGCCGCAGAACAACGACCAGAACAACGATCAGAAGGACGGAAAGACCCCGCCCGAAAAGCCCGACGCCGGCAGGAATCAGGGGCAGGGACAGGGCAAGGAGGGTGACGGTTCGCCGCCGCAGGACAAGGGCGAGCCGGGGCAGTCACCGCCGCCCTCGTCCGGTGATCCGAAGGATGGCCGCTCCCAGGGCGAGAAGTCACCGCAGGCCGCCGACAGCCAGGCGCAGGCCGAGGCCGACGCCGCCCAGCGCGAGCGCATGCAGCAGGCGATGCAGCGCCAAGGGAACAACGACGGCAACGACAAGGCCCAGGGCCAGGTCAGCGGCACCCCGCAGCAGCGTGAGCAGCAGCAGGCAGTCGAGGCCTGGATGCGGCGCGTACCGGATGATCCGGGCAGCCTGCTGCGGGCCAAGTTCCAGCTGGAAAACGAACGCAGGAAACGGGAAGGGCGATGACACACTCCACGATACAGCGCTGGTTGCGCGCCGGACTCGTCCTGCTGCTGTGCGCGAGCCTGGCCGCGCAGGCACAGACCCGGGCATGGCTTGATCGTGACCAGATCACCGACAGCGACACCGTCACGCTCAACATTGAATCCGATGCTGGTGGGGGTGCGCCGGACTATGCACCGCTGCGGACCGACTTCGATCTCAGCAGCCAGACCAGCAGCCGCCAGGTGCAGTGGAGCAATGGCGCGATGACCTCGCGCGCGTTGTACGCGGTGGCGCTCAGCCCGAAGCGGAGCGGCACGCTGCAGGTTCCCGCCCTGCAGGTTGGCAGCAGCCGTACGCAGCCGCTGACGCTGCAGGTCGGTGCCAGCAGCGCATCGGCCCCCGCCGCGGCCACGGGCGACGCCGCCGTGTTCCTGGAAACCGAGGTCGATGATCCGACGCCGTACGTGCAGCAGAGTGTCGGCGTGGTGGTGCGCCTGTTCTACGCCGCGCAACTGCTCAGTGGTGAACTGGTGCTCGATACGCCGGCCGGTGCATCGCTGCAGCGGGTGGGCGAAGACCGCACCCTCGTGCGCGAGGTCAATGGCCGCCGCTACAACGTGGTGGAACGTCGTTTCCTGCTGATCCCCGAGCGCAGCGGAGCGCTGGTGCTGCCGGCGGCCCAGTTCAACGGGCGCAGCGCGGGCGGCTTTTTCAACGACATGTTCGGTGGCGATGGCCGCCTGCGCGCCGCATCGGCCGAGCGCACGCTGCAGGTCCAGGCGCAGCCCGCGTCTGCCCCGCAGCCGTGGCTGCCGCTGCATGGGCTGCGCCTGCGCTACACCGCCGGGCCCACCACCGGCCGTGCCGGAGAAGCGGCCACCATCGTGGTCGAAGCCGTGGCCGAGGGCGCGACCAAGGCGCAGTTCCCGGAGCTGCCGGTGCCCGATGTCGGGCCAGGTGCGCAGGTCTTCGCCGAGCCGCCGCAATTCGATGAAACCTTCAACGGCAGCACGCCGCAGCTCACGCTGACCCGGCGCTTCGCGATCGTGCCGCGCCAGGCCGGGGCGCTGACGGTGCCGGGGCTGCGCATGGCGTGGTGGGACGTGGCGGCCGGTCAGCCGCGCACCGCCAGCCTGCCGGACCTGCAGCTGGATATCGCCGCCGGCGTGGGCGGGAGTGCCACAGCGCCCCTGCCGGTGGACACCACCTCGGCCCTGCCGGGTGAGCCGGCCACGGCGTCCACCGATCTGCAGTTGGCGCCTGCGCAGGCCGCGCCACGTCCCTGGGGCTGGATCGCCCTGTCGGCCGGCCTGGCCGTGCTGTGGCTGTTGACCCTGGCCTGGGGCTGGCGCCGACGGCGGCGCCCGGCGGTCGTGCGGGGCACCGAGGGGGGCGTATCCATCACCGCGTCGGGGAGTCCGTACACCCGCGCCGACCTGCGCCGGGCGATGGAAGCCGGCGGATTGGACGAGATCATCGCGGTGCTGGCGGGAATGGGCGGTGTGCAGACGTTCGAGCAGGTGCTCGAACGCCTCGACGACGCACAGCAGCGGGCGGCGCTGGTCCAGATGCAGCAGGTCCGCTGGGGCGGGCAGGGCGGCGATGTCGGCCAGGCCCGACAGGATCTGCGCCGCGCCTTCCATGACGGACCGCACTGGCGGCCCCCTGCGGCCACGCAGAACAATGGCCTGGCACCGCTGTACCCATCTGCGCATTCATAAAAAGGCGTGTCGGTCAGGGCGGCCGCCTTTGCTAAGCTGATTTCATTTTTTCGAGGAACGCCGCTCCATGACTGAGGCCGCAACGACCCGGCAGAAACTGCCTTTGCACTGGAAAATGGGCATTGGCTTCATCATCGGCCTGGTCCTCGGGCTGACCGTCCATGCCCTCGGTGGCAGCATCGACGGACTGCAGGCCGCAGCCAAATGGGTGATGGACTACGTCACCACGCCGGCCTCGGGCCTGTTCCTCAATCTGATCTTCATGCTGATCGTGCCGCTGATCTTCTCGGCGCTGATCATGGGCGTGTCGGAGATGGGCGACATCCGCGCCCTCGGCCGCATCGGCTGGAAGACGCTGGCCTACACCATCCTGCTCTCCGGCATCGCCGTGGGCATCGGCCTGGTGCTGGTCAACGTGCTCAAGCCCGGCGCGGGCGTGGACCCGGTCGTGGCCGCGCAGATGCTCACCGAGAATGCCGAGCGCAGCAAGGAAATCGTCGCTGGCATCCATGGCACGCCCAAGGGCATGGACATGCTGCTGTCGATCGTGCCGAGCAACGTGGTCGAGGCGGCCTCCAGCAATGGCGCCATCCTCTCGCTGATGTTCTTCGCGCTGATGTTCGGCATCGGCATGGTGCTGACCGACGAGGCAAAGGTCGCCCCGCTGCGTCGCGCCATCGAAGGCATCTTCGAAATCTCGATGACCCTGATCAACCTGGTCATCCGCCTGGCCCCGTACGCGGTGGCCTGCTTCATGTTCAACCTGGCCGCGCTGTTCGGCTTCGAGCTCATCATCCGCCTGGGCGCCTACGTCGGCGTGGTGGTGCTGGCGCTGGGCCTGCACATGGTGGTGACCTACGGCGTCGCGGTATGGCTGTCCGGCCGCTCGCCGCTGGCGTTCTTCCGCGACACCCAGGAGGCCACCGTGATGGCCTTCTCGACCGCGTCCAGCAATGCCACCCTGCCGACCGCGCTGCGCGTGGCCGACCAGATGGGCCTGCCGCAGAAGGTCTCGCGCTTCGTGCTGACCGTGGGCGCCACCGCCAACCAGAACGGCACTGCGCTGTTCGAGGGCGTGACGGTGATCTTCCTGGCGCAGTTCTTCGGCGTGGACCTGAGCATCGGCCAGCAGTTCATGGTGATGGCGGTCTGCATCCTGGGCGGCATCGGTACCGCCGGCGTGCCCTCCGGCTCGCTGCCGGTGGTGGCCATGATCTGCGCCATGGTCGGCGTGAACCCGCTGGGCATCGGCCTGATCCTGGGCGTGAACCACTTCCTGGACATGTGCCGTACCGCGCTGAACGTCACCGGCGATCTGGCCCTGACCACCCTGGTGGCCAAGGGCGAGGTGGACGATGGCCCGGTCGTGGCCACGGTGGCCCCGGCCCCCGCGCCGGCCCCGCGCGACTGAGCCTGCACAGGCCCGAGCTGCCCTGACGCCCCGCCCTGTGCGGGGCGTCGTCGTTAAGGGCCTGGCCTGTCTTCGGCCTGACCCCGCCGATCACCTGTGGGACAATGGGCTGCCCGCAGCTCCGCGGGAGCCTCCCGACTCCGACAGAACCATGACGCAGCCTACCCGCCGCCAGTTGGCCAACGCCATCCGCTTCCTTGCCGCTGATGCGGTCGAAACCGCCAAGTCCGGTCATCCCGGCATGCCGATGGGCATGGCCGACATCGCCGAAGTGCTCTGGAACGACTATCTCCGTCACAACCCGAAGAATCCCAAGTGGTTCAACCGCGACCGCTTCGTGCTGTCCAACGGCCACGGCTCGATGCTGCAGTACGCGCTGCTGCACCTGAGCGGCTACGACCTGCCGATCGAGCAGCTCAAGCAGTTCCGCCAGCTGGGCAGCAAGACCGCCGGCCACCCCGAGCACCATGAAACCCCCGGCGTGGAGACGACCACCGGTCCGCTGGGTCAGGGTCTGGCCAACGCCGTGGGCTTCGCCCTGGCCGAGAAGCTGCTGGCGCAGCGCTACAACCGCCCGGAACACGAGATCGTCGACCACCGCACCTGGGTGTTCCTGGGCGACGGCTGCCTGATGGAAGGCATCTCGCATGAAGCCGCCTCGCTGGCCGGCACCTGGGGCCTGTCCAAGCTGGTCTGCTTCTGGGACGACAACCACATCTCCATCGACGGCAACACCGATGGCTGGTTCACCGACAACACCCCCGAGCGTTTCGAGGCCTATGGCTGGAACGTGGTGCGCGGCGTCGATGGCCACGACCCGGAGAGCATCAAGTCCGCCATCGACAGCGCGCTGTCGCAGTTCGACAAGCCGACCCTGATCTGCTGCCGCACCACGATTGGTTTTGGTTCGCCGGGCAAGGCCGGCAAGGAATCCAGCCACGGCGCCCCGCTCGGCAAGGATGAGCTGGAAGCGACCCGCAAGCAGCTGGGCTGGCCGTACGGCCCGTTCGAGATTCCCGAAGAGATCTACGCCGGCTGGCGTGCCGGCGGTACCGGCACCCTGCGCCAGGCCGAGTGGGAGCAGCAGTTCGACAAGTACGCCGCGCAGTACCCGGCCGAAGCCGATGAGCTGATCCGTCGTTCGCACGGCGAGCTGCCGGCCGATTTCATCGCCAAGGCCGATGCCTACATCGCCCAGGTCCAGGCCGACGGCCAGACCATCGCCTCGCGCAAGGCCTCGCAGCTGGCGATCGAAGCGTTCGCGCCGCTGCTGCCGGAACTGGTGGGGGGGTCGGCCGATCTGGCGCACTCCAACCTGACCCTGTGGAAGGCCAGCAAGTCGGTCGCCACCGATGACCCGAACGCCAACTACGTCTATTACGGCGTGCGCGAGTTCGGCATGACCGCGATCGCCAACGGCCTGGCCCTGCATGGCGGGTTCATTCCGTTCGACGCCACCTTCCTGGTGTTCAGCGATTACGCCCGCAACGGCGTGCGCATGAGTGCGCTGATCCCGGCCCACGCGATCCACGTGTACACGCACGATTCGATCGGCCTCGGCGAAGACGGCCCGACCCACCAGCCGGTGGAGCACCTGGCCTCGCTGCGCTACATCCCCAACAACGATGTGTGGCGCCCGTGCGATGCGGTCGAGTCGGCGGTCAGCTGGAAGTCGGCGATCACCCGCAAGGATGGTCCGAGCTGCCTGGTCTTCAGCCGCCAGAATCTGCCGCACCAGCCGCGCAGCACCGAACAGGTCGCCCAGATCGCGCGCGGTGGCTACGTCCTGGCTGACGCCGAAGGCGGCGTGCCGGACGTGATCCTGATCGGCACCGGTTCGGAAGTGGGCCTGGCCGTGACCGCCAAGGCGGAACTGGATGCCGCCGGCATCAAGACCCGCGTGGTGTCGATGCCGTCCACCGACGTGTTCGAGCGCCAGGACGCCGCCTACCGCGAGTCCGTGCTGCCCAATGCCGTGCGCAACCGCGTGGCCGTGGAAGCCGGCGTCACCGGTTTCTGGCGCCAGTACGTGGGCCTGGACGGTGCGGTGGTGGGTATCGACACCTTCGGTGCCTCGGCCCCGGCCGAAGCGCTGTACAAGCACTTTGGGATCACCGCCGAGCACGTCGTGGCCGCGGCCAAGGCGCAGCTGGCGAACTGATCGTGGCGCCGGGCGATGCCCGGTAGCTGCAACGCGAAAGGCCGGGGAGATTCCCCGGCCTTTTCGTTTGTTGAAGGGCAAACACCACGCCATCCTTGATCCAGGGTAGATCCCCGCCATGCGTGGATGCTGTTGGCGCAACCCTCGACCATTGCTGACGCGTGATCACCACGCATCCATGCATAGCGTGGATCTCCATCACCTGGCTGCGGTGCGCGCCAAGCCCAAGCGCACCAACCGCGCTTCGATGCATTCGCCGAACGACTTCGGCGCTTCCAGCCCCATCCGCTGCAGATAGGCCTGGTCGCCATCGCCGGCCGGTTGCGTCAGCGCAGCCAGCACCGTGCGCAGCTTGGCCATCGGTGTCTGCGTGTTCTGCTTGAGCCAGCCCAGCGCCTTGACCAGATGCTGCTCCACTTCGGTGAAATCACTGCCCAGCGGATAGTCCGGCAGCAGGCCGGACTGGCGGAATGGCGCCAGTGCCGCGCTGACCTCGGCCGCGGTGTTGCGCCGTCCATCGTCGGGCGCAGTGAACCCGGCGGCCAGCTTTTTCGAGGCTTTCGCTTTGTCCAGCAAGGCGGCCTGGAACTGCGCATCGGTGATCGTGGCCATCGCGATCACGCAGTCTTCGTCGGTCATGTTGCGCAGGTCGGCGATGCCGTACTCATTGATGTAGAGGTCGCGCAGATGCCGCGGAATCGTGGTGTGCCCGTAGTTCCAGCGCACGTTGGAGTGCAGCACGCCCTTGTCCTCGCGGGTGGCGCGGAAGATGAGCGCACTGCGTGCGCCGGGCAGGGCATGCGCCATCGCCACGAAGTTGTACTGGCCGCCCACGCCGGAGACCACACGGCCGTCTTCCAGCGCATCGGAAACGGCCGCGCCGAGCGCGGTGGCCATCATGCAGGAGTTGAAGAAGCGCGCATCGCGGCGTTGCATCCGCTCCAGCGTTTCATCGCCGCCGTAGAGCTGGTTGATCTCACTGATGCGGCGCATGCCGATCGCGCTGCGCTCCTCCTCGGGCAGGTCGCGCAGCCACTGGTAGAACTCCGGCGAGCCCAGGTAGAACGCGCCGTGCAGATACTCGCCCTCGGCCTCGAGCGTGGCGTAGTCGGTGGTCCAGGCGGTGCCGTTCTCGATCCGCTGCAGCATCGCCAGATCGTCGTGCACCTTGCGCCGGATCACCCCGGTCTGGACCAGCCGGCGGAAGCCCTCGTTGAGCATCTCACTGCAACCGTACAGACCGATCTCGAACGGCTCCAGGCCACCGCACTCAAGGACGGTGGGGTTGCTGGCCAGGCCGGGATCGAGCGCCTGCAGGATCTGCCGGTAGCGGGCGTTGTCGGTATGCCGCAGCACCAGCGCATGGCTGAGCGCATCGGCCAGCGTACCGATGCCGATCTGCAGCGTGCCGCCATCGCGCACCAGCGTGCTGGCGTACAGGCCGATCGCATAGTCGGCATCGCTCACCGGTTGCCGCGGCAGGCCGAACAGGTCCGGGTAGGGCCCCGGTGGCGTGATCACCAGATCGAAGAACGACACATCCACCGTGGCCGAACCGGCCAGGTAGGGCAGCTGTGGATCGATCTCGGCGATCATCAACGGGCGTGGCAGCCCGCGCGCGACCATCGCATCCAGCGTGTCCTGGGTGATGTCGTTGTTGCACGACAGCGACAGGCGCCGGTCGTTCGCGCGCATCGCCACTTTCTGCACGATCGCATGCGGCGCGCGCTGCGCCACCGCATCGGCGGCATGGGTGTAGTTGAGGCTGGTGTAGCTGCGCTGCGCCTGCGAAGAATTGAGCAGCGCACCGGACTGCATGTAGAACTCTTCCACCTGCACATGCGCCGGCAGCTGGTCGCGCATCATGGCATCGGCGTAGGCCAGGCGCGGGAACTCCGCACCGAAATGACGCTCGGCGAAGGGCGTCATGAAGCGCGCTTCCAGCCCGGCACCGCCACGCGGCGGATTCAGCGACAGCGCGGTATACAGCTGCAGCGGCCGCGAGGCATCGTGTTCAACACGGGCATACAGCGCGTTGAGCAGCCGGTGCGGCTTGCCCAGTGCGAGCGGGGCGCCGATGCGCAGGGGGCCATCGACCCGCTGCAGCAGCCACTCGACGGCGGCGTCCAGGTCGGTCAGGTGTTCGGTCATGCGGCGCTATCCTGCGAAATCATGCGGGTCATTACAGCATTTCCGGTTTGAACAGACGGCGACGCGAGACTTCATCGCCGGAAAGCATGAACTGGCCATCGCCGCGGTAATGCACCGTGCGCGGCACTTTCGGGGAGCGCGCGACGTGCGCTTTGACGACCTCCCAGATGAACAGGCCATGCCGTTTGATCTGGCTGCGGTCTGCCAGCCGGCACTCGAAGCTGGCGTGGCACTGGGCGATCAAGGGGGCGGCGACCTCCGTGGCGGCCACCGCCTCCAGGCCGAAGTGGTCGAACTTGTCGATCTCCGCGCCGCTGCTGTTGCCGATGCCCACCACCGTATCGAGCATCTCGGCGGTGGGCACATTGATGACGCATTCGCCACTGCGGCGGATCAGCTCGAAGCTGTGGTTGCCGCTGGAGATCATCGTTGCCAGCCGTGAGGGCGTGAACTCCAGCACCATGTGCCAGCCCAGGGTCATGATGTTGCGCTGGCCTTTCCAGGCCGAGCTGATCAGTACGATCGGGCCCGGCTCCAGGAAGCGGCGCACATCGTCGACCGGGTAGTCGAATTTTCGGTAGCGTCTCATCGAGGGCTCCGTGGGGCGTGCGCAGATGCTGGCAGCGGCTGCATGAACCGGCTGTCGAAGGGTTGACACCCAGGTTGATTACGGGCGTAATCGATCTGTCGATTACGGGTGTAAATGATGAGCCAGATCAGTGAAGCCGAAGCGGTGGTGATGGAGGTGTTGTGGCGCAGCCATCCGCTGGGCGCTGACGAGGTGGTGACCGCGCTGGCCAGCCGCGACTGGGCCGAGCCCACCATCAAGACCCTGCTCAACCGGCTGCTGACCAAGGGCGCGATCAGCGCCAGCCGCGATGGGCGTCGCTATCTGTACTCGCCGGTGCTGCAGCGCCAGGCCTGGGTGGCCGAGCAGAGCGAGGGCTTCCTGGACCGGGTCTTCGACGGTCGCGTCGCGCCGCTGGTGGCGCACTTCAGCCAGCGCGGGGAGCTGAGCGCGCAGGACATCGCCGAGCTGAAGCAGCTGATCCGGGAGCTGGGCCATGACTGAGCTGCTTGATGGACTGCTGCAGGCCAGCGTGTGGCTGTCGCTGGCGACGCTGGTGCTGGCCGCGGCCAGGCCGCTGCTGCTGCGCCTCGGAGGCGCAGCGCTGGCCTACCGCAGCTGGTGGTTGCTGCCGTTGATGCTGGTCGCGCCATACCTGCCACTGCCACGGCTGCCGATGACTGAAACGGACCCGGTCATGGTCATGGCTTCGGCCCTGCGCGCGCCGGCCGTTCCCACCGACGCCTCGCAGTGGCCGCTACTGCTGTTGACGGTGTGGTTGGTGGGCGCGGTAGCGGTGGCCTGCGTCAGCTGGCGCGCGCAGCGCCGCTTCGAGCACGCACTGGGCGTGCTCCAGCCGCGCATGGATGGCAGCTGGCAGGCCAGTGGCGATCCCGGCCTGCCGGCGCTGGTCGGCCTGTGGCAGCCGCGCATCGTGGTGAGCCCGGACTTCGAGCAGCGATTCAGCCCGGCCGAGCAGGAGCTGATCCTGCGCCATGAGCACAGCCATCGCCGCCATGGCGATCCCTGGGCAAACGCCACGCTGGCCGCGCTGCGGTGCGTGTTCTGGTTCCACCCGTTGCTGCCGTGGGCGGCGCGCCGGTTCCTGCGTGACCAGGAACTGGCCTGCGACGCCCGCACGGTCGATCCGCATCCGGCACTGCGCCGGCTCTACGCCAACGCGCTGCTCAAGGCGCAGTTGGTCCACCCGGTTGCACCGATGGCCTGCCACTGGCGCAGCCAACCGATGTTGAAGGAGCGGATTGCCATGTTGAAGGAACACAAGCGGAAGACATTGCCGTGGTTGACCGGGCAGGTGCTGGTGGTCGGGATGTGCGTGGGTCTGGGCACGGTGGCCTGGGCGGGCCAGGGCACCGCGGTCGCCGCTGATCGCGATGCGATCGCGCACAAGATGCCGCCGCCGTCCTACCCGAAAACGGCGGCCGAGCAGCGCATCGTCGGCAAGGTTGTGGTCAGGGTGGACGTGAATACCGAAGGCAGGGCGACCAATGTGCGCGTGCTTCAGGCGAGCCCGGCGGGTGTATTCGACGACGCGACGGTCGCTGCCGCGAAACAGTGGACGTTCGAACCGGCGATCCGGAATGGCAAGGCGGTGGCCTCGGCGCTGAAGATTCCGGTCACCTACGCCATGGATGATGAGGTGCCAACGCCATGAGGCAGTCATCCGTCCTGGCAGTGGCGGCGCTGTTGATGGCTGGCTGTGCCACCCATGAGACGCTTACGTCAGTGGACACGCGGGCGGAGAACGTGGGTCACCAGCGCTTGGATCCGACCACCGGCACGGGGGCTGCGCAGGTGGCGAGCTACCAGCTGAAGGCTGCGGAGGGTTACCGGATGCCGCAACTGAATGCAGGTCCGGACCCCGTGCTGGGCGATCGCGATCCGCGCAGTGAGCTTGCGCCCACGACGGTGTGCCTGCAGTTGGTCATCGATGCGCAGGGTCGCGTGGAGCGAAGTTTGCCGGTGCAGGACCGCGACGAATGCACCGCTGGCAATGCCCCTGAGAATGCGCCGTTGCTGCAGTCCGCGCAGGATGCGGTGGCGGCCTGGCAGTACGTGCCCGCAGCGGTGTGTCACTTCGCGGAGGGGAAGGTTCCAGCGGATCGGGGCGATTGCAAGGGTGCCGCGCGCATCGAACCCGTGCCGGTGAGCCTGCTGTATGCCTTCACCTTCGAAATCGTGAAAGGCAAGGCGACCGTGCGCAGCGGGACGCCGGCGAAGTAGCGAAGCAGTGCGCCCACGACGCGGTGAGATACCTATCCGCCGCGAACGGCACCGCCCTGGATGTTCGCTTTCACCGAGGGTTCCATCAATTTGGGCTCGGCCAGCGTGGCATCGCGTGCCTGGCGCGTGGCGACGAACTCGGCTTCGCTGACGCCGTCATGCAGGTGGATGTTGTGTGCGCGCTGCGCGCCGATGGTGGTTTCGTTGGCGACCTCGCGGCCACCGGGGCCGTAGTCGTGACAGATGAACACACGGGTTGCGTCCGGCAATGCCAGCAAGCGCTGGATCGAGCGGTACAGCTGCGCCGCGTCACCGCCCGGGAAGTCGCAGCGGGCGGTGCCGCCGTCAGGCATGAACAGCGAATCACCGGTGAACAGCGCATCGCCGATCCGATACGCCACGCTGTCACTGGTATGGCCGGGCACCGCGATCACCTCGGCGTCGATATCACCGAGCGTGAAGCGTTCGCCATCGGCGAACAGATGATCGAACTGCGAGCCGTCGGTCGGCACCTCCAGCGCGTAACGGGGTGCGAAGGTGCGCTGCACCTGCACGATGCCCGCGCCCATGGCCAGAGTCGCGTCCGGCCACTGGCGCTTCAGCCAGCGCCCGGCGCTGACGTGGTCGGCGTGGGCATGGGTGTCCAGCAGCCAGCGCACCTGCAGGCCGTGCCCGCTTACGTGGGCCAGCAGCGGCTGAAGCGGCCCGGCACCGAATGCATCGGTCTCCGGGTCGTAATCCAGCACGGGATCGATCACCGCCGCCTGCAACGTCGCCGGGTCATGCACCACGTAGCTGAAGGTGTGGCTGTCCGGATGGAAGAAACTGGCGACGTGCAGTGACATGGCGATGGCCTCAGCGATTGCCCAAGGTGTCGTTGAGCAGCACCGCCAGGCGTTCACCGGCCAGGCGCAGCTCGCGCTCGGCGACCGGGCGATAGGTCGCCGCATAGCTCGGGGCCAGCGTACGCTTGTCCGGGTAAACGCCAGGTGCAATCGCGATCCGGCAACTGGCCTCGGCCCACTGCACGGCATCGGCATCGATGTTGGAGCGCGTTGCGAACACCGGCTTGGGCAGGGCCAGCAGGCGCTTGAGGTACTGGTCGTCGTCCAGCGTCTGCTCATTCAGCATGCCGCTGTCCCACAGTGAATGCAGGTTGGTACCGCGGTTGTTGAACTGCACCTGGAAATCGTTGCCGCCCTTGTCATGGCCGTAGCCGGCATGCATCGGCTGGTGGATGTCACCGGCGAAGTGCACCACGAACTTCAGCGCCTGCGCGCGTTCGGCATCGGACTTGCTGCGGTCGCCGAGGATCGCGGTCTGTGCTTTCAGCGCCTCGACCACGCAATTGCCGTTCCTGCAGTGCTTCTGCACTTCGTAGTGGCAATCGTCTTCGCCGATGTTGACGTAGTGCCAGCCGGCCGAGCGCTTGCCCAGGCCGGGGTCCTTGGCGCGCAGCTGATCGGCCCACGGGGCGATGCCATGCAGTGTCGGATCCGGCTCGGCGGCAAGCAGACGGTCCACCTCGGCCTGGGCCTGCGGGGTCAGCCGGGTCTCGGCGATCCGCGCCACCAGGCGGTGGCCTTGCGCGCCCCAGGCCAGGGCATCGGTGGAAACAAGGGTGAGGGCCAGCGCGAGCGCGGTGGCCGGGAGCAGGGAAGACATTTTCATCCGCGGCATTCTAGCGGGCTGGCCACGCGCGGGCTTGCCGCGATCTGGCCGGCTGCAGTGCCGCTCGGGTTCGGCTAGGCTCGGCGGGTGCCCGGCATCGGGCGGACGCAGGAGCGACCCCATGGCCCACATCGTTGGCCTGATCGGCGGCATGAGCTGGGAAAGCTCGGCCCACTATTACCGCCTGATCAACGAGCAGGTGCGCGACACGCTGGGCCGGCTGCATTCCGGGCGGATCCTGCTGTGGTCGTTCGATTTCGCCGAGATCGAGGCGCTGCAGCATGCCGGCGACTGGGACAGTGCCACGCAGCGGATGATCGATGCGGCCCAACGCCTGCAGGGCGCCGGAGCCACCGCCATCGTGATCTGCACCAACACCATGCACCGCATGGCGGATGCGGTGCAGGCGGCGATCGCGATTCCGCTGCTGCACATCGCCGACCCGACGGCCGAAGCGATCAAGGGCGCCGGGTTGCGGCGCATTGGCCTGCTCGGCACCGCGTTCACGATGGAACACGATTTCTACAAGGGTCGGCTCACGCACGCGCATGGCCTGGAGGTACTGGTCCCGGAGCCCGACGACCGCGCGGCGGTGCACCGGATCATCTATGAGGAGCTGGTGCAGGGGCAGGTGCTGCCGGCATCGCGCGAGAGGTATCGCGCGGTCATGCAGCGGCTGGTGGATCGCGGCGCGCAGGGCATCATCCTGGGCTGCACGGAGATCATGCTGCTGGTCGGCGCGCAGGATGCAACGGTGCCGGTGTTCGATACGACCACGCTGCATGCGCAGGCCGCGGCCCGGCATCTGCTTTCCGCAGCGTAACCGCGAGGGTCACGCCCCGCAGTGCCCCCCCTGACCGCCGCGCCTGTCCAAAAAAAAACCCCGGCCGAAGCCGGGGAAACTGTCTTGCTGCGAGGGTGTTGCCTGGTTGGGTTCTGATCCGCCGATCAGAACTTGAACACGTACGACACGCCGTAGGCGAGCGGGTCGATGTTGACGGTGCCGATCTTTTCGCCATCGAGCTTGACCTTGCTGTCGATGTCCATCCAGCGCACATCGACGCGCAGCGAGCCCTTGTCATTGATCGCGAAATCCACGCCGGCATGGGCGGCCAGGCCCCAGGAGTCCTCCATCTTCAGCTTGCTGCCGGCCAGCGCGCCGCCGGTCTTCTCGCTGAAGAAGGTGGTGTAGTTGATGCCGGCGCCCAGGAACGGGGACACCTTGCCCTTGCTGTTGAAGTGATACTGCAGCGACACCACCGGCGGCAGGTGCTTGGTGCTGCCCACGTTGCCCAGGCCGGCGATGTTGATGTCGTGCTTGAACGGCAGCGCGGCCAGCAGCTCGATGCCGAGGTTGTCGGCAATGAAGTACTCACCGGTGATGGTCGGCTTGATGTCGTTGTCGACATCGACCTTCAGCGTGCCGCCGGCCAGCGAACCGTTGTTGGACTTCGGGGCGACCTGGTGCACGCCGGCACCGATCGTCCAGTCGCCCTTGGACTGGGCCATGGCCGGGGCGGCGGCCAGCGCCAGGGCGGCGGCCAGGCTGGTGAGCAGGAGGGGGGAGGTCTTGCGCATGAGACGGTCTCGTGGCGGGTTGGAATGGCGCCAGTTTTGCCGCCCGCGCGGTTGCGCGCCTTGATCCGGATCAATCCGGGTATTTGCCGTTGTAACCGGTTCCCATTCGGCTTGCGCGGGCCTGCCCGGGTCTGGCCCTGCTAGAATGAACACCCCTTTCCATCGGCGCCGCACCGTCGCGGCTGCAGGAGCTTGTGAACATGGCAATCAAGGTTGGCATCAACGGTTTCGGTCGCATCGGGCGCAACGTGCTGCGTTCGGCCGTGCTGAACTTCGGCAATGACATCGAAATCGTCGCCATCAACGATCTGCTGGAGCCGGATTACCTGGCGTACATGCTGAAGTACGACTCCGTGCATGGCCGCTTCAAGGCTGACGTGGCAGTCTCCGGCAACGACCTGCTGGTCAACGGCAAGAAGATCCGCCTGACCCAGGAGCGCGATCCGGCCAACCTGAAGTGGGACGAGGTCGGCGCGGACGTCGTCATCGAATCCACCGGCCTGTTCCTGACCAAGGAAACCGCGCAGAAGCACATCGACGCGGGTGCCAAGAAGGTGATCCTGTCGGCACCGTCGAAGGACGACACCCCGATGTTCGTGTTCGGTGTGAACGACAAGACCTACGCCGGCCAGGCGATCGTCTCCAACGCCTCGTGCACCACCAACTGCCTGGCCCCGCTGGCCAAGGTCATCAACGACAAGTGGGGCATCAAGCGTGGCCTGATGACCACCGTGCACGCCGCGACCGCCACCCAGAAGACCGTCGATGGCCCGTCCAACAAGGACTGGCGCGGTGGCCGTGGCATCCTGGAAAACATCATTCCGTCCTCCACCGGTGCGGCCAAGGCCGTCGGCGTGGTGATCCCGGAATTGAACAAGAAGCTGACCGGCATGAGCTTCCGCGTGCCGACCTCGGACGTGTCGGTGGTCGATCTGACCGTCGAGCTGGAGAAGGAAGCCACCTACGCCGAGATCTGCGCTGAAGTGAAGGCACAGAGCGAAGGCGCGTTGAAGGGCATCCTGGGCTACACCGAAGACAAGGTCGTGGCGACCGACTTCCGCGGTGAGACCCACACCTCGGTGTTCGATGCCGATGCCGGTATCGCGCTGGACGGCACCTTCGTCAAGCTGGTGTCCTGGTACGACAACGAGTGGGGCTACTCCAACAAGTGCCTGGAAATGGTCAAGGTCGTCGCGGCGTAAGCCAGCGCGTCCCCTGCGTCATTCCACAGACCCCGGCCCCGTGCCGGGGTCTGTCGTTTCAGGCAGGCGCTGCGGGGCGTTGATCCCGCGCCTGCCGCCGATCCATTAGCATGGCCCGCGTGCCGCCGGCACTGTACCTACCGGGTACAGCCGTGGCGACCTCTTGAGGATGGCCTGGAATGGAAGCTCTGATTGTCCTGCTGGTGCTGGTACTGCTGGCGATCCCGCTGCTGCTGATCGTGGCGCTGGTGATGATCGCCGGGCTGCGCCGACGCGTCGCCGCGCTGGAGCAGCGCGCCGCCGGGGCCGCCTGGGAGGCTGCGCCGGCGCCGGCGCCGGCGCCGGCGGAGCGGGAAACGTCGCTGCACTGGACCGACCTGGCATCGGTCGACACCGTCGGCGCCGCGAGGGCCACCTCTGCACCTGACTCCACGACGGCCGCCGAGGCGCTGGAGCCGAGGATCGAACCGGTGATCGACGTGGCGCAACCACCGCCATTGCCGCCTCCCCCCGCGCAGCCGGTCGCCCCGCCCGAACCGCAAGGCCCCGGCATCGGCGAGCGGCTCGTCGGCACCCTCAAACAGTGGTTCACCGAAGGCAATGTGCCGGTCAAGATCGGCATGCTGGTGCTGCTGGCCGGCGTGGCCGCACTACTCAAGTACGCCAGCGACCAGGGCTGGTTGAATGCACCGATCGAGCTGCGCCTGGCCGCCATCGCCGTGGCGGCGCTGGCCGGGCTGGTGTTCGGCTGGGTGCAGCGCGATACCCGGCGCATGTTCGCGCTGGCATTGCAGGGCGGGGCGATCGGCATCCTGTTGCTGACCATTTTCGCCGCGTTCAAACGCTATGACCTGATGCCTGCCGCGCCCGCTTTCGTGCTCAGCGTGTTGCTGATCGCCGGCATGGGCGTGCTGGCGGTGGTGCAGAACTCGCGCACGCTGGCCGTGCTCGGCATCCTGGCCGGCTTCATGGCGCCGATCTGGCTGTCCACCGGCAGCGGCAACCATGTCGCGCTGTTCTCGTATTACGCCGTGCTCAATGCAGCGATCCTGGCGATTGCCTGGTGGCGCCCGTGGCGCGCCCTGAACCTGCTCGGTTTCGCCTTCACCTTCGGCATCGGGACGGCCTGGGGCGTGCTCCAGTACAGCGCCGACAAGTTCGCCAGCACCGAGCCGTTCCTGCTGCTGTTCTTCGCCTTCTATCTGCTGATCCCGATCCTCTATGCGCGCCGGCAGAGTGCGGAAAAGCGCGACCTGATCGATGGCAGCCTGGTGTTCGGCACGCCGCTGATCGCCTTCTCGCTACAGGCCGGCCTGCTGCATGACGACCGCCTGCTGCTGGCGTTGTGTTCGCTGGCACTGGCTGCGTTGTATGCAGGCCTGGCGTGGGCGTTGATCAAGCGTGAGCGCTACGCTGCGCTCGGCCAGTCACACGCGGTACTCGCGGTCGGCTTCGCCACGTTGGCGGTGCCGCTGGCGCTGTCTGCACGCGCCACCGCCAGTGTGTTCGCACTGGAAGGTGCCGCGCTGGCCTGGCTGGGCCTGCGCCAGCAACGCTGGCTGCCACAGGTCACCGGGGCAGTGCTGACCCTGGGGGCCGCGTTCGGCTTCGTCGTGGGCGCGGACTACTGGCACCTGGATGCCACCGCCATCGCCAACCCGACCTTCATGAGTGGCTTGCTGCTGGCGCTGGCCGGTTTTGCGGCGGCCTTCAGCTACCGCCGCGCGCAGCGCGAAGCGCCGGCCATCGTGTACTACCTGTGGGGCCTGCTGTGGTGGCTGGGCAGCCTCAGTCACGAGATCCTGCGCTTCGTCACCCACCGCACCGAGCCCGATGCGCTGCTGATCGCCGCAGCCGTGACCGGTTGGCTGGCCGCCGAGATGCATCGCCGCTGGCCGGCGCGTGCGCTGGTGCTGACCACGCTGGCGATGGTGCTGGCCGCCTTCCCGTTGGCGCTGTGGCAGGCCGATGTACATGACCAACCGTTCGCTGGCTATGGCGCGCTGGCCTGGGCGGTGTTCGCGCTGCTGGGCGTGCGCAGCCTGTGGTGCCTGCGCGGGGGCGACGACCGCACCTCGCTGGCGGCGCAGTTCCTGTGGTGGCTGCTGTGGCCGTCGGTCGTGTCGCTGGCCAGCCTGTGGCTGGCCGATCGCTTCGCGCTGGCGCAGGGCTGGGGCCTGGCCCTGATGCTGCTGCCGTGGCTGCTGGTCACGGCGGTCGCGTTGTTGCGCTGGCGCTGGCTGACGGTGCCGCTGGGCGAGCGCTTCGACCCGATGCGTACGCCGCTGCAGATCACCTTGTTCGCCGTGCTGGGCGTGAGCTGGGCCGGCCTGTTGCTGGTTCCGGCCGGCGCCGCGCCGTTGCCGTGGCTGCCACTGCTCAACCCGGTGGAGCTGGCGCAGCTGGCGGTGCTGGTGCTGGCCGCGCGCTGGCTGTGGTCCGCGCACGCGCCCGACGGCCTGCGCGCCCTCCGCATTCCGCTGCTGGCCATTGCCGGCTTCGTCGCGCTGACCAGCATCACCCTGCATGCCGTGCATCACTGGGGCGGGGTGCCGTGGAACGAACGCCTGTGGTCCTCCACCCTGGCCCAGACCAGCCTGACCGTGGTGTGGAGCGTGCTCGGCGTGATCAGCTGGGTATGGGGCTCGCGCCGCGGGCAGCGCGCGCTGTGGCTGGTCGGTGCGGTGCTGATGGGCGTGGTGCTGGCCAAGCTGGTGCTGATCGACCGGCAGCACCTGGGCAACCTGCTCGGCATTTCTTCCTTCATCGCCTACGGCCTGCTGTGCACGGTCGTGGGCTATCTGGCACCGGCGCCGCCCCGCGCGGCGGACCCTGCCGTGGAGTCGCACCCTTGAAGACCTTCCGCCCGCTGATCCTCCTTGCCGCATTCGCACTGCCGGCGCTGGCGCAGACGGCCGATGACCGCCAGGCGTACCGCCAGCAATGGCCGCTGCAGCTCGCGCAACCCCAGGCCGGTGCATATCGGTTGACGCTGGACGACGGGGTGTACCGCACCGCGGTGTCGCCACGCCTGGCCGATGTGCAGGTGTTCAATGCACAAGGTCAGGCACTGCCCTCGGCCCTGCTGGCGGCCGACCAGCCGCTGGCCCAGGCACCGCAATGGCAGACGCTGTCCTGGTTCCCGCTGCCCCCCATGGCGGGCACCTCCGGCGATGACCTGCAGTTGCTCACCGAGCGCAACACCGATGGCAGCGTGCGCCGGGTGGAAGCGCGCCTGGGGCGGGGTGGGGCGGCCGGGCAACCGGCGGGCTGGCTGATCGATGCCAGTGCGCTCAAGACCGGGGTGCAGGCACTGCGCCTGGATTGGCAGGCCCAGGCGCCCCTGCAGGCGCGCGTGCGGGTGGAAATGAGCAACGACCTGCGCGACTGGCTGCGCATCGCCGACGATGTGCCGCTGGTCGACCTGCAGCACGAAGGCCGCCGCCTGCAGCAGCGCCGCATCGAGATCGCGCGCCAGGCCAGGTATTTCCGGATCCTGCCGATCGGCGCGGATGCGTTGCCGGCGCTGTCCACCGTGCAGGCCGAGCTGGTGCCGACCGCGCAGGCGATCGCATGGCGCTGGCAATCGTTGAGCGGTACCGCCGGCAAGCCGGGCGAGTTTGAATATCAACTCGATGGGCGCTTCCCGATCGCGCAGGCCGACATCGCCACCGCCGACAACAGCGTGGTGCAGTGGACGCTGTTGAGCCGCGATGACGCCGACCAGCCATGGCAGGTGCGCGCAGGCCCGTGGGTGGCCTATCAGCTGCAGGACGCCGCCGACCGCCGCCAATCCCAGACCCAGCCGCTGACGCGCAGCACGCGCGATCGTTACTGGAAACTGATCGCGGGCCAGCCGCAGTCGATGCCGGCGCCAACGCTCAAGCTCGGTTACCAGCCTGAAACGCTGGTGTTCCTCAGCCAGGGCGAGCCGCCGTATACGGTGGCCGCCGGCAGCGTGCGCGCCGAGCGCCAGGATGCGCCGGTCGCCACCGTGATCGCCCAACTGCGCCAACAGCATGGCGCGCAGTGGCAGCCGGCACAGGCCACCGTGCACGGCGCACCGGAAGTGCTCGCCGGCGATGCTGCGCTGGCACCGCAGCGCGACTGGAAGCAGTGGCTGCTGTGGGCCCTGCTGGTGATCGGCGTGCTGATCGTCGGCGGGTTCGCGCTCAGCCTGCTGCGCCAGCCACACCGGAACGGGTAGGTACCGATCGTTGGTCGGTACGGCCTGTCCGCGCGCGACGACCAACACTCGCCACTGCGCCTTTCTCACTGGATTTGCGATGCACCGCGCCAGCCGGGACAATGACGGTCTGCGCCGCGCGGCGCCTTTCCTTCTTCAGAGCCAAAGAGTTGCTTATGTCCATTGTTCGCATGACCGACCTCGATCTCTCCGGCAAGCGCGTGCTGATCCGCCAGGATCTGAACGTGCCGATCGACAACGGCCAGATCACCTCCGAGCAGCGCATCACCGCCTCGCTGCCGACGCTGAAGCTGGCCCTGGAGAAGGGCGCTGCCGTGATGGTGACCTCGCACCTGGGGCGTCCCAAGGAAGGCGTGTGGAGCGAGGCCGAATCCCTGGCGCCGGTGGCGCTGCGCCTGTCGCAGCTGCTGGGTGTCGAGGTACCGCTGGTGCGCGATTGGGTGGACGGCGTGCAGGTCGCGCCGGGCTCGATCGTGCTGCTGGAAAACTGCCGCATGAATGTGGGCGAGGGCAAGGACGATGAAGCGCTGGCGAAGAAGTACGCCGCGCTCTGCGATGTGTTCGTGATGGATGCCTTCGGCACCGCGCACCGTGCACAGGCCTCCACCCATGGCGTGATCCGCTTCGCTCCGGTCGCTGCCGGCGGCCCGCTGCTGATGGCCGAACTGGACGCGCTGGCCAAGGCGCTGCTTGCCCCGGCCCAGCCGCTGCTGGCGATCGTGGCCGGCAGCAAGGTCAGCACCAAGCTGGAGCTGCTCTCCAGCCTGGTCGGCAAGGTCGACCAGCTGATCGTCGGCGGCGGCATCGCCAACACCTTCATCGCGGCCGCCGGTCATTCGGTCGGCAAGTCGCTGTATGAGCCGGACCTGCTGGACACCGCAAAGAAGATCGTGGCCGATGCCAAGGCGCGTGGCGCCGACATCCCGCTGCCGACCGACGTGGTCGTGGCCAAGCAGTTCCTGCCTGACGCCGAAGCCACGGTGAAGGCCGTCGCCGACGTGGCCGAGGATGACCTGATCCTGGATATCGGCCCGGATACCGCCCAGCACTATGCGGGCCTGATCGCCAAGGCCGGCACCGTGGTCTGGAACGGCCCGGTCGGCGTGTTCGAGTTCGAGGCCTTCAGCCATGGCACCGAAGCGCTGGCCCGTGCCATCGCCGCCTCGCCGGCGTTCTCGATCGCGGGCGGTGGCGACACCCTGGCCGCAGTGGACAAGTACGACATCGCGGGCGAGGTGAGCTACATCTCCACTGGTGGCGGCGCCTTCCTGGAGTTCCTGGAAGGCAAGACCCTGCCGGCCGTCGCCGCGCTGGAGGCCCGCGGCTCGTGAGCCGCGATGTGCTGTTCTTCGACCTCGACGGCACGCTGATCGATTCGGCCGTCGGGATCACCCAGTGCGTGGCGCATGCGCTCACGCAGATGGGCCAGCCGGTCCCGCCGCAGGCCGAGCTGCGGCGCTGGATCGGGCCGTCGCTGCGGACCAGCTTCGCGCCGTTGTTCACTGACCCGGCCCAGGTCGAGCAGGCGGTGACGTACTACCGCGAGCGCTTCGACGTGGTCGGCTGGCGCGAGCATGAGGTCTACCCGCGGATCGGCCAGGTCGTGCAGGCGTTGAAGGATCGCGGCCACCGGCTGGCGATCGTCACCGCCAAGAACGAGCCGCACGCGCGGCGCATCGTCGAGCACCTGCCGTTCGGCGACTGCTTCGAGGACGTGATCGGGGCCACCCCGGACGGCAGCCGCAGCGAGAAGCCGCAGCTGGTCGCCGAGGCCCTGCACCGGCTGTCGTTGACCCCGGCCCAGTGCTGGATGATCGGCGACCGGCGCATGGATATCGAAGGCGCGCGTCATCACGGCTTGCGCAATATCGGTGTGTTGTGGGGCTTTGGCGGTGCCGAAGAACTCACGGCGGCCGGTGCGGCGCACCTGGCGCAGGCCCCCGATGAGCTGCTCACGCTGATCGATTGAGGCACCCGGCGGCGTCCCGTACGCCGCCGCATGTCCTGCGCAAAGCCCCGCCGGGGCTGGCGCTGGCCGGCGGGCAGCCAATGCGCTGTCCGCCCGGTCGTCTCGCGCTGTCTGCAGGACAACAGCGAAACCCAACTGCGCCAATGCTGTAAACGTATTCATGGGACGTGAAGGGTGTGCTAATTTCGCTCCTTTAACGGGAGCCCATTAACCATGATTGAGCGTCAGCGTCGCACCAAGATCCTCGCCACCCTCGGACCGGCCACCGACCCGCCGGGCGTGCTGGAGGATCTCTTCCGCGCCGGCGTGAACGTGGTTCGCCTCAACTTCAGCCACGGTGACCCGTCCGGCCAGGCCAAGCGCGCCGCCGATGTGCGTGCCGCGGCCGCCCGCGTGGGCGTGGAAGTGGGCATCCTGGCCGACCTGCCGGGCCCGAAGATCCGCATCGAGCGTTTCGCCGAAGGCAAGATCAAGCTCAAGGCCGGTGACCGCTTCGACCTGGTCGCCTCGCCGAATGCGCCGGCCGGCGACACCACCCAGGTCGGCGTGAGCTACCTGGGCCTGCCGCAGGACGTGACCGCCGGTGACATCCTGCTGCTCGACGATGGCCTGATGCAGCTGCAGGTCACCGAAGTGCAGGGCGAGCGCATCATCAACACCGTGCTCAACGATGGCGTGCTGTCCGACCGCAAGGGCCTGAACAAGCAGGGCGGTGGCCTGTCGCTGGGCGCGCTGACCGAGCGTGACAAAGAACTGATCGGCATCGTGGCCAAGATCGGCGTGGACTTCATCGCCGTCTCGTTCTGCCGCAACGCGCAGGACATGAACGATGCGCGCGAGATCGCCGAGTCGCACGGCTGCTACGCCGCGCTGGTCTCCAAGATCGAGCGCACCGAAGCGATCGACAACCTGGAAGAGATCGTCGACGCCAGTGACGTGGTGATGGTGGCGCGTGGTGATCTGGGCGTGGAAATCGGCGATGCCGAACTCCCGGGCCTGCAGAAGAAGATCATCAAGGCCTCGCTGGCGCAGAACAAGGTGGTGATCACCGCCACCCAGATGCTGCAGTCGATGGTGGAAAGCCCGATCCCGACCCGCGCCGAAGTGCTGGACGTGGCCAACTCGGTCATCGACGGTACCGATGCGGTGATGCTGTCGGCCGAAACCGCCGCCGGCATGTATCCGGTCAAGGCGGTCGAAGCGATGGCCCGCATCTGCCTGGGTGCCGAACGCCAGTTCCAGACCGAGACGGACTTCGGCGCCTCGCCGCGCAACCTGGAACGCGCCGACCAGGCGATCGCCATGGCCACCATGTTCCTGTCCCAGCACGTGGGCGTGCGCGCGATCGTGGCGATGACCGAATCCGGTGGCACCGCGCGTTACCTGTCGCGCTTCCGTGCCTCGGCCCCGGTGTTCGCGGTGACCCGCCATGATGGCGCGCGCCGCCAGATGGCGCTGATGCGCGATGTGTTCCCGATCAACTTCGACAGCCGCGGCCTGACCCCGCGCGAAGCCGCACGCGGCAGCATCCGCCTGCTGTTCGAAGCGAACCAGCTGCAGGGCGGCGACCGCGTGGTCTTCACCAGTGGCGAACACATGGAAACCCATGGCGCCACCAACACGCTGCGCCTGCTGGAAGTGGGCGAAGACGGCCGTGCCAGCGGCCTGGGCGAGCTTTAACCGACCCCCCGCGCAACACCCGGACCCGCGTGGCTTTACGGCCGCGCGGGTTCGTCGTTTCAGATGGAATCGTTTCCAGATTCCGTGGACGGTCAGTTCACGGGAGGCGGGGTCTATAATTGGCGTTTTCCCGCACCCGCCACAGGAAGTACATGAGCATCGAACAGCTGGCTGAAACCGCACAGGCCATGGTCGCCCCGGGCAAGGGCATCATCGCGATCGACGAATCCACCGGCACCATCGGCAAGCGCTTCGCCAGCGTCGGCCTGGAGAACACCGAGGAGAACCGTCGCGCCTACCGCGAACTGCTGCTCACCACGCCCAAGCTGAACGAGCACATCTCCGGCGCGATCCTGTACGACGAGACCATCCGTCAGTCCACCAAGGACGGCGTCCCGTTCGCCAAGTACATGGCCGCCCAGGGCATCATCCCGGGCATCAAGGTCGACAAGGGCGCCCATGCCCTGGCCGGTTGCCCGGGCGAGCTGGTCACCGAAGGCCTGGACGGCCTGCGCGAGCGCCTGCAGGAGTACTACAAGCTGGGTGCGCGCTTCGCCAAGTGGCGTGCGGTCATCAACATCGGTGAGAGCATCCCCTCGGGCACCTGCATCGAGTCCAACGCCCACGCGCTGGCCCGTTACGCCGCGCTGTGCCAGGAATGTGGCCTGGTGCCGATGGTCGAGCCGGAAGTGATCATGGACGGCGACCACGACATCGAGACCTGCTACGAAGTCACCGAAGCCACCCTGCGTTCGCTGTTCGACGCGCTGTACCAGCAGAACGTGCTGCTGGAAGGCACCATCCTGAAGGCCTCGATGGTCATCTCCGGCAAGGGCTGCGAAGAGCAGGCCGACGTCGAGGAAGTGGCCGAGTCGACCGTGATGTGCCTCAAGAGCACCGTGCCGGCGATCCTGCCGGGCGTGGTGTTCCTGTCTGGTGGCCAGAGCGATGAGCAGTCCACCGCGCATCTGAACGCCATGAACCAGATGGGCAACCTGCCGTGGCCGCTGAGCTTCTCCTACGGCCGCGCGATGCAGCAGGCCGCGCTGAAGCTGTGGGCCAAGGACACCAAGGCCAACGTCGCCAAGGCGCAGCAGACGATCTACGATCGCGCCAAGGAAAACGGCCAGGCCGCCCTGGGCAAGTGGAACGGCTGATTCACGCCTGACCACCGTCAACGAAAACGCCGGCCTTGTGCCGGCGTTTTTGTTTGGGCGGGCCAGTGGTGCGCACATGCACGCGTGGTCTGGCACGATGCGATCCATCTTCGCGTGGATGGATCCCATGGTCGTACGTCTCTGTGTCTCGCTGTGCGTAGTGCCATGGCTGCTGGGGAGCGCACCAGCGTACGCAGTGGCGCCGCGCGGCTTTGATGTACTGCATTACGACGTCGCGCTGGTGCCCGACATCGCCAACAAGCGCGTCACCGGGCAGCAGACGCTGCGGTTCAGAGCCGAGCAGGAACTGCGCGCAGTGACCCTGGACAGCGGTTCGCTCAAAGTGACGGCCGTGATGCAGGGGGATCGCGCGCTGGACTTCGAGCAGCACGCGGCAAAGGTGCGGATCACGCTGGCCGAACCACTCGCACGGGAAGCCACCGCCAGCGTGACGATCCACTATCACGGCGAACCGCCGTATGGCCTGGAATTCGCGCCCGAGCGCGATGAGGTCTACACGATTTTCTCGACCAGCCAGTGGATGCCCTCGGTGGATGCCCCCGACGAGCGCGCCACGCTGGACCTGTCCGTGACCCTGCCGGCGGGCCTGTTGGCCGCCGGCACCGGTCGCGCGCTGCCGGTACGCACGCTTCCCGATGGGCGCATCGAACATCGCTGGCAGCTCAAGACGCCGATGCCGGGGTATGTCTATGGCTTCACGGCCGGCCGCTATCAGGAAGCGACGCAGCGCCATGGCGCGACCGGCTTGCGGTTCCTGTCCATGCAGCGGTCGCCCGAGCAGCTGCAGCGCGTGTTCACCGCTACGGGCGAGATGCTCGACTTCTTCGCCGACCGCGCCGGCCTGCCGTATCGCGGCGACTACCAGCAGGCGCTGGTGGCCCGCACGATCGGACAGGAGATGGCCGGGTTGTCGCTGATGTCCGAGCGCTATGGCCAGCAACTGCTGGAGGATCCCACCCAGACCGCCTTGATGGCACACGAAGCCGCGCATCAGTGGTGGGGCAACCGGGTGACCTGCGCCGGCTGGGAGCATTTCTGGCTCAACGAGGGCATGGCCAACTTCATGACCGCCGCCTACCTCCAGCACGCGCAGGGAGAGGCGGCCTACCAGGCGCAGGTGACGATCTGGCGCACGCGGCTGGAGGCGCTGCGTGCCAAGGGGGCGGATCACGCGCTGGTGTATGCCGACTGGAGCGCGCCGAGCGGCGATGACCGCGCGGTCGTGTACCAGAAGGGCGCCTACGTCCTGCACCTGCTGCGCGTGGAAATGGGCGAGGCCGCGTTCTGGCGCGGCATCCATGACTACACGCAGGCCAACGATGGACGCTCGGTGGTGACCGTCGATTTCCAGCGGGCGATGGAAGCAGCGGCCGGCCGCTCATTGCAGCCGTTCTTCGCCCAGTGGGTCTATGGCGTGGGCGAAGGTGTCAGTGCGCCGCCGCCGGCGGCAGCCCCAACGCCAGCGGCGCGAAGATCGCCGAGGTCGAGGGTTCCACCGGCTGCCCCAGTGCAGCCAGCGCCGACTGGTACGCCTTGAACGTCGCCGCGTTGTAGGCCACCAGGATGATCCGGCGCGGCTGGCGGTGCGAGCGCTGCCAGGTCAGGGTCTCGGTGGCGGCGATGTGCGCAGCCTGGTGCAGTGGATAGCCGAACACCCCGCAGCTGATGGCCGGGAACGCGATCGATTCCACGTCCAGCTTCTCGGCCAGCTGCAGCGACTTCCAATAACAGTTGGCCAGCAGCGCCGGCTCATCGCGTAGGCCGTCCTGCCAGACCGGGCCGACGGTGTGGAACACATGCTTTGCCGGCAGATTGAAGGCCGGTGTCTGGCGGACCTCGCCGGTCGGGCAGCGCATGCCCGGGCGGATCTCCGGCAGGGCACGGCAGGCGTCGAGCAGCTGCGGGCCGGCCGCGCGATGGATCGCGCCGTCCACGCCGCCGCCGCCCAGCAGGGATTCGTTGGCCGCATTGACGATCGCATCCACCGCCAGGGTCGTGATGTCGCCCTGCCACACTTCGATCTTCATGCGTACCGCTCCTTACTCACTGTTACCGGGTCCATACAACGGAATGACGTGCCTGACCTGCACGGTACCCGGCAGGACATCTAGGCTGCGTCATCATCGTCTCAGGCAGTGCGACCCGCCCGAGCGCTGGCTGACCTTCACACGATGCCGCCGGATCGCTTCACCGCAGATGAAGCGCCGCATGCAAAACGCCCGCCGGTCAGGGCGGGCGTTGCGTTCTTCCGGACCAACGGCGGGATCAGGGCAGACCGGCCAGCCAGTCGTCGTCGGAGCCTTCATTGATATCGGCAAACAGCGGGGTGGAGAAGTAGCGCTCGCCGGTGTCGGGCAGCATCGCCAGGATCACCGACCCCGGCGCGGCCTTGGCCGCGATGTCCAGCGCGCTGGCAACGGTGGCGCCGGCCGAGATGCCGACGAAAATGCCTTCCTCGGCCGCCAGCCGGCGCGAGGTCTCGATCGCCCGTGCATCGTCGATGGTCAGCAGTTCGTCGTAGACGCCGCGGTTGAGCACCTCCGGCACGAAGTCCGGGGTCCAGCCCTGGATCTTGTGCGGCTTCCACTCATCGCCCTTGAGCAGGGCGGCGCCTTCGGGCTCGGTGGCGACGATGCGGGTTTCCGGGCGGGCGACCTTGAGCACCTCGCCGACCCCGGTCAGGGTGCCACCGGTGCCCCAGCCGGTCACGAAGTAATCCAGCCGCTTGCCGGCGAAATCGCGCAGGATTTCCGGGGCGGTCGTGTTGCGGTGATAGGCCGGGTTGGCCGGGTTGGCGAACTGGCTGGCCAGGAACCAGCCATGTTCCTCGGCCAGTTCCTTCGCCCGGCGCACCATGCCCGAGCCGCGCTCGGCGGCCGGGGTCAGGATCACCTTGGCGCCATAGGCGCGCATCAGCTTGCGGCGCTCGATGGAGAAGGTCTCCACCATGGTGGCCACGAACTTGTAGCCGCGCGCGGCGGCCACCATGGCCAGGGCCACGCCGGTGTTGCCCGAGGTCGCCTCCACGATGGTGTCGCCCGGCTTGAGCAGGCCCTTGGCCTCGGCGTCGAGAATGATCGCCAGCGCCAGCCGGTCCTTGACCGAGCCGCCGGGGTTGAACGACTCGACCTTGGCATACAGGGTGACGTGCTCGGGGGCGAGACGGTGCAGGCGCACCACCGGGGTGTTGCCGATGGTGTCCAGGATGGAGTCGTACAGGGCCATGGGGATGCTCCGGAAAAGTCGTTGCCGCCCGGGAGGCCGAGCGGCAGGGGGAGGCTCGGGCCAGTGGCGGCGCAGGGCGCCCGCTCGCGGCCGGGCCGGGGTCGGTCAGACCGTACCGCCGGCATATGACCGCGCGAAATGACCTGATTACCTTCTTAAACAACGTTTGGTTATAAGCTGGTGACGGCATTTGCCCTACAGTCGGATGGCCCCCTCTCCATGCGCCGTATCGCCCGCCCATGACGCTGACCCAACTTCGCTATCTGGTCGCCATCGCCGACGCCGAGCTGAACATCACGCTGGCGGCGTCCCGTGTGCACGCCACCCAGCCCGGCCTGTCCAAGCAGCTCAAGCAGCTGGAGGATGAACTGGGCTTTCTGCTGTTCGTACGCAAGGGCCGCAGCCTGGAAGCGGTGACCCCGGCCGGGGTGGAAGTGATCGGCCGCGCCCGCGCCGTCCTCGGCGAAGCGAACAATATCCGGACCTATGCGGCCAACCAGCGCCGCGAGAGCCAGGGCCAGCTGGTGCTCACCACCACCCATACCCAGGCGCGCTTCGTGCTGCCGCCGGCGGTGGCGCGGATCAAGCAGGCCTACCCGCAGGTCAGCGTGCACCTGCAGCAGGCCGCCGAAAGCGATGCGCTGGACCTGCTCAGCCAGGGCGATGCGGACATCGCCATCATCAGCACCGCCGGTGGTGAGCCCACTGCCGGCCTGGCCATTCCGCTGTACCGCTGGCGCCGGCTGGTGCTGGTGCCACGTGGGCACGCGCTGGACCGCCCAGGTGCCGCGCCGGATCTGCAGGCGCTCGCCAGCCATCCGCTGATCAGCTACGAATCCTCCACCCGCGGGAGCTCCTCGCTCCAGCGCGCCTTCGCCAGCGCCGGGCTGACCCCGGATATCGCGCTGACCGCGCTCGATGCGGACCTGATCAAGACCTATGTGCGTACCGGGCTGGGCGTGGGCCTGCTCGCGGAAATGGCGGTCAACGCCAGCGATGAAGACCTGCGCGCCTGGCCGGCCCCGGCCCCGATCGACGAGTGCATCGCCTGGGCAGTGCTGCCGCGCGACCGCGTACTGCGCGACTACGCGCTGGAGCTGGTGCACGTGCTGGCCCCGCAGATCGACACCCGCGACCTGCGCCGGGTGATCGACGGCAACCAGGAGGCCAACTGGCCGCTGCCGCCCACCTGGGAATCGCTGACGCAGACCATCACCGTCTGACGACGGTGATGGTCCGCCCGCGCATTCCCCCTTTACCGCGCGCCGTTGGCGCGCCCCCTTCAACAGAAGGGGGCTTTTCTCCAGAGGGTTGAGGGGTTCGGTGGGGTGCTTCGAAAAGGCCACTGCGACGGTTGGTCGCAGGGTTTCGGGCTGCCCGGCCCACGGTCGGGCGCTACCATGACGGGGTGAACGTCCGCCGTCGCCCGTATGCCGTTTTTCTGCAGCTTGCCTTCGTGGCGACGCTGCTGATGGCGCTGGCGCCGCTGCTCAGCCGCTGGCAGCAGGCGCACGCTGAGGCGCCGGTGATGCTGATGCCGACCGGCATGACCCACGCGCTGCCTGCGCCGCCGGATGCGCACGCGGGGCACGGCATGCAGCACGACATCGCGCAGCGCGACGTGCACCACCACGACATGCACCACCACGACATGCAGCAGCACGAGATGGCGCGCCATGACATGGCGATGCAGCCCATGCCGACGCACGCCCTGCCAAGCGCCCACGACACCCCCGCATCGTCGCCACCGATGAGCGAGCATGCCGGGCATGGCGACGCCTGCGAGTACTGCATGATGGCCTCGCGGCTGATGCCGTGGCTGGCGGTGCTGATCCTGCTGTTGCCGGCGATGCCGGTGATCGCACCGCGCGTGCTGCGCGCGGTCCCCACGCCTCGCAGCCTGCGCTGGCCGGCCCACGCCGCGCGCGGCCCGCCCGCACTCTCCTGAAACCACCGCCCTTCCTGCCCGTGTCGCCGTGATGGCGGCGCGTGCCTGCGTGTTTTTCTGGAGTTCCACCATGACGGTTTCTTCCCGCAGCGCGGGCGCACTGACGCGCCTGTCTGTTTCCCTGTCGCTGGCCCTGGTCGCGCTGCCGCTGCATGCGGCCAATGACGATGCCCGCACCCTCGATACGCTGGTGGTCACCGCCACCGCACCGTCCTCACCGCTGCACTGGGTCACCGATCCGCGCCTGCCGCGGCAGCCGGTGCCGGCCAGCGATGGCGCCGATTACCTGAAGACGGTTCCCGGCTTCGCCGCGGTCCGCAACGGCGGCACCAACGGCGATCCGGTGTTGCGCGGCATGTTCGGCTCGCGCCTGAACATCGTCAGCAACGAGGGCAACCTGATCGGCGCGTGTCCCTCGCGGATGGACAACCCGCTGTCCTACATCGCCCCGGAAACCTTCGACCGGCTGACCATCATCAAGGGGCCGCAGAGCGTGCGCTGGGGCGCCGGTGCCTCGGCCGGGACAGTGCGCTTCGAACGCGACACGCCACGTTTCGATCAACCGGGCATGGACATCAACGCCAGTGCGCTGGTCGGCTCGCGCAACCGCAACGACCAGGTGCTCGATCTCACCGCCGGCGCATCGCCGGGCTATGTGCGCGTCAACGGCAACCGCTCCGAATCGGATGACTACAAGGACGGCAACGGCGATGTGGTGCCCTCCAGGTGGCGCAAGTGGAACAGCGATGTCGCGGTCGGCTGGACGCCCGATGCCGATACCGTGCTGGAGCTGTCGGCCGGCACCGGCGATGCGATCGCGCGCTACGCCGGCCGCGGCATGGACGGTGCCGCGTTCAAGCGCACCAGCTACGCCGCCCGCTTCGAGAAGGACAACCTGCCCGGTGCGTGGGACAAGCTGCAGGCCAACCTGTACTACAACGACGCCGACCACGTGATGGACAACTACACGCTGCGCACGCCGAACCCGGCCAGCAGCATGCCGATGCCGATGGCCTCCAACGTTGATCGCCGCACCGCCGGTGGCCGTATCGCTTCGGAATGGCGCTGGCAGGACATCGCCATCGTGGCCGGCGTGGATGCGCAGGACAGCCGTCATCGCAGCCGCAACGCGATGGGTCGCAACGTGTACCGCCAGCAGCCGTGGCGTACCGACGCACGCTTGGAGAACCTCGGGGCGTTCACCGAGATCACCCTGGGCGAGGGCACCGCGCAACGCTGGGTTGGTGGCCTGCGCATCGACCGCGCCGAAGTGAAGGACGAGCGCGCCACCGCCGGCATGATGGCGATGCCCAATCCGACCGCCGGGCAGACCCGTCGCGAGAACCTGGGCAGCGGCTTCGTCCGGTTCGAGCGCGACATCGCGCCCGCGTTGACCTGGTACGCCGGGATCGGCCATAGCGAGCGCATGCCCGACTACTGGGAACTGTTCTCGCCGGATCTCGGCCCGGTGGGCGCGATCAATGCCTTCACCGGTGTGCAGCCGGAGAAGACCACCCAGCTCGATGTGGGCCTGCAGTACCGCACCGATCGCCTCAACGCCTGGGTCTCGGCGTATGCCGGGCGCCTCCAGGACTACATCCTGTTCACCTACCGCGACGGCGGCATGATGGGCAGCACCAGCCAGGCCACCAACGTCGACGCGCGCATCGCCGGTGCTGAGGCGGGTGCGGAATGGCAGCTGGCCCGGCAGTGGAAGCTCGGCGGCACACTGGCCTACGCCTGGGGCGAGAACCGCAGCGACGGCGGCGCGCTGCCGCAGATGCCGCCGCTGGAAGCCCGGTTCAGCACGGCCTGGGAAGGCGAGCGCTGGAGCGTGGGGGCGCTGGCGCGTGCCGTGTCCCGCCAGGGGCGTGTGGCAGCCGGGCAGGGCAACGTGGTCGCCCGCGATCTGGGCCCCAGCGCCGGCTTCGCCACCCTGGCCTTGAACGCCAGCTACCGGGTCAACGCGGCGCTGCTGGTCAGTGCCGGCGTGGACAACCTGTTCGACCGCACCTACAGCGAGCACCTGAACCTGGCCGGCAGCGCCGATTTCGGCTTCCCGGCCGATCCGGTGCGCATCAACGAGCCCGGCCGCACCGCCTGGCTGAAAGTGAACTATCGTTACTGAGCCTCACGGCCGGGCGGGGGCCAAGCCTCCCGCCCGGCCTCTGCCGCTGCCGGGCGCGACCACCCGGCGCCGCCCGCGCATTTCGACATGCGTCGATACATGGCGATACATCCGGTGCAGGCCCCAGCACGGAAAGGCTTTCGCCCGTCACCAGCGGATGTGAAGAGGCCGGTAAACGCTTGGCACATATGCCCCGGCTCGACCCCTCTATACACTCGGCGGTCGAGAAACAACCGGGAATGGATTACATGTTGGGACGCATCGCAGCGCGCTTCGCCGCTGGCATCACTCTGGTCGCGTTGGCTGGGTGTGGCAGCAAAGACGAGGCCGCTCGCCGGCAGGCAGACGCCGTACCGGTCACCACCCAGGTGGTGCAGACCTCGGCATGGAGCGACACCCTGCAGGCACTGGGCACGGCCAAGGCGCGCGAATCGGTCACGGTCACCGCCAAGGTGAGCGAAATCATCGAGACGGTGCACTTCGAAAGCGGGCAGCAGGTCAGTGCCGGTACGCCGCTGGTGACCCTGCGCGGGCAGGCCCAGGAAGCCGCGCTGCTGCAGGCCCAGGCCACCTTCCTGGAAGCGGACCAGCTGTACAAGCGCCAGCGCGAACTCGCCGCCCAGCAGCTGGTGGCCAGCTCCACCCTGGATACGCAGCGCGCCATCCGCGATGCCGCCGATGCACGTGTGCGTGAGATGCAGTCGGATATCGGTGATCGCCGCGTGCGCGCGCCCTTCGCCGGCGTGCTGGGCATCCGCCAGGTCAGCGCCGGTTCGCTGGTCACGCCCAGCACCGCGATCACCACGCTGGACGACATCGAGCGCATGCACGTGGACTTCCAGGTGCCCGAAGCCGAGCTGGCCTCGCTGAGCACCGGCGACAAGGTCAACGCGACCAGCGTGGCCTACCCGGGCCGCAACTTTGAAGGCCAGGTCGCCACCATCGATACCCGCGTGGATCCGGGCACGCGTGCGGTGACCGTGCGCGCCGATTTCATCAACGCCGACCACGCCCTGCGCCCGGGCATGCTGCTGGATGTGCGCATGTTCCGCCCCGAGCGCCAGGCGCTGGTGATTCCTGAAATCGCCGTGGTGCAGGTCGGGCGCGATTCGTATGTGTTCCGGGTCAAACCGGACCAGGTGGTGGAGCGCGTGGACATCACCGCCGGCGCGCGCCGCAGCGGCGTGGTCGAAATCCGCGATGGTCTCGCCGCCGGTGACCGCATCGTCGTGGACGGCACCGGCAAGCTGCGCCCGGGCCTGAAGATCCAGGCCGAAGAGGCGGCACCGGCCGCGCCGGCCGCCGCTGCCACCGCTGAACCGGACACCGCCGGATGAAGCTTTCCGATATTTCCATCCAGCGGCCGGTCTTCGCCGTGGTGATGAGCCTGCTGCTGGTGGTGCTGGGCTTCATGTCGTTCACCCGCCTGACCCTGCGCGAACTGCCGGCGATCGATCCGCCGATCGTCTCGGTCTCGGTCGATTACACCGGTGCCTCGGCGGCCGTCATCGAAAGCCGCATCACCCAGGTGCTGGAAGATGCCCTGGCCGGCATCGAAGGCATCGATACCATCAACGCGCGCAGCTCCAACGGGCGCTCGCAGGTCAGCATCGAATTCACCTCCAACCGCGATATCGAAGCGGCCGCCAACGACGTGCGCGATGCGGTCAGCCGCGTGGCCGACCGCATGCCCGAAGAGGCCCGGCCGCCGGAAATCGCCAAGGTCGAGAGCGACGCCGATCCCATCATCTGGCTCAACATGAGCTCGACCTCGATGGATACGCTGGAGCTGAGCGATTACGCCGACCGCTACATCGTCGATCGCTTCTCCAGCCTGGATGGCGTGGCCCAGGTGCGCATCGGTGGCCGCCAGCGCTATGCGATGCGGATCTGGCTGGACCGCGACCAGCTCGCCGCGCGTGGCTTGACCGTGGGCGATGTGGAAACCGCGCTGCGCAACGAGAACGTCGAGCTGCCCGCCGGCCGCATCGAATCCACCGACCGCGATTTCACCCTGCGCGTGGAGCGCAACTACGTCAAACCCGAAGACTTCGCCGGTATCCCGCTCGGCAAGGGCGCCGACGGCTACGTGGTGCGCATGGGCGATGTGGCCAAGATCGAACTGGCCTCCTCCGAGCGCCGCGCCTACTACCGAAGCAACGGCGAGCCCAACATCGGCCTGGGCATCGTCAAGACCTCCACCGCCAACGCGCTGGATGTCGCCCGCGAAGCGCGCGCCGAAGCCGACCGGATCAGCAGCACGCTGCCGGAAGGTACGCGCATCTTCGTCGCCTTCGACAACACCACCTTCATCGAGGCGGCTGTCGATCGCGTGTATGCGACGCTGGTCGAAGCGATGCTGCTGGTGCTGGCGGTGATCTGGCTGTTCCTGGGCAGTTTCCGTGCCGCCTTGATTCCCGCAGTCACGGTGCCGGTCTGTCTGATCGCCGCCTTCATCGCCCTGTATGCCTTCGGTTTCTCGATCAACCTGCTGACCCTGCTCGCGCTGGTGCTGTGTATCGGCCTGGTGGTGGATGACGCCATCGTGGTCGTGGAAAACGTCCAGCGCCGCATCGATCTGGGCGAGCCGCCGCTGGTCGCCTCCAAACGCGGTACCACCCAGGTGGCGTTCGCGGTGATCGCCACCACCGCCGTGCTGGTCGCGGTGTTCCTGCCGGTCGGCTTCCTGGAAGGCAACACCGGCCGCCTGTTCCGTGAGCTGGCCGTCGCGCTGGCCGCGGCGGTGGCGTTGTCCGCGTTCGTCTCGCTGACGCTCACCCCGATGATGGCCTCCAAGCTGCTCAAGCCGCACACCGGCCAGGCGCCGAAGGGCCTGCACGGTGTCATCAACCGCAACCTGGATCGCCTGTCGGGCGCGTACGGCCGCTTCCTGGAAGCGCACGTGACCCGCACCTGGGTCTACATCGTGGTGATGATCCTCTCGTTGCTGGCCAGCGCGCTGCTGCTCAAGGTGCTGCCCTCCGAACTGGCCCCGGCCGAAGACCGCGGCTCGTTCCAGATCATGATCGACGGCCCGGAAGGCGCCGGCTTCGACTACACCGTCGGCCAGGTCCAGCAGGTCGAGAAGATCGTCTCCGGTTTCGTCGGCGAGGACGAGCCGATCGTGCGTGCCAACCCGCGCGTTCCCGGTGGCTGGGGCTCCAGCGAAGAAATGCATACCGGCCGCATCAGCGTGTTCCTGCAGCCGTGGCGGCAGCGCGATGTCTCCACCCCGGACGTGGCCGCCGAACTGCAGACCCACCTCAATGATCTGCGTGGCGTGCGCGTGCGCACCCAGGTCGGTGGCGGCCTGGTCCGCAGCCAGGGGCAGCCGTTCCAGATCGTGCTCGGTGGCCCGGAATACGCGGAAATCGCGCAGTGGCGTGATCGCATGCTGCTGCGCATGGCCGACAACCCCGGCCTGGTCGGCACGGATTCGGACTACAAGGAAACCCGCCCGCAGATGCGCGTGAACATCGACCGCCAGCGTGCGGCCGATCTGGGCGTGTCGGTCACCGCGATCGGCAGCGCGCTGGAAACCATGATGGGCTCGCGCCGCGTCACCACCTTCGTCGACAACGGCGAGGAGTACGACGTGCTGGTCCAGGCCGGTCGCGAAGGCCGCGCCTCGCCGTCGGATCTGGCCGCGATCCGCGTGCGCGCCAGTGGCGGCGAACTGGTGCCACTGTCCAACCTGGTCACGCTCAGCGAAGTGGCCGAGGCCGGCAGCCTCAACCGCTTCAACCGGCTGCGCTCGATCACCATCAATGCCGGCCTGGCCCCGGGTTATCCGCTGGGTGAAGCCATTGCCTGGGCCCAGCAGGTGGCCAGCGAAGAGCTGCCGCAGCACGCGCAGATCAGCTGGAAGGGCGAATCACGCGAGTACCAGAACGCCGGCAGCGCCGTGCTGCTGACCTTCGCCATGGCCCTGCTGGTGGTGTTCCTGGTGCTGGCCGCGCAGTTCGAGAGCTTCATCCATCCGCTGGTGATCATGTTGACCGTGCCGCTGGGCGTGCTCGGCGCGCTGCTGGGGCTGTATGTCAGCGGCGGCACGATCAATCTGTTCAGCCAGATCGGCATCGTGATGCTGGTCGGCCTGGCGGCCAAGAACGGCATCCTGATCGTGGAGTTCGCCAACCAGCTGCGCGATGAAGGCCGCAACGTCCACCAGGCCATCGTCGAATCGGCCATGGTCCGCCTGCGTCCGATCCTGATGACCTCCATCGCCACCGTGGTCGGTGCGATCCCGCTGGTGGTGGCCGGTGGCCCCGGTTCGGCCAGCCGCGGCACGATCGGCGTGGTGGTGATCTTCGGCGTGACCGTGTCCACGTTCCTGTCGCTGTTCGTGGTGCCGGCGTTCTATTCGCTGCTGGCCCCGTACACGCGTTCGCCGGAAGCCGTGGCGCGCGAACTGGCCCGCCAGGAAGCGGAAACACCCTCCGTGGGCGGCCATGCCTGACCGGAATGGGCGGCATTGCCGCCCATTCATCGAAATTGCCACTACGCAGCCCGGCGCGGATCGTGGAGAATCGACCGGGTCCCAGCCGACGGGGACGTTCCTTTTGTTTCCGCCGACTGGAGAGAGCGCGTGGAAGAAGTAGTCCATTTCATCAATGGGATCATCTGGAGCAAGGCTCTGATTTTCCTGTGTCTTGCCGCAGGCCTGTATTTCAGTGCCCGCACCCGTTTCATGCAGATCCGCGGGTTCGTGGAGATGTGCCGCCTGACCGTACAGGGTGAAAAATCCGAGGCGGGTGTGTCCTCGTTCCAGGCACTGGCCATGTCCATGGCCGGCCGCATGGGTATCGGCAACATCGCCGGCGTGGCCACCGCGATCGCGTTCGGCGGCCCCGGCGCGATCTTCTGGATGTGGGTGATGGGCTTCCTCGGCGCCTCGACGTCGTATGTGGAGTGCACCCTGGCGCAGATCTACAAGACCAAGGATGCCGAAGGCCGCTACCGTGGCGGTCCGGCGTACTACATCGAAAAGGCCATGGGCCTGAAGTGGTACGCGCTGGCCTTCGCCGTGGCGACCATCATCGCCGCCGGCTTCCTGATGCCGGGCGTGCAGGCCAATGCCATCGCCGACAGCATCATCAACGCCTGCCGTGGTGGTGCCCTGTGCGGGCCGCTGGATGGCCAGGTCATGGGCCTGGAATCGGTGCAGGCACTCAAGCTGGGCATCGGCATCGTGGTCGCGCTGCTGTTGGGCGTGGTCATCTTCGGCGGGGTCAAGCGCATCGCCAGCTTTGCCGAAGTGGTGGTGCCGTTCATGGCCGCCGGCTTCATCCTGATGGCCATCGTCATCATGATCCTCAACTACGAGCGCGTGCCGGAGATGTTCAACATCATCTTCAGCAGCGCCTTCGGCGCGCACGCCGCGTTCGGCGCCATGATGGGCCTGGCGGTGGAGTGGGGCGTCAAGCGCGGCATCTATGCCAACGAGGCCGGCCAGGGTACCGGCCCCCACGCGGCAGCCGCCTCGGAGGTCTCGCACCCGGCCAAGCAGGGTTACGTGCAGGCCTTCGCGATCTATTTCGACACCATGATGGTGTGCACCGCCACCGCCTTCCTGATCCTGGCCGCAGGCACCTACAACGTGTACTCGCCGGTGGCCGGCGGCGCGCCGGTGTTCGCCGGCCTGGCCGGCGTGGCCGAAGGTGCCGGCTACGCGCAGGCCGCGGTGGAAACCGTGCTGCCGGGCTGGGGCGCAGGCTTCGTGGCAATCGCGATCTTCTTCTTCGCCTTCACCACGATCATGGCCTATTACTACATGGCCGAAACCAACCTGAGCTACATCAACCACAACGCCAAGCGCCCGCTGACCGTGCTGCTGCTGCGCCTGGGCATCATCGGCATGGTGATCTTCGGTGCCTTCCACAATGCCGGCCTGGCCTGGGCGCTGGGCGACATCGGCGTGGGCCTGATGGCGTGGTTGAACATCATCGCGATCCTGATCGTGCAGAAGCCGGCGATGCTGGCGCTGCGCGACTATGAGCGTCAGAAGAAACTCGGCCTGGATCCGATTTTCGACCCCGATGCCCTGGGCATCAAGAACGCCGATTTCTGGCGTACCCGCAAGCTGGAGCTGTCCCGTAGTGAATGATCCCTGGAAGAATGCGCGCCGTCCGTCCTCGCGGCCGCCGCGCGCCACGCCGCTGCCGCCCCGCGAAGGTGGCACCCCGCCGCCGCCCGGCCGTGGCAGCGACGAGCTGCGCCTGTATGGCTGGAACGCCGTGCAGGCGTTGTTCGAGCATCGCCCGCAGGCGCTGCGCAAGCTGTACCTGACCGAGGCGCTGATTCCGCGCATGCAGCCGGTGCTGAAGTGGTGCGTGGCCAACCGCGTCGGCTACCGCGTGGTGGAAGACGGCGATCTGAACAAGCTCGCCGCCACCACGCATCACGAAGGCCTGGTGGCCGACGTGCTGCGCGCGCCGCTGCTGGCGCTGGATGAATGGCTGGCCACGCTGCCGGCCGGGAAGCCGGTGCTGGCCTTGTGGCTGGATGGCGTGGGCAACCCGCACAACTTCGGCGCGATCCTGCGCTCGGCGGCGCACTTCGGTGTGGCCGGGCTGCTGTTGCCGCCGGACTCGACGCTGGCGCTGTCCGGTGCGGCCGCGCGCGTGGCCGAAGGCGGTGCCGAGGCCGTGCCGCTGGTGCGCCTGCCGGCGCTGCCCGAGGCGATGGCCCAATTGCGTGCCGCCGGTTTGAGCCTGGCGGCCACGCTGGTGGAGGGCGGCGATGATCTGTTCGCCACGGCGCTGCCATCGCGGCTGGTGTATGTGATGGGCGCCGAAGGCGAAGGCATGGACCGCGCGCTGGCCCAGGACTGTGACCATCAGGTCTCGATCCCGGGTACCGGTGTCGTGGAAAGCCTCAACGTCGCTTCGGCGACGGCAGTCCTGTTGGCCCAGTGGTACGGACGCAGTCGCGTCTGACCACTGCGTGCAATTTCGGGGGGAGCGCGGCGTCATTCGCGCCACCCACGGTGTGATCGGTTTCACCGAAATCGTCGTGACTACATCGCTTTCGGATTAATCGCATAGTGCATGCAGTGAAAACTGCGCACAGTGCGGAGTGGACGCTGTGCTGCGTGGATGAGGAGAGACACCCCCGCAGTGCGGCGATCCGCTTGTCCGGACCGCGAAGGTCTAGCGGCGCTCACCGCGTGGGGTGTGACGTTATCCCGGTAGCCCGGTCGCATTGCGACCGGGCTTTTTTTGTACCTGCCGCGTGTGTGTGGGGATTACTCGCTCGGCGGCGTGGTCGGCTTGGCTTCGCTGCCGAAGCTGCCATCGGCCTCGGCCGCCAGGTAAGCGAACACGGTGTAAGCGGCCACGTTCTGCGCCAGGGCGGCGGGGTCGATCTTGTCCAGGGTGTCGTCGGCGGTGTGGTGCAGGTGGAAGTAGTCACTGCCGTCCTGCGCCAACCACGCCCACGCGCCGCCCTTGGCGGCCAGCGGGCCCACGTCCGGGCCCGGGCCGCCCTTGTCGGCGGCGTACTCGATGCCGAGCGGCTTGAGCACCTCGGCGATCTGGCGGGTCGCCTCGCGCGAATTGGCTGGATTCGGCGAGCCGGTATTGAAGGCGTAGATGCGGCCGGCGCCGAAATCGCTCTCGGCCGCGAGCTGGTGCAGCACCACGTCCTTGGCGTGCGCCTCGGCATATGCCTTGCCGCCATACAGGCCCTGCTCTTCATTGGCGAAGGCGACCACGCGGATGGTGCGCTTGGGCGCCTGCTTGAGCTGGCCGATCAGGTGGCCGGCGGCCATGGTGATGCCAACGCCGGCCCCATCATCCACCGCGCCGGTGCCCAGGTCCCAGGAGTCCAGGTGACCGCCGATCACCACCACTTCCTTGGGCAGGCTGCGCCCGGTGATCTCGCCGATCACGTTGTACGAGGTTGCCTTGCCGTCCCAGCCGCAATCCAGGCTGAGCTTGAGCGTGGTGCTGCCCAGCGCAACCAGGCGCGCCAACTGGTTGGCATCGGGCACCGACAGCGCCGCAGCGGGTACCGGGGTCAGGCCGTCATCGAAGCGGGTGATGCCGGTATGCGGCACGCGGTGCGAGTCGGTGCCGGCCGAGCGCATCACGAAGCCGATCGCGCCCTTGCGGATCGCCTCGGAGGGGCCCTTGCTGCGCACCGCGCCGCCGTTGCCGTAGTCGCGGCCATCGCGGTAGGCGGTCATCTGGTAATCGACGAAGGCGATCTTGCCCTTCAGCGATCCCTCGGGCGCGGCCTGCAGCGCGGCCAGGTCGGCGAAGCGCACCACTTCCGCCTCCACCGTGCCACCCGGGCTGCCGCCGAGCGCGGTGATGGTCAGCGGCTGGGCATGCTTGCCGATCACCTCGGCGTGCTCACTGCGGCGCTCCCACTTGGGGAAGGTGACCGGCTCGGTCCAGACCTTGTCGAAGCCCAGCGATTTGAACTTGGCCACCGCCCACGCGACGGCGCGCGCGTCGGCTTCACTGCCGGCGATGCGCGGGCCAATCTCGGTGGTCAGCGACTCGACGACCTTCCAGCCGGTGTCATCCTTCAGGGCCTGCTCGCGCAGCTCGGCGGCGGTGGCCAGCGACTTGGGGGGCAGCGTGGTGATACCGGTCGCCGCGAACGCGGGCGCGGCCAGCAGGGCGAGGGAAGATGCGATGGCAAGGACGCGGCGACGCATGGGACGAACTCCGGGAAACGGGGCGGAAGCGTCCGAGCTTACCAGTCTGTCCGGCGCGTACATGGGCGGGAGGTCATGCTCCGGCGAATGCTGTTTTCCAAACGCGAAAACCCCGCCGGAGCGGGGTTTTCAGGTAGTGCCGGCCGCTGGCCGGCTCCGCGCGATGCAGGGTGTCGGGTGAGCCGGCCAGCGGCCGGCACTACTGGGGGTGGGGTCTTACTGCTTGAGGTTGTCGCGGATCTCGCGCAGCAGCAGCACTTCTTCGCTCGGTGCCGCCGGGGCGGCCGGCTCGGCCTGCTTCTTGCGGGCCAGGCGGTTGATGAACTTCACGACCATGAAGATCGCAAAGGCCACGATCACGAACTGCACCACGGTATTGAGGAAGTCGCCGTAGCCGATCACCACCGCCGGGATCTCCTTGCCATCGGGCGCTACGCGCGCCGGGGCCAGGGTCCACGCCAGTTCGGAGAAGTCCACGCGGCCGATCACCCAGCCCAGCGGCGGCATGATGATCTTGTCCACCAGCGCGGTGACGATCTTGCCGAACGCCGCACCGATGACCACACCGACCGCCAGGTCGATGACGTTGCCACGCATGGCGAATTCTTTGAACTCAGTCAGTACACCCATCGGGCTCTCCTGTCGTAGTGGGGGAATCAAATGACGCCGCAGCGTAACGCAGCCATTGTCATCCGGCGATGATGCCGTGGCGCTCGGCCACGTTTTCCAGACGTGCGCTGAAACGGTCGCCGGGCTTCAACGCGGCCACGCCGGAAGGCGTCCCCATGAAGACCAGATCGCCCGCGCGCAGCGCCCATAGTTTGGAGAGTTCGTGCAGGATCTCCGGCACGTTCCAGATCATCTGATCCAGCAGCGACTGCTGGCGCACTTCGCCATTGATCTCCAGCGAGAGGTTGAGCGCGGCCAGATCGCCGACTTCGCCAGCCGGCACCAGCTCGCTCACCGGGGCGGACTGATCGAAGCCCTTGGCCGGGTCCCACGGGTGGCCCTTGGCTTTGGCCTGCGCCTGCAGATCGCGGCGGGTCAGGTCCAGGCCGACGCCGTACCCGAACACCAGCGCTTCGGCCTGGTCGACCGGCAGTTCACCGGCAGGCGCGTCCTTGCCGATCGCCACCACCAGCTCCACTTCGTGGTGCAGGTCCTGGGTGGCGAGCGGGTAGGGGATCACATCGTCATGCCCGACCACGATCGCATCGGCCGGCTTGCTGAAGAACATCGGGCGGCCGCGATCATCGGCGGCGGGCACGGCCGCGCCCATTTCGCGCGCGTGATCGGCGAAGTTGCGGCCCACACAGTAGATCCGGCGCACCGGGAAAGTACCGCCACCGGCGACCGGAATGCGGGGCTGCTCGGGCGTGGGGATTACATCGGTCATGCGCGCGTCCTGTGGAGAGGTTTCGCCGCAGTCTAGAGCGTTTTTCCGCTCCCACAAACAGAAACGGCCGCGCAGGGCGCGGCCGTCATCAGGAGGGAAGCGCGTCGATCAACGCGACATCGGCAAGGCCTGCTTGCGGACCACGCGGTATTCACCGTCCACGACCTGCGACGGAGCGGTGCGCGCATTCTTGCGCTGGGCGAGCAGCTTCCATGCCAGGCCGGCGATGATCATCGCCGCGCCCACGAATACACCAACGAACACCAGCGCGGCCAGGATCGCCAGGCCCAACAGACCGACCGCGACGCGCACCAGCGGGTGGCGCGGCTTGCGCGGCGCGAACAGGGTGCGGAACTGGTTGAACTGGAAGATGCGGCTGTACATGGCACTCTTTTTTGGCTGAGGTCAGCAGTGGATGAGTATCCGTGCTGGCCTTTGTGACTGAGTGAAAAAAGCGTTAAACGTACCCCGCACACATTGCAAATCAATGACTTGTATTCATCCGGGAGCCAGTGACATGAGCGCGTGAGACACTACGGTTTCCGTTGCCTGCTGCTGGATGCCATGTCCCCGCCCGAGACCACCGCCACCGCCCTGATCACCCTGCAGGCCATTGCCGACGGGGGTTTTGCCGAGGTCGACGCCAGCATCGAGGGCGACAGCGAATCGGTGGTGCTGTACCGCCAGGGCGATCAGGTGCGCGCGTGGCTGAACATCTGCCCGCACGCCGGCCGCCGGCTGGACTGGGCCCCGGGTCAGTTCCTGAAAAGCAAGGAAGGCCACCTCGTCTGCGCGGCACACGGGGCCTCGTTCTCCCTGGACAACGGCGACTGCGTGGCCGGACCGTGCCGCGGTGATCGCCTGCGCGCGGTGCCCGTGCAGGTGCGCGATGGGCAGGTCTGGTTGGGATGACGACGAACGGCCGGCCACTCATTATCTGACGGCCGGCACTCCCTAGAACATCAGGTTGATCATCAGCACCACCACCACCGTATAGATCAACGACAGCGGGGCGCCGACGCGCCACAGCTCGCGCGGGGTGTAATTGGCCGGGCCGGTGATCATCGAAATCACCGGGTTGGAGGCCGTCATCAGATTGTTGGAGGCCGACAACGCCACGATCAGCGCGAACGCGGTCGGGCTGCCCCCGGCCGCCAGTGCCAGGTTCACCGCAATGGGCACCATCACGATCGTCGCGCCTACATGGCTGATCACCAGCGAGAACATCGTGGTCAACAACGCCAGCGCGATTTCCAGCACCCAGACCGGGATGCCGGTCGGCAGGCGGTCGATGGTGTGGCCGGCGATCCACGCCGCCGCGCCACTGCTGTCCATCGCCCAGCCGAGCGGAATCAGCCCGGCCATCATGAACACCGTCTTCCAGTTGATCGAGGCATAGGCCTCGTCCATGCGCAGCACGCCGGTCAGCAGCATGCCGGCCACGCCGGTCATCAGGGTCAGCGCCACCGGCAGCTTGGAGGTCAGCGCGATCAGGATGGTGATGGCGAAAATGCTCATCGCGATCTTGAACTTGTGCGGGCGCTGTTCGCCCTTGGGGTAGTCGGTGACCACCACGAAGTCGCGGCTCTTGGCCGCCTGCGCCAGGTCGGTCCAGATGCTGTGGAAGACCAGCATGTCACCGGCGCGCAGCGCCACGTTGCGCACGTCCTCGCGGATCACCTGCTTGTCGCGGTTGATCGCCAGCAGGCTGATGCCGCGCTGCTTGCGCAGGCGCAGGTCCGAGGCGCTCTTGCCGATCACATCGGAGGTCGGCGGCACCACCGCTTCGGAAATGCCGGCGCGGCTCGGGTTGAACAGATCGCCCAGGTGCTTCAGCCGTGAGGACATCCGCAGGAACTGGTTCTGCGCGAAATCGCTGACCTGCTGGCGCGCGCCCATCACGCCGAGCACGCTGCCCACCCAGATGCGCATCTCCGCCGGTGGCGCCAGGCGGGTGTCATTGCCGGTCTTGAGTGCCAGCAGCAGCGGCGCGTCGTGCACGTTCTCCGCTTCGCCCAGGGTCATGCCGACCAGCGGGCTTTCGGCAGTGACCACCAGCTCGAACACATCACCTTCGATGCCGTAGGTCTTGGCGAAGTAGCTTTCCGTGCGGGAGGGGGTAACGCCATCGTTGGCCAGCGTCTCTTCCTCGACCAGCTTGCGGTCGCCAAAGTAGCGGAAGTACAGCAGCGAGGCGATCAGCAGCGCCACGCCGATCGGCAGCGGCGCGAACATGCGCAGCGGTTCGATGGTGGCCAGGCCGGAGGGCAGGTTGTTGTTGGCCGAGGCCAGCAGATCGTTGAGCAGGATCAGCGGCGAGTTGCCGACCATGGTCAGTGCGCCGCCCATCACGATGGCCGCGGCGATCGGCAGCAGCAGGCGCTGCAGGGTCAGCCCGGTGCGCGCGGCCAGGCGCGAGGCGACCGGCAGGTACAGCGCCATCACCGAGGGGTTCTGCATGAACGAGGAGTTCAAGCCGGCGATCGCGGTGGTCATCATCAGCAGGCGCGTCTCCACGCCATGCCCGCGCCGCAGCAGCCACGCCGCCAACCGGTTCAACGCCCCGGTGCGGTCCAGGCCCGCGCCGAGGATGGTGGTGGCGATGATGCTCATCACCGCGTTACCGGAGAAGCCCCCGAAGATTTCTTCCGGGGCGATCAAGCCGGTGACGCCGAGCACCACCAGCACCACCAGCGCCACCACATCGGCGCGGATGCGCTCGAACAGGAACATCGCCATCGTGAAGCCGACCAGCCCGAGGACGAGCTTCATGTCGGTAGTCAGCGTCAGCGCGGTATCCATGGGGTGGCGCGGTTCCTAGTCGGATCAGGTGCGGTCGTACAACAGGTCCCACACACCATGGCCGAGCTTCTGGCCACGGGTTTCGAAATGGGTCTGCGGGCGCCATTCCGGCCGCTCCACCTGCCCACGCGGACCGGCCCGGTTGGTCAGCCCGGCGGTGGCGTCGAGCACCTCCCACATCTGCTCGGCATAGTCTTCCCAGTCGGTGGCGCAGTGCAGGCGGCCACCGACGCGCAGCTTGCGTACCAGCAGCGCGGCAAAGCCGGGCTGGATCAGGCGGCGCTTGTTGTGGCGCTTCTTGTGCCACGGGTCCGGGAAATAGATGCGCACTTCATCCAGCGCGCCATCGGCGATTTCCTTCTCCAGTACTTCCACGGCATCGTGGTGGTACAGGCGCACGTGGTCGGCGTTGTCGTCGGCCAGCGCGTTGAGCAGGCGGCCGACGCCGGGCGCGTGCACCTCCAGGCCGATGTAATCGCGGCTCGGGTCCTGCTGGGCGGCGAAGCGCAGCGCCGCGCCGTTGCCGAAACCGATCTCCAGCACCTTGTGCGCATCGCGCCCGAAGGTGGCATCCAGATCGCGCGGCTCACCGGTGAAGTCCAGCCCGAAACGCGGCCAGCGGTCGTCGAACGCACGCTGCTGGGCGGGGGTGAAGCGGCCCTGGCGCAGCACGAAACTGCGGACCTCGCGGCGGCCTTCGGTGATGGTGAAGGGCTTGGGCGGTGCCTTGGCACCGGCGCTGTCGAAAGGATTGGTCATCAGCCGATCAACCCGTCGATCGGTGAGGACGCACTGGCGTAGCGCTTGCGCGGAATGCGGCCGGCCAGGAAAGCCTCGCGGCCCGCTTCCACGGCCTTGCGCATCGCGCTGGCCATCAGCACCGGGTTGCGTGCACCGGCGATGGCGGTGTTCATCAGCACGCCATCGCAGCCCAGCTCCATCGCGATCGCCGCATCGGAGGCCGTGCCCACGCCGGCATCGACGATGATCGGCACCTTGGCGTCTTCGATGATCTGCAGCAGGTTGTACTTGTTCTGGATGCCCAGGCCCGAGCCGATCGGCGCGGCCAGCGGCATCACCGCGGCGCAGCCGATCTCTTCCAGGCGCTTGGCCAGGATCGGATCATCGGAGGTATAGACCATCACCTCGAAGCCATCCTTGACCAGCTGCTCGGCCGCCTTGAGCGTCTGCACCACATCCGGGTACAGGCTCTTCTGGTCGCCCAGCACTTCCAGCTTGGTCAGGTTGTGGCCGTCCAGCAGCTCGCGGGCCAGCCGGCAGGTGCGCACGGCGTCCTCGGCGGTGTAGCAGCCGGCGGTGTTGGGCAGGATGGTGTAACGGTCCGGCGGCAGCACGTCGAGCAGGTTCGGCTCGCCCGGGTTCTGCCCGATGTTGGTGCGGCGGATCGCCACGGTGACGATCCGGGCGCCCGCGGCCTCGGTGGCCAGGCGGGTTTCTTCCAGATCCTTGAACTTGCCGGTGCCGGTGAGCAGGCGGGAAGCATAGGTCTTGCCGGCGATCACCAGCGAATCAGTGGGGACAGGTGCGTTCATGCCCCGAATTATCGCCTATCGCGCGTCACGATGCTGCCTCAACCACCGCCCAGCGCATGCACGATCTCCACCACGTCGCCATCGCACAGCCCATGGCTGGCGTGCTGGCTGCGGGTCACGATCTCACCGTTGACCTCGACCGCCACGCGGCGCTCGAGCAGCTGCTCGCTGAGCAGCAGGTCATGGACGGTCGCGGTGTGCGGAAGCTGGCGGTTTTCGCCGTTGAGCTGGATGTTCATGACGCTATTGTCCTTCAATCACCCGTCAGTGCGTACCCTGTGCGCCGCGCGGCAACAGTGCCGCGAGCGCCAGGCCAACGATGGCCGGGCGGCGGGGCTGGGGCGTTCATGCCGCAGCGCAGCGTGATGCGGGCCGGGTGCAGTGGAAACATGGCACCGTGCGCCGGCGTACGTCCCGCCGTCTTCCCCACCTGCAAGGAGTTTCCATGTTGCTCAGCAAACGCCCGATCCGTTCCCTCATGGCCGTGGCCATCGCCCTGGCGGCAGCGCCGGCCATGGCGCAGTCGCCGTATACCAAGACCGTCTTCATCGGCGACAGCCTGACCGACTCCGGTTACTTCCGCCCGCTGCTGCCGGCGGCGGTGCAGGCGGTGACCGGCAAGTCCACCACCAACCCCGGCTGGACCTGGGCCGAGCATGTCGCCAACTACTACGGCACCAACGCCGGTGCCCACGGCAACGGCCAGAACGGTGACAACTACGCCATCGGCGGCGCCCGTGTCGGCGTGGACACCAGCCAGGTGCTCATCCCGGGTACCCCGGCCGTGCCGGTGTACTCGCTCAAGACCCAGACCGCGCAGTACCTGGCGGCCAACGGCGGCAAGGCCGACCCGAAGGCGCTGTACACCGTGTGGGGCGGCGCCAACGACCTGTTCGCGATCCAGGCCGGCGCACCGCTGGTCCCGACCCTGACCGGTGCCGTCACCGACCAGGTCGGCATCGTCGGCACGCTGAAGGCGGCCGGCGCCGAGTACATCGTGGTGCCGACCATCCCCGACGTCGGCCTGACCCCGGGCGCCCGCGCTGGTGGCCCGGCGGGCATGGCGGCCGGCACCGCGCTGGCCAAGGCGTACAACGACGCCCTGTTCGGTGGCCTGAAGGCCGCCGGCCTGCAGGTGATCCCGGTCGATACCTTCCACATCCTGCAGGAAATCGTCGCCAACCCGGGCCAGTACGGCTTCGTCAACGCGACCAGCCCGGCCTGCACCACGGCCGCCTCGCTGACCTGCAACCCGACCAGCTACGTCACCCCGAACGCGGCCAACAGCTATGTGTTCGCCGACGGCGTGCACCCGACCACCGCCACCCACGAGATGCTGGGCCAGTACACCCTGTCGATCCTGGAGGCCCCGCGCAACCAGCAGGTCCTGACCCACTCGGCGCAGACCATCGGTCGCTCGCGCGCCGACCAGGTCAGCTGGCACGTCGATGGCCGTCCGGCCGACGGCCTGAGCTGGTGGGGCAACCTGCGCGGCGACATGCAGCGCTATGCCCACGCCGATCTGTACGACGGCATGGCCCCGGCCGGCCTGTTCGGCGTGGATTGGGCGCGTGACGGCATGGTGGTCGGCGGCTTTGCCGGCTATGGCCGCATGGACGCCGATTTCGGCAACAACAAGGGTGACTTCACCCAGTCCGACACCACCCTGGGCCTGTTCGCCGGCTGGTACGGCGACCGCGCCTGGGTCAACGGCCAGCTCAGCTACAGCTGGCTGGATTACGACGTGACCCGCAAGCTCCAGCTCGGCCCGGCCACGCGCATCCACAAGGGCTCGCCGGAAGGCAGCAACCTGACCGCTGCGTTGAACGCCGGCTACGAGTTCGGTACCGAGGGCGGCTTCCGCCACGGTCCGGTCGCCGCCGTGATCTGGCAGAAGGTCAAGCTGGACGGCTACACCGAGTCCAACCCGAGCGCCTCGGCGCTGGGCTATGGCGACCAGGACACGGATTCCACCGTCGGCCGCGTCGGCTGGCAGGCCCGCTTCGACGGCGGCAACGTCAAGCCGTATGTGCAGGTCACCTACGACCATGAGTTCGAGGACACCAAGCAGGCCAGCGCCTGGCTGCAGTCCATGCCGGACGTGGGCATGTACAAGGTGCCGGGCCTGGAGTTCGACAAGAACTACGCCACCGCCGTGCTGGGTGCGCGCCTGAACCTGTGGGGCCTGAGCAGCAACATCGGCATGAGCACCACCACAATGCAGAAGCGTGCACGTGACGTGTCGCTGTTCGCCAGCTTCGGCGGCAGCTTCTGATCCAACGTGCGCAGTGCCCGTTCGCGGGCGCCGCGCACGGCGCCGGAAAGCGTGAAACAACGGGCGGCCCAGTGCCGCCCGTTGCGTTTGAGGGCCCCGCCCGAATAGACTTACGCCGCGCCTTGCGGGTGTAGCTCAATGGTAGAGCTGTAGCTTCCCAAGCTACTGACGAGGGTTCGATTCCCTTCACCCGCTCCATGTCCTCCAGTGCTTTTGGGGATGCCGGCCGCTCCGCACCCTCCGATCCCCTCCGCAATTTTTGTGCTCAGGTCAGGCCTGTGTCTCGATCGAGCCTCCAGCTGGGGCTTGCTGGCGGGTGTGCCAGTTTTCGACGCCAGTGATACGGTCACTGCATGCCACTTGTACGCGCCCGCACGTTGATTATTGCCACCCTCCATAAGGGTGGGTAGAGCGCGTCTTGTGATCAGACAACGCAACCCGCCGCGAGGCGGGTTTTGTTTTTCCGCCGCGGCCATTTTTGGAGTCAAGAATGTCCGATCATCCCCTGAAGACCCTTATCGAAGCCGCAGACCGATCCATATCGGCGAAGGACTTCGATGGCCTGATGCGGTTCTACACAGATGACGCCACCCTGGTGGTGAAGCCGGGCATGTACGCCAGGGGCAAGGACCAGATCAAAAGCGCATTCGAGGCAATCTCTTCTTACTTCGACGGCAAACTGAAGGTCCGCCAAGGCAAGATGGAAGTGATTGAGGGCGGGGAAACGGCGCTGGTTGTCATGGAAACCTGGCTGGATACCACCGATGAAGAGGGCGCTCCGATCTCGACGGTTCGCCGGGCCACCTACGTGTTTCGTCGGGAACCGGACGGCAACTGGCTTTGCGCTGTAGACAACTCGTACGGCACTGCTCTGCTTGATAGTTGAAGACGGCGCCCCGGTCTCGCGGCGTGCACCCAGCCCATTAACAGCGGGAAAGTGCCGGATGCGGGCAGCTGGATCGCGAGCGCCGTCCGTCATCGCGGCCTACACGCCACGCGCTATGCTTCGCGCTTTCCAGCCCCTGCGCCGCGATGAAACTCGCCATCCTGTCCCGCAACAGCAAGCTGTACTCCACGCGTCGCCTGGTGGAGGCCGCGCGTGCGCGGGGCCATACCGTGCGCATCCTCGATCCGTTGCGCTGTTACATGCGCATCGCCGCGGATGGCTTCACCATGCATTACAAGGGCCGGCCGATCACCGGGGTGGACGCGGTGATCCCGCGCATCGGTGCTTCGGTCACCCGCTACGGGACGGCCGTGCTGCGCCAGTTCGAGATGATGGGCGCCCGCACGCCCAACCCCTCCGACGCGATCCTGCGCGCGCGGGACAAGCTGCGCGCGCACCAGATCCTGGCCTCCAAGGGCATCGACATGCCGGTCACGGTGTTCGGCGACAACCCGGACGACACCGTCGATCTGCTCTCGATGCTCGGCCCGCCGCCACACGTGGTGAAGCTCAACGAGGGCACCCAGGGCCGCGGCGTGATCCTGACCGAGAAGGCCAGCGCCTCACGCGGCATCGTGGAGGCGCTGCGCGGGCTCTATGCCAACTTCCTGATGCAGGAGTTCATCGGCGAGGCGCAGGGCGCCGACCTGCGCTGCCTGGTGGTGGGCGACCAGGTGGTCGGGGCGATGCAACGGCAGGCGCCGGAGGGAGACTTCCGCTCCAACCTGCATGCCGGCGGCAGCGCCCGCGCCGCCAAGGCCAGCCGGGCCGAGCAGCTGGTGGCGGTGCGCTCGGCCAAGGCGCTCGGGCTGGGCGTGGCTGGCGTGGATCTGATCCGCTCCAGCCGCGGCCCGCTGGTGCTGGAGGTCAACTCCACCCCCGGCCTGGAGGGGATCGAGGCGATCTGCCAGGCCGACCTGGCCGGGCGCATCATCGACCACGTCGCTTCTTTGAAAAAACCTTCAAATACAAAGGGTTGATCGGGTATTTCAATGCCGCTCGAGGTCTTAACATCGGTTTAATCGACCCCGGCGTAGGCTCTGTCGAACCGCAGCTCTGCCCTCCTCAGCAGGATCGGTAATCGGGAAACACCTTCAGGCCCGGCCAGCTTCGTCTGTCCGGGCCTTTTTCTGCCCGCGCAGGGCCTGCGGCCCCTGCCATGAGTAACTTGTCGGCCGATGCTCATCCTCGTAGAGTTGGCTCTCATTCATTTTTGGATAAGGAAGTCAGGGATGTCTCGATTGACCGTTATTGCATTGTTGTCCTGTCTGGCGATCTCCGCCCATGCCAAGCCGGCATCGGAGCCGGTGGTCGCGATCACTTCCGACGCGCCCGTCGCCGAGCAGCTGGCGAACGTCGAACGTGCGCTGCGCACCGAGGCCTACAGCGAAATGAGCGTGGAAGATAAAAGCCGCGTCCAGGGCGCTCTGAACCGTATCAGGGTCAAGATGGGCAGCAATGAGCGGGTCGAGCAGCTTTCGCCGCTTCTCCGCACGGATGTGTTCAACGATCAAGAATTGATCAACACGATGATGACCAACGCGAGGGAAGACAGCCGCATGATCTGCCGCAGCGAACGCCCCACGGGAAGCAACCGGCCGCAGCGGGTGTGCATGACGGTGGCACAGCGGCGCGAGGCTGCCGAGGATGCCCGCAAGATGATGCGGGATTTCACGCCATCCCAGTCCAATCAGCGCTGATTCTTGACGCCGCGCCAGCATTCGACGGTGTCTAATGTTAAGAATCGACGCTGTATGGTCAGCGTGAGGTCGCGCAGTCCCGTTCCCATCGCTGCCCTGCGGCTCCGTTCTTTCCGTTGAACCCCCACGAATCAGAGGTCCCAGTGCGAATTCTCGTCATCGAAGACAACAGCGACATTGCCGCCAACCTCGGCGATTACCTCGAAGACCGCGGTCACACCGTCGACTTCGCCGCCGATGGCGTCACCGGCCTGCACCTGGCGGTCGTCCATGAGTTCGACGCGATCGTGCTGGACCTCAACCTGCCCGGCATGGATGGGATCGAGGTCTGTCGCAAGCTCCGCAACGAGGCGCGCAAGCAGACCCCGGTGCTGATGCTGACGGCCCGCGATTCGCTGGACAACAAGCTGGCCGGCTTCGACTCCGGCGCCGACGACTACCTGATCAAGCCGTTCGCGCTGCAGGAAGTCGAGGTGCGTCTGAACGCCCTGTCGCGTCGCGGCAAGGGCGTGCAGACCCGCGTGCTGGAAACCGGCGATCTGGAATACAACCTGGACACGCTGGAAGTGCGCCGCCAGGGCAAGCTGCTGCAGCTCAACCCGACCGCGCTGAAGATCCTGCAGGCGCTGATGGAGGCCTCCCCGGCCGTCGTCACCCGCCAGGAACTGGAAACCCGGGTCTGGGGCGAAGAGCTGCCGGATTCGGATTCCCTGCGCGTGCACATCCACGGCCTGCGCGCCGTGGTCGACAAGCCCTTCGAAGTCCCGATGATCCAGACCCGCCATGGCATCGGATACCGCATCGCCGCGCCGGAAGCCTGATCCGGTGACGGGGAAGGGGGAGCGTCGCCGCGCGCCATACCGGCGGCGGCTGCGCAGCCGCATCATCGTCTCGTTCGTGCTGTTGGGCTTCTGCCTGACCACGCTGTTTGCGTTTGCCACCAACTGGGCGCGGGCCCGGGTGGAGAATCAGCTCGTCGAAGACGTGATGAACCGCAACATCGATGAGTTCGCGCGCCGGTTCTACGAGAGCCCGGGGCGCAATCCCGCCGTCCCCGTGCAGCAGATCCGTGCTTTCGCCTATCCCAGCGACAAGTTCGACCGCGTGCGCGAAGAGCGTCCGGAGTGGGCGGCGTTTGCCACAGGCAACTACAAGCTCAGCGGCGTGGACGAGCACAACGAACCGTTCTCCTACAAGCTGGCCGTCCGCAAAGCGCCGGATGCATGGTTCTTCCTCGCCTATGACATGACCGAGAGCATCCGCGGCGAGGAGCAGCTCAAGCGCGCGCTGTTCTTCTCCGTGCTGGTGTTCAGCGCCCTGTCCCTGGTGCTGGGCTGGTGGTCCGCCTCCAAGGTGATGAAGCCGGTCTCCGATCTGGCCGCCCGCCTGCGTGCGTATCGCGGTGGCACCAGTGAGCCCGAACCGCTGGCACCGCGCTTCCCGGACGATGAAGTGGGCCAGCTGGCCCAAGCGCTGGATGACTACTCCGCGCGGCTGACCGAAGTAGTGCAGCGCGACCGCGAGTTCAACGCCGACGTCAGCCATGAGCTGCGCACGCCGCTGGCCGTGATCCGCGGTGCTACGGAGCTGCTGCTGACCCGGCCGGATCTCGATCCCAAGGTGTTGCAGCGCCTGCAGCGCATCCAGCGTGCCGAGCAGCAATGTACCGATCTGATTGGCGCGCTGCTGCTGCTCTCGCGCAACGAGCGCGGGCAGGGCAGCAGCAATGTCGCGCGGGTCTCCGAGCAGTTGCTGGATTCGCACCGTGCCCAGCTCGGCGGCAAGCCGCTCGAACTGATCCTGGAAGGCAACCACGACCTGGTGATCGATGCACCGGAATCGGCGCTCTCGGTCGCGTTGGGCAACCTGATCGGCAATGCCGTGAAGTATTCGAAGGAAGGCGCGGTGCGCGTGCGGGTGGGCAACAACGCGGTCGAGGTGATCGACAGCGGCCCCGGCCTGAGCGAGGAAGATGCCGCCAAGCTGTTCCAGCGCGGCTACCGCGGCACGCATGCGGGTCATTCGCAGGGTGGGGGTATCGGCCTGTCCATCGTCAGCCGCCTGTGCGATCTCTACGGCTGGCAGGTCAACGTGCGGCCAGGGGCCGGGCGCGGCGTCATCGCCACGCTGACCTTCTCCCCCGCCTGAAACGGTAGAGCCGACCGTTGGTCGGCTCCCCCCATCGACGTTGGTAGGCTCCCCCGGATCTACCGCGCCGCCAACTCCCGATAGGCCCGATCCAGCCGCTCCACATGTGCCTGCAGGTGGTCCGGGTGCCCATCATTGACCACCACGTCGTCGGCCAGCGCCAGGCGCGCCTCGCGGCTGGCCTGGGCGGCAATCATCCGATCGGCCAGCGCGGCATCGATGCCGTCGCGTTGCATCAGCCGCGCGTGCTGCACGGCCACCGGCACGTCCACCACCAGGATGCGGTCCAGCCAGGGGTACTGCTGGCGGCCGCCGGCCTCGGTGAGCAGGGGAATGGCGGCAATCGCGTACGGTCCCTTGGCCTGCTCGCAGCTCTCGCGCAGCAGCTGGCGGATCGCCGGGTGGGTGATCGCCTCCAGCGCCTGGCGCGCCTGCGCCGAATCGAAGATACGGGCCCGCAGCGCGGCACGGTCCAGCTGGCCGTCGGCCTGCAGGATGGTGTCTCCGAAGTGGGCGGCGATCCGCGCCAACCCCTCGCTGCCCGGCGCCACCACCGCGCGTGCGGCCAGGTCGGCGTCGGCCACGGTGATGCCCAGCGCCTCGAAGCGGCGGCTGACCTCGCTCTTGCCGGCGGCAATGCCGCCGGTCAGCCCGATCACGAAGCGGCTCATCGCGCGGCCCTCAACGCAGGCCGGCGTAGCTCAGGTAGCCATTGATCAACGGCTCGCCCCACATGAAGACGATCCAGCCGGCAATGGCCAGGTAGGGCCCGAACGGAATCGGCGTGGCCCGGTCGCGGCCGCGCGAGTACAGCCAGATCGAGCCGACGATGGCGCCCACGATGGACGACAGCAGGATGATCGGCAGGATGCCCTTGAGCCCACACCAGGCGCCCAGCGCGGCCAGCAGCTTGAAATCGCCGTGGCCCATGCCTTCCTTGCCGGTGAGCTGCTTGAACAGCCACCATACCGACCACAGCGACAGATACCCCGCCAAGGCGCCCAGCAGGGCCGGTTTGGCGGGCATGTACAGGTTGTCGCTGGCCGCGATCAGGCCCAGCCACATCAGGGGCAGGGTCAATTGATCCGGTAACAGCTGGGTGCGCAGGTCGATACCCGACAGCGCCACCAGGAAGCAGCTCAGCACGATCGCGCCGAAGCCCTGCCAACCGAACCCGAACTGCCAGACGCTGGCGGCCACCAGCACGGCGGTCAGCAGCTCCACCAGCGGGTACTGGATCGAGATCGGGGCATGGCAATGGCGACACTTGCCGCGCAGGACCAGCCAGCTGAACAGCGGGATGTTCTCGTACCAGGACAGCTTGTGCTTGCAGTGCGGGCAGTGCGAGGGCTCCACCACGATGCCCGGTGGTGGTGGCTCGTAGATGTCCGGCTCCTCCAGCACTTCGCGCGCATCGCGCTTCCACTCCCACTCCAGCCGCTTGGGCAGGCGCAGGATGACGACGTTGAGGAAGCTGCCAAGGAGCAGCCCCAGCCCGACCGCGGCGGGGTAGCCGAGGCCGGGATGCTGGTCGAGAAATGCCATTTATTGATTATCCAACCACGGAGGCGAGTTTGAAGATGGGCAGGTACATGCCGACCACCATACCGCCGACGACCACACCGATGAAGACCATGATCATCGGTTCGAGCAGGCTGCTCAAGGCATCGACCGCATTGTTGACCTCCTGCTCGAAGTACTCGGCCACCTTGAACAGCATGGTGTCCAGGGCGCCGGCCTCTTCGCCGATGGCGGTCATCTGCACCACCATGTGCGGGAAGATATTGACCTGCTTCATGGCCATGTTGACCGGGTAGCCGACCGAGACATCGTCACGCATGCGCAGCACGGCCTCCTCGTAGACCTTGTTGCCGGTGGCGCCGGCCACGATGCCCAGCGCCTCCACCAGCGGCACGCCGGCCTTGAAGGTCACCGCCGTGGTCCGTGCGAAACGGGCGATCGAGCTGTTGTGCATGATCTGGCCGATCACCGGCACCTTCAGGATGAAGCGGTCCATGGCGTGCTGCATCGAGGGGGAGCGCCGGTAGGCGAAGATGAACCCCACGATGCCACCAATGACAACGAACAGGATCACCCACCACCACGCAACCATGAACCGCGACGCGGCCACGATCAGCTGGGTGAAGGCGGGCAGGTCCGCGCCGAAGCTCTTGAACACGTCCTCGAACTGCGGCACCACGAAGATCAGCAGGATGGCGCTGACGAGAAGTGCAACTGCGATGACCATGGTTGGATAGAACAGAGCCTTCTTGATCTTGCCCTTGAGGGCCTCGATGTTCTCTTTGTAGTTGGCCACCGTGTCGAGCACGGTCTCCAGCACGCCGGCACCTTCACCGGCCCGGACCAGGTTGCGGTAGAGCTCATCAAACTGCACCGGGTGCTTGCTGATTGCTTCATACAGCGAGGAACCGCCCTCGATGTCGGTGCGGATGCTCTCCACCATCTTGCGCATCCGCGGGTTTTTGTGTCCTGTGCCGATGATCTCCAGCGAGCTGACGATCGGCACCCCGGACTTCATCATGATCGCCATCTGGCGGCTGAAGAAGGCGATGTCCTTGGTGCTGATCGCACTGCCGGCCGCCCCGAACAGGGGCTTGGGCTTGGGCTTGACCACGTTGGGCGTGATGCCCTGGCGGCGCAGCTCGGCGCGAAGCAGATTGGCATTCTTGGCCGGCGTCTCGCCTTTCATCTTGACGCCGCGTTTGTCGGTCCCCACCCAGACAAACGGTTGCAGCTCCATGGTGTTGCGGACCACGGGCTCTTTCTTGATCGCACTACGGCTGACAGACATTTTCTGGCTCCCCAGCCACACCATCCCCAGGCGGGCTATCTCGCGGCATGGTAGCCGGTTCCTTGGGCGCTGGGCAGTCCTGCCGGGTGCCCCGAAGCGATCGGCCTGCCGGACCGGGTGTGTCAAAAGGTGACGCAGCCGGTCACATTGCCGGGTCCATCGCAAATTGTGGTGCGGGGGGTTCCAATCCGGAAGATTGCTGCCATCATTGCGCCGGGGAATGCTGGGGAGCATTGCCGATCCACTTGGCATGCAACCTGCTTCGATCCACCCGCACAGGGCGCCCGCCCCGCTCAACCGGCTAGCCGGTCTGGCGGCGGCCCAGTGCCCTACTATTTTCCATCTCTAGGGGACGTACACATGAAGAACCAGAAGGGCTTTACGCTGATCGAACTGATGATCGTTGTGGCGATCATCGCGATCCTGGCCGCCATCGCGCTGCCGCAGTACCGCAACTACACCGCGCGCGCCAAGATCACCCAGGCCATCGGCTCGGTCGCTGGTGAGAAGATCAAGGTCGGTGAAAACCACGCGTCTGAAGAGCCGCTTTGCACCGGCATCAAGGCCGGCCTGTGCACGAATGGCACCCTCACCGGCACCTCGAATGATACGAAAACCACTGTCTCGCTCGTTCCCACGATCGATGCCACTGGCGTGAACCCGATCACTTGGGCATGCACCGTGACCGCGTCGACCGTTGCTTCCTACAAAGACAAGCCCTGCGATAACCTCAACGCTGCTGCGCCGTAAGTGGTTGCACCGCTAGGCGGAATGAGAGCTGCGTCTTAGGGAATGCCCGCGAGGAATCGCGGGCATTTCTGTTTATGCACGGTATTGCCGCCGTGTTGCTACCCTTGCTACGACCTGATCGAGCCAATCCCATGAATACAGTCGCGGCCACCGCCAACCTCGTCGGCATCACCGGCATTGCCCGCCGCCTGGTCCAGGATGGCGCGCTCGACGAAGCCGCCGCCCGCACCGCCATGGCCGACGCCACCGCCGCCCGGCAGCCGCTGCCGCAGTGGTTCGCGGAGAAGAAGCTCGTCACCGCCGCGCAGCTGGCTGCCGCCAATGCGCTGGAGTTCGGCATGCCGCTGCTGGACGTGTCCGCGTTCGACAGCAGCCACAACGCCATGAAGCTGGTGAGCGAGGAGTTGCTGCGCAAGCACCACGTGCTGCCGCTGTTCAAGCGCGGTGGCAGGCTGTTCGTGGGCACCAGCAACCCGACCCATTCGCTGGATGAGATCAAGTTCCACACCAACCTGGTGGTCGAGCCGATCCTGGTGGACGAGGAACAGATCCGCCGCACGCTGGAGCAGTGGCAGACCACCCAGGACACCCTGGGCTCGGCGCTGGGCGGCGGCGACGATGACATGGGCGATCTGGATGTCTCGGCCGGCGACGAGGAAAGCGGTACCACCGATGCGGGGATCGATGCCAAGGGCGATGACACCCCGGTCGTCAAATTCATCAACAAGGTCCTGATCGACGCCATCCGCAAGGGCGCCTCGGACATCCATTTCGAACCCTACGAAGACGACTATCGCGTGCGCCTGCGCATCGATGGTCTGCTCAAGAACGTGGCCAAGGCCCCGGTCAAGCTCAACCAGCGCATCGCCGCGCGCCTGAAGGTGATGGCGCAGCTGGATATCGCCGAGAAGCGCGTGCCGCAGGATGGGCGCATCAAGCTCAACCTCTCCAAGACCCGCCAGATCGACTTTCGCGTCAGTACGTTGCCGACCCTGTTCGGGGAGAAGGTGGTGCTGCGTATCCTCGATGGCAGCGCTGCCAAACTGGGCATCGACAAGCTCGGCTATGAGCCGGCGCAGCAGAAGCTGTTCCTGGATGCGATCCACAAGCCCTACGGCATGGTGCTGGTCACCGGCCCGACCGGCTCGGGCAAGACCGTTTCGCTATATACCGCGCTGGGCATCCTCAACGATGAGACGCGCAACATTTCCACCGCCGAAGACCCGGTGGAAATCCGCCTGCCCGGGGTCAACCAGGTGCAGCAGAACGTCAAGCGCGGCATGACGTTCGCCGCGGCGCTGCGCTCGTTCCTGCGCCAGGATCCGGACATCATCATGGTTGGCGAAATCCGCGACCTGGAAACCGCCGAAATCGCGATCAAGGCGGCGCAGACGGGCCACATGGTGCTCTCCACGCTGCATACCAACGATGCCCCGCAGACCATCGCGCGCCTGATGAACATGGGCATCGCGCCGTACAACATCACCAGTTCGGTGACCCTGGTGATCGCTCAGCGCCTGGCGCGCCGGCTGTGCAACCACTGCAAGCGCCCGGTGGAGCTGCCGGCCAACGCGCTGCTGGCCGAAGGCTTCACCCAGGCCCAGCTGGACGCGGGCATCAAGCTGTTCGAGCCGGTCGGCTGCGATGAGTGCACCGAAGGCTACAAGGGCCGTACCGGTATCTACCAGGTGATGCCGATGACCGACGAGATCTCCACGATCGTGCTGGCCGGTGGCAATGCGCTGCAGATCGCCGAGGCCGCGCAGCAGGCCGGGGTGAACGATCTGCGCCAGTCCGCGTTGGCCAAGGCCGCCGCCGGGGTGACGGGTCTGGCGGAGATCAACCGGGTCACCAAGGATTGATCAGCGCGGTTGGCTGATACGGAAAGGCCCGCGCAAGCGGGCCTTTCTGGTTCTGGGCTGGCGGATGCTGGGTCGCCACCCATGGGGTGGCGCTACTCCATGCCGAGCTTTTTCAGTTTGTAGCGCAGCGCGCGGAAGGTGATGCCCAGCTGGGCTGCGGTACGCGTCTTGTTCCAGCGGTTTTCTTCCAGCGCCTTCTGGATCGCGGTGCGCTCCATCTGTTCGATATAGGAGGGCAGGGCGCCGTTGCCGGCCGGCAGGTCGACCACGGCTTCTTCCTGGGTAGCGGGCGCGCTGCCGGCGCCGAAGCGCGGCGCGTGCTGGGGCAGGCGCAGGTCGCTGGCACCGATGCGGTCTTCCTCGGCAAGCGCCAGGGCACGCTCGAGGATGTTCTCCAGTTCGCGCACGTTGCCGGGGAAGTGGTACTGGGCCAGGGCGTCCAGCGCCGAGGGCGCCAGCAGCGGGGTCGGCCGCCCATGGGTCCGCGCCAGCCGGGCCAGGATCGAGGCGGCGAGTGCGGGCAGGTCGCTGCGGCGTTCGCGCAGTGGCGGCACGCGCAGTTCGATCACGTTGATGCGGTAGTACAGGTCGTGGCGGAAGCGCCCATCTTCGACCAGTTCGCCCAGGTCCTTGTGCGTGGCCGAGAGGATGCGCACGTCCACCGGTACCTCGGTGGCGGCGCCGACCGGACGGATCGATTTCTCCTGGATCGCGCGCAGCAGCTTGACCTGCATCTGCAGCGGCAGTTCGGCCACTTCATCCAGGAACAGGGTGCCGCCATGCGCCGCCTGGAACAGGCCGGGTTTGTCGGCATGCGCGCCACTGAAGCTGCCCTTCTTGTGGCCGAAGAACTCGCTCTCCATCAGTTCCGACGGAATGGCGCCGCAGTTGACCGGCACGAAGGCGCCGGGCGCGCGGGCGCTCTGCGCGTGGATCGTGCGTGCGACCAGTTCCTTGCCGACGCCGGATTCGCCAAGGATGTAGACCGGCGCCTGGCTGCGCGCGACCTTGCCGATGGTGGCGCGCAGCACATCCATCGAAGGTGAATCGCCGAGCAGGCGTGCGGCCTGTTCCGGCGCGAGCGGTGCAGGGGCGGGGCGCTCGGTGTTGTTGAGTTCCAGCGCGTGCTTGACCAGGCCGCGCAGCACCGAGATGTCGACCGGCTTGCTGACGAAATCGAAGGCGCCGGCCTTCAGGGCTTCCACCGCCAGGTCCATGCTGCCGAAGGCGGTGATCATCGCCACCGGCGTGCGCGGGTAGTGCTGCGCGATCTCGGTGACCAGCTCGATGCCGTTGCCGTCGGGCAGGCGCATGTCGGTGATGCACAGGTCGTACGGGTTGCTGGCCAGCAGTTCACGGGCTTCGGCGAGGTTGGCCGCGGTGCTGATGCGCAGGCCCATGCGGCCCAGGGTCAGTACCAGCAGTTCGCGGATGTCACGCTCGTCATCGACGACGAGGGCGCTGCGGGTGTCATTCATAAGGAAGGAAGATAGCCGAGGGCGGTCATTGGCGACAAATGTTTGACGGAGGCGACCAGGTATGCGCCGCTCATCCGGCCATCATCGTGTGCGGGCCGGCCAGCACGAGCCGGAAACAGGCGCCACCGGCAGGCACCGAGACGTACTCCAGCCGTGCCTGGTTGGCGCGGCACAGCTCGCGGGCGATATACAGGCCCAGCCCGGTGCCGTGCTCGGAGGTGGTGAAGAAGGGACGGAACAACTGGCTGGCGACCGTCTCGGGAATGCCCGGGCCACGGTCCATCACATCGATGATGGCGGTGCGTTCCTGGCGCGCCACGCGCAGCCGCACGCGGGCCGGCTCATCGGCCACGCGGCCGTACTTGAGCGCGTTGTGGACCAGCACGGTGAGGATCTGGTGCAGGTGGCGCGGGTCGACCAGCGCGTGCACCGAGGTCTCGCTGATGATCGGTTCCACGCTGTCGGTTTCCAGCGACAGGCCCTGCTTGTACTCCAGTACGAAGCGGCGCACGAACGCGGCCAGGTCCACGTTCTCCGGGTTGGCGCGTTCGCGCCGCGCCAGCCCGAGCACGCTTTCGACGATGCCGTTGGTGCGCTGGCATTGCTGGTTGATGATCTGCAGCAGGCGGCGGTCGGTGTCGCCGATATCGGTGGATTCTTCCAGCAGCTGCGCGGCGTAGTTGATCGCTGCCAGCGGGTTGCGGATCTCATGGGCCAGGCTGGCCGAGAAGCGTCCCATCGCCGAGAGCGTCAAGGACTCGGCACGCCGCGAGACCACGGTCGAGTCATCCAGGAACACCAGGGTGAGGTCGCTGCCGGCCAGCAGGCGGGCGAAGCGTGGCTGCACTTCGGGTTGGTCCGGCGAGAGCTGCAGGGGCATCTCTTCATTGGTCCAGCCATTGCGCCAGCGCAGCAGCCGGCGGCTCAGCTCGGGCGCGGCGCTGCCCAGTTCCAGCCGGCCGCTGCCACTGTTGCCGTCGGCATCGCCAAGCAGGGTGGAGGCCGCTTCGTTGGCCAGCGTGATGCGGTTGGCCCCGTCCACCACGATCACGCCGGTGCGCATGCGGCGGATGATCAGTTCGTTGATCTGGAACAGGTTGGCCACTTCATCGCCGCGCTGGTTGGCCAGTTGCTGGTTCATGCGGGCGCGGTTGCCGACCTGGTAACTGATGAAGGCGATGGCCAGGTAGCTGGTGACGAACATGGCCAGTTCGGCCAGCGTGCGGGTCGGGTCGCCGCCTTCGATCTGTTTCCAGAGATACTCGCCGGCGGTGGCGGCACTGGCGGCCGCGGCCAGGCCCAGCCCCATGCTCAATGGGAGCAGCGTCGCGGCGGCGGCGACGTTGAACAGCAACGACATCGAGATGCCCGCGCTGGCCCCGGGCAGGGCATGGGCGAGCAGGGTGGCGGCGATGATGTCGGCGGCCACGCTCCACACCACGATGGTGCGCAGCCAGCGCTCGTTGCGGCCGAACAGCAGCACCAGCACGGCCACCGCCAGATAGCCGCTGGCCACGAAGGTCGCCAGCCGGGGGTGGTCGGCGGTTCCCACCAGTCCGCTCAGCGGGCTGAACAGCAGCGCGCCGATGACGGTGGCCATCAGCAGGCGGTACAGCGCGAAGAAATACAGCTCGCGCCGCGGAATCGATTCGATGCGGTCGATCAATGAAGCACTGGGTGACACGCCGGAACTCCCCTTCTGGCATGGGGGCAGTGTAGGGGGTCCGGCCGGGTTTGGGGGCCGGTGGCCGGGGCGGGGTGTGTGAATGCCGGACCGCGTGCGGGTGCCTGCAGGCTGCGCGGGCGTGCCGCGGGCGACCCGGGTGGCTGTTTCCGGCACCTGCCGCAACTGTCTGAAATTGCGCCGGAAACGGTGCCTGGCCGGTGTCTTGCCACTGACTTCTTTGCGCCTGCGCGCCGGGTCGTCCACAATAGTGGGCCCGCCGCGGTCCTTACCGGCGCCCCCGTGAGGGAGCCTTGGAGATGCGTGCGGTCGTTCCTATTCCCACGGTGACGCATGAATTTCCACGAATACCAGTCAAAACAGCTGCTTGCCGAGTACGGCATTCCCGTTCCGGCCGGCAAGGTCGCGGCTACCCCGGACGAAGCGGTTGACGCTGCCAACGCCCTGGGCCAGGGCCCCTGGATGGTCAAGGCGCAGATCCACGCTGGCGGCCGCGGCAAGGCTGGCGGCGTCAAGTTCTGCAAGACCACCGACGACGTGAAGGCCGCTGCGGCCAAGATGCTCGGCACCAAGATGGCCACCTACCAGACCGCCGGCGTTGAACTGCCGGTCAACCTGGTGCTGGTGACCACCGCTGGCGAGATCGTCAAGGAACTGTACCTGTCGGTGCTGGTTGACCGTGGCACCAAGACCATCACCTACATCGCCTCTTCGGAAGGCGGCGTGGAGATCGAGCAGGTCGCCGCTGAAACCCCCGAGCTGATCCACTCGCTCAACGTTGATTTCGTTGAAGGCGTGCAGGGTTACCACGGCCGTGATTTCGGCTTCAAGCTGGGCCTGACCGCCAAGCAGGCCGGCCAGTTCGCCAACATCATGGTGAACCTGTACCGCCTGTTCAACGAAAAGGACCTGGCCCTGGTTGAAATCAACCCGCTGGCCATCCTGGACGACGGCAACCTGTACGCGCTGGACGGCAAGTTCGACAGCGACGACAACGCCGCGTTCCGCCAGAAGGCCCTGGTCGCCATGCGCGACAAGACCCAGGAAGATCCGACCGAAGTGATCGCTTCGGAGCTGGACATCAACTACGTCACCATGGACGGCAACATCGGCTGCATGGTCAACGGCGCCGGCCTGGCCATGGCCACCATGGACGTCATCAAGCTCAACGGCGGCGAGCCGGCGAACTTCCTGGACGTGGGCGGCGGTGCGAACAAGCAGCGTGTCATTGAAGCCTTCAAGCTGATCCTGTCCTCGGACAAGGTCGAAGGCATCTTCGTCAACATCTTCGGCGGCATCGTCCGCTGCGACATGATTGCCGAAGGCATCATCGCCGCCGTGAAGGAAGTGGGCGTCAAGGTTCCGGTCGTGGTGCGCCTGGAAGGCACCAACGTGGAAGAAGGCAAGCAGCTGCTGCGCGACAGCGGCATGGCCATCATCCCGGCTGACAACATCAACGATGGCGCCAAGAAGATCGTTGAAGCTGTCAAGAACGCCGCCTGATCCCGACACCAAGGAATTCCCATGTCTGTTTTGATTAACAAGAACACCAAGGTGATCGTGCAGGGCTTCACCGGCCAGCAGGGCACCTTCCACGCCACTCAGATGATCGAGTACGGCACCCAGGTTGTTGGCGGCGTGACCCCCGGCAAGGGCGGCACCACCCACATCGACCTGCCGGTCTTCAACACCGTTGCCGACGCCGTGCAGAGCACCGGCGCCAACGCCTCGGTCATCTACGTGCCGCCGCCGTACGCGGCTGATGCGATCCTGGAAGCGGCGGCTGCCGGCATCCAGGTCATCGTGTGCATCACCGAAGGCATCCCGGTGCTGGACATGCTGCGCGTCAAGAACGTGCTGACCCGTTCGCATCCGGACACCGTGCTGATCGGGCCGAACTGCCCGGGCGTCATCACCCCGGGTGAGTGCAAGATCGGCATCATGCCGGGCCATATCCACCAGCCGGGCAAGATCGGCATCGTGTCGCGTTCGGGCACCCTGACCTATGAAGCGGTCAAGCAGACCACCGAAGTCGGCCTGGGCCAGTCCACCTGCATCGGCATCGGTGGTGACCCGATCAACGGCCTGAACTTCGTCGACTGCCTGAAGCTGTTCAACGAAGATCCGCAGACCGAAGGCATCATCATGGTCGGCGAAATCGGCGGTGACGCTGAAGAAGCCGGTGCCGAGTACATCAAGAACCACGTGAAGAAGCCGGTCGTCGGTTTCATCGCGGGCGCCTCGGCTCCGGCCGGCAAGCGCATGGGCCACGCCGGTGCGATCGCATCGGGCGGCAAGGGCACTGCCGAAGGCAAGTTTGCTGCCATGGAAGCTGCTGGCGTCGTGACCGTCCGTTCGCCGGGCGATCTGGGCGCTGCCATCGCCAAGCTGGTGAAATAAACCGCCGGCCGCACCGCGGCCGACGCGTAGGTAGAGCTGACCGTTGGTCAGCTGCCGGTAGAGCCGACCGTTGGTCAGCTGCCGGTAGAGCCGACCGTTGGTCAGCTGCCGGTAGAGCCGACCGTTGGTCAGCTACCGGTAGAGCCGACCGTTGGTCAGCTGCCGGTAGAGCCGACCGTTGGTCGGCTGCATTAAACAGAAAGGCCGCCTCCGGGCGGCCTTTCTGCGTTCAAGGCAACACCGGGACCGGTAGGTCCCCACGGTTGTCCGGTACGCACACCACGTAGTCCCGGCCGCTGGCCGGCGCCGCATCGTGCTGCCGCCGAATGCGTGGTTGCCGGCCAGCGGCCGGCACTACAATGAGCGCAGTACACCTACAGGCTGGAACCCCATGACGTCGCTCCGCATTGCCCTGGCGCAGTTCGATTTCCCGGTTGGCGCGGTGGCGCAGAACACCGACAACATCATCGCGATGATCGCCGAGGCGCGCGATGAGTATGGTGCCGAGCTGGTGGTGTTCCCCGAGCTGGCGATCAGCGGCTACCCGCCGGAGGATCTGCTGCTGCGCCCGGGCTTCCTGTACGACTGCCAGCAGGCGCTGGAGCGCATCGCGGCGGCCACCACGGGGATCGCGGCCGTGGTCGGTTGGCCCCAGGCAGCCGGCGCGGTGGTCTACAACGCGGCCAGCGTGCTGCGCGATGGCAAGGTCGAGCACACCTACCGCAAGCGCGAGCTGCCCAACTACGCGGTGTTCGATGAGCGCCGTTATTTCGATGTCGATCCGGACGGCGGCAGCTGCGTGTTCGAACTGAAGGGCGTGCCGGTCGGTGTACTGGTCTGCGAGGACCTGTGGTTCGCCGAACCGCTGGCCGATACCGTCCGCGCCGGCGCGCAGCTGGTGGTCGTGCCCAATGCCTCCCCGTATGAGCGCGGCAAGCACGCCCAGCGCGACGCGCTGCTGGCCGAGCGTACCCGTGAGAGCGGGGCCGCGATCGCCTACCTCAACGTGGTGGGCGGCCAGGACGCGCTGGTGTTCGATGGCGCCTCGGTGGTCGCCGATGGGGATGGCACGGTGCACCCGGCCGCCGCGGCCTTCACCGACCAGTGGCTGGTCGTGGATTACGACGCGGGTGCGCGCCGCTTCCTGCCGCGCGAGTGGATCGACGACGGCGACGAAAGCATGGATGCGCTGGCCTGGCGCGCGGTGACCCGCGGTATCCAGGATTACTGCCGCAAGAACGGTTTCAAGAAGGTCTGGCTCGGCCTGTCCGGCGGCATCGATTCGGCGCTGGTGCTGGCGATGGCGGTGGACGCGCTGGGCGCCGCCAACGTCACCGCAGTGCGGCTGCCGTCGCGCTACACGGCGGACATGTCCAACGACCTGGCGGCCGAACAGTGCCGCGCGCTGGGCGTGACGCTGGAAGCGGTCTCGATCGAGCCGGTGTTCGAAGGCCTGATGGCCGCGCTGGGCCCGATGTTCGAGGGGCAGGCGGCGGATGTGACCGAAGAGAACCTGCAGTCGCGCAGCCGCGGCGTGATCCTGATGGCGCTGTCCAACAAGTTCGGCGGGCTGCTGCTGACCACCGGCAACAAGAGCGAGTATGCGGTCGGCTACGCCACCATCTACGGCGACATGTGCGGTGGCTATGCGCCGCTGAAGGACCTGTACAAGACCGAGGTGTTCGGCCTGTCCAAGTGGCGCAACACCGTAGGCGGTGCGCCGGTGATCCCACCGGCGGTGATTTCCCGCCCGCCCTCGGCCGAGCTGCGCGCCAACCAGACCGACCAGGATTCGCTGCCGGCCTATGACGTGCTGGACGGCATCCTGTACCGCTACGTGGACCAGGAGCAGTCACGCGAGGAGATCGTGGCCGCCGGCTACGCCGCCGAGGTGGTGGACCGTGTGCTGCGCCTGGTGCGCACCAGCGAGTGGAAGCGCCACCAGGCAGCCCCAGGGCCGAAGGTCTCGCGCCGGGCATTCGGGCGTGAGCGGCGGTACCCGATCAGTAACGGGTACAAGGGCTGAGCTGCCTGGCGAGGAGCGATTGCCGGCTACGGTGACGTATCCAGCAACGCTTCCAGTGCGGTGATTTCTTCCAACGCGTTGTAGGCCGGCGCGCCGGCGTCCAGGCGCGCGCGCACGAAGGCGAGGCCATCGGCTGCCGCTGCGTCCAGCGTGCCGCGGTGATCGACCGGGTAGGCGCGGAACGCGACCGGTTCGCCGCGCAGCGCCAGGCCAGCGGCGTACAGAAGCGTGGTGACGTAGGGCACATCGCGGTCCTGGCGCCCGTAGCCGAGCATCAATGGCTGGCTGAAGCCGCGCCGTGGCACGCCCAGATAATCGTGCAGCAGCGTCCAGATGCCAGGCACGGTGTACAGCGGCGCGCTGAACATGTCACCGGTATTGGCGCCTTCCAACAACGTGCTCAGGTCACCCAGGCAGTGCTGGCGGGCCAGCGCGACGCGCGCGCGCCCGTGTTCGGACAGTACCTGGTCGATGTGTGGCGCAAGCTGCAGCAGACCGTCCAGCAGGTAGGCGTGGTACGCATTGAGCGCGCCGGGATTGGCTGTGAGGTTGTCGGGTTTCATCACCAGTGCGGTCAGTTCCACGGCGGTGGGCGTGCCGGTGGTGAAACTGCCCCGGTATTCCAGCGACGGGCCGCCGTAGCCAGGCCCGATATGGCCGGCGGCGAGCGCGGCCGCCCCTCCCTGGGAGTGGCCCACCGAGACCCAGCGCGGGGCGAGGGTCGCCGGGCCGAGGTACTGACGGCTGGCCTTGATCATGTCGATGGTGTTGCGCGCAGCGGTCCCGACGTGGAGATAAGCATGCTCGCCGGGGCTGCCCAGCCCCTGGTAGTCCGCGGCTGCCACGGCGTAGCCCCGGGCCAGGAACTGGTCGAGGAAGCGGCCATCGCGCTCGGGCTGGAAGGGACCGGAAACCGATGGCGCACAGTGATCGGCAACGCCCTGGGTGCCATGCGCCCAGGAGACAACCGGCCAGCCACCGGGGGGGGCAGTGCCCGCTGGCAGGTACAGAAGCCCCGTGCCTTGGGCTAGGTGGCCGTGGTGGTCGGGCGTGCGATAGCTCAGTTTGTAGGCACGGGCGGCCCGGGAAGGCACCCAACTGGCCTGATAGGACTCGGCCGAGATGAGATCGCCTGCCTGCGACGGCGCAGTGGAACCGGCTGCACCGGCGGCGAGGCCGAGGGTGGCGGAGACGAACACGAGGGATGCGGCGCGCAGATGGACGATCTTGAACAGCATGCAGACTCCTTGCGGGCGGGTGTGGCCGTGAGGTGTCAGTCTGAATAGCGCGGATCGTTGGCGTTGAGATGCCAGTCCCAAAAGGAGCGGCTTGGGAAACGTCCCTTGACGGAAAAGGCCCCTTTCGGGGCCTTTTTTTCTTACTTGCGATTCATCGTGGCGTTGCGTTCACCGGTACTGGCGGACTTCTCGCCGGCAAACGGGTTCAGCTTGCGGACCATCCACGGATACTTCGGCCAGTTGCCCTGCAGCCACGGGTGGTCGGGCTGGTTCAGCTCGAGGACGCGGCGGGCATCGTCGGCCAGGGTCTTGTTGCCCAGGCGGGTGTAGGCCTCGCCCAGCGCGGCCACGGCGTCGTACTGGAACGCGCTCTGCGGGTAGTTCTCCAGCAGGAAGTTGGCGCGGCCAGCGGCCGAGACGTACGCCTCGCGGCGCAGGTAGTACAGGGCGTTGTCCAGCTCGTACTGGGCGAACACGTCGCGCAGGGCGATCATCCGCTGGCGCGCATCTGCGGCGTAGCGGCTGTTGGGGTAGCGCTCGGTGACGATGGTGAAATCGGCATAGGCCTGGCGCGGGCTCGACAGGTCGCGGCGGCTCGGGTCCAGCGACCAGACGCGGCGCAGGAAGACCGTGTCGCGGTTGCCATTGGCCAGGCCGCGCAGGTAGTACATGTAGGCGATGTTGCGGTGGGTCGGGTAGGTACGGATGAAGCGGTCCACGCTGGACACCGCGTCATCGTGCTTGCCGGCCTTGTACTGCGCGTAGGCGCTCTCGATCATGGCCTGCTCGGTGTACGGGCCATACGGGTACTGGGCTACCAGGCGGCGGAAGCTGGCTTCGGCACCGCTCCAGTTCCCCCCTTCCATGAGCTTGTGGCTCTTCTCATAGAGCGTTTCGACCGGCAGGCCTTCATCCGGATTATTGCCCTTGGTGCCGCGGTGACAGCCGGTGGCGACGAAGAGCAGCACCAGCATCAGGGCGGCGAGGCGGACGGGCGCGGACAGCATAACGGAGCGTCGGATCATGGGGTCAGGGCGGGACGCGGCTGGAATACGAAGGGTCGATGATAGCCTAGTGGCCTGTCCCGCGACTGAAACTGGTCGGCCGGACCCCAAAATTGTCCCTATTGCGGTGTTCCCCCATGTCCGATACCCCTGCTGATTCCGATTCCCCCCGCCAGGCCATCGTGCCCGATACCGCCGCCGGCCGGCGTTTCGACGCGGTCCTGGCCGAGCTGTTCCCCGAATTCTCCCGGTCCAAGCTGACCGAGTGGATCAAGTCCGGGGACGTCCTGCTGGACGGCGACACCGTGCGCGGGCGCGACCCGGTGCGCGGCGGCGAGGTGGCCAGCCTGCATGTCGTGCTCGACACCCAGACCCATGCCGAGCCGGAGGACATCCCGCTGGAGGTCCTGTACGAGGACGAGCACGTGTTCGTGATCAACAAGCCGGTCGGCCTGGTGGTCCATCCCGGCGCGGGCAACCCGACCGGTACCCTGGTCAATGCGCTTCTGTTCCGCGACCCCTCGCTGTCGGTGCTGCCGCGCGCGGGCATCGTGCACCGCCTGGACAAGGACACCAGCGGCGTGATGGTGATCGCCCGCACGATCCAGGCGCAGACCGCACTGGTGGAGCAGCTCTCCGCGCGCGAAGTGCACCGCCAGTACCTGGCCGTGGTGGTGGGTGCGCTGGTCTCCGGCGGCACCGCGACCGCCGGCATCGACCGCCACCCGCGCGACCGCATCCGCATGGCCGTGCGCGAAGACGGCAAGGAAGCGATCACGCATTACCGCCTGCGCGAGCGTTTCCGTGCGCACACCGCGCTGGAGTGCCGCCTGGAAACCGGCCGTACCCACCAGATCCGCGTGCACATGGCGCACCTGCGTCACCCGATCATCGGCGATCAGCTGTATGGCGGTGCGCTGAAGCTGCCCAAGGGCGCCAGCGATGAACTGGTCGCCGAGCTGCGCGGCTTCAAGCGCCAGGCGCTGCACGCTGAAACGCTGGAATTCGTGCACCCGATCACCGGTGAGAAGATCACCAACAGCGCGCCGCCGCCGGCTGACATGCAGGCCCTGCTGCACGCCCTGCGCGAAGACAGCAAGCGCTTCGCCGAGCAGGAACGCAACCGCCGCTGATGGACGCCACCGTGCCCGTGCTGCGCGCCGACTGGCAGGCCCCGAGCGGGGTCCATGCGCTGACCACCCTGCGTTTCGGCGCGGGCGGTTCGGTGGCGCCGTTCGACCAGTTCAACATGGGCAACCGGTACTCGGCCGATGGTGACGACCCGGCGCAGGTGCAGCGCAACCGTGACCTGCTGGTGCCCGGGCTGGGCCTGCCCTCGGCGCCGCATTGGCTGCGCCAGGTGCATGGCACCGGCGTGCGCCGCTTCACCGCGCCGCCGACCGCCACGGGTGTGGAGGCTGAACCGACTGCCGATGCCGCCGTGACCTCGGTGCCGGGCGTGGTGCTGGCGATTCTCACCGCCGACTGCCTGCCGGTGGTGTTCGCCGCGCGCGATGGCGGTGAGATCGGCGCCGCCCATGCCGGGTGGCGCGGGCTGGCCGATGGGATGCTGGAGGCCACCGTGGCCGCCCTGCAGACCCCGCCCGCGCAGCTGCAGGCGTGGCTGGGGCCGGCCGCCGGGCCGGCGCTGTACGAGATCGGCGAGGACGTGTTCGAGGCCTTCGTGGAGCGCGACGAGGGCGCTGCGGCGGCATTCGTGGCAACACGGCCGGGGCACTGGAAGGTCGACCTGTACGCGTTGGCCCGCCGGCGCCTGCAGGCCGCCGGGCTGGACCCGGCCAGCATCAGTGGCGGGCAGTACTGCACGCTGGCCGATCCGCAGCGGTTCTACTCGCACCGGCGCGACCGCCGCACCGGGCGCATGGCGACCCTGGCGTGGATCGCGCCGTGACCGTCTGAACGATCGTGACGAGCCGGCCAGCGGCCGGCACTACCGTACGCGCTTCCCGTAGCCCGGCGGCATCACCCTTCCAGGGCCTGAAGATACGTCTGCCGCCAATGATTGATGTCGTAGGTGCGCAGGTGGTCCATCATCGCCTGCCAGCGCTCCACGCGCTTCTTCAGCGGCATCGTCGCGGCCGTGGCGATCGCATCGGCCACGCCATCGAGGTCATGTGGATTGACCAGCAGTGCCTGCTTGAGTTCATCGGCAGCGCCGGCCAGCAGTGACAGCACCAGTACGCCCGGATTCTCCGGATCCTGCGAGGCGACGTATTCCTTGGCAACCAGGTTCATGCCGTCGCGCAACGGGGTCACCAGGCCCACCGCCGCCGCCCGGTAGAAGCCGGTCAGGGTGGCATGGGTGAAGTTCTGGTTGACGTAGCGCAACGGGGTCCAGTCCGGCGCGGCATGCCCGCCGTTGATGTGCCCGGCGATCTGTTCCAGTTGGCCGCGCAGCTGCCGGTACTCGGTGACATCGCCACGGGATACCGGGGCGATCTGCAGATACGTGAGCGAGCCATGCTGGTCCGGGTGGCGTTCCAGATACCGCTCGAAACCCTGGAAGCGTTCGGGCAGGCCCTTGGAGTAGTCCAGCCGGTCCACGCCGATCGCCAGCTGGCGATTGCGCAGGCTGCCGCGCAGGTCCTTGACCGCTGGCTTGTTCGCCCCGGCCTTGGCCTGCCGCGCAATGAACTCGGTATCGATGCCGATCGGGAAGGCCGCGGCGCGGAAGCGTCGGCCGCCGGGCGCTTCCAGCTCGCCATCGGGCAGCACCCGGCCGCCACCGAACAGGCGCACGTAGGACTGGAAACGGTCCGCATCGCGCTGGGTCTGGAAGCCGACCAGGTCATAGGCGTACAGGCTGGAGAACAACCGCAGGTGGTCGGGCATGGCCTGCAGCAGGTCCGCCGAGGGCATCGGCACGTGCAGGAAGAAGCCGATCCGGCAGCCGATGCCACGTTCGCGCAGCAGCGAGGCGAGCGGGATCAGGTGGTAATCGTGGATCCAGACGATGTCGTCTTCGCGCAGCAGCGGGGCGAGCTTCTCGGCGAACAGCGCGTTGACCCGGCGGTACGTTTCGCGCGTCCCGCGGTCGTAGTCGACCAGGTCCAGCCGGAAGTGCAGCAATGGCCACAGCGTGCGATTGGCGAAGCCGTTGTAGTAGCCGTCCACATCGCGCTTGTTGAGGTCCATGGTGACGTAGCGGATGTCACCGTCCACCTGCTCGTGCAGCGTGCCGCTGTTGTCGCGTACCGACTTGCCGCTCCAGCCGAACCACAGGCCGCCACGCTCTTTGAGCGCGGCGAGCAGGCCGACCGCCAGACCGCCGGCGCGGGATTCACCGGGAACGGCGACCCGGTTGGACACGACGACCAGGCGGCTCATGATGCCTCCTGCCAGCTGCGCGACAGGCGCATGGCGGCGGTGATCAGGCCCACGTGCGAATAGGTCTGCGGGAAGTTGCCCCAGGCCTCGCCATTGTCAAAGGCCAGGTCTTCGGAGAGCAGGCCCAGGTGATTGCGGCGCTCCAGCAGCATCTCGAACATCTCGCGCGCTTCATCCAGGCGACCGATCGCGGCAAGCGCATCGATGTACCAGAAGGTGCAGATGGTGAAGCTGGTTTCCGGTTCGCCGAAGTCATCCGGCGCCACGTAACGGTACAGCGCGTTGCCATGTTTGAGATCGCGGCCGATCGCCTCGACGGTCGCGACAAAGCGTGCGTCGGTGGCGTCGATGAACCCGATGTCGGCCAGCAGCAGCAACGAGGCATCCAGGCGGTGGCCACCGAAGGTATCGGTGAAGTGCCCGAGCGCTTCGCTCCACGAGTCGCGCATGATCCGCGCATGGATGATGTCGGCACGCTCGCGCCAGTAGGTGGCGCGGTCATCCAGCTTCAGCCGCACCGCGATCTTGCACAGGCGGTCGCAGGCGGCCCAGCACATCGCGCTGGTGTAGGTATGCACTTCGGTGCGGCCGCGGAACTCCCACAGCCCGGCATCGGGCACGTCATGCAGGGTGAAGGCCTGCTCGCCGAGCGGCTCCAGCCGCGCGAAGGTGTGTGCATCGCCCGGGTCCTGCAGGCGGCGATCGAAGAACAGCTGCGTGGAGGCGAGCACCACGCTGCCGTAGACATCGTGCTGGCGCTGCACCCAGGCCAGGTTGCCGCGGCGCACCGGCCCCATGCCGCGGTAGCCGGACAGCGAGGGGACTTCGCTTTCTTCCAGCTTGGCCTCGAAGCTGATGCCGTACAGCGGCTGCAGGCTGCCATCGGCGGTGGCCAGGTTGAAGATGTAGCCCAGGAACTGCTCCATCGTGCGCGTGGCGCCGAGGCGGTTGAGCGTACGCACCACGAAGGCGGCATCGCGCAGCCAGCAATAGCGGTAATCCCAGTTGCGGATGCTGCCGGGCGCTTCGGGAATGGAGGTCGTCATCGCGGCGATGATCGCGCCGCTGTCTTCGTACTGGCACAGTTTCAGCGTGATCGCGCTGCGGATCACCGCGTCCTGCCATTCCAGCGGGATGGACAGATAGCGCACCCATTCGCGCCAGTAGTCGCGCGTGCGCTGGAAGGATTCCTGTACGTAGCCGCTGAGCGAACGGTTGAGCGATTCGTCCACGCCCAGTACCAGGTGCACCGGGTGGTTGAGCACGAACGGCAGGCCGTCGCGCACGAAGCGCAGCGGCACATCCGTGGTCAGGCGCAGCACATGGTCGGGCAGCACCCAGCGGATGTGGTTGCTGCCCCAGGTGGAATCGGGAACACGCGCGCCCCAGTCGGCCAGTGGCCGGGCGCGCACGATGATGCGCGGGTTGCCGGACAGCGGGCGGACCTGGCGGATCAGGCTGACCGGCCGGTAGAAGCGGTCGTTCTGGCGCCAGCGCGGCGCGAAATCGATGATTTCCAGCGCGCCGCCATGCTTGTCGCGCAGCACGGTGCGCAGGATGGCGGTGTTGGTCAGGTAGCTCTGTTCGCTCTCGACCATGTCCTCCAGCTCGATGCCGAAGTCACCGCCCTGTTGTTGATTGGGGCCAAGCAGGGCGCAGAAGGTGGGGTCGCCGTCGAAGGTCGGCAGGCAGCTCCAGACGACGCGCGCGTGCTTGTCGATCAGCGCGCCGAAGCTGCCATTGCCGACCACGCCCAGATTCAGATCGGGTTCGCTCATGATGCAGGAAGTCTCGTGTCATGCCGCGGCGGCACACCGGTGGGGGAGACCTGCGCGCGGCGTCAGGGGGCCTTGGGGTCAAGGCATCAGTAGGCATTCTCGCGAAGCCAGGCGTGGACGCTGCGTATCGTCGGCAGCGAGAACACCGCATCGCTCGGCTCGCGCGCACCGACCAGCACGCTCCAGCCATGCAGATCATTGGCCGCGCCGAAGCCGAATTCATCGGTGAGGTCATCGCCGACGAACACCGGCATGCGATCACGGAACGGCGGGTGCAGCATCAGCTGCCGCATCGCACGCCCCTTGTCGCTGCCTTCAGGCAGGAATTCGATCACATGGTCGCCCGGCTGCAGCCGGTAGCCGCCATGCCCACGGATATGCCGTTCGGCAAACGCACGCACGTCATTGGCGGCATGCGGAGCACCACGCCAATGCAGGGCCAGGCTGCGGCCCTTGTCTTCAACGAGCACGCCGGGATAGCCATGCGCGAACCGCATCGCCTGCTGGTGCAGGGCGTGCAGCCACTCACTGGTATCGGCGGAGGGATCGCTGCTCTGCGCGCGCTGCTCGTGGTTGCGCAGCTCGTGGCCATGCAGGCCGGCGGCGGGCAGGCTCAGGGGAGCGAAGAGTTTGTCCAGCTGGGCCAGCGGCCGGCCGCTGATCAGCGCGACCGCGCCATCCAGGCGGTCGCTGATGCGTCCGATCGCCTCACGCACATCAGGCAGGAGCGCGACCGACTCGGGGTCGTCCGCGAATTCGATAAGGGTGCCATCCACGTCCAGGAACAGCGCACAGGCATCGTCCAGCAGCGGCGGCGGCGGACGTTGGGGGAAGTCGTTGGCCATGGTGACCAACATGCCAGCGTGGATGTGATCGCCAGGTCATGGCATCACCCACGCATCCTCCCGTTCACCACCGGTAGAGCCGACGGTCAGCCGGCTGCACCAAACCCGGTAGAGCCGACCGTCGGTCGGCTGCACAAACCCGGTAGAGCCGACCGTTGGTCGGCTGCACCCCGTCAGAACGTATACCGCACGCGCCCGTAGTAATACGCACCATTGCTACCGATCGGTGACAGCACGTCATACGGCAGGTTGCCGAAGTAGTAGATATCGTCGTTGGACAGATCCGAGTAGTTGTCGGTCAGGTTCTGCCCGCCCAGCGCGACGCTCCACTGCGGGGTGATCTTGTATTCCACCTCGGCATCCAGCTGCCACTCGGCCCCGTAGGTCTGGCGCGGAATGTAGCCATCACCGAAGTTGAACACGCGGGTGACGCTGCCATAGCGGCTCAGGCGGCTGCTCAGCGACCAGCGATCATCGGCCCAGCTGGCGGCCAGCGCGGCGCGGGTGCGCGGGGTGGCATCGGTCAGCGTATTGGTCTCTTCCACGCCGAACAGCACGTAGTCCGGGTCCAGCGCGAGCAGTCCCGGCGGGGTGGCGAGCACGTTCTTCAGCGTGGTCTTGGTGTAGGCGTAGGTGCCGGTGAGCACCAGCTCGCCATCGCCCAGCGACTGCCGCCAGTTGCTCACCAGTTCCGCGCCGCGGGTGCGGGTATCGGCGGCATTGACGAAGAAGCTCGCGCTCTGCAGGCCGGCCACGCCGAACTGCTGCTGCACGTAGTCGGTCAGGGCATCACCGGTGATGCTTTCCGACAGTGCGATGCGGTCATCGATGTCGATCTGGAAGAAGTCCAGCGAGACATCGAAGTGCTCGCCGATACGGCTGGTGAAGCCCAGGCTGGTGTTGAGCGACTTCTCCGGCTTCAGGTCGGTGGCGCCCAGGCCACGCGCGATCGGATTGTTCACCGACAGCACGCGGCCCTGCACCAGCTGGCCGGCCGCGTTGTAGCCGGTGGACGTGGATTCGTAGCCGATCTGCGCCAGCGACGGGGCACGGAAGTTGTTGGAGATCGCACCGCGCAGCGCGAAGGCCGGCGTGAATTCGTAGCGCAGCCCCAGCTTGCCGGTGAGCTCGCCACCGAAATCATCGCTGTGCTCGTAGCGTGCGGCCAGATCGCTTGAGAAATGCTCACCGAACTGGCTGGACAGGCTGGCGTAGGCGCTGGCGACATCGCGCGAGAGCGAGGTCGCATCCTGCGGGGTCAGGCCACCACCGGCCTGCGAGCCGGTCGGGCGATCGGTGAACGGACCCGCGGCATAGCTGGTCGGATCGCCCGGACGGGTCTGGTAATGGTCGCGGCGCGCTTCCAGGCCCAGGCCAAGGCTGTGGGTGATGCTCTCGCCCTGCGAGAACACACGGCCGAGGTCGACGTTCGCGACCGTCAGCTCATTGCGGTAATCACCGGTCTTGAACCGGGTCGGGCTGGTCGGGCCCAGCGAGGCGTTGAGCGAGTTGCGCAGGCGGTAAGTGAACGTGTTGATGCCGTAATCCAGGCTCGCATCGTAGTTCCACTCGCCCCACTGGCCCTTCGCGCCGGCCACGGCCTGTACGTCGCGGTTTTCGCCCTCGGAGATCGGACGGTAGCCGTTCGGGTAGATCTGCGCCCAGTTGGCGTCGCTGTCCGGGTAGCGGAAGTAGTTCGCGCCTTCGCTGTCGCGCTGGTTGAAGGTGGCGAAGCTGTAGAACGTGGAGGTTTCACCGAACGGCAGCTGCGCGTTGTACCAGGCGTTCAGGTCCTTGGTCTTGCCATCGCCGAGCACGTAGTTGCGCTTGCCCTGCAGGGCAAGGTTGGTCGGGGTCTGGTCCCACGGCGGGATCTGGTCGAAGCCGGCGCGATTGGTGCCTTCGTGATTTTTCAGCTCCAGGCCCACGCGCAGGAAGCCGCCCTCATCGCCCAGCCGGGTGCCGACCTTGGCGCTGGCGTAGCTGGTCTGGCCGTCGGTGAGGGTGCGGTCGATCGGCTTGAGGTCGGTGTGGTTGGCGCCGAAGCTCGCTTCGAATGCACCGCCTTCCGGCGCGTCATCCAGTATCACGTTGATCACGCCGGCCACCGCATCGGAGCCATACAGCGCGCCGGCGCCATCGCGCAGCACTTCGATGCGCTTGATCGCGCTGACCGGGATCGCGTTGAAATCGACCGGGGTGGTGCCCTTGCCGATCTTGCTGTCGGTGTTGACCAGGGCGCTGCTGTGGCGGCGCTTGCCGTTGACCAGCACCAGCACCTGATCGGGCGAGAGGCCGCGCAGCTGGGCGGCCCGGATGTGGTCGGCACCGCCGGAGTTGGACTGGCGCGGGAAATTGAACGAGGGCAGCAGCGCCTGCAGGGCGCTGCCAAGCTCGCCATTGACCACGCCGGCCTTGCGGATGTCCTCGGCGGTGAGCACATCCACTGGCGAGGTGGATTCCAGCACGGTCCGGTCAACGGCACGGGTGCCGGTGACGATCACGGTGTCCAGCGTTTTGGCGGTGTTCGGCGCGTCCTGCGCAAGTACGTCCTGGGCGAGCAGGGGGGAGGAAAGGACGAGCGCGATGGCAAGGCCAAGGCGCGACGCGGACGGACGGGACATGCGGACTCCAGCGGGACGACGAGGGGGAGGGAGGGGCGGGGGAGGGGCGGGGGGAGGGGGGAGGGGGGAGGAGCCGGCGTTGCCGATCCAAGGTCGGCACTACCAATCCATCCGGATGAAGCGATATATTATCTTCGCGTGATGTCCCTGTGTGACGCAAGTCCCATCGGGGTGGTTATCAGCAGATAGCGATTGGCGATCTGCGCTGGACCGGGATGTCCGGCACGCTCCTTCCCCCTGCCTGTCCCCGAGTTTCCGGAGAGTTGTCCATGTCGTTCCGCGCCATCCTGATTGCCCTGGTCCTGGCCACCAGCGGCTGTGCCACCGCTGCCCCGGCCGCCAAACCCACTCCGCCAGCCGCCGCCACGGCCACCCTGCAGGGCGACGCCGCGCGCCCGGACGCTGCGGCCGGCTGGGTCCGCAGCGAGCTGTACTTCGGCGTGGGCGAAGAAACCGGCGTGGCCGACCGCCCGCAGACCGAGGGCATCAGTGACGCGCAGTGGCGCGCCTTCCTCGACAAGGAAGTCACCCCGCGCTTCCCGGACGGCCTGACCGTGTTCGATGCCTACGGCCAGTGGCTGTTCCGTGGCGCCGCCGAGCCGAACCGCCTGCGCACCAAGGTGCTGGTGGTGCTGCACGAGAACACCCCGCAGCGCCGCGCCGACATTGAAGCGATCCGCCTGGCATGGAAGCAGGCCACCGGCCACCAGTCGGTGCTGTGGGCGCAGCAGGCGGTTGAAGTATCGTTCTGACCCAGGGCGCCGCAGCGGCGCTGCACGGAGCGATGATGAAACACGGCAATGCGATGCTGGCCGCGGTGTTGATGGGCGTGGCGGCAGCGTCCGCGCACGCGCAGGACGCCGCCCCGGCCCGGCTTCTGCTCGAGGTGGCTGGCGGCGTGCAGGTGCAGGCGACGCTGCAGGACGACGGCGGTATTTCCGTCGTACTGGCCCCGTCGGGCAAGCGTCAGGTGCTGCCGGGGGTGACCGACGCGGACGGCAACGCACGCCTGTCCGCCGAGGATGTCGATTTCGATGGTCACCCGGAGCTGGTCGCGCGTGCCGCGGTCGGCATGGTCAACGAAGCGGTCGCGGCGTACCGCTACGCTCCGGCGCGACAGGAACTGGTGGCGCTGGCGCCCATCGCGAACGACCGTGCGCAGTGCGGTGACCTGATGGGGCTGACGGTGGAGGCAGACAACCGCACCCTGAGCAGCAGCTGCCGCAGCGGGCCGATGTGGTACGTGGATCAGTACCGCTACGACGGCGGTCGCCTGTACCTGTACCGCGCCGAGCGCATGTTGATGCTCGACGATCTGCTCGAGCCGTACGTGTTCGTGAAGCAGACCGCCGACAGCGGTCCCCTGGCGGTCTGGAGCACCTTCGATCCTGAAGGCAACGTGCTGGAGACCGCGATCGGCGATGGTCTGGAGGCGCCGCGCGCCGGCTCGCCGCTGCTGCGCATTTCCGGGCATGTGATGGTGGCGCGGCTGCCGTTGTACCGCCAGCCCGGTGATGCCACGACCCCGCGGTATCTGGTGCGCGATGACCGCGTGGAGCTGCTCGATGAGCGCGATGGCTGGGTGCAGGTAAGTTATGACCATCCCACGCGCGGCGCGGTGCTGGGCTGGGTGAACACGCAGCCGTGACCCAGCGCCGGCACGCGTAAACCCACACGAGTGTCACTTGCCCGGGACTAGGCTGACGTTTCCCCCTCGTCGTGGAAGCATGTCATGAGCAAGCGCGTTGCCGAAATCGTGGTTGAGACCCTCCAGGCCGCCGGTGTCCGTCACTGTTACGGCATCGTCGGCGATACCCTCAACTACGTCACCGATGCCATCCATCACAGCGAGATCGAGTGGGTACACACGCGGCATGAGGAAGTGGCCGCGTTTGCCGCCGGTGCCGAGTCGCTGATCAGCGGGCAGCTCACCGCCTGCGCCGGCTCGTGCGGCCCGGGCGGGCTGCATTTCATCAATGGCGTGTTCGAGACCAACCGCAACCGCGCGCCGATGGTGCTGATCGCCAGCCAGGTGGTCACCGCCGAGCTGGGCATGGAGTTCCCGCAGGAAGTCGATTTCAAGGCGGTGTACGGCAGCTGCAGCGTGTTCTGCGAGCAGGTGCAGAGCGCCGAGCAGGCGCGCCGCGTGGTGACGTTGGCGTGCCAGGCGGCGATCAGCCGCCGCGGGGTCGCGGTGGTGATCCTGCCGGCCGACATCAGCGAAGCGGAGGTCAAGCACGATGTGCCGTTCTCGGTGCATTACACCCAGCCGGTGCTGCGCCCGTCGGACGATGAACTGCAGCGCATCGCCGCGCTGATCGGCGAGGGCAAGCGCATCGGCATCTACGCAGGTGCGGGCTGCGAACATGCGCATGATGCCCTGGTCGCGCTGGGTGCCCGGCTCAAGGCACCGATCGCGCATACCTCGCGCGCGAAGGACTTCGTGGAGTACGACAACCCGTACAACATGGGCATGACCGGCATCTTCGGCATCGAGTCCGGGTATCACACGCTGATGGCCTGCGACACGCTGCTGCTGCTCGGCGCGGACTTCGCTTGGGGCCAGTACTACCCGGACAAGGCCACGCTGATCCAGGTGGACCGCGATGGCAGCCATCTGGGCCGCCGGCATCCGGTGAATCTGGGCGTGGTGGGGGATATCGGCCCGACCCTGGAGGCATTGCTGCCGCTTCTGCCCGAACGCGAGGACCGCAGCTTCCTGGATGAGTGCATGGAGCACCGCGAGAAGGCGCTGGCCACGCGGGCCAAGGAAGAGCAACCGGGCGAAGGCGAGCTGATCCACCCGCAGCATCTCACCGCGCTGATCGACCGCCACGCTGCCGACGACGCGCTCTTTACCGCAGATGGCGGCTCGCCGATGGTGTGGATCCTGCGCCATATCCGCGTCAATGGGCGCCGCCGCACGCTGACCAGCCTGCTGCACGGCACGATGGCCAACGCGATGCCGCAGGCGCTGGGCCTGCAGAAGGCCTACCCGGGCCGCCAGGTGATTTCGCTGTCCGGTGATGGTGGCCTGGCGATGCTGCTGGGCGACCTGCTCACCGCCGTGCAGGAAAACCTGCCGATCAAGGTGGTGGTCTACAACAACAGTTCGCTGAATTTCGTCGAGCTGGAGCAGAAGGTCGAAGGCCTGCTGGACAACTACACCGACCTGAAGAACCCTGACTTCGGCCGCCTGGCCGAGGTGATCGGGTTCTACGGCCGCACCGTGACCCGCTCGGAGGACCTGGAGCAGGCGGTGAAGGATTTCCTGGCGCACCCGGGCCCGGCGCTGCTGGACGTGCACACCAGCCCGACCGAGCTGGTGATGCCGCCGCAGGTGGAAGCCAAGCAGGTGGCCGGTACTGCCCTGTACGCGGCCAAGGCGCTGCTGAGCGGGCGGGTCGGGGATGTACGGGACCTGCTGGCGAACAACTTCCTCAACAAGCCCTGATCCACGCTCCGGTAGTGCCGGCCGCTGGCCGGCTCCCCAGGATTCATCCGACGGTATCGGGAGCCGGCCAGCGGCCGGCACTACGCGGGCGCAATCGGGTATGCGATGACCCATACATCCCGGCGTTCCATTGATGTGCCTGTTACTGGGGGCGGCGAGGCCCTACCATCGGCTACCCCCTCCCCATGGCCGCCCCCGCGCATGTCCGCCTCCGCTCCCGTCCCCACCGGACGCCCCCGCTGGTTCGTCGCCGGCGATCTCAACGGTTTCTTCGGCCTGGTGGTCGACAACCTGTCCATCCTCGGCTTCATCGCGATGGCCCTGGTCGGCATCTTCCAGTTCCCTGCGGATGTGGTGTTCGGCCGCATGTTCCCGGGCACCGCCTTCGGCGTGCTGGTCGGCAACGTGCTCTACACCTGGATGGCGCGCCGCCTGGCCGCGCGCACCGGTCGCGATGATGTCACCGCGATGCCGCTCGGCCTGGACGCGCCGACCAGTATTGGCATGGCGCTGCTGGTGCTCGGCCCGGCCTTCCTCGCCTTCAAGGGCCAGGGCCTGGCCCCGCACGATGCGGCCATCGCCACCTGGCAGCTGGGCATGGCCTCGCTGGTGATCATGGGCGTGCTCAAGGTGATCCTGTCGTTCTTCGGCGAGGCGGTGACCCGCGCGCTGCCGCGCGCCTCGCTGCTCGGCTCGATCGCCGGCATCGCGATCGTGCTGATGGGCTTCCTGCCGCTGCTGGAAACGCTGCGCTCGCCGGTCGTCGGCTTCGTCACCCTGGGCCTGCTGCTGTACGTGCTGATCGCCAAGCGCAAACTGCCGATCCGCGCGCCCGGCGTGCTGGTCGCCTTCGTCTTCGGCACGATCCTGTATTACGGACTCGGCCTGGCCGGCCTGGGTGCGCCGGGCTTCAAGGTGCCTGAGTGGGTACCGCCGCAGGTGGTGCTGCCCTGGCCGACACTGGGGTTCATCGACGGCCTGCCGACCGCGATCACCTACCTGCCGCTGCTGCTGCCGTTCGGCCTGCTGATGGTGGTCGGTGGCATCAACGTTTCCGAAAGCGCGCGTGCGGCCGGTGATGATTACCGCACCCGCGACATCCTGCTGGTGGAGGCCGTCGCCACGCTGGTGGCCGGGTTCTGCGGCGGCGTCGCACAGACCACGCCGTACATCGGTCAGCCGGCCTACAAGCACATGGGCGCGCGCAGCGGTTACACGCTGCTGACCGGTCTGTTCGTCGGCATCGGCGGCATGCTGGGGGTGATTTCCGGGCTGGTGCAGTGGCTGCCGCTGGCCGTGCTGGCGCCGATCATCGTGTACGTGGCGATCGACATCACCACCCAGGCCTTCCAGGCCACGCCGCGCGAGCACGCCGGCGCGATGGTGCTCGGCTTCCTGCCTTCGGTGGCCTACCTGCTGGCGATCAAGGCCCCGGGCTGGATCGCCCCGGAACAGCTCGCGGCGATGACCACTACGCTGGACGGGCATGGCCTGCCGGAGCTGGCGGTGATCTTCACCCTGGGCAACGGCTTCATCATCACCTCGATGCTGTGGATCGCGGCGGTGGTGGCGATGATCGATGGGAAGCTGCTGCGCGCCTCCGGGTTCCTGCTGGTGGCGGCGGTGCTGACCCTGTTCGGCCTGATCCACTCGGTGGACCCGCGCGGTGGCATCTATCTGCCGTGGCAGCTGGAGGGCCTGCCGAAGATCATCAGCTGGCAGTTCACCGGCGCGTACGTGGCGCTGGCCGGGTTGCTGGCGCTGTTGTCGCTGCAGAAGCAGCCTTCAGAACGCGCGTAGCGCTGTAGTGCCGGCCGCTGGCCGGCTGCGTTTCATTGTGCTCACGACCAACGGTCGTGAGCTACCGAATGGGGCAGGTCTGCTGCGGAGCCGGCCAGCGGCCGGCACTACCTGCTCACGACCAACGGTCGTGAGCTACCGAATGGGGTAGGTCTGCTGCGGAGCCGGCCAGCGGCCGGCGCGGCATCATTGCTCGCCATCCAGCTCCGGGTAATGCCGGAAGATGCCATTGGTGTTGAACGCCAGGCGCCGTTCCGAGGCGAGATAGGCGGCGATGTTGGGCCGGGTTTCCACCCGGTCCTTCAGGGCGCGCAGCTGCGGCAGCGTCGGCCAAAGCGCCTGCATGCGGCGCGGGAACATGTACTCCAGCCCGCTCAGCAGCTGGAACAGCGACAGATCGACATAGGAGTGCTCGCGCAGCGGATGACGCCCACCGTTGTGCTTGAGCACGTTCTCGAAGTAACCGAGGAACTTGGGCATTCGCTCGCCGCGCATCGACGTCGCGCGCGCTTTGGCTTCGTGTTTCTGGTCGTCGTAGTACTTCGACGCTGCGATCGGGTGGTGGGTGTCATGCACCTCGGCCACCAGATCGGCGATGGTCAGCTGCAACTGCAGGGCCTGCTGCCGCCGTGAACTGGCATCGGGCACCAGGCCGAGCTCCGGTCCCAGATGATCCAGGATCGCGCCCACCTGGGCGATCACCTGCCGGCCGGTGCGCAGGAATGGGGGGGCAAACGGCTGCAGGCCCTCGACCTTGCCGTCCAGATACGGCTGCATCACGGCATCGCCGTGGACCCGCGCCATATCCGTGTAGCCCGCGCCCGCATCCTCCAGCGCCAGCCGCACGAACTCGCCGCGGCCCTGGATGCCGGTCCAGTAATACAGTTCGTAATGCATGCAGCCACTCCGTGCGGAACCGGTGGCCAGCATGGCCCGCGCAGCCGAAAGCAGGCGTGAGCGCAGCGTGGTTCCCGTGCTAGGGTCGGGCGGGGATGTCGATGGGAGCAGGCGATGCGGATGTGGGCGATGGGCGTGTGCGTGGCGATGTTGCCGGCTGCCGTAGCGGCCGACCCGGTGGCCCTGCACGATGGCTTCGGCTACAGCGATGCAGTGCTGCGTGCGGAACTGACGACGCTGCGCGAGATGAGCGGGGTATCCGGTGCACGCCGGCACCTGGGTGCGGCAGGCTATCACCGCGTCCGTGGTGAGCTGGCCGCCTCCAATCGGGCTGCACGCCAGTGCCTGGACGAAACCCGTGATGCGCCGCCTGCGCTGCAGGGGCTGGCCTTCCTGTGTGAATCCACCTTGGCCGGCAACGCGCTGATCGAGGGCGATATCGCTGGATGGGCGAGCCTGATGCTGCGCGTGCGCGAGGACTACCAGCGCACCATCGTGCCGATGCTCAAGCCCGGCGATGAGGTGCCCGATGTCACCCGCCCGGCATTCGCGGCGTTCACCGACTGGCCGCGCAGTGCGCCGCCCGTTGCCGAGCGCGAGCAGGAGGTGGCGGTGCCGATCCAGTTCAGCAACGAGCTGCCCTCGGTCACGCTTACCCTGCACGGCACGCGCGACGGCCATCCCGTCAGCCAGGAGGCTGCCTTCATCGTCGATACCGGCGCCCCGCGTTCGCACATCACGCGCGCGCTGGCCGAATCGCTGGGCCTGACGGTGACCGAAAACTTCGTGGTCTCACGCATCATCGACGACGACATCCAGCAGGCGGGGCTGGCTGCACCGATCGATATCGAGCTGGGCGGGCAGCGGGTGCGCGATGTTTCGTTCAACAGTGAAGCCACGCGCGAGCTCAACCTGATCGGCCTGGATGTGCTGCGCGCGCTGGGACGGGTCCGCCTTTCCCGCGACACGCTGACGCTGCTCGGGACGCAGACTCCAGCCGCCTGCACACGGCGGATGGTGTTCACCTCCTCGTTGTGGGGGCCGTTCCAGCAGGCCCGCTACCCGATCCGCGGTCGCGAAAACACGCTCATGCTGGTCGACACCGGCTTCAATGGGGCATTCCAGATGCGGGGTGCGCCGCGTTCGTCGGTGCCGGCCGCCGCAATCCAGCGCAAGAATGTCATCACCACGCGCGGGGCGGAGGACATCGAGTACGCGCCGGCCAGCACGCCACTGCAGGTGGCCGATACCTTGGCGAACATTCCGGTGGATATCGCCTTCCAGCCGCCGGATCTGTTTCCCTCGTCCTGGCGGGTCGGCTACGGCGTCACCGGCGGCTACGACGTGGCGCTGGACCTGCCGGCCGGCATCGGCTGCCTGGTGCCATTGCCGCCCGAACCGCCCCTGCTGGGCCGCCCGCCAGGGGCCTGACGAAGCCTGAATCGGCATCTCATCCACCCTTGAAACACGCCCCCGTAACCGCATCTCAGGGACAGTGCTGGCACGGCCAGCCCCGTTTACATCGAGGACAAGAACATGCGGATGGACAAGCTCACCTCGCGTTTCCAGCAGGCGCTGGCCGACGCGCAGTCGTTGGCCGTGGGCCGCGACCACAACATCATCGAACCGGTACATGTGTTCAGCGCGCTGCTGGACCAGCAGGGTGGCAGCACGCGCCCGCTGCTGGCCCAGGCCGGCGTCAACGTGCCGGTACTGCGCGAACGTTTGAATGAAACCCTGGAGGCCCTGCCCAAGGTCTCCGGGCAGGAAGGCAACCTGTCGATCGGCAACGATCTGAACCGGCTGCTCAACAACACCGACAAGCTGGCCCAGCAGCACGGCGATGCCTTCATCGCCAGTGAGTGGTTCGTGCTGGCCGCGGTCGACGATGGCGGCACCCTGGGCATGGCGCTGCGCGCCGCCGGTGCCGACAGGAAGAAGATCGAAACCGCCATCGACAAGGTGCGCGGCGGCGAGACCGTGCAGTCGGAAAATGCGGAAGACCAGCGCCAGGCGCTGGAGAAATACACCATCGACCTGACCGCGCGCGCAGAGAGCGGCAAGCTGGATCCGGTGATCGGCCGCGATGAGGAGATCCGTCGCACCATCCAGGTCCTGCAGCGCCGCACCAAGAACAACCCGGTGCTGATCGGTGAGCCCGGCGTGGGCAAGACCGCCATCGTGGAGGGCCTGGCCCAGCGCATCATCAACGACGAAGTGCCCGAGGGCCTGCGCGGCAAGCGCGTGCTGTCGCTGGACATGGGCGCGCTGATCGCCGGTGCCAAGTTCCGCGGCGAGTTCGAAGAGCGCCTGAAGGGCGTGCTCAACGACCTGGCCAAGAGCGAAGGGCAGGTGATCCTGTTCATCGACGAACTGCACACGATGGTCGGCGCCGGCAAGGCCGACGGCGCGATGGACGCGGGCAACATGCTCAAGCCAGCGCTGGCGCGCGGTGAGCTGCACTGCGTCGGTGCGACCACGCTGGACGAATACCGCAAGTACATCGAGAAGGATGCTGCGCTGGAGCGCCGCTTCCAGAAGGTGCTGGTGGGCGAGCCGAGCGTGGAAGACACTATCGCGATCCTGCGCGGGCTGAAGGAAAAGTACGCCGTGCACCATGGCGTGGAAATCACCGACCCGGCGATCGTCGCCGCGGCCACGCTGTCGCACCGTTACATCGCCGACCGGCAGTTGCCGGACAAGGCCATCGACCTGATGGACGAGGCCGCCTCGCGCATCCGGATGGAGATCGACTCCAAGCCGGAGGAACTGGATCGGTTGGAGCGCCGCGTGATCCAGCTCAAGATCCAGCGCGAAATGCTCAAGAAAGAAAAGGACGACGCCTCGCGCCAGCGCCTGGCCGATCTGGAAACCGACATCGATGCGCTGGAGCGCGAGTTCTCCGATCTCAATGAAATCTGGAAGTCGGAGAAGGCGACGCTGCAGGGTGCCACCCGGATCAAGGAACAGATCGAACAGGCCAAGCTGGAACTGGAATCGGCGCAGCGCCGCCAGGATTTCGGCCGTATGAGCGAGATCCAGTATGGGCAGCTGCCGCAGCTGGAAAAGCAGCTGGCCGCCGCGCAGGAAGTGGAAACCAGTGAGTTCAAGCTGGTCCAGGACCGGGTGACCGCCGAGGAGATCGCCGAAGTGGTCTCGCGTTGGACCGGCATCCCGGTCAACCGCATGCTCGAAGGCGAGCGCGACAAGCTGCTGCGCATGGAAGAGGTGCTGCACAACCGCGTGGTCGGCCAGGAAGAGGCGATCAAGGTGGTCTCCGATGCGGTGCGGCGTTCGCGTGCGGGCCTGTCCGATCCGGACCGTCCCAGCGGCTCGTTCCTGTTCCTGGGGCCGACCGGCGTGGGCAAGACCGAGCTGTGCAAGTCGTTGGCCGAGTTCCTGTTCGACAGCGCCGACGCGATGATCCGCATCGACATGAGCGAGTTCATGGAGAAGCACAGCGTCGCGCGCCTGATCGGTGCGCCCCCGGGCTACGTGGGCTACGAAGAAGGTGGCTACCTGACCGAGGCGGTGCGTCGTCGCCCGTATTCGCTGATCCTGCTCGATGAGGTGGAGAAGGCGCATCCGGACGTGTTCAACATCCTGCTGCAGGTGCTGGACGATGGCCGCCTGACCGATGGCCAGGGCCGCACGGTGGACTTCCGCAATACCGTCATCGTGATGACCTCCAACCTGGGCTCGCACCAGATCCAGGACATGAGCAGCGATGACAGCCCGGAGGCCTACACGCAGATGAAGGCCGCGGTGATGGGCGTGGTGCAGGCGCACTTCCGCCCGGAATTCATCAACCGCCTGGACGACATCGTGGTGTTCCACCCGCTGGACAAGGTGCAGATCAAGCAGATCGCCCGCATCCAGATGCAGGGCCTGGAAAAGCGCCTGGCCGAACGCGGCCTGCGCATCGAGGTCAGCGACGAGGCCTTCCAGCTGCTGGGCAACGTCGGCTTCGATCCGGTCTATGGTGCGCGTCCGCTCAAGCGTGCGATCCAGTCGCAGCTGGAGAACCCGCTGGCGCAGAAGATCCTGTCCGGCGAGTTCCTCAACGGCGATGTGATCCGGGTCGATGCGGCCGAGGGCAAGCTGGTGTTCGTGAAGGGCTAAGCCCCGCGCGCACCGGCGGCCTGATAACCGTTGAGCCTCACACCATGCATGTTTGGCATGAACCCCCGCCTCGGCGGGGGTTTTTTGTTCGGTATCGTCGGCATTCACCTGGAGGCGATGCGCTATGTCCGAACACGGCAGTCCCGAATCACAGTGGCGCGCGGAGACCATCGCGGTGCATGGCGGTTACCGGCCCGACCCCACCACGCGCGCGGTGGCAGTGCCGATCTACCAGACCGTGGCCTACGCCTTCGATGACACCCAGCACGGCGCGGACCTGTTCGACCTGAAGGTGCCGGGCAACATCTACACCCGCATCATGAACCCGACCACGGACGTGCTCGAGCAGCGCATCGCCGCGCTGGAGGGCGGGATCGGTGCACTGGCACTGGCCTCGGGCCAGGCCGCGATCACCTACGCGATCCAGACCATCGCCGAGGCGGGCGACAACATCGTCTCGGCCAGTGCCCTGTACGGCGGCACCTACAACCTGTTCGCGCACACGCTGCCGCAGTTCGGGATCGAAACGCGCTTTGCGGACTACCGCGATCCGCAGGCGTTCGGGGCGCTGATCGATGACCGCACCAAGGCGGTGTTTGTCGAATCGATCGGCAACCCGCGCGGCAACATCACCGATATCGAAGCCGTGGCGAAGATCGCGCATGCGCACGGCGTCCCGCTGATCGTGGACAACACGGTCGCCACGCCGTACCTGCAGCGCTCGTTCGACTTCGGCGCGGACATCGTCGTGCATTCGATGACCAAGTATCTCGGTGGTCATGGGACCAGCCTGGGCGGGGCGATCGTGGATTCCGGTCGCTTCCCCTGGGCGGAGCACAAGCAGCGCTTCCGCCGCTTGAACGAGCCGGACGTGAGCTACCACGGCGTGGTCTACACCGACGCCCTCGGGCCGGCCGCCTACATCGGCCGCGCGCGGGTGGTCCCGCTGCGCAATACCGGCGCGGCCATCTCACCGTTCAATTCCTTCCTGATCCTGCAGGGCATCGAGACCTTGGCGCTGCGCCTGGACCGGATCAACGCCAACACGCTGGCGGTGGCCGAACACCTTCAGCGCCATCCCAAGGTGGCGTGGGTCAACTACGCCGCGCTGCCCGACCATCCCGAGCACGCGTTGGTGCAGAAGTACCTGCGCGGCCACGGTTCCGGCGTGCTGACCTTCGGCCTGCCCGGTGGCCGCGCCGCAGGCGCGCGCTTCCTGGATGCGCTGCAGCTGTTCACCCGCCTGGTGAACCTGGGCGATGCCAAGTCACTGGCTACGCACCCGGCCTCGACCACCCACCGGCAGCTGGATGCGGCCGAGCTGGAGAAGGCGGGCGTCAGCGAAGACACGGTGCGGCTGTCGGTGGGCATCGAACACATCGACGACCTGCTCGCCGATCTGGAGCAGGCGTTGGCCAAGGCGTAGTGGCAGGACCCACGGCGGCCGGTGCGGGCCGGCCGCCGTGGGGTTTTTCCATGGGGCCATGGGATTCTCCGCCATGGGGTAGAGCCACGCCATGCGTGGCTGCTTCTTCTTCCGGCGCCGCAGCCACGCATGGCGTGGCTCTACCGGCAGGGTTAGGATCGGCTGACGATCGCCCAACTGCGCAAGATCGGCCACGCGCAGGGGCGCGGCAGCACGCACGCTGAGCGTCACCTAGAGAGGGAGCCCGCCATGCGCCGCATTGCCCAGGTCCGCCAGCGCCACGGTATCGATCGCGTCATCGCCCATCTGCAGGCCTGCCTGCGTGCTGGCGATCCCTTGCCGGATCTGGAAGCGCTGGCCGCGATCGCGCACCAGTCACCGTTCCATTTCCATCGCCTGTACCGCGCGCTGACCGGCGAAACGCCCGGGCGCACCGTGGCGCGCCTGCGCTTGCTGCAGGCGCTGCAGCTGCTCGGCCAGGCGGACAGCCGGGTGACCGAGGTGGCCTTGAACGTCGGTTATGAAAGCCCACAGGCGCTGGCCCGTGCCTGTCGCCAGGCGCTGGATGCCACGCCGAGCAGCCTGCGCGAGAATGCCGGGCTGCGCAGCCACTGGCAACAGCGGCTGGCACGCCCGCCGGGCGATCACGCCGACGGGACGGTGCCGTTGCAGGTCACGGTGACCACACTGGAACCCTTCGATGTGGTGGCGCTGCGCACGCAAGGGGCCTTCGATGATCTGGATCAGGCGTTCGGCGAGATCTTCACCTGGGCCGCCGAGCAGGGCTGGGTCGAACAGCTGCAGCAGCTGATCGGCATCGCACGGACGGACCACCGCGATGCGCCGGCGCAGGAATGCGTATTCGATTGCGCAATGGGCTTCGGGCGCACGCCGCAGGCGCTACCCACCCCGCTGCGTGCGCTGACGCTGGGCGGTGGCACGTATGCCGTGCTGCGCCATGTGGGCAGTTACGCGGGCCTGGAAGCGGCCACTGATGCCCTGCTACGCGACTGGCTGCCCGACAGTGGTCACACGCTGCGCGATGCAGAGCTGTACTACCACTACCTGGATGACCCCGAAGAGGTGCCCGACGCCATCCTGCGCGCCGATATCTGCGTGCCGGTGGGGTAGCGGCGGTCAGACCACCGGAATGCTGTGCTGCTGCCCCATCGTGCGGTACGGCGGGGTGGACATCACCATCTCGGCCAGCGAGTAGGCCAGCTCGCGCTCGGCCATGACCGTGCCATCGGCGCCGTGGGCGAGCAGGTGCTTCACCTCGGCATCGCTGTGTGCGCGCGCCAGCAGGGTCAGGCCCGGATTGAGCGCGCGCAGCTTGGCCAGGGTCTCACCGGCTTCCAGCGGCTGCGGAATCGCCAGCACGGCGATCTTGGCGCGCTCGGGGTGTGCTTCGGCCAGCACGCGATCGGAGGCCGCGCTGCCACGGATGCCCGGCAGGCCGGCCGCATGCGCCTCGGCGACGTGCTCCTTGTTGTCGTCGATGATCATCACCGGCACGCCACGGTCGCGCAGGACCTGCGCCAGCGCGCTGCCGACGCGGCCGTAGCCGATCACGATGGCATGGTCGTGCAGGTCCAGCGAGGGGCCGGGCGGCAGCTCGGTCTCCACCGCAGTGGGGGTGGTTTCCTGGTTCTTCAGCAGCCAGCGGTCGAGCAGGCCGAACACCAGCGGGTTGAGCATGATCGAGATCAGCGCGCCGGCCAGTACCAGGGCCTGGCCGGTCGGCGGCAGGATCTTCAGGGTCACGCCGAGGCCGGCGATGATGAAGGCGAACTCGCCGATCTGCGCCAGGCTGGCCGAGATGGTCAGCGCGGTACCCGTCGGATGGCCGAAGGCACGCACGATCACGAACGCGGCGGCAGACTTGCCGAACATGATGATCGCGGCGGTGGCCAGCACCTGCCACGGGTGCTCGATCAGGATGGCCGGGTTGAACAGCATGCCGACCGAAACGAAGAACAGCACCGCGAACGCATCGCGCAGCGGCAGGGAATCGTTGGCGGCCTTGTGGCTCAGCTCCGATTCGTTGAGCAGCATGCCGGCGAAGAACGCGCCCAGCGCGAAGGAGACGCCGAACAGCATCGCCGAGCCGAACGCCACGCCCAGCGCGATCGCCAGCACGGCCAGGGTGAACAGCTCGCGCGAGCCGGTACCGGCGATGCGTTCCAGGATCCATGGGATCACCCGGCGCCCGACCACCAGCATCACCGCCACGAACAGGCCCAGCTGCACGAAGGTCCAGCCGATGCTGGCCAGCACGCTGCCGACGGTATGGGTTTCATTGGCCGCATCGGGGCCGAACACGCCGGCCAGCACCGGCATCATCACAAGCGCCAGGACGCAGGCCAGGTCTTCCACGATCAGCCAGCCGATCGCGATCTTGCCGCGCGTGGTTTCCAGCAGGCGCCGTTCTTCCATCGCGCGCAGCAGCACCACGGTACTGGCGGTGGCCAGCGAGAAACCGAACACCACGCCGTAGATCACCGGCCAGCCCATCAACGCGGCCAGGCCCCAGCCGAGCAGCGTGGCGACCAGGATCTGGCCGATCGCACCCGGGATGGCGATCGCTTTGACCTCCATCAGATCTTTCAGCGAGAAATGCAGGCCGACCCCGAACATCAGCAGCATCACACCGATCTCGGCCAGCTGGTTGGCCAGGGCCTGGTCGGCAACGAAGCCGGGGGTGAACGGGCCTACGCAGATGCCTGCAATCAGATAACCGACCAGGGGAGACAAACGCAGCTTGTTGGCCAGCGCGCCGAAGATGAAGGCGAGCCCAAGGCCAACGGCAACGATGTTGATCAGGTCGGTGTCATGGTGCATCGGGGCTCGCAAAGATGGGGGGTGCCCCGATTTTCACCGATGCAGCCGGTCCGGGCAAACATCCTTGCTCGCAATGCTGCTATGTCCCCGTGGTCAGGTCATGTGCTGTCCGGGACAGCGAAGGCGCGCTGCGATGAATGCGCAGATCCCGGCATTTCGGCGGCCCAAACGCACATGCCCCGGGTGACCGGGGCATGGGAAAACCGGTGTTGCCGGCCGGCGGCCGGCACTACCCTGTTACCACTTGTAGGTCACGCGGCCGTACACGTAGGCACCATTGAACCCGTACGGCGAGTAGTTGCTGTAAGGCAGCATGCCCCAGGTGGAGTTCTGCAGGTCCACGGTGCGGTCGGGGTACTCGTCCAGGATGTTGTCCGCACCCAGGGTCAGGGTCCAGTTCTCGCTGGGCTTGTAGCTGGCCGAGGCATCGAGAACCCACGAGGCGTCGTAGGTCTGGTCACGCAGGGCGGTGGCCGAGTTGCGCACGGTGAACGAGCCGTAGCGCGTGGCGGCCAGGTTGAGGTCCCAGCGATCCGAACGCCACGTGCCGCTGAGGATGGTCTTGTCGCGCGGGTAGCTGTCTTCGATGCGGCCGATCTCATCGCGGCCGATCAGCGACTGGGTGATGCCCAGCGCGCCGAACACCGCCGGCGAGGCGATGAACTTCTTCACCTCGGTCTCGTTGTAGCTGTAGGCCGCGGTCAGTTCCAGCGAACTGGCGGCGAAGGGGATGGTGTAGCTGGAGACCGCATCCACGCCGCGGGTGCGGGTGTCCACGCCGTTGGTGAAGTAGGAGAACGCCGTGACACCCGGCAGCCCCAGGTTGGACAGCAGCGCATTGGCGGCGTCATTGGTGGTGATGTTGGTGGACAGCACGATGCGGTCATCGATGTCGATCTGGTACGCATCCACGGTCAGGTACAGCCGGTCCACCGGCTGCAGCACCAGGCCCAGGCTGTAGGAGGTCGAGCTCTCGGCCTTCAGCGGGCTGGCGCCCAGCGCCTGCGCGGCCGGGCTGGTGGTCGGGAAGGTGCCGCGTTCGACGAACACGCCGTTGACGATCGTGCTGGTCACCGCCTGGTAGCTCTGCTGGGCCAGCGACGGCGCGCGGAAGCCGCTGGACGCCGTGGCGCGCAGGGCGACCTTGTCGGTGAAGGCGTAGCGTGCGGAGAGCTTGCCGGAGAACTTGTCGCCGAAGTCCGAGTAGTCCTCGTAGCGGCCGGTGACACCGGCGGAGAACTTGTCGCTGAGGTCGGCTTCCAGGCCAGCGTAGACGGCGTAGTTGTCGCGGTCGGCGTCCACGGCGTTGAGCGGGGTGAAGCCGCCGAAGCCCTGCGCACCGCTGCCGGTGTAGGAATTCAGTTCACCGGCCGATTGCTCCCACTTCTCCTTGCGGTACTCACCGCCGAAGGACAGCGTGACCGGGTAGGCCAGGCCCCAGTCCAGTGTCTTGGTCACATCGGCATTGACGATGTTCTGGGTGTACTCCAGCGCGCCGTCGTAGAACGAGCGCGGGCTGTTTACGCCGAGTGCGTAGTTGATGCTGTTGCGGGTGTGGAAATCGATCTTGTTGGCGCCGTAGTTGTAGCTGACATCCCAGTTCCAGCCGCTGTCCGTATCGCCCTTGACGCCAGCGACCAGCGAGCGGTCCTTGGAGTACTGGTTGATCTCCGGCACGAAGCCGTTCGGGTAGGTCTGCGCCAGCAGCGCGCCCTGGCTGAGGTGGTTGCGCGAGCGGTAGAACGCGAACGAGGTGATGTCACGGTTGCTGGCCATCGCCGTGGCGTAGGCCGAGACGTGGTCGCTGAACTGGAAGCTGGCGTTGGCCGAGGCGGCGGTCGCATCCACCTGCGGATCGCCGACCACGAAGGTGGTCTGGCCGATGCTGGGGAAGTTGCTCGTGTTCGGCGTGGTGCCCTGGTAGGGACCGGCACGGTTGCTTTCGTCCTGCTGGATGATCTGGCCGGCCACGTGCACGCTGCCACGGCCGTCGGCGAAGCCGATGCCGGTATCGCCGGAGAGCTGGTACTTGTTGCCGTCACCGGCCGAGTACTGGCCGGCGTCCAGCGCCAGGCTGCCGCCGGAGGACGAGCCTTTGAGCACGATGTTGATCACGCCGGCGATGGCGTCCGAGCCATACTGCGCCGAGGCGCCGTCGCGCAGCACTTCCACGCGTTCGATCGAGGCGATCGGAATCGCGTTGATGTCCACCGCCGAGGAGCCGCGGCCGATGCTGCCGTTGACGTTGATCTGGGCCGAGGTGTGGCGGCGCTTGCCGTTGACCAGCACCAGCACCTGGTCCGGGGAGAGGCCGCGCAGCTGCGCCGGGCGGATGCCGCTGGTGCCGTCGGTCAGGGCCGGGCGCGGGAAGTTCAGCGAGGGCAGGGCGCGGGCCAGGGCCGTGGCCAGTTCGGTGGTGCCGGTGGACTGCAGCGCCTCGGGGGTGATGATGTCGATCGGCGACTGCGACTCGGCCACGGTGCGGTCGGCCACGCGGGTGCCGGTGACGATGATGGTGTCCAGGGTGTTGGCCGCCGTGCGGGCGGGCGCATCCTGGGCCGTAGCGGCGAAGCTGGACATACCGAGCGCGACAGCTACGGCGGCGGCGAGCGTACTGGTCTTGCGGTTCATCAGGATGTGGCTCCGGTAGTGGCGGTGCTGCACCAAAGCGACATCACGACATCGAGGATCGGGTCTGCGAAGGCGGTTGTTGCGGTGCGCAATAGAGGGATTAACGGGATATTCATCGCTTGTCAAATGTTTGCCGTTTTCGCAAAAAACGTTGCAGCAGCAACCATTTACGTGAGGCGGGGGATTCGACAGGAGGGTCCCGGGGAAGCGCGGGCAGGGTCGTGGGAGAGAGAAACGAGGCCTGCCGCGCATCCCGGGGCCCGTCAAGTATTCGTTAACGCTAGAATTACGTCGCAGGAAAGGTGCTCACGAGCACATTCCATTCCGTTATATGGACCCCCAAGATGATTTCCCTTCGTAACTTCGCCTTGCGCCGTGGCGAGCGGCTGCTGTTGTCCAATGTCGACCTGACCCTGCACGCGGGGTACCGCGTGGGCGTGGTCGGCCGCAACGGGGCCGGCAAGTCCAGCCTGTTCGCCGCTGTGAAGGGTGAGCTGGAGGCGGACAAGGGCGACGTCGATCTGCCCGGCAAGATCCGCATCGCCAGCGTGGCCCAGGAAACCCCGTCGCTGCCCGACCCGGCGCTGCAGTTCGTGCTGGAAGGCGACACCGAGGTGGCCGCCGTCATGCGTGAAGAGGCTGCGGCCGCGGCACGTGAAGACTGGGAAGCCGTTGCCACCGCCCACCAGCGCATGGCCGAGATCGGCGCCTATGACGCCGAAGCGCGCGCCGGCAAGCTGCTGCATGGCCTGGGCTTCCCGGCCGAGACGCACTCGCGTGCGGTCTCCTCGTTCTCCGGCGGCTGGCGCGTGCGCCTGAACCTGGCACGCGCGCTGATGATGCCCAGCGACCTGCTGCTGCTGGACGAGCCGACCAACCATCTGGATCTGGACGCGGTGTTCTGGCTGGAGCAGTGGCTGCTCAAGTACCCGGGTACCCTGCTGCTGATCTCGCATGACCGCGAGTTCCTGGACAACGTGGCCACCCACACCCTGCACCTGCACGGTGGCGGCGCCAAGCTGTACGTTGGCGGTTACACCGATTTCGAGCGCCAGCGCGCCGAACAGCTGCGCCAGCAGCAGCTCGCCCACGAGAAGGAACAGGCCGAGCGCGCGCATCTGCAGAGCTTCATCGACCGCTTCAAGGCGCAGGCCAGCAAGGCCGCCCAGGCGCAGAGCCGCATGAAGCGCCTGGCCAAGCTGGCCGGCACCGAGGCCGTGCGCGCCGAGCGCGAATTCCGCATCGAATTCGCCCCGCCGGCCAAGCTGCCGTTCTCGCTGATCCGCCTGAACCATGTCGAGGCCGGTTACGGCGCCGATTCGGTGATCCTGCACAACGTGGGCTTCGGCCTGGAGGCCGGCCAGCGCATCGGTCTGCTCGGCCCGAACGGCGCCGGCAAGACCACGCTGGTGAAGACCCTGGTGGGTGAACTGGACCCGATCAGTGGTGAGCGTGCCGCGCATCCGGACCTGCGCATCGGTTACTTCGCCCAGCACACGGTGGAATCGCTGCACGAAGGGCAGTCGCCGATGGAGCACTTCCGCGACCTCGCCCCGGACGCGCCGAACCAGTCCTTCCGCGATTTCCTCGGCAAGTGGAACTTCGCCGGTGACCGCGCCTTCGAACCGGTGGATGGATTCTCCGGTGGCGAACGCGCGCGCCTGGCGTTGGCGCTGATCGCCTACCAGCAGCCCAACGTGCTGCTGCTCGACGAACCGACCAACCATCTGGACCTGGAAATGCGCGAAGCGCTGGCTGAAGCGCTGGCCGACTTCGAAGGCGCAATCGTGATGGTCTCGCATGACCGCCATCTGATCGGCCTGGTCTGCGATACCTTCTGGCGCGTCGCCGATGGCGTGGTCGAGCCGTTTGACGGCGACCTGGATGCGTACGCGGCCTGGCTGCGTTCGCGTCCCGCCGCGCAGGGCACCAAGCACAAGCTCGCCGCGGCCGCCCCGGAGCCGGCACCGCCGACCCCGCCGCTGCCCGCGCGCAAGCCGGCCAACCCGCACAAGCTGGCCGCCGCTGAAGCCAAGGTCGGCGAACTGGAGGCGCTGTTGGCCGACCTGGACCGCCAGCTGGCCGATCCGTCCAACTACGCCGATGCGACCCGCATGGCCGTGCTCGGCCGTGATCGTGAAGCCACTGCCACCCTGCTCAGCAAGGCCGAGCAGACGTGGATGGAATTGCTGGACGCCTGATCGGGGCGGGCGATGCGGCACGCTGGTCGTGCCGCATCCCGTGTAGATCCACGCCATGCGTGGATGAGGTGCGTTCCGACGTTCGGCTATCCGCGCATGGCGTGGATCTACCGGGCGTCCAGCCATTCCCGGAACCGCCGCGCCGCATCACTCTCGGCGCGCGAGCGAAGCCGCGTCAGCCAGTACCGCCCCAGCTCCAGCGTCTGCGCGAAGGGCTGGATCAGGCGGCCGTGGGCCAGATCCTGCTCGAACATCTTCAACGGCAACAGCGCCACGCCGGCGCCTGCGGCGGCGGCACTGGCCAGCGTCAGTGACGAATCAAACACGGGGCCGCGGGCGTCCAGTTCCGGTACGCCTGCGGCCTGCAACCAGCGTGGCCACTCATCGCTGCGGTAGGAGCGCAACAGCGGCACGCTGGCCAGATCGCGCGGCTGCCGCAGCGTACGTGCCAGCGCCGGCGCGCACAGTGGCGCGAACGGTGCATCCAGTACGGGTTCGCTGACCTGCCCCTGCCAATCGCCATCACCGAACCGGATCGCCAGGTCCAGCCCTTCACCGGCCAGGTCGATGCGGTTGTTGTGGGTCTGCAGGCGCAGCTCGATATCCGGATGGCGCGCATTGAAATCCCCCAGGCGCGGCAGCAGCCAGCCGGTGGCGAAGGTGCCGACCACCCCCACGCTCAGCACCTCGCGGAAATGCCCGCCGACGAACCGGTCCAGGCTCACCGCGATACGGTCGAAGGCCTCGTTGAGCACCGGATACAGGCGCGCGCCTTCGTCGGTCAGTGCAACGCCACGCGGCAAGCGGGTGAAAAGCGACACCCCCAGCCGATCCTCCAGTGCCCGGATCTGATGGCTCAGCGCAGCCTGGCTGACGCACAGCTCCAGCGCGGCGCGGGTGAAGTTCTGGTGCCGGGCAGCGGCCTCGAAGGCGCGCAGGGCATTGAGCGGCAGCTGGGGGCGGAGCATGGGCGAGCCGTGAGCAGGGGTGATGCATCATCGCACCGCGGGGCGGTGCCAGCACGCCAATCACCACGGATACACCAGATTTCGTGGGGTTGGGAGGCGTGCTTCCGTTGATGGTATTAGGTGAGCTGATGGCTCCCGATGAAAATCCTCGCTGGTGGCCGGCGCGCAACCTGCCAATACTCGGGCCTTCGCCAAGGAGAACCCCATGATCGCTCGACGACAGTTCCTGCAATGGACCGGCGCGGCCGCCGCGTCTGCATTGGCCGCCACCGCCTTCGCCAAGACGCCGCTGCCCTCGCCGCAACCTGCCGTCGCGGCGAAAGACTTCGCAGCGTTGGAAGCAGCAAGCGGTGGTCGCCTGGGCGTGACCCTGCTCAACACCGCCACCGGCTGGCGTACCGGCAACCGCCAGGACGAACGTTTCCCGATGTGCAGTACGTTCAAGTTCGTATTGTCTGCGGCGGTCCTGCATCTGGCCGACCAGGGCACGCTCCCGCTGGACCGGCGCATCCCCGTGCGCCAGCAGGACATGCTCTCGCATGCGCCGGTGACGACGCGACACATCGGCAAGGATGTCACCGTGCGCGACCTGTGCCGGGCAACGATGATCACCAGCGACAACCCTGCCGCGAACCTGCTGCTGGGGGTGGTCGGGGGACCGGCCGGGGTGACCGCGTTCCTGCGTGCCAATGGCGATGCGGTGACCCGCAATGATCGGCTCGAGCCGGAGATGAACCGCTTCACTCCCGGCGACCCGCGCGATACCACCAGCCCGGCCGCGATGGCGGCGAGCCTGCAGCGCTTCGTGCTCGGGGATGTGCTGAAGCCTGCCTCGCGGCAGCAGCTGGCGGATTGGCTGATCGACAACGAAACCGGCGATGCGCGGCTGCGTGCCGGTTTGTCCAAGGCGTGGCGGGTCGGCGACAAGACCGGCAGCAACGGGGAGGACACCACCAACGACATCGCCATCCTGTGGCCGCTCGCCGGCGGTGCGCCGTGGGTGCTGACCAGCTACCTGCAGGGCGCGACGGTGGACGATGCCGGCCGCAACGATGTGCTGCGGCAGGTGGCCGTGATCGCCGAAGGCATCATGCAGCAGGCCGGGTAGGCGATACCGCCCGGGAGGCACCGACCGTTGGTCGGTGCGCACGCCGTAGTGCCGGCCGCTGGCCGGCAACCCATGAAACCGGCATCGCCCGCAGCCGGCACCGCTTGGAGCCGGCCAGCGGCCGGCACTACCTGGAGCCGCCGGCCAGCGGCCGGCACTACCGTTCCCGCGTCAGCCTTCGGATTGGCTGGTGCGCACGGCCTCCAGGAACTCCCGGCCCCAGCGATCCACGTCGTAGTACTCCACGCTGCCGAACAGCTGGCGCATGCGTCCGGTGGCTTCCTCGTCGGGCATCGACAACGCCTGCAGCAGGCCAGCGGTGAGGTCGGCCGGGTCATGCGGATTGGTCAGCACCGCGCCCTTCAGCTCGGCCGCCGCCCCGGCGAATTCGCTGAGCACCAGCACGCCGTTGCTGCCCTCGATCCCCTGCGTGGCCACGAACTCCTTGGACACCAGGTTCAAGCCATCACGCAGCGGGGTGATCCACATCACCTGCGCGGCGGCGTAATGGGCCACCACTTCTTCGAACGGCAGCGCCTGGGCGAAGAAGCGCACCGGCGTCCAGTCCAGCCGCGAGAAGCGCCCGTTGATCCGCCCCACCGCCTGCTCGATCTGGTTCTGCAGCGTGCGGTAGATGGTCATCTCGCGTGCGGCCGGCACGCAGATCATCAGCAGGGTGACCTTGCCCTGGCGATCCGGATGCTGTTCCAGCAGGCGCTCGAACGCCTCCAGTTTGGCCAGCGTTCCCTTGGTGTAATCCAGGCGCTCCACCGAGAGCACCAGCTTGCGCGCGCCGATCTCGCGGCGCAGCTTGAAGATGTCGTTGCGCACGTCACTGCGTGCGAGCACGTTGTGGATGCGGCGCAGGTCGGTGCCCACCGGATGTGCACCCAGAGCGACTTCGCGATCGCCCACACGCAGGCGCGTGGTCATCGTGTCCAGGCCAACCGCGCACCCGTAGGTGAGGAAGCGCGGGGCGCAGCTTTCCCACGCCAGGCGCTCGGCCGGCATCGCACCGCGGACCACGTCCACGAAGTTCTCCACCTGGCGCGGAATGTGGAAGCCGATGTAATCGCAGCTGAGCAGGCTGCCGATGATCTCGCGGCGCCACGGCACCACGTTGAACACATCAGCCGAGGGGAAGTAGGTGTGGTGGAAGAAGGCGATCTTCAGGTCCGGGCGCAGCTCGCGCAGCGTGGCCGGCACCATCCACAGGTTGTAGTCGTGGATCCACACCGTCGCGCCATGCGCGGCTTCGGCGGCAGTGGCCTCGGCGAACTTGCGGTTGACCTTCAGGAACACCTGCCAATCTTCCTCGCGGAACTTGGCGCGCTCCCAGAACACATGCAGCATCGGCCAGAACGCTTCCTTGGAAAAGCGCTTGTAGAAGATGTCCACTTCCTGCTTGCTCAGCGGCACGCGCGCGGCGGTCAGGGTCGGGTAGCGCTCGGCATCCACCGGCAGGTGGGTCTGGAACGGGCCGCGCTTGGGCTCATCGATGCCCCAGGCCACCCAGGAGCCTTTCTGGCCGCCTTCGAAGAAGCTCAGCAGGGAGGGAATGATGCCGTTCGGCGAACGCGGGGGGCGCTGCACCAGCACGCCGTCTTCCATGACTTCATCGAAGGGCAGGCGGTGGTAGACCATCACCAGGTCCGCCCCGTCGGCGCGTGCCTGCGCCGGGGGGCGCAGGAAGGGATCGTCATCGGCAAGCAGGTGGAAATGTTCGATCGCTTCGAGAATGCCGCCACACCCCGGTGCCTGCGCGTGGAAGGTGTGGTCCAGGTCGGCGGTGGCGGCGGTCAGTGCCGGCTCGGAATCGCCGACGCACACCCCGCGGAAACCGGAGGTGTACATCGACAGGTCGTTGAGGGTGTCACCGGCGACCAGGATGCGGTCGCGCGGCAGTTCCAGCAGGCGCGCAAGCGCGGCCAGGGTGCGGCCCTTGTCGGTATCCGGCGGCAGGATGTCCAGATAGCGGTCGGCCGAATACAGCACATCGCAGCCCAGCGCCTGTGCGGCCGCCTGGATCTGCGAGCGCAGTGGCGCCAGCGTGTCCGGATCACAGAAGTAAGAGCAGCGGCGTTCCTGCGGCACGTCCTGGCGCTGCAGCGCGGTGAACGGACGCATCGCCGCGGCGACCACCTGCTCACCCGGCCAGTGCGCGTCGATCATCGATTGCAGGGGCTGCAGCGGCTGCAGGGTGTGGCCATCGACGACGGTGGCGCCGACATCGCAGACCACGTAGTCCGGGCGCGGAATAGCCGGATCGGAGAGCAGGGGCATCACCGCTTCCAGGCCGCGGCCGGTGATGAAGATCAGGCGGATGCCGGGGTGCTGGTCGACCAGCCGGTAGAGCCGATGGCGCGCGGCGGCATCGCCGGCGAGGAAGGTGCCATCCAGATCGGTGGCAAGGATCAGTTGCGGTGCCGGCGGCGCCGGCGGTGTACGGGTTGGAGTGAGGGAGGTCGGTGTCGAAACAGTCAATGCACTTCCTTATCGGAGTCAGAGGGGAGGGGGTTATCGGGATCCGGCGGTGCGGTGTCGGTCTCGGGCATGAGCTCAAGGGCCGAGGGCGTGGTGCGCAGCATCAGCCGGAACCCGACCGGATGCGTGCGCAGGCGCTGGAAACTGAGCAGGCGCGCGGTGGTGAACAACGCCAGCAGCATCAGCACCACCGCGAAGTACAACGGCAGCGCAGGCGCGCCAAACCGTTGCATGGCCGCACCGGCCAGTGCCGGGCCAAGCGCAGCGCCCACGCCATGCACCAGCAGCAGGCTGGAGCACCCGGACAGCAGGTCTTCGCGTGGCAGGTAATCGAGCATGTGCGCCACGGCGAAGGGATACAGGGCGAAGGCCAGCCCGCCGTAGAAGAAGAACAGGCCGAACAGCACATGGGTCTGCAGCTGGATCATCGGCAGCGACGCCACGACGGCGATGCCGGCCGCAGCCAGGCTGAGGGCGACCAGCCCGGTGCGGCGGTCATGCCCGTCGCTGATATGGCCCAGCGGCCACTGCAGCAACGCGCCACCGGCGATGGCGGTCAGCATGAACAGGGCCACGCCATTGCCATCCAGGCCGACCTCGCCGGCGTACACCGGCAGCAGGCCCCAGAACGCGCCCATCGCCAGCCCGGACAGGCCGGCGGCAACGGTCGCCACCGGCGCCATCGTGTACAGGCGCGCCAGTTTCAGGCGCGGCACCGAGGGAATCTCCGGCGGGCGCAGCCGCGTGGCGGTGACCGGCAACACCGCCGCGCAGACCAGGATGGCGGTGAGCATGAACATCGAGGTCGCGCCGGCGTCGCCGAGCATCAGCAGTACCTGGCCCAGGGCCAGTGCCGAGAGATTGACCACCATGTAGAGCGAGAAGGCGCGGCTGCGCAGCCGGGGGTCGGGTTCGGCGTTGAGCCAGCTCTCGATCACCGTGTACAGGCCAACCAGCGCGATGCCGGTGAGGATGCGCAGTACGCCCCAGCCCACCGGATTGATCCACAGCGGGTGCAGCAGCACCGCGATGGCGGCGAGGGCGGCAAAGAAGGCAAACGCACGGATATGGCCGATGCGGCCGATCAGCGAGGGGGCGAAGAAGGTGCCGATGAAAAACCCGGCGAAATAGCCGGACATCACCAACCCCAACGTGCCGGCACCGAAGCCGGCTTCACCACCGCGCACCGCCAGCAATGTCCCGAGCAGGCCGCTGCCGGTCAGCAACAGCGCCACACCGGTGAGCAGGGCGGTCAGCCGCAACACGCGTGCGTCCTTCGTGGGGAAGAAGGCGAACGAATCACGTGACCGACCATAACACAGGGGCAATGAAGCGCTGGTTGCAGCGGCGCGGATGCGTTGGCAACCCTGTCTGTCGCATCAAGCGCGCGGTTTGCGCTGCCCGCTCGCGCCCGTTAGGGTGGGGGCATGAACGCAGTCAAACTTCTTCCTTTGGTCGCTGCGCTGGCGATCACCGCCTGCAGCGGCACCAATGACACCGTCGGGCACGAGGTGTCGATGGCACCGTCCGATGCCTTCATGTCCGCCGTAGCCGCGCACTGCGGCAAGGCGTTCGAAGGCCGCATCGCGGTCAACGAACCGCGCACCGATGCGCCCGATCCCTTCGAGGGCAAGCGCCTGGTGATGCATGTGCGTGGCTGCGAGGATCCGGCACACGAGCTGCGGATCCCGTTCCATGTCGGCGACGACCACTCGCGCACCTGGGTGCTGAGCCGCACCGAGAACGGCCTGCGCCTGAAGCATGATCACCGCCACGAGGATGGCAGCCCGGATGCGGTCACGATGTACGGCGGCGACAGCAAGCCGCCGGGGACCGCGCAGCGCCAGTCGTTCCCGGTGGATTCGGATTCGGTGGCGATGTTCCGCAAGGCCGACATGCTGGCCTCCGTGCAGAACACCTGGGCGATGGAAGTGGACCCCGACCAGCGCTTCGTCTACGAGCTCACCCGGCCGGGCGGGCGCCACTTCCAGGTGGTGTTCGACCTGACCAAGCCGGTGGCGTTGCCGCCGGCGCCGTGGGGTAGTGAGACGCCGGCACCGTAACCCCGGCCTCCCGGCGCCGGCCGCAGGTGGCCGGCAACGCAAGGGTGCCGACCCACGGTCGGCACCGGGTGCAGGGCTGGGCCGCTCAGCGCGCCCCGAAGCGGGCGCGGCAGCCGCCGCTGACCCACAGGCTGCCATTGCTGTAGCCCCAGCTGCGGCCCTCCACGCAGGCCGTGCCGGACAGCTGCTGGACCAGTGCCGGGCGCCCCTGGCGGTCATCCCACGCGCAGGTCTGCTGGCGTTTGTCGTTGCTGCTGCAGGTCACGCTGTAGTTGCTGTTGCCACCGCCGCCCCAGTTGCCGCCGCTGTTGCCACGCGCCTCGGCGAACTCGCCGCGGCAGCCGCGGTTGACCCACACCGCGCCATTGCGCACGCCCCAGGTCTGGCCTTCGACACAGGCCGTGCCGGAGATCTGACGGACCAGGGTCGCGTTGCGCCAACCGGTGTTGCAGGTCCGCTCGCGGTTGTCCTGGCTCTCGCAGCGGATGGTCGCCCCGGTGCCGCTACCGCCGCCCCAGTTGCCGCCATTGCCGCGTCCCTCGACGAATTCGGCCCGGCAGCCGCCGCTGACCCAGACGGTGCCATTGCGCGAGCCCCAGTTGCGGCCCTCGGTACAGGTCGTGCCGGAAATCTGCCGGGACAGCCGGGCGCTGCGCCAGCCGGTGTTGCAGACCCGCTCGCGGTTGTCCTGGCTTTCGCAGCGGATCGTGCCGTTGTTGCCGGATCCGTTGCCGCCGCCATTCCAGCCGCCGCCGTTGCCGTTGCCGCGCAGCGAGGTGGCGATGTCCTGCTTGATGCGTGAGAAGCTCCAGCCCGAGTTGACCTGGGCCAGGTAGAAGCGCAGCTGGTCATCCGGGATCCGGCGGCCATTGGACTGGTCGGCGTATTCCTGGGTGATGACCCGGCTGCGGTCGGAGGAGGACAACTGCGACAGATTCTCCGGGGCATAGGCCCGGGTGCTGATCTGGGCGTGCAGGGCCGGGGCCATACAGGCCAGGGCAAGGGTGAGGCAGGCGGTGCTCAGACGGCGTTGCATGGCTACATCCCCGTGCGGTCGTTGGTGCGCGGACTATAGGAATGCCCCCGGTTCAGAGCGTGTGATGCCGGGCCGCGGCGCCCGGATTTGCCCCGCCGGGCTGGCGGCCGCAGAATAACGGGCTTTCCGGCGCAGCTTGGCGCCGGCACTCTCCTGCGGAGCTTTACCCCCATGCGTACCCACTTCTGTGGCCTGGTCGACGAGACCCTGATTGGCCAAACCGTTACCCTCGCCGGCTGGACCGACGTTGCCCGCAACCAGGGCGGCGTGGTCTTCATCGATCTGCGCGATCATGAAGGCATCGTGCAGGTGACGGTGGAAGTCGACAACGCAGCCGTGTTCGCCGTGGCCGCCAGCCTGGGCTACGAGGACGTGCTGCAGGTCGAAGGCGTGGTGCGTGCGCGGCATGCGGCCAACGACAAGCTCCGCACCGGCAGCGTGGAAGTGATCGCCACGTCGATCACCGTCCTCAACAAGGCCGAGCCGCTGCCGTTCCACGCGCACGAGAACCCGGGCGAGGAAACCCGCCTGAAGTACCGTTACCTGGACCTGCGCCGCCCGGAAATGCAGCGCATGCAGCGCACCCGCATCAAGCTGGTGCAGGCCCTGCGCCGCCACCTGGACGCCACCGGTTTCCAGGACATTGAAACCCCGATCCTGACCAAGGCCACCCCGGAAGGCGCCCGCGACTTCCTGGTGCCGGCGCGCATGCACCCGGGCGAGTTCTACGCCCTGCCGCAGAGCCCGCAGCTGTTCAAGCAGATCCTGATGGTGGCCGGCTTCGACCGCTACTACCAGATCGCGCGCTGCTTCCGCGATGAAGCCCTGCGTGCCGATCGCCAGCTGGAATTCACCCAGCTGGACATGGAGTTCGCCTTCGTGCGCGAGCGCGACGTGCAGGACTTCGTGGAAACCATGATCCGCGCCATCTTCAAGGAAGTGGTGGACGTGGAGCTGGCCGCCAGCTTCCCGCGCATGACCTGGGCCGAGGCGATGCGTCGCTATGGCTCGGACAAGCCGGACCTGCGCATCGCGCTAGAGCTGGTGGACGTGGCCGAACTGGTCAAGACCAGCGAATTCCCGGTGTTCACCGCGGCCGCCAACGATGCCGATGGCCGCGTGGCCGCGCTGCGCATCCCGGGCGGCGCCAGCCTGTCGCGCAAGCAGATCGACGAATACGCCGCGCACGCCGCCAAGTACGGCGCCAAGGGCCTGGCCTACATCAAGATCAGCGAGAGCGGCGAAGTCAGCTCGCCGATCGCCAAGTTCTTCAGCGAAGAAGCCTTCGCCGCGCTGGTCGCCCATGTCGGCGCCGGTAACGGGGACATCGTGTTCTTCGGCGCCGGTGGCTATAACAAGGTCTCCGATTTCATGGGCGCCCTGCGCCTGAAGGCCGGCAAGGACTTCAACCTGGTCGCCGCCGGCTGGGCACCGCTGTGGGTCACCGATTTCCCGATGTTCGAGTACGACGACGAAGCCCAGCGCTACGTCGCCCTGCATCACCCCTTCACCGCCCCGGCGGTGGACGACATCGCCGACCTGCGCGCGAATGCGAAGACCGCCGTGTCGCGTGGCTATGACATGGTGCTCAACGGCAACGAGATCGGCGGTGGCTCGATCCGTATCCACCGCTCGGACATGCAGAGTGCGGTGTTCGAACTGCTGGGCATCGGTGCCGAAGAGGCCGAGGGCAAGTTCGGCTTCCTGCTCGATGCGCTGCGTTTCGGCGCGCCGCCGCACGGTGGCATCGCCTTCGGCATCGACCGTATCGCCGCGCTGATGGCCGGTACCGAGTCGATCCGCGACGTCATCCCGTTCCCGAAGACCACCGGCGCGCAGTGCCTGATGACCGGCGCCCCGTCGCCGATCCCGGACGAGCAGCTGGCCGAAGTGCACGTGCAGGTCCGCCCGCGCGCCGCCAAGGAATAAGCCGGGACGCGCCGGCCCCCGGTCGGCGTCGACACGTGGCAGGTACCGACCGGTGGTCGGTACCTGTTGCGGATCCTGCCCGCCAGGATCGACAGGTTCGCGGGTCGTGGGGCGCCATCGCCGCCACGTTCAGGTAAATTGGCGGTTCTTGCCGATGCCGATGCTCCCGCCGTGACTCCAGGCCGCTATACCATCCGCCGCGCCACCCCGGACGACGCCCAGACCCTGTCGGTGCTGGCCACGCGCACGTTCGTGGAAACCTTCGGCTCCCTGTACCCGCCCGAAGACCTGCAGGCCTTCCTGGATGAGGCGTACCCGGCGCAGCGCCAGCGCATCATCCTTGAGCACCCCGATTACGCGGTCTGGCTGCTGGAGCTCGATGGCGTCGCCGTGGGCCATGCCGCCGCCGGCCCCTGTGGCCTGCCGCATGCCGAGGTGCAGCCCGGCGATGGCGAACTCAAGCGGCTGTACCTGATCAAGGACCAGCAGAGCTGCGGCTGGGGCAGCCGCCTGTTCGAAACCGCGCTGGCCTGGCTGGAACGGGAAGGCCCGCGCACGCTGTGGCTGGGCGTCTGGTCGGAGAACTTCGGCGCGCAGCGGTTCTATGCCCGCTATGGCTTCAGCAAGGTCGGCACCTACGAGTTCCCGGTCGGCAGCGTGCGCGACCTGGAGTTCATCCTGCGCCGCCCGCCCACGGCGGGCTGAGCACGACATCGTCATGGCCGCAGCGGCTTCACCTGCCGTTGGCTGGCCCATTTGTCTAATGACGCTGTTTCCTTCTGCAGGCGCCCCGCCCAATGGGCGAGGCTGACATCATGAATCCCCCCGTTTTACTGCTGCATGGCATCTGGAACGCACGCGCCTGGGTCGGCCCGTTGGCCTGGCGCCTGCGCGCCCGTGGCTTCACCGTGGATACCTTCGGGTATTCGAGCGTGTTCGGTGGCCCCGAGGTGGCAGTGCCGCAGCTGCTGGAGCGGCTCAAGGACAGTGGCCCGGTCTCGCTGGTCGGCCACAGCCTGGGCGGACTGGTCGCCCTTGAGGCCCTGCGGCGCGCCCCGGAGCTGCCGGTGTCGCGCGTGGTCTGCCTGGGCTCGCCACTGCGCGGCAGCGTGACCGCCCGCTCCCTGAGCGATCACGGCTGGTCGCTGGCGCTGGGGCGCAGCTCGGAACTGCTGCTCGATGGGCTGCCGGCCTGGGAGGGCAGGGCCCAGGTCGGGCTGATCGCCGGCTCGGTCCCGCATGGGCTGGGCAGCCTGCTGGGCGCCTGTGGCGAGGCCTCCGATGGCACCGTGGCGCTGGATGAGACCCAGCTGCCGGGGCTCGCCGACCACTGTGTGATCCCGGCCAGCCACAGCGGGCTGGTGTTCTCGCCCGATGCCGCGCGGCAGACCGCCGCCTTCCTGCGCGATGGCCGGTTCCGGCGCGATGATGCGGCCCACGCCGCCTGAGCGGGCGGGGGTGGTGACACGGGCGGGGCGGCGGATCAGGTAGAATTCGCGCCCTGTTCCTGACAGAAGCACGAGAGTCACCCCATGGGTAGAGGCCCCTCCATCGAGAACCGCAAAAACGCGTCTGACGCGAAGCGCGGCAAGATTTTCACCAAGATCATCCGCGAGATCGGCGTTGCCGCGCGCGGCGGTGGAGGCGACCCCAACAACAACCCGCGCCTGCGCGTTGCCATGGACAAGGGCCTGTCCTCGAACATGTCCAAGGATGTGATCGAGCGCGCCATCAAGAAGGCGACCGGTGAGCTGGAAGGCGTGGAGTACGAAGAGATCCGCTACGAGGGCTATGCCCCCGGTGGCGTGGCCGTGATCGTGGACTGCCTGACCGACAACCGCGTGCGCACCGTGGCCGATGTCCGCCATGCGTTCAGCAAGTGCGGCGGCAACATGGGCACCGAAGGCTCGGTGGCCTTCATGTTCAAGCGCCTGGGGGTGCTGCACTTCGCCGCCGGTGCGGACGAAGAAGCCGTCACCGAAGCGGCGATCGAGGCCGGTGCGGACGACATCGTGGTCTACCCGGAAGATGGGGCGATCGATGTGCTCACCGCGGCCGACAGCTATCACGCCGTCAAGGACGCGATGGAAGCAGCCGGTTTCAAGCCGGACCATGCCGAAATCACCTTCCGTGCCGACAACGACATCAAGGTCGAGGGCGACACCGCTCTGCAGGTCAAGAAGCTGCTGGACATGCTCGAAGACCTGGACGACGTGCAGGACGTGTTCTCCAACGCCGATCTCGGCGCGGACGCCTACGCCTGAGCGGGCCCTTCACCGGTCGCTTTGCGCGACCGGTGAGCGGACAATGCGGACCATGATGACTCCAGCCGTTCCCTGTTATCCCCGCCGCATGTGTCCCTTCCGGGCCGCGGGCGGCCGTGTGCGTGCCGCATGACACGCATCCTCGGCATCGACCCCGGTTCGCAGCGCACCGGGGTGGGCATCATTGATGTGGACGCCGCCGGCAGGGTGGTGCATGTCCACCACCTGCCACTGGTGCTGCTGGGCGCGGACGACTTCCCGCAGCGGATGAAGCTGCTGGTGGTGGGCCTGACCGCCCTGGTCGAGGAGTACCGCCCCGACGAAGTGGCCATCGAAAAGGTGTTCATGGCACGCAACCCGGATTCGGCCCTGAAGCTGGGCCAGGCCCGCGGCGCGGCCATCTCGGCCGTGGTGATGCGCGACCTGCCGGTCAGCGAATACGCGGCCACCGAGATCAAGCTGGCCGTGGTGGGCCGCGGTGGCGCGGAAAAACAACAGGTCCAACACATGGTCGGGCTCATGCTCAACCTGAAAACCAAGCTGCAGGCCGACGCTGCCGATGCGTTGGCCGTGGCGATCACCCACGCCCATGTCCGGGCCACGGCGCTGCGCCTGGGCGTCAATGCGCGCCAGGCCTGGAGCCGGAAATGAGGAAAACTGCATGATTGGTCGTCTGCGCGGGATCGTGGCCTACAAGGCGCCGCCGTGGCTCATGGTCGACGTCAACGGCGTCGGCTACGAACTGGAGGCGCCGATGAGCACCTTCTACGACCTGCCCGAGCTGGGCCGCGAGGTCACGCTGTTCACCCACTACGCGCAGAAGGAAGACAGCGTCTCGCTGTACGGCTTCCTGCGCGAGGGCGAGCGCCGCCTGTTCCGCGATGTGCAGAAGGTCAGCGGGATCGGTGCCAAGATCGCGCTGGCGGTGCTGTCCGGCGTCAGCGTGGATGAATTCGCGCGCATGCTGCAGGCCGGTGACATCACCGCGCTGACCCGCATCCCGGGCATCGGCAAGAAGACCGCCGAGCGCATGGTGCTGGAGCTGCGCGACCGCGCGGCCAATTTCGGCGGCGGCGGGGCACCCATCGCCGGCGCGGCACCGGCCACCGATCCGGTCTCCGAGGCGACCGTGGCCCTGCAGCAGCTGGGTTACAAGCCGGTCGAGGCTGCACGCATGGCGCGCGACGCCAACGCCGAAGGCGACGATGTCGCCACGGTCATCCGCAAAGCCCTGCAGGCTGCGCTGCGCTGAGCCGCGCGCCCGCCTGTTCCTGATCCGATACCGACCGCGTCCGCCCGGAGCCTCATGTCCACCACTTCCCCCCAGCACAGCGACGGCCAGGCCCCGCACGGCCACGCGCCGGCGGCCGGCGGCATGGCGCTGATGATCGGCGCCATCGGCGTGGTGTTCGGCGACATCGGCACCAGCCCGCTGTACACGCTCAAAGAAGCGTTCTCCCCGCACTACGGCCTCAACAGCGACCATGACACCGTGCTGGGCGTGCTTTCCCTGGCCTTCTGGGCACTGAACATCGTGGTGACGCTCAAGTACGTCACCATCATCATGCGCGCCGACAACGACGGCGAGGGCGGCATCATGGCGCTGATGGCGCTGACCCAGCGCACCCTGCGCAACGGGTCGCGCTCAGCCTATGTAGTGGGCATCCTGGGCATCTTCGGTGCCTCGCTGTTCTTCGGCGACGGCGTGATCACCCCGGCGATCTCGGTGCTCGGCGCGGTCGAGGGCCTGGAGGTCGCAGCCCCCGGGCTGCATGCGTTCATCGTGCCGATCACGGTGGTGGTGCTGCTGGCCGTATTCGCGGTACAGCGCTTCGGCACGGCCAAGATCGGCAAGCTGTTCGGCCCGATCACCTCGATCTGGTTCATTTCGCTGGCCGCGATCGGCATCTGGAACATCGTCGATGCGCCGGAAGTGCTCAAGGCCTTCAACCCGATGTGGGCGCTGCGCTTCTTCATGGAGCACGGCTGGCACGGCATCTTCATCCTCGGCGCGGTGGTGCTGGCGGTCACCGGCGGCGAAGCGCTGTATGCCGACATGGGGCACTTCGGGGCCAAGCCGATCCGCCACGCCTGGTACTTCTTCGTGCTGCCCTGCCTGGTGCTGAACTACCTGGGGCAGGGCGCGCTGGTGCTCAACAACCCCGAGGCGGTCAAGAACCCGTTCTTCGAGGCCGTGCCGGACTGGGCGCTGTACCCGATGATCATCCTGGCCACCATGGCGGCGGTGATCGCCTCGCAGTCGGTCATCACCGGTGCGTTCTCGGTCTCGCGCCAGGCCATGCAGCTGGGTTACATCCCGCGCATGCGCATCACCCACACCTCGCACGACACCATCGGCCAGATCTACATCCCGGGCATCAACTGGGGCATCGCGGTGATGGTGATCGGGCTGGTGCTGGCCTTCCGCAGCTCCTCCAACCTGGCCGTGGCCTACGGCATTTCGGTGTCGGCCACCATGCTGATCGATACCCTGCTGCTCGCACTGGTCGCCCGCGCGCTGTGGCCGAAGGCGCGCAACTGGATCCTGCCGCTGTGCGTGATCTTCTTCGTGATCGACCTGGGCTTCGTGATCGCCAACGGCGCCAAGCTGCTGCAGGGCGCGTGGTTCCCGGTGGTGCTGGGCATCGTGCTGTTCACCATGATGCGCACCTGGCGCCGGGGCCGCGAGCTGCTGCGCGATGAGATCCGCAAGGACGGCATCCGGATCGACACCTTCCTGCCGGGCCTGATGCTGGCCCCGCCGGTGCGGGTGCCGGGTACCGCCGTGTTCCTGACCGCCGACCCCTCGGTGGCCCCGCACGCGCTGATGCACAACCTCAAGCACAACAAGGTGCTGCACGAGCGCAACGTGTTCCTGCACGTGGTGACCCTGCCGGTGCCGTACGCGCCTTCGGGCCAGCGCCTGAAGATCGAGTCGGTGGGCGATGAGTTCTATCGGATCTACGTGCGCTTCGGCTTCATGGAGACCCCGGACGTACCGCTGGCGCTGATGCGCTCGTGCGACCACGGCGGGATCTACTTCGACCCGATGGACACCACCTTCTTCGCCAGCCGCGAGACCATCGTGGCCACGGCCAACCGCGGCATGCCGATCTGGCGCGACAAGCTGTTCGCGCTGATGCACCGCAACGCGGCGCCGGCGACCGGGTTCTTCCGGATTCCGGGGAATCGGCTGGTGGAACTGGGCGCACAGGTGGAGATCTGACTGCCTCGGATCGCCCCTTGCTGCCCAAGGTTTGCTGCGCAGACCTTGGGACCCGGGCGCCTTCCAGTTAAAACCCCGCACCGTCGGTGTGCCCCTCCGATGCGTAACCGGTAGTGCCGGCCGCTGGCCGGCTCCCCATGACCCCTGCATCGTGCGGAGCCGGCCAGCGGCCGGCACTACCTGGAGCGCGCATCGTGCGGAGCCGGCCAGCGGCCGGCACTACCTGGAGCGCGGATCGCGCTCCTTTTGCCGCATAATTGCCGCATGACAGACGACCGCATCATCGGTGCCGGTGCCACCCGCGAAGACGAGGGCACCGACGCCAGCATCCGCCCCAAGCGCATGGCCGATTACCTGGGCCAGGCGCCGGTGCGCGAGCAGCTGTCGATCTACATCGAAGCGACCAAGGCGCGTGGCGACGCGCTCGACCACGTGCTGATCTTCGGGCCGCCGGGCCTGGGCAAGACCACCTTGAGCCACGTGATCGCCAACGAGCTGGGGGTCGCGCTGCGCGTCACCTCCGGGCCGGTGATCGAGAAGGCCGGTGACCTGGCCGCGCTGCTGACCAACCTGCAGCCGCACGATGTGCTGTTCATCGATGAAATCCACCGCCTCTCGCCGGTCGTCGAAGAAGTGCTGTACCCGGCGATGGAAGATTTCCAGATCGACATCATGATCGGCGAAGGCCCTGCGGCCCGCTCGATCAAGATCGATCTGCCGCCGTTCACGCTGATCGGTGCGACCACCCGTGCCGGCCTGCTGACCGCGCCGCTGCGCGACCGCTTCGGCATCGTGCATCGGCTGGAGTTCTATACGCCCGAAGAGCTGACGAAGATCGTCCGGCGCTCGGCCAGCATCCTCAACATCGACTGCACCGCCGAAGGCGCGGCCGAGATCGCCCGGCGCTCGCGCGGCACGCCGCGTATCGCCAACCGGCTGCTGCGCCGGGTACGCGACTTCGCGCAGGTGAAGGCGGCCGGCCACATCGACCAGGCCGTGGCCCAGGCCGCCATGCAGATGCTCAAGGTCGACCCGGAAGGCTTCGACGAGCTCGATCGGCGCCTGCTGCGGACCATGGTCGATTACTTCGACGGCGGTCCGGTCGGGATCGAATCGCTGGCCGCCGCGCTCTCCGAAGAGCGTGGCACGCTGGAAGACGTGGTCGAACCCTATCTGATCCAGCAGGGCTTCCTGATCCGCACCGCCCGGGGCCGCATGTGCACGCACAAGGCCTACCGGCACATGGGCCTGAAGCCGAAGAATCCGCCGGCCGACCTGTTCGCGGAGGTCCCGGATGTCGGTTGATCCCCGGGTTGAGCCCCGATTCAGTTGGCCGACACGCATTTACTGGGAAGATACCGACGCTGGCGGGGTCGTGTACCACGCCCGCTACGTGGCCTTCATGGAACGGGCGCGGACCGAATGGATGCGCGCATTGGGGTATGGTCAGGAGCGCATGCGCTGCGACCATGGCCTGGTGTTCGCGGTGCGCAGCATGACCATGGATTTCCTCAAGCCGGCGCGGCTGGACGATGCGCTGGCGGTCACCGCCACGCTGGTGCAGTGCAAGCGTGCCAGCATGGTGTTCGCCCAGGCCGTGTGCCGGGGCGAGGAAACACTGCTGACCGCGCAGGTGAAGATCGCCGCGCTCGATGCAGCCACCTTCAAACCGCGTGGCATGGACGATGCACTGCATGCCGCGCTGAAACACCTCGAATTTCCAGAATCCGCATACTGAGGAACAACGGATGATCGCAATGCTCCTGGCCCTGCAGGCCACGGTGACCGAAGCGCTGCCGCAGGAAGTCACCAGCGCCGCGGCGCAGACTGTCGCCCAAGCCGCGCACGGCGGTGGCATCAACTACCTGGACCTGATGGTCAAGGCCAGCATCCCGGTGAAGATCATCGTGCTGCTGCTGCTGGCCGGCTCGTTCATCAGCTGGGTGATCATCTTCCGCAAGGCGCGCGTGTTCAACGCCGCCAACCGCGCTGCCGATGAGTTCGAAAGCCGCTTCTGGTCCGGTGCGGACCTGGGCAAGCTGTACAGCTCGGCGACCGACCGCAACCGCCAGGTCGGTGGCCTGGAAGCGATCTTCGAATCGGGCTTCCGCGAGTTCACCCGCCTGCGCGACAAGCGCCGCCTGGATGGCCGCGCCCAGCTGGAAGGTGCCCAGCGCGCCATGCGCACCACCTATACCCGCGAAGTGGACCAGATGGAGCGCAGCCTGGAGCTGCTGGCCAACATCGGCTCGACCGCCCCGTACGTGGGTCTGGTCGGCACCGTGTTCGGCATCATGGTGACCATGCACGACATGATCAACAGCGGCGAGCAGGCCGGTATCGCCTCGGTCGCCCCGGGTATCTCCGAAGCCCTGTTCGCCACCGCCATCGGCCTGTTCGTGGCGATCCCGGCGGTGTGGGCCTACAACCGCTTCACCACCCGCGTGGAGCGCATGTCGGTGCGCTTTGAAACCTTCGCAGAAGAGTTCAGCTCGATCCTGCAGCGTCAGACCGCGGGCGACGAGTAAGCGCCCAGCACAGGAGTCCTGCCATGACCGCAGCCATTGGCCGCCGCAAGCGCCGAAAGCTCAAATCCGAAATCAACGTCGTGCCCTACATCGACGTCATGCTGGTGCTGCTCATCATCTTCATGGTGACCGCGCCGCTGCTCACGCTGAGCTTTGAAGTGGATCTGCCGACCTCCCAGGCCAAGGCGCTGGAGAGCAAGCAGGATCCGGTGATCGTCTCCGTCCGCCTGGATGGCCAGCTCAGCCTGAAGCTGCCCGAGGCCAAGGATCCGGAACCGATGGATGCCGCCCGCCTGCAGGCCCAGCTGTCCGCGCTTTCCTCGCAGGACAAGAACCTGCGCGTGATCGTTGCCGCCGACAAGGCCGTGGCCTATGAGAAGGTGGTCGCGGCCATGGACGTGATCAAGCGCGCCAACGTGGAAAAGGTGGGCCTGGCGACCGATGCACGCTGAAGCCCTGCCACCGCAGCGTCAGCCTGAAGAGAAGTGGGGTCTGCCGATCGCGCTGGCGCTCGGCGTGCACCTGCTGCTGGCCCTGATCTTCATCGCCGCCTGGTTGTGGTCGCCGCAACGCACCACCGAAGCGGCCGCCGGCGATCCGGCCATCGAGGCCAGCCTGCAGCTGTCCGCCTCCGAAGCCTCGGCCGCGCGCCAGGCCCTGCGCGCCTCCGAGACGCTGCCGGACCTGCCCGAACCGGTCGCCGAGCCCGAGCCCATTCCCGAAGACACCGTGCCGCCGCCGCAGCCGTTGCCCGAGCCGCGCCCGCAGGACGCGCCGACGCCGCAGCAGTCGCAGGCGCAGGAGCGCATCGCCCAGCCGGACACGGTCGACCAGGAAGCGGTCAACGCGCTGGCGATCTCGGCTGAAAAGGCCAAACAGGAGCAGGAAGCCAAGCGCCGCCAGGAACAGATCGATCTGACCGAGCGCAAGCGCCAGGAACAGGCCGAGCAGAAGCTGCGCCTGGCCAAGCAGCAGGAAGAGGCCGAGCTGAAGAAGAAGCTGGCCGAGCAGGAACAGAAGGCCAACGACGCCAAGGCCGAGGCCGAGCGCGACAAGAAGCTGGCCGAGATCCGCCGCAAGCGCGCCCAGGCCGAGAACGAAGCCAAGCTGGCCGAGCAGAAGCTGCGCCAGGTCACCGCCGCGCGTGCCGCCAATGCCTCGGCCTCCACCGCCGGTGCCACCGGTGCCGCCAAACCGGCGGCCGGTGCGGGCGGGACCAGCGACGATCTGAGCGCCAAGTACGCCGCCGCGATCCAGCAGAAGGTCTCCGCGCAGTGGACGCGTCCGGATTCGGTGCCATTGGGCCAGCGCTGCCAGGTCTCGATCACCCAGATTCCGGGCGGGCAGGTCATCCAGGCCAAGGTCAGCGGCAGCTGCCCGTTCGACGAGGCCGGCCGCCGCTCGATCGAGGCCGCCGTATTGAATGCCCAGCCGTTGCCGTACCGCGGTTTCGAATCGGTGTTCGCGCGCACGATCAACTTCACCTTCACCGCCCAGGATTGATCCCGGGCGGTCCGGTGATGGTCCGCCGACACGCTGTACAGGGGCTCATGGCCAAGTTGGGGGGCGGAGCGCGCCGAATCCGGCCGGTTGGTTAACGGGCCGTGAGATTTGTGCGCTCGGTGACTCGGAATTCACACTGCCTTGGTTCATGATTGCGAAACTGTTCACCGCGGTCCTGTTATCCCTCGTTCTGGTTTCCCCCCTATTGAGCGCTCCATGAAAAAAATGCCTCGCTGGCTTGCCGTTGTTGCGGCCCTGTTGTTGCCCTTTGCTGCCATGGCGCAGCAGAAGGGGCTGGATATCGACATCATTGGCGGCAATGCCTCCGCCACGCCGATCACCGTCGTCCCGATGCCCTACCAGGGTTCGGCCGGTGCCCCGCAGACCGACGTGGCCGCCGTGGTACGCGCCGATCTGGACCGTTCCGGCCAGTTCCGCAACCTGCCGGAAGCCCAGATCGTCGAAAAACCGACCCGTGGCAGCGAGATCCAGTTCGCCACCTGGCGCGCGCTGAAGCAGAACTACATCGTCGTCGGCCGGGTCATGGACGCCGGTGCCGGTGCCTACCGCGTGGAGTACGAGCTCTACGACGTGCCCAAGGGTGAGCGCCTGCTCGGCCTGGCGATGACCGCCCGTGGCAACGCCATGCGCGATGTCGCCCACCAGATGGCCGATGCCATCTACGAAAAGATCACCGGTGTCCGCGGCGCCTTCTGGACCCGCATCGCCTATGTCACCGCCAGCGGCAAGGGCGATGCCATGCGCTATGCGCTGATGGTGGCCGATTCGGACGGCTTCAACCCGCAGACCATCGTGCGCTCGGCCGAGCCGCTGCTCTCGCCCAGCTGGAGCCCGGACGGCAACAAGCTGGCCTACGTCAGCTTCGAACGCGGCAACTCGGCGATCTACATCCAGAACATCTCCAGTGGCGCCCGTGAGCTGGTCACCAGCTTCCGCGGCATCAACAGCGCCCCCTCGTTCTCCCCGGACGGCCGTCGCCTGGCCCTGTCGCTGTCGCGCAGCGGCAACCCGGAGATCTACGTGATGGACCTGGGCAGCAAGCAGCTGACCCAGCTGACCAACCACTTCGCCATCGATACCGAGCCGACCTGGAGCCCGGACGGCAGCAGCGTCTACTTCACCTCCGACCGTGGTGGCCGCCCGCAGATCTACCAGGTGGCCTCCAGCGGCGGCAGCGCTTCGCGCGTGACCTTCCAGGGCAACTACAACGCCACCCCGAGCCTGTCCTACGACGGCAAGAAGCTGGTGGTCGCCCAGGGCAGTGGCAACACCTACAAGATCGCGATGATGGACAGCAGCACGGGCTCGGCCCGCTGGAACACGCTGTCGCCAGGGTCGCTGGATGAATCGCCGAGCTTTGCGCCCAACGCGAGCATGGTGTTGTACGCCGCCCGCGAGGGTGGTCGTGGAGTGTTGTATGCCGTTTCGGCCGATGCGCGCGTGCGCCAGCGGCTGGTTCTGGCCGACGGTGATGTTCGTGAGCCTTCTTGGTCGCCATACCGTACAAAGCGCTAACAGAGTGTTAAGATTTCGCCGTATTCATCCCTCATCCGGCTTTAGGAGCCTCAAAGGTATCGCCATGAACAAGACCACCCGCGTTCTGCTTGTCTCCCTGTTGTCCGTGGCCGCCCTGGCCGGTTGTTCCAAGAAGGTCAAGGAAGCGCCTGTTGCCCCGGTCGATACCGGCAGCACCACCGCTCCGACCGGCCCGTCCACCTCCGGCCTGTACGGCCCGGGCGATCTGGATACCGACTCCTGCCTGCGCCAGCGCGTGGTGTACTTCGACCTGGACAAGGAAGACGTGAAGCCGGAATTCCAGGCCATCATGGCTTGCCACGCCAAGTACCTGCGTGACCGTCCGTCCTCGCGCATGACCCTGCAGGGCCACACCGACGAGCGCGGTTCGCGCGCGTACAACCAGGCCCTGGGCGAGCGTCGTGGCAACGGCGTGTCCTCGGCACTGCAGGCCAACGGTGGTTCGGCTTCGCAGCTGACCGTCGTGTCCTACGGTGAAGAGCGTCCGGTCTGCACCGAGTCGGGCGAGTCCTGCTGGTCGCAGAACCGTCGCGTCGAGATCGTGTACACGGCTCAGTAATAGATGCGCTTTCGATTTCTATCGATGATCGTTGCGGCAGCCCTCGTGGCTGCCGCACCGGCCAATGCGCAGCGCCAGAGTCTGGCCGACCGCGTCGGCGCGCTTGAGCAGCAGGCGAACAACAACCAGTCCAACATGGACATGCTCAACCAGCTGAACCAGCTGCGTACCCAGTTGCAGGCCCTGCAGTCGCAGGTCGAGCAGCTGCAGCACGACAATGAGCAGCTCAAGCAGACCGGCAAGGACCAGTACCTGGACCTGGACAGCCGCCTGAACCGCCTGGAAGGTGGAGCCCCCGTGCTTCCCGCCGCCCCGGCCGCAGCCGCGACTGCCCCCGCTGCACCCCCGAAACCGGCAACGGCCGCTTCCGAGCGGCCGCCCTCCGTGCACGGCGATGCCGGCAGCCTGGCTGCCAGTGGCGACGAGCGCACGGCCTACAATGTCGCCTTCGATTCGCTCAAGGCCGGCAAGTACGACGACTCAGCGCAGCTGTTCATGAGCTTCCTCGAGCTGTACCCCAACGGTGTCTATACCCCCAACGCGCTGTACTGGTTGGGTGAAAGCTATTACGCCACCCGCAATTTCCCGCTGGCTGAGGCGCAGTTCCGCGACCTCATCTCGCGTTACCCGACCCATGACAAGGCGTCCGGTGGCCTGCTCAAGATCGGCCTGTCGCAGTATGGCGAAGGCAAGGTCGACCAGGCCCAGGCGACCTTGGAGCAGGTCGTGTCCACGTACCCCGGCTCCGACGCCGCGCGCACCGCGCAGGACCGTCTACAGTCGATCCGGCTGGGTCAGCAGATCCGCTGAACCCGCCCCGGGCCGCTGAGGCGGCCGGGCCCGGTATAATGATTGATCGCCAACCGGGCATTGCCCGGTCTTCCGTGCCGGGCCATGCCCGGCTGTTGTCGTTTCCGAAGCCGTCCCCCAAGAATCACCGCCATGACCACGACCCTGTCCGCTGCCGCCGCACTCCCCAGTGAGATCGTGCAGTCCCCGCTGCCGCGACTGAAGATCACCGAGATCTTCCTGTCCCTGCAGGGCGAAGCCGATACCGCCGGCTGGCCGACCGTGTTCGTGCGCCTGACCGGCTGCCCGCTGCGCTGCACGTACTGCGATACCGCCTACGCCTTCCATGGCGGCACCTGGTGGGACATCGACGCGATCGTGGAAGAGGTGCTGGCCCAGGGCGTGCACCACGTCTGCGTGACCGGTGGCGAGCCGCTGGCGCAGAAGCGCTGCCTGGTGCTGCTGGAGAAGCTCTGCGATGCCGGCCTGGACGTCTCGCTGGAAACCTCCGGTGCGCTGGATGTCAGCGCCGTCGATCCGCGCGTATCGCGGGTGGTCGATCTGAAGACCCCCGGCTCCGGCGAAATGGCCCGCAACCGCCTGGAGAACCTGCCGCTGCTGACCAAGCGCGACCAGATCAAGTTCGTCCTGTGCAGCCGCGAAGATTACGAATGGGCCCGCGGCATGGTCCGAGAGCATCGCCTCAACGAGCGCAGCATGGTGTTGTTCTCGCCGAGCAAGAGCGAGGTCAGCCCGCGCGAGCTGGCCGACTGGATCGTCGCCGACCGCCTGCCGGTGCGCTTCCAGATGCAGCTGCACAAGCTTCTGTGGAATGACGAGCCGGGCCGGTAAGCCGCCTCGGCATTCCCTGATGTACCCGGCGCGGGACAGCGTGCTGGTTCCCTGCAAACCACCGGAAACACCCCATGAAGAAAGCAGTCGTCCTCCTGTCCGGCGGCATGGACTCCGCCGCCGTCGTCGCCATCGCCCGCGAGCAGGGTTTCGCCGTCCACGCCCTGAGCGTGCGCTACGGGCAGCGCCACACCTCCGAACTCGATGCCGCCGCGGCGGTCGCCAGCGCGCTGGGCGCGGTGGCCCACAAAACCGTCAACGTCGACCTGCGCAGCATCGGCGGCTCGGCCCTGACCGATGATATCGACGTCCCCGAAGCGGGCGGTGAGGGCATCCCGGTCACCTACGTGCCGGCCCGCAACACCATCATGCTGTCCGTCGCGCTGGGCTGGGCCGAAGTGCTGGGCGCCAACGACATCTTCTGTGGCGTCAACGCCGTGGATTACTCCGGCTACCCCGATTGCCGCCCTGAGTTCATCCAGGCCTTCCAGGCGCTGGCCAACCTGGCGACCAAGGCGGGTGTGGAAGGGGCGGGCATCCAGGTCCACGCGCCGCTGCAGTTCCTGAGCAAGGCCGACATCGTGCGTGAAGGCGTTCGCCTCGGTGTGGACTTCGGCCTGACCGTGTCCTGCTACAACGCCGACGACCAGGGCCGCGCCTGCGGGCACTGCGACGCCTGCCGCCTGCGTGCGCAGGGTTTCACGGATGCCGGCGTACCGGATCCCACCCACTACGTGTGATGCCGGACGGGTACGCATGAGCGCGAAGATGCGTTAGAATGCGCACCCCCGGCGTCATGTCGGGGATGCAATGGGCCGTTAGCTCAGTTGGTAGAGCAGAAGACTTTTAATCTTTTGGTCGATGGTTCGAATCCATCACGGCCCACCATTGCATCCATGATCAAGGCGACCGCGAGGTCGCCTTTTTCATGCCTCCCGTTCGGCCCGGATCGCATCAAGCCCCGTCCTTCTGCATGGAACGCGTCGTGAACAACCAGCTCCCACATCCCCGGTCTACCTTCCGTCCCCACGCGCTGCTGCGTGGCACTGCACTGGTCCTTGCGCTGATTGCCCTGGATGCGGGCGCCGCGCAGGATCTGACGATCACCTACTACGACGTGCAGGGCGACACCCTGCAGGAACTGCGCGCCTCACTGAACGCGCACGGGCCCGTCGGCAAGGACGGCGTGCGCCATCACGGCCACGTGGACTGGTACGTGGGGTGGAACTTCGACTATGCCCCACGAGGTGCAGGTTGCAGGCTCGGCAAAGTGCGCATGGAGGTGAGGGCCACCATGGTGCTGCCGCGCTGGACCGGCGCGGACACGGCGCCCGCCTCGCTGCAACAGGAATGGGCGCGCTACAGCCAGGCGCTGCGGGTACATGAAGACGGCCATGCAGCGCATGCCGATCAGGCTGCCGAGGACATCCAGCGACGATTCGCCGCCGTCGGCGGCGGGATGCGCTGCCCGCAGCTCGGTGAGGAACTCAACCGCATCGGGAAAGCGGTTCTCGATGAATACGCCGCGCGCGACAAACAGTACGACGAGACCACCGAGCATGGTGCCACGCAGGGCGCGCGTCTCTAGCGCGCAGGAGGCACTGCAGTGAGCGGCTCAGTGCCGCGTGATGTCCTCGGCAACGGTCTCCAGCAGTCGTTGCGCGCGTGCGCGTGCCCCTTCGCCAGCGCGGGGCGTGATCGGTAGATCGGGCGCGATGCCCGCCACTTCATCGGTGCCGTCGGCGCGCAACCGGACACAGTCCGGAATACGCATGCGCAGGTGTGAGTGGGGCAGCTCGCGCGATGGGGCGCCGCTCATGAAACCGCAGCCGTAGCCACCACTACCGATGCCGACGATGCGCGCGATGCGGTTGTCCTGCATGCGCGCGGCAAACATCTCCGCCGAGGACACGGTCTTGCCATTGGTGATGACGTAGACCGGCCCGTCCCACGCACCCCAGTGGGCGCGCAGGTCCTGTGCCCAGTCGAGACGGTGGGCGATCAGGAAATCGTCCAGCGTATCCACCGCCTGGCTTGGCAGCGGGCCACCGGAGGTGCCTGCCGCGACCAGGCGGCGGCACTGGCCGCCGTTCCATGGCTGCTGGGTCTGCCACACCCAGGACAGGTCACAGGCTGGAAGGCTCAGTGCACGCCGCGAAGCATCGAAGCTGGCGCGCTCCGCCGTCAGCAGGCGGCGGGCGGTGGCGGCCGGATGATGGCGGCGCAGGGCATCGTCGAGTCGCTCGTACTGTTCGTCGAGATAGGGCTTGCCTGCGGCGGACTGACTGACCAGCAGCGTGGCCGACGTGACCGGCCGCGGGGTGAACAACCGCGCAAGCGTGTCGCCACTGTCATCCCCGCCCGGGTTGTCGCCGACATCGACCAGCACGGCATCGACGCCATCGTGCTGGAACCGGCGCAGGCTGCCGGCGATCATGGCCACCCAGCCGTTCACCAGCACGCTGCGCATGTCGCCGATGGAATCGGCATGGCGCAGCTGTGGCCACAGCGCGTGGCATAGACCGGGATAGCGCAGCGCATCGAACTCGTGCAGCCGAAGCACGCCCACCTTGCGTCCCTCGGGCAACGCGAGGATGCCGGCGCGCAGCGCAGGGTCGGCCTGGCCGTCCAAGGGGGTGTAGCCGGGCAGTGTTTCCAGCGGAAGGCTGAAGTCCTGCCGGCCTTCATCGGCGACCCCGAGCGCGGCGCAACCGGCACTCGGGCCCAGCGTGCGCGGATCGACAGCCCGTGGTGGCTGGGACGTGCCGCCTGCATCCAGCCGGTCGAGCAGCGCTAGGTGGCCATCATGGAAGCCGGCCAGAAAACTGCGCAGCGCCTGGGTGGCCTGGGCGTCATTGCGTGCCTCGGCGAGGTCGCGCTGTGCCCGGGCATCAAGGGTCGGCAGATCGACGCCGCTCTCGGGCGAGGCCATCCAGGCCAGGTGTGCGTAGTCGCTCTGCAATGCTGCTTTGAGCACCGCGTAATCTGCCCGCCAGGCATCCCGATCCACTGCCGCGGCCGCGCTCACGCCACTGGCCGAGAGCGTGCCCACCGCCGCCAACAGGCCTGCCATCCATCGCATGGTTGCCATCACATCCTCCCTGAGTCGGGCCGGCACATCCGGCTTCCGCGTGACTGTCCACCCTCGATCTTAGTCAAGGGGACGCCTCGCAGGTAGTGGCAGCGGTGCCCTGCGCACACCTGCACGTCGAGGCGGAGAAGCGCCATGAGCATTGCAGGGAAGGACGCCACGGGCCGATCCTTGCGCCCGGCGGACCGTGTCGGCTGGAGGAGGCGCCGCATACACCCGCTACGCATGCGATCGCGCACAATAGGCCGTCTTTGAGCTGATTGCTGTTGGAGGTGCCATGAAACGTGTCGTCCTGCTGAGCCTGGGGGCGCTTGCGCTCGCGGCGTGCTCCAAGCCTGAATCCGCCGATCAGGCGGGCCCGTCGGCCACCGCCGAGGCCCCCACCGCGGCCAAGCCTGCCGACCCTGCCGCTGCCGCGACCCAGTCCCCGTCGTTCGATTGCGCCAAGGCACAGTCCGAGGCCGAGAAACTGGTGTGCGTCGACCCCCGGCTGGCCGCGCTGGACCGTCAGCTGGCCGCGCTCTACAAGCGTGTGCAGACCAGTCCGGACGAGCTGGACATCGCGGCCGAACAGCGTGGCTGGATCAAAGGGCGCGATGCCTGTTCGCGCGCGGTGGATCCCAAGCGCTGCCTGGTCGAGTCCTATCAGACCCGTCTGGTCGAGCTGACCATCAACGGCGGCGGCATCCAGGTGCCGGCGAAGGTCGAGTACCGCTGCGACGACAACAGCAAGCCGGTGACGGCGGTGTTCTACAACGACATCGACCCGACCGCGGCCGTGGTCAGCTGGGGCAACGATCAGGCGATCGTCTTCCCGATGCCCGTGAGCAAGGACGAGAACAATGGCGGCCGCTGGGGCCGGGAGGGCGTCGACCTGCGTATCCACGACGACCAGACCACCCTGGACTTCTACGGCACCACGCTGCAGTGCCAGATCGCCCGGTGATGCCGGCCACCGCCGCGTGGCTCAGCGCACGCGGCGGTAGCGCACCTCGTTCTGCCGGTCGCCGACCTCGGTGGTGACGAACCCGTCGCGGCTCTGGCTGATATCGAACACGCTGCTGCCGACGTTGAGCTGGCCGCCGTTGATCCAGCCATTCAACGTCTGGCCGCGGGTCTGCGCGCTCATCCGGCCATCGCTGTCGATGCGCATGCGGATGTCGGCATTGAAGGTCGGGTTGTAGCCCTCGAATTCTCCGATCATCCAGCCGGGTACGTAGGACGTATGCCGGGCGCCCTGGTAGGTGTCGTCGTCGTAGCGCGCGTCATCCTTGTTGGCGTTGTGCGCCAGCGCGCCGAGGATGGCCGCGCCGATCAGCACGCCGGCGGCGACCTTGGCGTCGTGGTTGTCATCATCGTGGCGATCATCACGGTCGCTGCCGCCGTGGACCCGGAACGAGGCCCGGCAGCCATCATCCACCCAGACCTCGCGGCGGTCGTAGTCCCAGGTGCGGCCTTGCCGGCAGTCCGCACCGGACAGCTTGCGGTCCAGGGTGACGTAGCCGGCGCGGGGCAGGGTGCAGGATTGATAGCGGTTGTCGCGGCTCTCGCAGGTGACGAAATCATCCGCACGCGCGTTCTCGAACGGAAGCAGCAACAGCAGGGGCGTGGCCAGCAGCGTACGAAAAAGCATGACGTCGATTCCGGCAGGGAAAAGAAGCGCGTTTCACTGACGCCGACGATGGGCACGCGGGCATGAAATCCGGATGAAGATCACCCGCCGTTCAAACCGATCAGCCGCCTCAGGCGCAGGCGGCCAGCGGTTGCTGGAAACAGGCCCGGATCGCGTCGAGCAGTTCGCTCATGCTGTACGGCTTGGGCAGGAAATGCATGCCAGGGCCGAGCTGCGGCACCACGACGGAAGGCTCCAGGCCCGAGGTGACCAGCACCGGCAGCCCGGGCCGTTCCTGCTTGACCCGATGGGCGGCCTCGATGCCGCTGACCGCGCCCAGGCAGACATCGGTGAACACCAGATCGAAGCGCTCGCCGGCCTGGAGCAGCCCCAGCGCGGCTTCCGCCGAACTGACCGCAACGACTTCGCAGGCCTGGCTTTCCAGTGCCATGCGGCTCAGTTCGCGGGTGTCTTCGGTGTCTTCGATCAACAGCACGCGGGGTTCGGGATGGTGCTTGGACAACAACATGGAGCGTGGTTCCTGCTTACCCCCGGACAGGGGCGCGCAAGTATCGCGGGCCGCCGGTGAGGAGGCCGTGGACGGCACCGAAATGCCGGGTAAACCCCCCGCGTGGCCTGCCTTCGAGTGGCTCATGCCGATGTGAGGGACCGGGGCCTGCGGCGGTGCCAGACCCAGACCAGCGCCACCGCCAGTCCTGCTGCTGACAGGCGCAGCACGGTAGCCGGCCAACCGACGGCCGTGGCCTCGGTGATCACGAACACGTTCCAGGCCAGGTTGAGCGAGACATGCAGGGCCAGCCCGCTCCACAGGGTGTAATCGTCCAGAGTATTGAGCCAGGCGAACACCAGCCCACCGATGCCGGTGATGGCGAACACCTGCAGGGCCATGCCGCCGCCACCGCCGAACGACCACCAGTGGATGGCGCCGAAGATCACGGCCTGGACCAGCGCAGCAGCCAGCCACGGCCAACGCTGCTGACGGTGCGCGAAGATGAAACCGAAACCGCGGAAGATGATCTCTTCGGCGAGTGGAAACAGCACGCCGAGCATCAGCAGGGCGAGAACATCCTGGGTCGGATTGAATCCCCCCAGCCACCACAGACCCAGCCAGCACGGCAGCGTCGCCAGCAGCGCCAGGGCCGGCCCCTGCCAGCCATTCCAGCGCAACCCGAGCAGCGCATGCAGGCGCTGCCCCGGCCGCACCAGCAGCGCGGCCACGAGCAGCACCAGCAGCACGCCCAGGCCGTTGTCGAGGATGGCGCCGCCATAGGGAATCGGCAGTTTCGGGATCGGTGCGCCCAGCCACGCGGCTATGTCGCGCAGGTTGATCGAGATGGCCAGGGTCAGCACGACCACGCAGGCGGCCAGCCAGGTGGGCAGGCGGAAGGACGGCATGGGACGCTCCATATCCAGGGATGCGTGGATTGTTGGCGAGGACAGGCCGGGCAGCATGGGGCATTGGTCGGGGGCCATCGGTCATGGCCGCGTTGCACCACGGTCAGGTGGGACCGGCTAGAGTGCGGCTTTGCCCCTTGGATAACTGCCCATGCAATGCCCCGTATGCAAGACCCAAGCGCTGCAGATGTCCGAGCGCCAGGGCATCGAGATCGATTACTGCCCGCAGTGCCGTGGCGTGTGGCTGGACCGTGGCGAGCTGGACAAGATCATCGAGCGCTCGGCCGGTGCCGCAGCACCGGCTCCGGTACGCGCGGCTGCTCCGCCGCCGCCGGCCGCCGTGCAGCACCGTGACACCCGCCATCTGGGCCAGCAGCAGTACGGCGACCAGCACGGCTACCGCAAGAAGAAAAAAGAAAGCTTCCTGTCGGACCTGTTCGACTTCTGACAGGCGCCTGTGCCGTGCTCAGGCGCGGCGCAGGATGAATTCCCGGTCGACACTGTCGCCGACCGGAAAATCGTATTCGCCGACCTTGCTGCAGCCATAGCGCGCATAGAAGCGCTGCGCACCTAGATTTTCCGACCATACGCCGACCCACAGCGTGCGCCGCTGCGGTTGATCGAGCCACGCCAGGAACGCGTCCATCAGGCGCGCGCCGTGACCACCGCCCTGGTGGCTGGCGAGCAGGTAGAGACGTTTGAGTTCGATATCGCCCTCGGCGGCATCGGCATGCGGCAGACCGTTCGGCCCTGCTGCGAGATAGCCCACCACACGTGCGCCGTCTTCCAGCAGCCACGCCGCATTGCGTGGGTCGGCGAGCTCGCGGCGTTGTGGCTCGACCGCGTAGTGGCTGTCCAGAAAATCGCGCAGATCCTGCGGCGAGTACGAATCGCCAAAGGTCTCGGCGTAGGTGGCGATGGCGATCGCCGACAGCGCGCCGGCATCGGCAACGGTGGCACGGCGGAGGATCAACGTCATGGCGCAGGGCAGGCAGCTGGGGCCGGCAGCTTACGGCATCGGCGCAGGCGGCAGGGGTTCCGGGCACCTTGGTACCCGGAACCTGTCACGGCCGCTGGATCAGAACCAGACCCGTACGCCCGCCACCCAGCGGGTATCGCGCGCGCGCTCACCGGCCGCCTCGTGGTAATCAGCGGTATCGCCGAACAGCCGCTCGTGGCTGATACCGATGTAAGGCGCGAAGCGGCGGCTGAACTCGTAGCGCAGGCGCAGCCCGGCCTCGACCTTGTTGAGTCCCGAACCGTTGCCGTACGCCGGCTCGTCCTTGGCCGAGAACGTGGCTTCCACCAGCGGCTGCAGGATCAGGCGGTTGGTCAGCAGCAGCTCGTACTCCACTTCCACCGTCGCAGCAAACTGTCCGCCTTCGCCGATGTAGGCCGTGGCCGAGGTCTCGAACTTGTACGGCGCCAGGCCCTGGATGCCGAACGCCGCCCACGTGCGCGAATCCGCCGGGCGGAAATCCTGCTTCACGCCGACCAGCACGTCCCACCACGGCGAGACGCTGCGGCCGTACATCACCTCGAGATTGGCCGACTCGGTGCGGCCGTCACCGCGCTCGCCTTCGCTGCGCAGCCATAGCCTGTTGATGTTGCCGCCCACCCAGCCGCTGGCCTCCCAGGCCTGGCCGGTGCCGTGCTGACCGTCCCAGTGTTCGAGGCGGTTGACCAGCAGCATGCTGTGGATCTCCGGTGCATGCTCCATCGCGCCGTGGTCGATCGGCGGGAACGCGGCGAGGCGGTCCGCGGCCGTCACCGCCGGAATCGGTTCGAGCGGTTCGGTGGGCGCAGGCGCCTTCGGCACGCCATGACCCATCGCGGCATGGTCCATCTTCGAATGATCCATCTGGCCGTGATCGGTCTTGCCGTGGTCCATCGCCGAATGGTCCATCTGGCTGTGATCAGCGCTGCCGTGGTCCATCTTCGAATGATCCATCTGGCTGTGATCAGTGCTGCCTTGGTCCATCTTCGAATGATCCATCTGGCTGTGATCGACGTTGCCGCCATCTGCCGGTGGTGTGTCGGCCGTGGTTGCGGTCGGCGTCGTGGCATGGCCGGCATGCGATTGCGCCCAGGCCGGTGCCGACAATGCCAGCAGCAGGGCGGTACTCAAGGCCGATGTGGCGATGAAAGGAGAGCGGCTCATTCTTCGATCCTCACTTCGCGCATCATGCCCGCTTCCATGTGGTACAGCAGGTGGCAGTGGTAGGCCCAACGGCCGAGCGCGTCGGCACGCACGCGATACGTGCGGCGGGTGCCCGGTGGCATGTCGATGGTGTGCTTGCGCAGGTGGAATTCGCCGTCCGCATTTTCCAGATCGCTCCACACGCCGTGCAGATGGATCGGGTGCTGCATCATGGTGTCGTTGACCAGCACGATGCGCATGCGTTCACCGTAGTTCAGGCGCAGCGGTTCGGCGCTGGCGAACGGAATGCCGTCGAAGGACCAGCTGAATTTCTCCATGTGGCCGGTCAGGTGCAGCTCGACCTCGCGGCCGGGATCGCGGCCATCGGGATCGTCGAACAGGCTGCGCATCGCACCGTAGGTCAGCACGTGACGACCGTTGTCGCGCAGGCCGATGCCGGGATCATCGAGCTTTGGGTCGGTGGCCATGCTCTGCATGTCCACCAGCGGATTGCCTTTTTCGCTGGCCGGGTGGCGCGGTGCCTTGGGATCGGCGCCGTGCGTGCCGTGGCCCATGCTGGCGCCGCAGCCGCCTTCCATGCCCTTCATGTCGTGGCCCGCCATCCCGTTCGAGGCATGGCCCATGTCATGTCCCATGTCGCTCATGGTTAGCAGCGGGCGCGCGTCGCGCTCGGGAATCGGCGCCTGCAGGCCGTGGCGGACCGCCAGAGTGCCGGCGGCGTAACCGGTGCGGCCCATGTCCTGGCAGAAGATCGTGTACGCGTCCTGGCCGCTGGGTTCGACGATCACGTCGAAGGTTTCAGCCGGGGCGATGCGGAATTCATCGATGCTGACCGGGTGGATGTACTGGCCATCGGCGGCGACCACGGTCATTTTCAGGCCGGGGATGCGCACATCGAAGTAGGTCATCGAGCCACCGTTGATGAAGCGCAGCAGCACCTTCTCGCCACTGCGGAACAGCCCGGTCCAGTTGCCCGCCGGTGCGGTGCCGTTGAGCAGGTAGGTATAGGTGTGGGCGTTGATGTCGGAGATGTCGGTCGGCGTCATCCGCATCCGGCCCCACATGCCGCGGTCGGCGGTGGCTGCGGCCCAGCCATCCCGGCGCACATCACGGAGGAAGTCGGGCAGGGTGCGCTTGTAGTAGTTGTCGTACTCGGCGAGCTTCTTCATGCGCCGGAACAGCGCGCCAGGGTCCATGTCGGTCCAGTCCGAGAGCACGATCACGTGCTCACGGTCGAAGCGGTACGGCGCCGGCTCGAGCGGGTCGATGATCAGCGCGCCGTACAGGCCGGCCTGTTCCTGGAACATCGAATGGCTGTGGTACCAGTACGTGCCCGACTGCTTGAGGGTGAAGCGGTACTGGTAGGCCTCGCCGGGGGCGATGCCGTTGAAGCTCAGGCCGGGCACGCCGTCCATGTTGGCCGGCAGCAGCAGGCCGTGCCAGTGGATGGAGGTGGGGTGCCCCTGCAGCGTGTTGGCCACCCGGATGTTGACCGTCTGGCCTTCGCGCCAGCGAAGGATCGGCGCCGGCAGGCTGCCGTTGACGGTGATCGCCGGGCGGGTGCGCCCGGTGAAGTTGGCCAGCGATTCGCCGATGCTCAGCTGCACGTCATGGCTGCTGAGCACCTGCGGGGCACCGGCCAGGCCGGGGCCGGCGGCCGCGAAGGCGCGTGGGCTCAGGCCGGTGGCGGCCAGACCGGCGACCACGCCGCCGGCAGCCACGCCCTGCACGAACAGGCGGCGTGACGGCATGGGCGGGGTGCCCGTGCCGGGTGTTTTAAGGAAAGACATTGCAACTCCGGATCCGATTCGAATGGCACGCGGGGTGCCGGCAACGCCCGCAGGCGGGGCCATGCGGGCAGGGCATCAGGCAGGCGCTCGCAGAGCGCTGCGGATCAGGCGATCGGAGGGCGGGTGATGCGGTCCAGCGGCGGTGTCGGTTGCGACGGATGCGCGGCCGGCAGCGGGGCCAGCGACAGCGGCGGGGGCGTGGCCAGCCAGGCGACCTGGGCGGTCAGGCTGGGTTGCTGCGCGCAGCTGCGCAGGCAGTCCTTGATCTTGCAGTGGTCGCCATCGTGAGGCGCCTGCACTCCGCTGGCGGCACCGGGCATGGCGTGGTGGTCATGCGGGAGGGCGGCCGCCGGTGCATCACCATGGCAGGGCGGTGCGGCACGGCTTGCGGTGGCCGGCTCGGCCAGGGCGAGCGCCATCGGGCCGGCCATGGCCACGTTCAGCCCGTTGAGCAACAGGCTGAGCATCAGGACGACTCGCAGGAGCAGGCCACTGGCGGACATGGGGCTCACCTTACTGCCAAATCCGCACGGTCGCACCTATGGCTGAACACGCGGTTCAACTCTGGAGCAAGGTCTGTCTGGCCGCCCCGGCGCATCAGCCTTCCTCGCGCACGATCTCGACCAGGCGGTCGCCGTAACGGGCCAGCTTGGTGCCACCGATGCCCCCGACCCGGCCCAGCGCATCGACGCTGGTGGGGCGCTGTTCGGCAATGTTGCGCAGGGTGCTGTCGTGGAAGATCACGAAGGCCGGCACGTTCTGCTCGCGCGCGAGTTCGGCGCGCAGGCCCCGCAGCGCATTGAACAGCGCCAGGTCCTGCGGCAGCACCGACAGGCCGGTGCGCTGGCCGCTGCGATCGCGCTCGCGGGCCGCCTTGGGCGTCTCGCGGCGCATCATGACCTTGCGCTGGCCCTTGAGCACCTCGCGGCTGCCATCGGTCAGGCGCAGCCCGCCGTAGGCGCTGCTGTCCACCTCGAGCAGGCTGGAGGCGACCAGCTGGCGGAACACGCTGCGCCAGGTACGCGCGTCCAGATCCTTGCCGATGCCATAGGTGCTCAGTTCGGTATGCCCGAACTGGCGGACCTTCTCGTTCTCGCCCCCGCGCAGGATGTCGATCAGATGGCCCACGCCGAAGCGCTGGCCACTGCGGTAGACGCAGCTCAATGCCTTCTGGGCGGCGACGCTGGCATCCCAGGCATCGGGCGGCAGCAGGCAGTTGTCGCAGTTGCCGCAGGGCTGCGGGTAGGTCTCGCCGAACCCGGCCAGCAGGACCTGGCGGCGGCACTGCATGGATTCGCAGTAGCCGAGCAGGTGGTCCAGTTTGGAGCGTTCCAGCGCTTTGCGTTCTTCGCCCGCCTCGGACTGCTCGATCATCTGTTTGAGCAGCACCACGTCGCCCAGGCCGTAGCAGAGCCAGGCCTCGGCGGGCTCGCCATCGCGACCGGCGCGGCCGGTTTCCTGGTAATAGCCTTCCATCGATTTGGGCAGGTCGGTATGCGCGACGAAGCGCACGTCCGGTTTGTCGATGCCCATGCCGAAGGCGATGGTGGCGCACATGACGATGCCATCCTCGCGCAGGAAGCGACGCTGGTTGGCGGCGCGGACCTCGGGCGGCAGGCCGGCGTGGTAGGGCAGGGCGTTCATGCCCTCCTTGCACAGGAACTCGGCGGTTTCCTCGACCTTGCGCCGCGACATGCAGTAGACGATGCCGGCGGCCCCGCGGTGGACCTTGAGGAAGTCCAGCAGCTGCCTTTTGGCGTTGTCCTTCTGGACGACGGTGTAGCGGATGTTGGGCCGGTCGAAGGAGCTGACGAAGTGCTGGGCGTTGGTGAGGTCCAGGCGTTCGGCGATCTCGCGCTGGGTGGGCGGATCGGCGGTGGCGGTCAGCGCGATGCGCGGCACGTCGGGCCAGCGTTCGTGCAGGACGGTGAGCTGGCGGTATTCGGGGCGGAAGTCGTGGCCCCACTGGGAGACGCAGTGGGCTTCGTCGATGGCGAACAGGGCGATCCGGCTGCGCGAGAGCAGCGACAGGAAGCGACCGGTGAGCAGGCGCTCGGGCGCGACGTAGAGCATGTCCAGTTCGCCGGCGAGCAGTTCGCGTTCGACGCGGGCACTGGTTTCGCCGTCGAGGGTGGAGTTGAGGTATTCGGCGCGGACGCCGAGCTGGCGCAGGGCTTCGACCTGGTCCTGCATGAGGGCGATCAGCGGCGAAATGACGATGCCGGTGCCGTCGCGGAGCAGGGAGGGGACCTGGTAGCAGAGCGATTTGCCGCCGCCGGTGGGCATGAGGACGAGCGCGTCATTGCCGGCGGCGACATGCTCGACGATCGCCTGCTGCGGACCGCGGAATTCGTCGTAACCAAAGATGCGGCTGAGCAGGTCGTGCGCGGGGCGGGAAGACATCGCCGTAGTTTACAGGGCTGGGCGCCCCGAGGCGGGTCATCCCATTCCGGATGTGAACGTAAGCGGGACACCCTTCGACCAGGCAGCCCCCCTTGGAGTCAAGGGGGGCGCGCCGCAGCGCAACCTTGGAAATCCCGCGGGGGCAAGGCCCCCAGAGGGATTACTGCAGCAGCGAACGCAGCATCCAGGCGTACTTTTCGTGGGTCTGCAGGCGCTGGGTCATCAGATCTTCGGTCGGTGCGTCATCGGCATCGTCGGCCACATCCAGCACTTTCCGGGCAGTGCGGCACACGGCCTCGTTGGCGGTGACCAACTGGCGTACCATTTCACGCCAGTCCGCGCTGTCGGTCAGGCCCGGCTCCTCGGCGATCGAGGTCAGGGCCGCGAACTCGCGGTAGGAGCCCGGGGCGTTGAAGCCCAGTGCACGGATGCGTTCAGCGACGTCGTCCAGGGCGGCCCACTGTTCGGTGTACTGGGTCTCGAACATGGTGTGCAGCGAGTTGAACATCGACCCGGTCACATTCCAATGGAAGTTGTGCGTCTTCAGGTAGAGCGTGAACGCATCTGCCTGGAAGGCCGACAGTCCATCGGCGATCTTCTTGCGATCGCCCTCCTTGATCCCGATATCAATGTTCGGGGCCGACGGGGCCGCCGCGCCGAGTTTCTGCTTGGCCGTCTTGGGCTTTGCCGGGGTCTTGGTCGTCTTCGCCATGGGAGAACTCCTTATGGATGGGATGAATCGGATGGCCTTCACAATAGATCAGACTACCCTTTCAGTAGTAAACAAAAGTTCTAAACGAATCGATTGATGAGCGCTATCGAAAAACCACATGCAGGACGCCTGGCCCAGCAGCAGGCCGCGATCAACGGGGCCATGAGCCGCGACCGCGGTCGTTTGCTGGGGATGCTCTCGCGTTGGCGGGCCAAACCGGCGGATGCGGGGCTGGCTGCGGCGTTCGAGCAGGCCTTGCAGGCGTCCGTGCAGCGCCGTGAAGCGCGTGCGCTGAATCAGCCGGCCATCACTTTGGACGAGCAGCTGCCGATTGCGCGTGAAGCCGAGGCCATCACCGCGCTGATCCGCGACCATCAGGTCGTGGTGATCGCCGGTGAGACCGGCTCGGGCAAGACCACCCAGCTGCCCAAGCTGTGCCTGGCCGCCGGCCGTGGCACCGCCGGGATGATCGGCTGCACGCAGCCGCGGCGGATTGCCGCACGTGCGGTGGCCACGCGTGTCGCGCAGGAGCTGCAGTCCGAACTGGGCACCACCGTGGGTTACCAGGTGCGCTTCACCGACCGTGTCGGTGACGATACCCGCATCAAGTTCATGACCGACGGCATCCTGCTGGCCGAGATCAGCAGTGACCGCTGGCTGTCCAACTACGACACGATCATCGTCGACGAGGCGCACGAACGCAGCCTCAACATCGATTTCCTGCTGGGCTATCTGAAGCAGCTGCTGAAGAAACGGCCGGATCTCAAACTGATCGTCACCTCGGCGACCATCGATACCTCGCGCTTCGCCCAGCACTTCGATGATGCGCCGGTGATCAGCGTGGAAGGCCGCACCTTCCCGGTGGACGTGCGCTACCGCCCGCTGGAAGGCGAGGGCGGCGGCGATGCCGACGGTGGCCGCGACGGCGAGCGCACCGTGAATGATGCGGTGGTCGCGGCGGTGGATGAAATCACCCGCATCGATCCGCGCGGCGACATCCTGCTGTTCTTCCCGGGCGAGCGCGAAATCCGCGATGCGCACCAGGCACTGGAGCGGCGCAAGTACCGCGGCACCGACGTGCTGCCGCTGTATGCGCGGCTGTCGGTCAAGGACCAGGACCTGGTGTTCAACCCGGGCAGCAACCGGCGCATCGTGCTGGCCACCAACGTCGCGGAAACCTCGCTGACGGTGCCGCGCATCCGCTATGTGATCGACCCCGGCTTCGCCCGCATCAAGCGTTACAGCCCGCGCCAGAAACTGGACCGGCTGCATATCGAAGCGGTCTCGCAGGCCAGCGCCAACCAGCGCAAGGGCCGGTGCGGTCGTGTCTCCGAAGGCATCTGCTACCGGCTGTATTCCGAAGCGGATTTCCAGTCGCGCCCTGAGTTCACCGATCCGGAAATCCGTCGCTCCAGCCTGTCCGGGGTGATCCTGCGGATGCTGCAGCTGGGCCTGGGCAGGATCGAGGATTTCCCGTTCCTGGAGGCGCCGGACGAACGCGCCATCGCCGATGGCTGGCAGCAGCTGGGTGAGCTGGGTGCGGTCGATGCCGAGCGCCGCCTGACCCCGATCGGGCGCCAGATGGCGCGCCTGCCGGTGGACGTCAAACTGGCTCGCATGTTGGTCGCCGCGCAGGCACAGGGCTGCCTGCGGCCGATGCTGGTGATCGCCTCGTTCCTGGGCATCCAGGACCCGCGTGAGCGCCCACCGGAAGCGCGCGCCGCCGCGGACAACGCACATGCGCTGTTCGCCGATGGGCGCTCGGAATTCGTCGGCGTGCTGCGCCTGTGGGACGGCTACCGCCAGGCCCACGAAGATCTCACCCAGTCCAAGCTGCGCGACTGGTGTGGGCGACATTTTCTTGGTTTCCTGCGCATGCGCGAATGGCGGGAACTGCATCGCCAACTGCGCGTGCTGTGCGAAGAACTGGGCTGGAATGAAGAGCCGGCCGAGACCTCGTTGGCGCCGCTGCTGGCCGGTTCCTCGGCACCGGCGCCGGCGCGCGATGACGAGGCCAGGATCAAGGCGACGCGTGGCCAGCAGCACCGTGCCGCGCGCCTGGCCCGCGAAGGGAAATCCGAACCGGCGCCTGCCGGGAACAAGGCCGCGCCCGGCAACGGTGCCGATCCCGAGGCACGCAGCGCGTTCAGCGACAAGGTGCGCGCCGCGGCGTACCAGACCCTGCACCGCGCGCTGATCGCCGGCCTGCCCACGCAGATCGGCCATCGCAGCGACAAGGGCGATTTCCTGGCGCCACGCCAGCGTCGCTTCCTGCCGTTCCCGGGCTCGGCCCTGGCCAAGCGGCCGCCGCCGTGGCTGCTCACTGCAACCCTGCTGGACACCCAGAAGATCTGGGGTCTGACCAACGCGGCGATCGAGCCGGACTGGGTCACCAACGAACTGCCGCATCTGCTGCTGCGCAAGCACTTCGATCCGCACTGGTCGCGTGCGCAGGGCCAGGTGCTGGCCTCGGAGCAGATCAGCCTGTTCGGGCTGGTGCTGGCCCCGAAAAAACCGGTGCATTACGGCCGCATCGCGCCGGGCGAGGCGCATGACATCTTCGTGCGCCAGGGCCTGGTGACCGGCGAGATCAACACCCGGGCCGGCTTCGTGGCCGACAACCTCAAGGTGCTGGACCAGGCGCGCGAAGAAGAAGCCAAGCTGCGCCGCGCCGGTATCGTCGCCGATGAAGGCTGGCAGGCGCGCTGGTACCTGGACCGGATTCCGGCCGAGATCCATTCGGCGATGGGCCTGGATACCTGGTGGAAAGCACTGGCGCCGGAGAAGCGCCGGGCGCTGTCGTGGACGCTGGCCGATCTGCTGCCGGGCGAAGGCAGCGATGCCGAGCGCTATCCCAGGTACCTGCCGCTGGGCGATGCGCGGCTGGCGCTGCATTACACCTTCGAACCCGGTGCCGAGGACGATGGTGTGACGCTGGAGGTGCCGCTGCACCTGCTCAACGCGCTGGATCCGGCGCGGCTGTCGTGGCTGGCGCCGGGCTTCGTCGCTGACAAGGCCGCCGCATTGATCCGCAGCCTGCCCAAGGCGATGCGCCGCAACTATGTGCCGGCACCGGACTTTGGCCGCGCGTTTGCCGAGGCCTTCGCCGAACCGACCGCCGATGACATCCGGGGCGAACTGGCGCGGTTCCTCGCGCGCGCGACGGGTGCCAAGCTGGCCGCAACCGATTTCGACGAAGCCTCGCTGGAGCCGCACCTGCGCATGAACCTGCGCCTGCGCGATGCCGACGGCAAGGTGCTGGCGACCTCGCGCGATCTGGAGGCGCTGCGTGCCCGCTTCGGCGACAAGGCCGGTGAGGCCTTCGCCGCACGCGCAGGGCGTGCGCTGGCCGCGGAAGGGCTACGCGATTTCCCGGCCACCCCGATCCCGCTGCAGGTGCCCGGCGAAGCCGGCGTGCCGGCGTACCCGGCGCTGGTCGATCAGGGTGAGACCGCAGCGCTGAAGATCTTCGCTGACCGCAACGAAGCGCTGGAACAGCATCCGCTCGGGGTTCGTCGATTGATGGAGATCGCGCTGGCCGACAAGGCCAAGCAGGCGCGCAAGCAATTGCCGGTGCCGCCCAAGACCGGACTGCTGTACGCCGCGATCGAATCGCAGGAGCGGCTGCGGGGCGATCTGGTCGATGCGGCGATGAATGCCGTGCTGGCCGACGGGCTGGGTGATATCCGCGACCCTGCCGCGTTCGCCAAACGCAGTGCCGAGGCGGGCAAGGCGTTGTTCGGTGAGGCGATGGCGCGCCTGAAGCTGGCCGAGAACATCCTCGCCCACGTGGCCGAGCTCAAACCACAGCTGGAAGCGCCGCTGATGGGGTGGGCGCGTGGCAACCTCGATGACATGGAGCAGCAGCTTGCCGCCCTGGTCCATCCCGGGTTCCTGCGTGACACGCCGGCCGATGCGTTGGCGCAGTACCCGCGCTATCTGCGCGCGATGATCCTGCGCACCGAGCGTGCCAAGCGCGATCCACCGCGCGATCAGGCCCGCATGCTGGAGCTGCGTCCATTCGTGGAGGCGCTGGCGCAGGCCGACGCGCGCGGCCTGCGCCAGCGGCCGCAGTGGCAGGACCTGCGCTGGGACCTGGAGGAGCTGCGGGTTTCGCTGTTCGCCCAGGAGCTTGGGGCGCGTACCGGCATTTCGGCCAAGAAACTGGCCCAGCGCGTGGCCGCGCTGCAGAAGGCCTGATCCGGCAACCCCCGTGCCGGTGCGGCACGGGGAACCGGGTGCGGATTACTTGACGCGGCGGACCTTGGCGCGGGTGTTGACGCCCTGCACCTGCATGTACCACACGCCGCCCAGGCCGGGAGCGATGCTGACCTCGGGCGATTGGCGGCGGACGCCACCGACCTGGGCGTCGTCGATCTGCTCCCACTCCTGCGCGTTGGCCAGCACGTAACGCTGGCCCTTGCCGAAGCCGCGGAACTCACCGGTCAAGGTGCTTTTGATCGGCTCCTTGGTGCCGAAATCGAAGAAACCGTGGTTCTTCACGATGACTTCCTGGCGCCCCTCTTCGCGGGCCTGCTCGCGAGCATCGGCCGCCAGGGCAGCCACTTTGCCCTGCAGCCAGTTGTTGAGCTCGGCCAGTTCCTGCGGTGTGAGTTTCTCCAGCCCGGCCGCCTTGAACTCGGCCGGCGACATCTGCTGCTGCAGATCGCCTTCCACCACGCGCTGGGCCAGCGCCGGCAGCGACACACTCATCACAATGGCCGCGCAGGCCAACAACCGCAGACGGGAAAAGCGCATGGCAGGGTCTCTCCTAGGGATGGCCGCAGTGTAGTGCCAGCGCCCGGGCATGTGCACATGCAGGCGACGGCGATTGTCGGGGGGGCGCTGCGACGCTAGTGTAGGTGGCCTCTGTCTTGTCTGTACGATGCTGTGAACCGCGCTTCTGCCCCCGGCCTGGATGCCTTGTTGAACCGACCCTCGGTGGCTTCGCTGCCGATCGAACTGCGCGAGGCGTTGCTGCAGCGCTGGCAGCAGCCCGAGGCCGATCTGGACATGCGCGCGGGCTGGCCGGTGCTGGCCGACACGCTTGATGCGCTGTCGCTGCTGTCGGCCGACGAGTCGGCGCTGCTGGCCACCCTGCTGTTCGATCTGCCGTGGCTGCGCGCCGGGCTGGACGCGTTGCCGGTCGGTGCGCTCAAGCCGGTGGTGGTCGGCCTGCTGGACGGGCTGGACGCGGCCGACCAGGTCTGGGCGCTGCATGCCGGGCGTGAGGCCGGTCGCAACAGCGAGGGGCTGCGTCGCCTGCTGCTGTCGATCATCCGCGATCTGCGCGTGGTGCCGATCCTGCTCGCCCGCCAGCTGGCCCGCATGCGCGGTGCCGATCGCCTGCCCGAGGAGGAACGGCGCGCGTTGGCCCAGCTCACCCGCGACATCCACGCGCCGCTGGCGAACCGGCTCGGCATCTGGCAGTTGAAGTGGGAGCTGGAAGACCTGGCGTTCCGCCACCTCGAACCGGAGACCTACCGCCGCATTGCCCGCGAGGTCGACGAAACCCGGTTGGCGCGCGAGCGCTATGTCGAGGCCGTCAAAAAGGCGCTGTCGCGCGAGTTGCTGGCGCAGGGCATCCGCGCCGAGGTCAGCGGCCGCCCGAAGCACATCTACAGCATCTGGCGGAAGATGCAGAAGAAGCGGCTGGCGTTCGAGCAGCTCTACGACATCCGTGCGGTACGCGTGATGGTGGAGGACGTGGCCGCCTGCTACGCCGCATTGGGCGTGGTGCACGCGCTGTGGGCGCCGGTGCCGAGCGAGTTCGACGATTACATCGCGCGCCCGAAGGCCAATGATTACCGCTCGCTGCATACCGCCGTGGTCGGCCCGGAAGGTCGCACCATCGAAGTGCAGATCCGGACCCACGACATGCACGCCCAGGCCGAGCTCGGCGTGGCCGCGCACTGGCGCTACAAGGAAGGCAGCAAGGGTGCGGAGAAGGCCTTCGACCGCAAGATCACCTGGATGCGCCAGTTGCTGGAGCAATCCCAGGAGGGGCACGGCGGTGAGCTGGCCGGCGCGCTGGATGCCGAGCTGACCGAGGACCGGGTCTACGCGCTCAGCCCCAAGGACGAGGTGATGGACCTGCCGCAGGGCGCCACGCCGCTGGATTTTGCCTACCACGTGCACACCATGGTCGGGCACCGTTGCCGCGGCGCGAAGGTGAATGGCCGCATCGTGCCGTTGACCTACCGGCTGCGCAGCGGCGACCGCGTCGAGATCCTGACCGGCAAGGAGGCCGACCCCCGGCGGGACTGGCTGCTGGCCTCCAGTGGCTTCCTGGCCAGCAACCGCTCGCGTGAAAAGGTGCGCGGCTGGTTCCACAAGCTGGACCGCGCACGCAATGTGCAGGCCGGACGCGAACTGCTCGAGCGCGAGCTGAAGCGGCTCGGCCTGCAGCATGCCGACCTTGCCATCGCGGTGAAGAAGTTCCACGCCGACAGCGTCGACGATCTCTATATCCAGGTCGCGCTGGGCGACACCGGGCCGAACCAGGTCAGCCGCGCGCTGCTGGAAGCCGAACGGGCCGCCAGCCAGCCGGCGGTGCCGGCGATGCCGCGGCCCACGGCGCGGCGCGACAGCGTGCGCAGTGCCAACTTCACCGTGCAGGGCGTGGGCAACCTGCTGGTGCAGCTGGCCCGCTGCTGCCAGCCGGTGGCCGGCGAACCGATCGTCGGGTACCTCACGCGGGCGCGTGGCGTCACCGTGCACCGCACCGACTGTGCGGCGCTGGCCCGGCTGGCCGCAGCCAGCCCGCAGCGCATTCTTCCCGTGGAGTGGGGCCAGGCCGGCGGTGGCTATGAAGTGGACGTGGTGGTCGATGCGGTCGACCGGCGCTGGCTGCTCAAGGACATCACCAACCTGATCGCGCAGGAGGATGCCTACGTCCTGGACATCCACAGCGACAACGTCCGCAACAGCGGCCGGGCGCACCTGCGGCTGCGGCTGAAGGTCAGCGACTACGGGCAGCTTTCCACCCTGCTGGGCAAGCTGGACGCACTGCCCGGCGTCAGCGAAGCCCGGCGTCTAGGCTGAGCTCACGTGCCCCACGCTAGGCTCGCGGCATGAGCCGGGACGACGATGACAGGCATGATGCCGCGCATGAGGCGCTGCGGCGGGTGCGCCGCGAGGGGCGCTGGTGGTGGGTGCAGGCGCGCCACGCCAAGCGCATCTGGCGCTGGGCGTTGCTGATCGCCGTGCTGCTGTTCGTGGCCCTGGCGCTGTTGCGCCGGCCGCTGGCGAACTGGTTCTGGAATGAACCGCAGATCGAGCAGCTGCTCGACCAGGGTGATCGCGCGCTGGCCGCAGGCCGCCTGACCCTGCCCGACGGCAGCGGCGCACGTGAGTCCTATCAAGCAGCGCTGGCGCTGGACAACGACCGGCTGCAGGCACGCACCGGCCTGGCCCGTACCGGCCAGGCGGCACTGCAGCAGGCACGTGCTGCACTGGAACGCGGCGACCCGGCGGCGGCGACGACAGCGCTGGCCCTGGCGCGCGAGCTGCAGGTACCGCAGCGCGAAGCCGACGCGGTGGCGCAGCAGCTGCACGCGCACGACCAGGCACGCGCGGGGATCGGCGCCTTGCTCGGCCGCGCCGAAGCGGCCCTGCAGGCGCAACGGCTCGATGGCAGCCCGGACAGCGCGCTGCCGCTGTTCCAGCAGGTGCTCACGCTCTCGCCCAACCAGGTGCGTGCGCTGGAAGGGCGTGAGGATGCGCTGTCCGACCTCCTCCAGCAGGCGCGCATGGCGGCCGGGCGCGGCGATGTCGCACGCGCGGCCGAACGCGTGCGCAGTGCCCGGGGCTTCGACGCCGGACATGTCGATCTGCCGGCCACCCAGGAGGCACTGAACAACGCACTGGAGCGGCGCCAGCGCGAAGGCGAAGCCGCGCTGCGCCGGCAGAAACTGGAGGCTGCGGCGGAGGCCTTCGCCGCGGTGCTTGCCGCGTTGCCCGACGATCCTGCCGCACACCGCGGCCAGCAGCAGGTGGCCGATGCGCAGCTCTCGCGTGCGACGCGGCTGGCCGGCAATTTCCGCTTCGACGAAGCGGCCCAGGCGGTGCAGCAGGCTGAAACGCTGGGCGCTTCCACGCGCGCGCTGGAGACGGCGCGGCATGCCATCGAGCAGGCGCGTCGTTCGCAGGCCGCGTTGAAGACCCCGGCGGTGCCGCGGGCGCAGCGCGAACGCACGCTGCAGGGCCTGCTCACGCGCCTGGAAGAGGCCGAGGGCCGTGGCAATTTCCTGGATCCCCCCGGCCGCAGTGCCTACGACGCCCTGCGTGAGGCCCAAGGGGTTGCGCCGCAGGACCCGCGTGTTCGCGCGGCGGCGCAGCGGTTGTTGCCAGCGAGCCGGCAGTGTTTCGAGGATCGCCTGCGCGAGAACCGGGTACTAGGGGCCGGAGCCTGTCTGGAGGCCTGGCAGACCCTGTCCTCCAGCGACGCAGGCCAGGCTGCGGCAAGGCGCCGGCTGGCGCAGCGCTGGTTGGCGATCGGCAGCGAGCGGCTTGGCTCGGGCGATATCACCTTCGCGCAGCAGGCGCTGGTGCAGGCGCGCCGCTGGCAGCCGGACCTGCCCGAGCTGCCGGCGTTCGCCGAGCGCCTGCGCAGCGCCGGTGGTGGCGCGGGAGCCTAGGCCAGGAACACCCGCTGTACGGTGGCGCGGGCGGCATCCAGCGAGAAGTGGTCCACTATGTTCTGCAGCCCGGCGGTGGAGAGCCGGCGCCACAGGGCCTCATCCTGGTACAGCCGGACCACGGCCTGGGCGAACGCCTCGGCATCATCGGCCACCAGTACATCCTCGCCATCGCGCAGGTGCATGCCTTCCACGCCGCAGGTGGTGGCGACCACGGGCTGGCCGTGCGCCATGCTGAGATTCACCTTGCCCTTGACCCCCGCGCCGAAGCGCAGCGGCGCCACGGCGATGCGCACGCCGTCCATGTACGGCACCACGTCCGGCACGAAGCCATGGATGTCCACACCGGGCTGGGTCGCGGCCAGCTCGCGCAGCGCATCGGGCACGGCTGCGCCGATGCAGTGGAACCGGATATCGGGCAGCTGTGCACGGATGCGCGCGAAGACATCGCCGATGAACCACTGCATGGCATCCAGGTTCGGCGGATGACGGAAGCCGCCAACGAACACCAGGTCCCGACGCTCGGCCCAGTCGGGGCCCGCGCCTGCAACTTCATGCAGGTTGGAGATCAGTTCCACCGTCGCGCCCGGCGCATCGATGCGCAGCTGCTCGCGCTCGGCCGCGCTGACCAGCACGGTCACATCGACCTGATCCATCACCGCCAGCTCGCGTGCGCGGGTGCGCTCGGCATTGCGCAGCAGCCCTGCATCGCCGGCGATCTCCGCACCACGGCGCTCGCGCAGGTAATGCAGGTCGACGGTATCGAACACGGTGCGCGCCTGCGGCGCAAAGCTGCGCAGCAGCGGCAGGCACTCGTGGGCAACGTGGTAGCGCACCATCATCACCACCTCGAAGCGGGCGCCGTTGGCGCGCAGCCACGGTGCCACGCCGTCGAGGTAGGGCGCGTACCAGACCTCCACGCCCAGCGCCTGCAGCGCCTCGGTGGCGGCGCCGGCATGCTCGCGCCGGGTCGGCACGAACACCACATGGACGCCCTCGTCGAGCAGCATCCGGATCAGGTTGTACTGGCGCAGCGAGGCCGAGTCGCGATCCGGCTGCGGCACTTCTTCATCCAGGATCAGGACCTGGCGCTGGGCGCGATGCAGCAGGGCCGGCGAGGGCACGCTGCCCACGCTCGGCTGCGCTTCCAGCGCCTTGGCCCACTTCGCCGCGAACACCCCGCGGTTGCGGACCTGATAGGCCTTGACCCCGCTGCGGGTATCGGTGCCGTTGCTGGTGCCCTCGTCATGCACGACGCGGCTGGCGGGCTGCACCAGCACCCGATGGCCACTGGCGCGGACAGCGAAGGCCAGGTCGGTATCTTCGTAGTAGGCGGGCTTGTAACGTAGATCGAAGCCGCCGAGCTGGTCCCACAATGCGCGCGGGATCATCAACGCCGCACCGGAACAGTAGTCGGCATCGCGCAGCGCGCTGTAGCGCGGATCCTCGGGTGACTCGAAGCGGCCATAGCTCCAGCCGCTGCCGTCCTGGAAAATCACCCCGCCCGATTCCTGCAGGCGGCCATCGGGGTAGAGCAGCTGCGCACCGACCAGGCCGGCCCGCGGCACCCGCGCAAAGGTGGCGAGCAGGGCATCCAGCCAGCCCGGCTGGGGCACGGTGTCGTTGTTGAGCAGCACCACGTACTGGCCACGCGAGCGGGCCACGCCATCGTTGCAGGCCTCGATGAATCCGCCGTTGGTTGGCCGCACCTCATAGCGCAGCCCGCTGACCTGCGGCATCCAGGCGGTGGTTTCGTCGCTGCTGCCGTCGTCCACCACCAGGATCTCGCAGTCGACCTGCGGCGGGTGGGCCGCCAGCGCCCGCAGGCAGGCCAGCGTGTGGCCGGCATGGTTGTAGACCGGAATGATGATGCTGACCACCGGGCGCTCGCTGGCCGGGACCGTGAACGGCGCGAACGGTGTGGCCTCCGGCAGGAACAGCGGTGCGCCGCGCGGGGCGGGCACGGCCTGGGTATGGACCCGGATGCGCTGCCAGGTGGCGCGCCAGCCCCGGGTGCGCAGACTGGCCAGACTGCGACGGAACAGGCCGAGCATGCGGTTCAGGAAATAGCGAGCATCGGCCAAGGACATCGACATCCCGTTGCAACTCCAGCTTAAGCGGGGGAACCCGGGAGAACGCGCCGCTCGCGGTGGCTGCGTTAGACTCGCCGGACTTCATATTCTCGCATCCCCGTGCCCCGACGCTACGATTCCGACGACATCGACGAGTTCGACGACGACACCGAAAGCCGCGGCCCGCTGTGGCGGCGCCGGTTGATCACCTGGGGCATGGCGGCTGTCGCGCTGGGGCTGGGCTTCCTGATCCCCTATACGGTGTACCTGAACCAACAGGTCACCCAGCGCTTCGGCGAGCTGCGCTGGCAGATTCCCACCCGTGTCTATGCGCGCCCGCTGGCGTTGGCGCCGGGTGTGGCCATGGATGCGGCCACGCTCAAGACCGAGCTGGCGGCGTCGGCCTACCGCGATGACGGGATCGGCAAGTCGCCGGCCACGTACACGCAGGAAGGCGGGCGCTTCGTCATTTCCAGCCGTGGCTACAACGATGTGGATGGCCGGGTCGCCCCGCGCCGCGTCGAGCTGAGCCTGTCCGGCGGGTCGATCGCCTCGCTGCGCGATCCCGACAGCCGCAAGGCCCTCAAGGCCGCGCGCCTGGATCCGGCCCGTATCGCCACGCTGTACGGCCAGAAGCAGGAAGAGCGCCGGCTGGTTCGCATCGAGGAAACCCCCGAGCTGCTGGTCACCGGCCTGCAGGCGGTGGAGGACAAGGATTTCAGCCGCCACCACGGTATCGATCTGAGCGGTATCGCCCGCGCGGTGTGGGTGACCGTGCGCTCCGGCGGCCAGAGCCGCCAGGGTGCCTCGACGCTGACCCAGCAGCTGGCCCGCAGCGGTCTGCTCGGGATCGGCAAAGAGCAGACCGTCACCCGCAAATTCAACGAGGTGCTGTACGCGCTGATCATGGAGGCGCGCTACGACAAGCGCACCATCCTGGAGGCCTACCTCAACCAGGTCTACCTGGGCCAGCGCGGCAGCCAGGCCATCCATGGCATGTCCTCGGGTGCGGAGTTCTGGTTCGGCCGTGATCTGGCTTCGCTCAACACCGAGCACGTCGCGCTGCTGATCGGCCTGGTCAAAGGCCCGTCCTATTACGACCCGCGCCGCAATCCCGAACGCGCGCTGGACCGCCGCAACTTCGTGCTGGGCAAGCTGCGCGAAGCCAATCTGATCGACGATGCCGAGTACAAGCGTGCCGTCGAGGCGCCGCTGGGTGTCCCCAAGACGCCGGGGCTGATCGCGGCCAACCGCTTCCCGGCCTATGTGGATCTGGTCCGCCGTCAGCTCGGCCACGACTATCCCGAGTCCGTGTTGCAGGGCGCCGGGCTGAGCGTGATGACCGGCATGGCGCCGTCGGCGCAGGCGTATGCCGAAGGTGCGGTCACCAAGACGATCAAATCGCTGGAGAGCAAGCGTCGCCCCGAGCTGCAGGCCGGCCTGGTCCTGACCGACGTCCACAACGGCGATGTGCTGGCCGTGGTCGGCAGCCGCGAAGTGTCCGAGCCGGGCTTCAACCGCGCCATCGAGGCGCAGCGTCCGGTGGGTTCGCTGCTCAAGCCGTTCGTGTACCTGCTGGCGTTGGCGCAGCCGGACCGCTACTCGCTGTCCAGCTGGGTCGACGATTCCCCGGTGACGGTGCAGCTCAGCCGCGGCAAGCAATGGACGCCCGGCAATGCGGACAACCGCAGCCATGGTACGGTGCGCCTGATCGACGCGCTCGCCAGTTCCTACAACCAGGCCACGGTGCGGGTGGGCATGCAGGTCGGCCCGGAGCGGGTCACGCAGTTGATCCACGTCCTGGCCGGGATCAAGGCCGACCCCAATCCAGCGGTGATCCTGGGCTCCACCGATCAGAGCCCGTATGCGATGGCCCAGCTGTACCAGTTCCTGGCCTCCGGCGGTGAAATCCAGCCGCTGCATGCGGTGCGTGGCGTGCTCGATCCGCAGGGCAAGCTGATGAAGCGCTACGACAAGACCCCGGCGCCGGCGCAGGAGGGCGACTCGATCGCCGCGAACCTGATCAGCATCGGCCTGCAGCAGGTCGTGGCCAGCGGTACCGCGCAGCGCCTCAACGCCGATGGGCTGGGCCGCCTGCAGCCGGCGGGCAAGACCGGCACCACCAATGATGGTCGCGACAGCTGGTATGCCGGCTACACCGGCGACCACCTGGCGGTGATCTGGATGGGCAATGACCAGAACCAGCAGGCTGGGCTGTATGGCGCGACCGGCTCGATGCGGGTCTGGTCGGGCATCTTCCAGCGCCTGCCGAGCGCGCCCCTGAAGGTGAGCAACAAGGGCCTGGACTGGCAGTACGTGGAGGCCAGCGGTACCGCCACCACCGATGAAGGCTGCCCGGGCGCGCGTCGTTTCCCGTTCGTGGTGGGGTATACCCCAGCCTACGTCCCGTGCGCCGCGCCGAGCGCGTTGCCCGAAGGCGAGGCCGGCGAGCAGAGCGAAGGCGGTGGCTGGCGCAGCTGGTTCGGCCTGGAGAAGAAGCCCGAGCCCGCCCCCGAACCGGCGCAGAATGCACCGGCCACCTCCCCCGCCCGTCAACCCTGATCAAGGCCAGCCTGCATGACCACCCGATTCCTGATCCGTTCCGCTTCGCTGGCCACGCTCTGCCTGGCCCTGGCCGCCTGCGTCACCCCGCCGCCGGTGGTGAAGGCGCCCGTCGATACCACCACGCCGGCCCAGCGCCTGGCGGCCGTGGATGCCGCCGCCGGCAACGACGACAAGGAACTGGCCGTGCAGCCACTGCGCGACAGCGAAGTGGAAGATCTGCGCCAGGCCGCGCTGGCCCGCCGCCAGGTCAATGATCTGGCCGGCGCCGCGGCCGCGCTCGACCAGGCGCTGGCGATCATGGCCTCGGATCCATCGGTGCTGCAGGACCGCGCCGAAATCGCGCTGCTGCAGGGTGAGTGGGCGGCTGCCGAAACCTTCGCCCGCAAGTCGGTCGAGCTGGGCTCCAAGACCGGCCCGCTGTGCCGCCGCCATTGGGCGACGATCGAACAGTCGCGCCTGGCCCGGGGTGAAAAAGAGAATGCCGCCTCGGCGCATGCCCAGCTGGAAGGCTGCACGGTGCCGGGCATCATGCGTTACTGATGCAGCGCGAAAGCGGATGCGTGACGGCGTAGCGCCGGGCGCAACCCGGCAGCCTCTATCATTGTCGTCATGTCCCAACTCGCACACGCCAGCCGCGATGCCCTCAGTGAGGGCGGTGCGCTCGCCAGCCAGCTCGATGCCTTCGTGCCGCGCCCGGCCCAGCTGCGCCTGACCGCGGCGATCGCCGAAGCGTTCGACCAGCGCGACGTGCTGCTGGCCGAGGCAGGCACCGGCACCGGCAAGACCTATGCGTATCTGGTGCCCGCGCTGCTGTCCGGGCTGAAGACCATCATCTCCACCGGGACCCGCGCGCTGCAGGACCAGCTGTACCACCGCGATCTGCCGCGGGTGCGTGCCGCGCTCGGCGTGGGGCACAGCAGTGCGCTGCTGAAAGGACGTGCCAACTACCTGTGCCGCTATCGGTTGCAGCAGGCCCGCGGCGAACCCCGCTTCAGCTCCCCCGAGCAGGTCGCACAGTTCCAGCGGATCCTCGCATGGTCCGGACGCACGAAATTCGGCGACATGGCCGAGCTGGACGCGCTGCCGGAAGACTCGCCGCTGTACCCGATGGTGACCTCCACCGTCGACAACTGTCTGGGCACCGAATGCCCGTTCTGGGACGACTGCTTCGTCGTGCAGGCACGGCAGCGGGCGCAGGCCGCCGATGTGGTGGTGGTCAACCACCATCTGCTGCTGGCCGATCTGGCGCTCAAGCAGGAAGGCTTTGGCGAAATCCTCCCCGGTGCGCAGGCGTTCGTGATCGACGAGGCGCACCAGCTGCCGGAACTGGCCGCCAACTTCTTCGGTGAAGGCTTCGGCATGCGCCCGTGGCAGGAACTGGCGCGCGACTGCCTGGCCGAGAGCCGCAGCGTGGCCGGTGCCCAGGCGGCGTTGCAGGTGCCGGCTGCCGCACTCGAGCAGACCCTGCGCGACCTGCGCGTGGCGATGGATGGGCTGCCGCCGCGCGGCACCCAGTGGCGTGCGCTGACCGTGCCGCAGGTGCGCGATGGCTTCGACACGGCGATGAGCACGCTGGTGCAGCTGCGCGATGCGCTGGCGGGCGTGCGTGAAGCATCGCCCGGCCTGGATGCCTGCCATGCGCGTGCGATGGACGCCGTCTCCCGCTTGTCGCGCTGGCTCGGTGAGGACGCACCGATGCTGGATTTCGACACCGATCCTGAGCAGGCGCCGCCACCGGCCGAGGTGCTCTGGTACGAGCTGACCCCGCGTGGCTTCCGTTGCCAGCGCACGCCGATGGATGTGTCCGGCCCGCTGCGCGAGCATCGGCAACGCTCGATGGCAGCCTGGGTGTTCACCTCGGCCACGCTCACCGTGGACGGCGGTTTCGAGCATATTTCCCAACGGCTGGGCCTGGATGATCCGGTCAGCCTGCTGCAGCCCAGCCCGTTTGATTGGGCCCATCAGGCGCTGTGCTACCTGCCGACCGATCTGCCCGATCCAGCCGCGCGCGGCTTCGGCACCGCCTTGATCCGCGCATTGACCCCGGTGCTGGAAGCCTCGCACGGGCGCGCGTTCCTGCTGTTCGCCTCGCACCGCGCGCTGCGCGAAGCCGCCGAGGCGCTGCGCGATGCACCGTGGCCGCTGTTCGTGCAGGGCGAGGCACCGCGTGCGACCTTGCTGCAGCGGTTCCGCGAGTCGGGCAATGGGGTGCTGCTGGGCTCGGCCAGTTTCCGCGAGGGCGTGGACGTGGTGGGCGATGCGCTGAGCGTGGTGGTGATCGACAAACTGCCGTTCGCCGCGCCGGATGATCCCGTGTTCGAGGCGCGGCTGGACGCGATCCGCCGCGATGGTGGCAATCCCTTCCGCGACGAGCAGTTGCCGCAGGCGGTGATCGCGCTCAAGCAGGGCGTGGGTCGCCTGATCCGCAGCGAGACCGATCGCGGGGTGCTGGTGCTGTGCGACCCGCGCCTGCTCAGCCGCGGCTATGGCCGGATCTTCCTGGATTCGCTGCCGCCGTTCCGTCGCACCCGCTCGCTGGCCGATGTGCAGGCCTTCTTTGCGCCACAATGGCCCGTCCTCGGCGCTCCGCCTGCACCGGCGCCCGTCGCTGCGCCGCCCGGGCGGGCTGTACCGCCGACCGATGACTTTCCTACTTCCCTGTTCTGACCGCCATGAAACTGCTCGCCTTTGAAACCGCCACCGAAGCCTGCTCCGTCGCCCTGTATGTGGATGGGCAGGTCACTGAGCGCTTCGAGATCGCGCCGCGCCGCCACGCCGAACTCAGCCTGCCCTGGGCCGAGGCGCTGCTGGCCGAGGCGGGGGTGGCCCGTTCGCAGTTGGATGCGATCGCACTGGGCCGCGGCCCGGGCGCGTTCACGGGGGTGCGGCTGGCGATCGCCATCGCCCAGGGCATCGCCCTGGCGCTGGACCGCCCGCTGATCGCGGTCTCCACCCTGCAGGCGCTGGCGCTGCGTGCGCCGGCGGACGCCGATCAAGTGCTGGCCAGCATTGATGCGCGCATGGGCGAGGTCTATGCCGCGCGCCATGTCCGGATCGACGGGCAGTGGCAGTTGCAGGGCGAGGAAATCGTCTGCGCGCCCGAGCAGGTGGTGTTGCCCGGGGGCTCGCGCTGGTTCGGCGTGGGGACTGGCTTTGGTGCGGCCGAGGGCGTGCTGGCCACGCGGCTGGCCGATCAGCTGACCGGCGTGGACGCGCAGGCATTGCCGCGTGCATCGGACGTACTTGCGCTGGCGGTGCCGGCGTTCCAGCGCGGCGAAGGCGTGGCACCGGAGTTGGTGGAGCCGGCGTATCTGCGCAACAACGTGGCGCTGACCCTGGTGGAACAGCAGGCCGCGCGGGCGGCGAAGCAGGCGGCCTCGTAGCGTCCAGCTGCGCATCGCATCGTAAGCCCCAGCCACGCATGGCGTGGCACTACCTGCGCGGCGTTCTTGTAGAGCCACGCCATGCGTGGCTGGACCTTGCGCGCGATCAGCGGTCGTCGCGCAGCTCCCCGCCGGGCAGGAACACCCAGGTGCGGGTGACCTGCAGGATGTCGATCGCATCCTCGGTCTTGGGCAGTGGCGGGAACGGCTGGGCGAGCGTGATCACGCGCAGCGCGGTTTCATCGAGCAGCGGGGTGCCGCTGGACTGCAGGATGCGGGCACTTTCCACCGTGCCGTCGCGGCGCACCCCGACGGTGATCACTACCTGCCCGCCGAGCCGGCGCGCGCGCGCCTCGTCGGGGTAATTCAGATTGCCGACACGCTCGGCGCGGTCGACCCAGGCACGCAGATAGTTGGCATAGGCGTATTCGCGGGTACTGGCCGAAACGAACTTGCGGTTCGGGCGCTTGGCGTACTGCGCCGAGCGCAGGTGCACTTCGGCGGCCAGCCGTGCCATCTCCACGTCACGCTGCTCGCGCGCGGTCATCGGCGCATCCGGGCGGGGCTGCTCGGGCAGCGGCTGTGGCTGGGCTGCCGCAACCGTGTCGGTGCCATTGCGGCTGTTGACCACGCGGGTCTGCGGCGGCGGCACGCTGGCCGCCTCCTGGCGCTGCTGCGGAACCGGCGACAGCCCGGCCTGCGCCTGCGGCACGATCCCGGCCTGGTTGTCGCGCGGGCGTTGCACCTTGTCGTGGTCGCCACCGCCCTGCTGGTTGGCCTGGGCCAGGAAGTCGGCCTGCTTGGGCGTCAGCGGGGTCTGGGTCTGGCTGAAGATCACATCCAGGGTCGGTACCAGCGGGGCGCTGTCACTCACCGCGAAGCCGACCCCGAGGATCAGCAGGGCGTGCACGAGCACCGACAGCGTCAGGGTCGCGCCCAGCCGCTGGGATTCGCGCGCCTGCCACGTCGGCACCGGGGCGACGCTGGTGCTCATCGCGGCAGGCCGGCCTCGATCGCGTCGAACAGGGTGCCGGCGATGTTCAGTCCGAACTGGGCGTCGAGCTCGCGCACGCAGGTCGGGCTGGTGACGTTGACTTCGGTCAGGTAGTCGCCGATCACGTCCAGGCCGACGAAGCGCATGCCGCGGCGCTTCATTTCCGGCCCGACCTGGGCGGCGATCCAGCGGTCGCGCTCGCTCAGCGGGCGGCCTTCGCCGCGGCCGCCGGCGGCCAGGTTGCCGCGGAATTCGTCGCCCTGCGGAATCCGCGCCAGGCAGTAATCCACCGGCTCGCCATCCACCAGCAGGATGCGCTTGTCGCCGGCGGTGATGTCCGGGATGAACTTCTGCGCCAGGGCCAGCGTGCGCTCGCCGTCGGTCAGGGTTTCCAGGATCACGTTTAGATTGGGGTCGCCGGTGCCGCTGCGGAAGATCGAGCGGCCGCCCATGCCGTCCAGCGGCTTGAGCACGGCCTGGCCGTGTTCGAGCACGAAGGCCTTCAGGTCGGCGTTGCGGCGGCTGACCAGGGTCGGCGGGCAGCACTGCGGGAACAGCAGGGCGGCCAGTTTCTCGTTGTAGTCGCGCAGTCCCTGCGGGTCGTTGACCACCATCGCACCGGCCTGCTGGGCGACGCTGAGCACGTGGGTGTCGTAGATGAATTCGGCATCGACCGGCGGGTCCTTGCGCATCAGCACGACCTGGCCGGGGCCGAACACGGTCTGGCTGAAGTCGCCCAGGGTGAACCAGTCGTTCTTGTCCTCGCGCACCTGCAGCGGGGCGGTGCGGGCGATGGCCTGGCCGTCGCGCAGGGCCAGCCCACCGGGGCTGACGTAGTGCAGGGCATGGCCGCGGCGCTGGGCTTCCAGCAGCATCGCGAAGGTGGTGTCCTTGGCAATCTTGATATGGGCGATGGGGTCCATCACCACGATGACATTCAACGGCATGGTCGCAACCTGGCGGGCAGGCCGATGATGGTAGCGACAATGGCCCGGCAATGCCTGCCCCGGGGGCCGGAACGCAGTGTCCGGCCCGGCCGGGGAACGGGCCGGGTTTGCGCAAAAGGGGCGTGCCGCGCACCGGCTGGCCCGCTCGCGGCGGGGCCGCGGTGGGTGTGCTTGAAGCGCGCGCCGGTATTGGGATATAGATACGCTTTCGCAGCGGCGCCGGGGATCAGCGCAAGCGTCGCGAGCTTGGGGAAAGGTAATGACTGAATACATGGCTGCGGGTGGGGAACTCGCAGGGCTGCGCGTGATGGTCATCGATGATTCGAAGACCATCCGCAGGACCGCGGAAACCCTGTTGAAGCGGGAAGGCTGCGAGGTGGTGACCGCGACCGATGGTTTCGAGGCGTTGGCCAAGATCGCCGACCAACAGCCGCAGATCATCTTCGTGGACATCATGATGCCGCGGCTGGACGGGTATCAGACCTGTGCGCTGATCAAGGGCAACCAGCTGTTCAAAGCCACGCCGGTGATCATGCTGTCCTCCAAGGATGGCCTGTTCGACAAGGCGCGCGGCCGCATCGTCGGCTCGGAGCAGTACCTGACCAAGCCATTCACGCGTGAAGAACTGCTGGGTGCCATCCGCACATACGTCAACGCCTGACCAGGGGGGAAAGGCACAATGGCTCGAATCGTACTGATCGAGGATTCACCGACCGACCGTGCGGTGTTCACGCAATGGTTGACCAAGGCCGGTCATGAAGTCCTGGAAGCGGACAACGCCGAGGACGGGCTCAAGCTCGTGCGCGAGCAGTCCCCGCAGCTGGTGCTGATGGACGTGGTCCTGCCGGGCATGAGTGGCTTCCAGGCCACCCGTGCGATGGCGCGCGACGCGGCCACCAAACATATCCCGGTGGTCATCGTCAGCACCAAGGCGATGGAAACCGACAAGGCATGGGGGCTGCGCCAGGGGGCGGCCGACTACATCGTCAAGCCGCCGCGCGAGGAGGAACTGATCGCGCGGATCAACCAGTTGGTGGTCTGATGCGTTCTCCTTTCGACATCCTCCAGGGCTATGAGCGGCGCAGCCTGGCCCATGCGGTGCAGCTGCCCGAGCGGCAGTTCTCGCAGGACCTGTGGCGTGGCGTCGGTTACCGGGTCGGCAAGCGCCGGCTGGTGTCGGATTTCCGCGAAGTGGTGGAAATCGTGCCGATGCCGCCGGTCACCCCGGTGCCCGGCGCGCAGCCGTGGCTGCTGGGCGTGGGCAACCTGCGCGGCAACCTGTTCCCGGTGGTCGACCTGAAGTTCTTCCTGGAAGGTGAGCGCACCGTGCAGCAGGAAGGCCAGCGCGTGCTGATCATGCGCCAGGCCGGCGGTGACGTGGCGCTGACCATCGATGAACTGTTCGGCCAGCGCAGCTTCGAGCTGGACCAGGACATCGTCGCCGGCGATCTGGCCACCGGCCGCTACGCACATTTCATCGATCGCGCCTTCCATGGCGATGGCCATGACTGGGGCGTGTTCTCGCTGTCGCTGCTGTCGCGTACCCCCGAATTCAGGCAGGCCGCGGCCTGACCCCAGGCGCCTGTCTCTCCGTATTGAAGATCGAGGTTGAACGATGAGTACTACTTCGGAATCCGCCAAGGCCGGCAAGTTCGGTTCGGTGGGCACCAATTTCTGGCTCGGCCTGCTGGCCGTGTCGATGATCGTGTTCGGCGTCAACACCGGCGTGGCGACCTGGCAGGGCAGTCGCCTGGCCAGTGCCAGTACCGATGCCGCGAACCTGCAGGTGCTCTCGCAGCAGCTCGCCAACCAGGGCCGTGAAGCGGTGTCGGGCAACGCCCAGGCGTTCACCGCGTTCAAGCTGACCAAGAGTGACATCGAAACCACCGTCAGTGGCCTGAAGGGCCGCTACGGGACCGAAACCAATGTCGCCGGGCCGCTGAACACGCTGATCCAGACCTGGGAGCCGCTCGGCAAGAGCGCCGGCCAGCTGGTCGCCAGCGAACCGGCCGTGCTGGCCCTGGCTGGCAATGCCAACAACTTCGTCAACGGCGTGCCCGCACTGCAGGCGCAGCTGAACGAAGTGGTCCGCGCGATGTCGGCCAGCGGCGCCCCGTCCTCACAGGTCTACAACGCGCTGCAGCAGGTGGTGGTGGTCGGCTCGATGGCCCGCCGGGTGACGGAAATGCGCGCCGGTGGCGCCAATGCCGCGGCCGCCGGCGATGCGCTCGCCCGCGACTCGGTCGTGTTCACCCAGGTGCTCGACGCACTGCGCAATGGCAACGAGGAACTGGGCATCGCCGCGGTCCGCAACGGCCCGGCACTGGCCGCGCTGGAGCAGTCGCAGAAGCAGTGGGACACCATGAAGCAGGACGCCGACGCGATCCTGGCCAGCTCCCGCCAGCTGTTCGCCGCGCAGTCGTCGGCCGCTGCCCTGACCGGCGGTTCGGCGGACATGCTGCGCGACAGCAAGAAGCTGTTCGAAGCGTTCTCCTCGTTCGGCTCGCTGCGCGATACCCGCCTGTTCCCGAACTTCTGGCTGGGCGTGGCCTCCGGCGCGTTCTCGCTGATCGCCATCGTCGGGTTCGTCGGCAGCACCGTGCGCAGCCGCTCGCGCGAGCAGGAACTGCGTTACCAGACCCAGGTGGAATACAACAGCCGCAACCAGCAGGCCATCATGCGGCTGCTGGATGAAATCAGCTCGCTGGGTGAAGGCGACCTGACGGTGAAGGCCTCGGTGACCGAGGACATGACCGGCGCCATCGCCGACGCCATCAACTACGCCGTGGATGAGCTGCGCCATCTGGTGACCACGATCAACGACACTTCGGCCAAGGTCGCCGTGTCGACCCAGGAAACCCAGGCCACTGCGATGCAGCTGGCCGAAGCAGCCGGCCACCAGGCCAACCAGATCACCTCCGCCTCGGACCGGATCGGCGAAATCGCATCGAGCATCGAGCAGGTGTCGCGCAACTCGGCCGAGTCTGCCGACGTGGCGCAGCGCTCGGTGATCATCGCCGCCGAAGGTGCCGGCGTGGTGCGCGAGACGATCCAGGGCATGGACCAGATCCGCGACCAGATCCAGGAAACCTCCAAGCGCATCAAGCGACTGGGTGAGTCCTCGCAGGAAATCGGCTCGATCGTGGAACTGATCAACGACATTTCCGAGCAGACCAACATCCTGGCGTTGAACGCGGCCGTGCAGGCCGCTTCGGCCGGTGAGGCCGGTCGCGGTTTCGCCGTGGTGGCCGACGAAGTGCAGCGCCTGGCAGAGCGAACGTCCGGTGCGACCCGACGGATCGAGAATCTGGTCCAGGCCATTCAGGCCGATACCAACGAAGCGGTCAGTTCGATGGAGCAGACCACCGCCGAAGTGGTCTCCGGCGCGCGCCTGGCCGAAGACGCCGGTACCGCGCTGACCGAAATCGAGCGCGTCTCCAACGCACTGAACAACCTCATCAAGAACATCTCGATCGCTGCCCAGCAGCAGTCGGCCGCAGCATCGGACATCACCCGCACCATGGGCGTGATCCGTCAGATTACCGGCCAGACCTCGCAGGGCGCGGGACAGACCGCCGAGTCGATCGGCCACCTGGCACAGCTGGCGGCCGACCTGCGCCGCTCGGTTGCCGACTTCAAGCTGCCGGCGTGAGCCACGGGCAGGGCGGAGAGGGAAGGAACAAGCAGATGATGCATCGCGAGAAATCACCGCACGCCATGTGCGCCGAGCTGCCGGGAGACCTGGCATGAGCACGCTGCGCGATGCCATGAGCCATGCTGCGCTGGGCTGGGTCAAGCCGGAGCTGGACGAGACCCTGCGCCAGGTGCGCAACGAGGTCGAGTACTACGTGGAAGACCCTGCCGACGGCAGCCGGATGCGCTTCTGCGCCGGCTACCTGCACCAGGTGCAGGGCACCCTGCGCATGGTCGAGCTGTACGCCCCGGCGATGGTGGCCGAGGAGCTGGAACAGCTGGCCAACGCGATCGGCGCCGGCGACGTACCCGACCGCGATGAAGCCTGCGCCACGCTGATGCGTGGCAGCGTGCTGCTGCCCGATTACCTGGAGCGCCTGCAGAACGGCCACCGCGACATCCCGATCGTGCTGCTGCCGCTGCTCAACGACATCCGCTCCGCTCGCGCGGCACCGGGCATCAATGAAAGCGTGCTGTTCGCCTTCGCACCGGACAGCGCGAGCGCCACCGAGGCCGAGCTGGACCACGCGCGTGGCAGCCTGAGCGGCCGCAACCGCGAGCTGCTCGATACGGTCGGCAACGCGGTCAAGGAAGAGCTGCTGCGGATCAAGGACGCGCTGGACCTGCACCTGCGTACCGGCGGCGAGCCGGTGCAATTGCAGACCCAGGTCAACGAGCTGGGCGCGGTCGCCGATACGCTGGGCATGATGGGCCTGGGCGTGGCCCGTGGCGTGGTCGTGCAGCAGCGCGATGCGCTGCGCGAGGTGGTCGAGGGCGTGCAGCAGATCGATGAAACGCTGTTGCTGGATATCGCCGGCGCGCTGCTGTACGTGGATGCCTCGCTGGACGACCAGGTCGCCCATCTGGGCGCCGGCGGCAGTGGCGAGGACGATCCCAGCGCGGTGGAGAACCGCCGCACGGTGGAAGTGCTGGCCCATGAAGCTATTGCCAACTTCGCCGCCGCGCGCGAGCATTTCGTCGCCTTCATCGAAACCAACTGGAATCACCAGCAGCTGCAGGAAGTGCCGCGCCTGCTCGGCGAGGTGGCCGGCGCGCTGCGCATGCTCGATCTGTCGGCCCCGGCCGACTACCTGCAGGGCGTGCGCCAGTACATCGCGGTGGAACTGCTCGGCAAGCAGCGCGTGCCCAGTGGGCGCCAGCTGGATACCCTGGCCGATGCCATGGCCAGCCTGGAGTACTACCTGGAAGCCCTGCGCGAACGCCGGCCGGGCCGCGACGACATCCTGGACATCACCCGCAGCAGCCTGGAAACCCTGCGTTACTGGCCGCTGCCGGATGCGAACCAGCCAACCGCCGACACCGGCCCGGAATCGCTGCCGGTTGCGCCCGAACCCATCGAACTGACACCGTGGGACGCGCCGGCCCCCGAGCCGATCGAGCTCGCGGTGACCGCCGAGGTACCGCGCCCGGCCAACCTGCCGCCGCCGCTGCCGGACTTCACCTTCGATCCGCCGCCGGCGGCCGCCGCGCCCGTGACACCGCCGCCGGTGGCGCTGGTGTTCGATGCCTCCACCGCGCCGGTCACTGCCGATGCGCCGCAGTGGACGCTGGGCCAGCAGGACGACGCCGATGAAGGGCTGACGTTTGCCCATCTCGACCCGATCATTGCCGACCTGCCGCCCGGCGCTGCGTGGGGGGGGGCCTCGCTGCCGCCCGCGCTGCAGGCCGATCGCATGGGCGACGACGTCGCCGACGCCCCGCTGGAGATGCCGGCCTTCGTGGCCACCGGCGCCGGGTTCGATCCGGTGGCCGCCGAGCACGAGCTGCTGGCGCTGAGCGACGAGCCGATCGAATTCACCTTCGATGACGGCCTGCGCAACGCCGATGACGTGCTCTCGCTGCAGATCGATGACACTGACGCTGACATCGATAGCGATACTGATACCGGTACTGATATCGATACCGATACCCATAGCGGTACCGATACTGATACCGACAGCGACAGCATTGATGCAGGGGCCGCGGCTTCGTCCAGCGTCACGCCGGGCGAGGTGGATGTGCAAGCGCTGCCGACGTTCCTGCAGGAGATTCCCGTCGCATCGGCGCAGGACAGCGCCGCGCCGCCGCTCGACCCGTTCGCCGACGATGTCGACACGGCCGCCGAGGCCGCAGCCGATGCAGCGCAGCCGAACGCCACGGTGCGCGATGCGGTGATCGGCCGTATCGAGCTGGACGATGCCGCTACCCGCTTCCTGGCCGAGCTGGATGCCGCCGCGGCGCAGTTCCGCCCGGAACGCGCCGACACCGAGACCGTGCCGACGGCCGCCGCAGCGGGGAGCCCGGCGGTGGCCGCGTCCGCCGATGACATCAGCATCGAGGCGGGCTTCGAAGACGATGGCGAGAACATCGACCAGGACATCCGCGAGGTGTTCATCGAAGAGTTCGACGAAGAGCTGGTGAACCTGGGCAACCTGCTTCCGGCCTGGCGCGCCGCGCCGGACAACCTGGACCGCCTGCGCCCGATCCGTCGCGTGTTCCATACCCTCAAGGGCAGTGGCCGGCTGGTGGGTGCGCGCACCCTGGGCGAGTTCAGCTGGAAGATCGAGGGCATGCTCAACCGCGTGCTCGATGGCAGCCGCCCGGCCTCGCCGGCCGTGGTTGCGCTGGTCGGCCAGGCCTACGACGCGCTGCCGCAGCTCAACGCGGCACTGCGCGATGGCAGTCGTGTCACCGCCGATCTGCAGGCCATGCAGGCCATCGCCGATCGCGTGGCCGCGGGCGAAGAGACCTTCCACGTGCCGCTGCAGCTGGCGGCGAGCGCCGCGGTGCCGACGGTCATGGAGACCGTTGCGGCCGAGGCTGTGCCGGTGATCGAGAGTACGCCGGCCAACATCGACAGCGTGCTGCGCGAGATCCTGGAAGCCGAGGTCGAGGTGCACCAGGCGACGCTGCAGGCGTGGCTGGATGCGGCTGCCGATGCTCCGCAGCCGGTGACCGACGGCCTGCTGCGCGCCGTGCACACGATGAACGGTGCTTTCGCCATGACCGATGTGCCGGAGATCACGGCCGTCACCGGCGCGGCGGAAAGTTACCTCAAGCGTTCGCTTGCGGCCGATGCGCTGCCGGCTGCGGCAGGCATGGACGCGCTCGCCGAGACCTGCGCCGCCATCACCACCACCATGGCGGCCCTGCACGACGAGGCCCCGCGGGTGCCCGTGCAGACCGCCTTGGCGGCCCGTCTGGTCGCCCTGGCCGATACGTTGCCCGAAGCGCGCTGGCCGGCGCTGGCCGAGGACGATCTGGACCTGGTGCACGACGAACTGCCCGTCCAGGCGACTGACGCCGCCGGCACGGACGCATTGGACGAAGCGACCGACGCCGGCGAAACAGCTGAAGCGTATGCCGCCGAGCCTGGGCAGTTCGCCCCGGTCGCCGATGCGCTCACGGATGCGGTCGAAGTGATTGGCGATGAGGTTGAGGACGATGCCGCACCGGTGTTGGCGCGCGTCGATGACACCACCGGCATCGACGAGCTGGAGGCCGAGATCGACGCCGATGGCCTGAGCGTGATCGAGTCCAGTCACGCGGTCGCGCCGGCCAACGACGATGATGCGCTCATCGCCATGGAGCTGACCGGCACGGACGACCTGTCCGCCTACTTCGATGCGGAACTGCCCGACAGCACGCATGCCGCCGATGCGCAGGCAGCATCCGATGCGCAGGCAGCATCCGATGCGGTGGCCGAGGACGCCGATCCGGCCGCTATGCATGCGGGCCTGGAATCGGCCGAATTGACCGCGGCCGAGGATCTCTCGCGCTACTTCGATCAGCTCGCCGAGCCGACCCCCCCGGCAAGCCAGGACGACGCCGACACTGAAACCAGGGCCGACGCCGACGCTCCGGCCGACACCCAGGCCGACACTCAGGCCGATCCGGCAGCGGCGAGCCCGGTCGGCCCCGACGGTCCGGCTGCCGACACCTCTGCCGATGCTCCTGCGCCGGCCAGCGTCTACGCGGCCTCCGTGGATGACGCGGCCAACGACAACTGGAGCGATGGCGAGCAGGACAGCGAGCAGCACGGCGAGCAGGTCGGCGAGCAGGTCGGCGAGCAGAGCAGCGACGAAGACAGCGACGAAGACAGCGACGAAGACAGCGACGAAGACAGCGACGAGGACGCGCAGGCACTGTCCGACGTCCTGCCACCGCCGCCGGCCTTTGGCGAGGTGGTGGACGCGCAGCAGGCGATGGACGACGGCCTGACCGTTGTCGATGCGCCGGATGCGCTGGACACCCGGGTGCTGGGTCTGGACGCCACCGACGAGAACACAGGTGAAGCCGACGCGTTCGCCGACGTGAGCGAGACCACGGCGCCGGATACTTCGGCCGACGCGGCCACCCCGGCCCGCTTCTTCGAACTCGAAGACGCGCCTGCGGCCAGCCTCACCAACGATCCGGAACCGGCCGACGTCCTCGCGGCGGCATCGGCCGACAGCGACGACCTCGGGCCGGGCGATGCACTCGACTTCACCCAGCTCGACCAGGAGCTGGTCGATATCTTCGTGGAGGAGGGCAAGGACCTGCTTGACCACTGCGATGGTCTGATCAGCGAGCTGCGCGCTGCGCCCCAGGACCGCGACGTGATCGCTGGCCTGCAGCGCGATCTGCACACGCTGAAGGGTGGCGCGCGCATGGCCGGGATCAATCCCATCGGCGACCTGGGCCACGGCATCGAGTCGCTGCTGGAAGCCGTGGCCGCCAACCGCACCGATATCGACCGCAGCGACGTGCACCTGCTGGAGCGTGGGTTCGATCGCCTGCACCAGCTGCTGACCCGTACCGGGCAGCACCGCACCGTGGCCATGCCCGACGACCTGATCGCCGCCTTCGAGCAGCGCACCCAGGGCCGCATCGCGCCGGCGCCGGCCGACACCGCCAACGATGCGCTGCCCTCCGGCGATGCCAGGGTCGAGGCGGCGATCGCCGCGCTTGTCGCAGCGCCGCTGTCGGCACCGGTTCCGCTGGAAACCGTCAGCGAAGAGGATGGCCTGCCGCGGCCGCAGCAGGAACAGGTGCGCGTACGCGCCGATCTGCTCGACCGCCTGGTCAACCACGCCGGTGAAGTGGCGATCTACCGTTCGCGGCTGGAACAGCAGCTCGGGGCCTTCCGCGGCGCCATGGGCGAACTGGACCGCACCAATGCCCGTCTGCGCGATCAGCTGCGCCGGCTGGACCTGGAGACCGAAGCGCAGATCGTGGCCCGTTACCAGCGCGAACAGGACCAGGCCCACCACACGTTCGATCCGCTGGAACTGGACCGCTTCTCCACGCTGCAGCAGCTCAGCCGCGCGCTGAACGAGTCCGCGGCCGACTTGGGCGGCCTGCAGGGCGTGCTGGACGATCTATCGCGCCAGTACGACGTGCTGCTCCAGCAGCAGTCGCGGGTCAGCTCGGAACTGCAGGACGGCCTGATGCGCGCGCGCATGGTGCCCTTCGATGGGCTCGTGCCGCGTCTGCGCCGGGTGGTTCGCCAGGCCGGACAGGACACCGGCAAGCAGGTCCACGTCACCCTGGAAGGCACCCACGGCGAACTGGACCGCAACGTGCTCGACCGCATGGTCGCGCCGCTGGAACACATGCTGCGCAACTCGGTGGCGCACGGTCTGGAAACCCCGGAACAGCGCCGTGCCGCCGGCAAGCCGGAAGAGGGCGAGATCGCCATCCGCCTGCGCCGTGAAGGCTCGGAAATCGTGCTGGAAGTGGCCGACGACGGCGCCGGCCTGGATCGCGGGGCGATCCGTCGCCGTGCCGAACAGCGTGGCCTGATCGCCGCCGATGCGGTACTGGGCGATGCCGAACTGGACGCGATGATCTTCTCGCCCGGCTTCAGCACCGCCGACCAGGTCAGCCAGCTGGCCGGCCGTGGCGTGGGCATGGACGTGGTCCACAACGAAGTGCGCCAGCTCGGCGGCTCGGTGGACATCCACTCGGTCAGCGGCCAGGGCGTGACGTTCACCCTGCGCCTGCCGCAGACGCTGGCGGTCACCCAGGCGGTGTTCGTACAGATCGGCGAGACCACCTTCGCGGTGCCGGTGGCCTCGGTCAGCGGTATCGGCCGGATCTCGCGCGAGCGTTTCGAAACCGCCAACGGCGGCTACCACTACGGTGGCGAGGAGTTCGCACTTCACGATCTGGGCACCCTGATCGGCCAGGCCCAGGCCCGTGCCGAAGGCCAGGCCCAGGTGCCGCTGCTGCTGGTCCGCGCCGGTGACCTGCGCGTGGCCGTGGCGATCGACCAGGTGCTGGGCAACCGCGAAATCGTGGTCAAGCCGGTTGGCCTGCAGATCGCGTCGGTACCGGGCATCTACGGTGCGACGATCACCGGCGATGGCCGCGTGGTCGTCATCCTCGACGTCGCTCCACTGGTGCGTCGTTACCTGGCCAATCCGCACAAGCCGATCACCGCCACCGCCAAGGTCAGCGACCGCGATGTGCCGCTGGTGATGGTGGTCGACGATTCACTGACCATGCGCAAGGTCACCGGCCGCATCCTGGAGCGCCACAACTTCGAGGTCACGGTTGCCCGTGACGGCATCGAAGCACTGGAGCGGCTGGACGAGCGCGTGCCCGACCTGATGCTGCTGGATATCGAGATGCCGCGCATGGACGGCTACGAGCTGGCCAGTGTCATGCGCGCCGACCCACGCTACCAGCGCGTGCCGATCGTGATGATCACCTCGCGCAGCGGCGACAAGCACCGTCAGCGCGCCTTTGAACTCGGTGTCCAGCGCTACCTGGGCAAGCCGTACCAGGAGCTGGATCTGATGCGCAACGTGTATGACCTGCTGGGGATCGCCCGTGCACGCGAGTGATGTCCACGCCCTGTTGTCGGTGGCGCTGCTGGCCCGGTCCGGGCCGGCGCGTGAGCGGCTGCGCGAGGCGCTCGACCATGCCGGCGCCCGCGTGGTGCTGGAGGACGACCCGAATACGCTCGAGCTGCAGGCCCTGCGTGATGCCGACCCCGGCGCGGTGCTGATCGCGCTGGAGCCGGCGATCGAAGACGCACTGGAACGGCTGGAGCCGGTGCTGGGCTCGCCGTCACTGACCCTGATCTTCGACGAGGCCGAGCTGGCCGCGCGCCGCGATGGCTGGGAAGCGCAGCGCTGGGCGCGGCATCTGGTGGCCAAGCTGCACGGTCACCAGGACGTGCTGCCGCCGGGCTCGGAACAGGACCAGCAACTGCAGCCCGAACCGGGCCTGCCGGTCACCCCGGCGCAGTTGCATGCCGATGCGCCGCTGGAGTTCCACCTGCGCGAAGCGGAGGATGCGGCGTCCGAGGTGCCTGCCGATGGCCTGTACCAGGTGCCGGCGGAGCTGAGCGAGCCGGTGTCGCTGGAAGAGGCATTGGCCGCGCTGGAGGTGGACGATGCGGCGAGCAGTGCGCCGGTGGACCCGATCGCCGCGATCGGGGACCACAGCCGCTGGTCGCTGGTCGAAGATGACGCCGTGGTCACTGGCTCACCATCGAGCACCCACACGGGCTCGGCGCCGGAGCGCTTCGACATCGAACGTCTGTCGCTGGTCGAGCTTGAGCCCGAGCCGGGAGCCGCCGGTGGCTGCACGGGTGCGGTGCTGGTCCTGGCCGGGATCGGCGGGCCGGATGCGTTGCGCCGCCTGCTGGCCGCGCTGCCCGAATCGCTGAGCACCGCGGTGCTGGTGCATATGCGCCTGGACGGAGGCCGCTACGGCAATCTGGTCAAGCAGATGGCACGGGTGTCCGCCCTGCCGGTGCTGCTGGCCGAAGACGCCCAGCCGGTGGAAGCCGGGCAGGCCTACATCCTGCCTGATGACATCGGCATCGTCGTGCGCCAGGGCACGCTGCATTTCATCGCCGAGCCCACCGGCATCCAGATCGCGGCACTGCCGGCCTTGCACAGCGGCGTGGTCCTGCTCAGCGGCGCCGATGCCGCCCAGGTGGACGCCGTGCTCGCCCTGGCGGCCGCCGGGGCCTGGGTGGGCGGTCAGATCGGGGAGGGCTGCTACGACCCGACGGCGGCCAGTACCGTGGTCGCTGCCGGCCAGCAGGCCGGTGAACCGCCGCAGCTGGCCGCCACCATCGCCGAACGCTGGGGCGTGGACGCGTAAGCGCGCCGACGCACCCTTGAAGGAATCTCCATGAGCTACGCCAGCAACGACGAAATCCGCGGTGTCCTGATCCAGGCCGGGCACGAACGCGTGCTGCTGCCCAATGCCACCGTCGCCGAAATGATGTCCAAGGTGCCGGTCGAAGCCGTGCCCGACGCACCGGCCTGGCTGGTCGGGCAGATCGCCTGGCACGGCTGGGACGTGCCGCTGCTGTCCTTTGCCCGGTTGTCCGGGCAGGGCGACGAGCCGGTGGTGACCAACAACAAGGTGGTCGTGCTCAAGGCACTGGGCGGCAATCCGCGCCGCCCGTACTTCGCCCTGCTGACCCAGACGTTCCCGCAGCTGATCGCGGTGCCGCGCGACGGCCTGCTCGCCGACGCGTCCGAAGAAACCCTGCCGCAGGGCGTACACATGCGCGTGCTGCTGGGTGAGCAGAGTGCGCTGCTGCCGGACCTGGACGCCCTGGAAGCGGCGCTGGACGAATCTTTCCCGGTCGCGGGGTGAAGTGTCCCCGCGCCTGTCGGCGCGCCCCCTGGACTCAAGGGCGCAATCGCTCCCGATGAATCAAGGGGGCTGAGGCGTCAGGCAAGCGCGATCGTCAGCCCAGATCGCCCAGGCGTGCCTGCACGGCCGCAATCGCCGCCAGCCCTGCGGTCTCGGTACGCAGCACGCGCGGGCCCAACTGCAATCCCTGGAAGCCCGCCGCGGCCAGCGCCTGGCGGTCGCGCGGCGACCAGCCGCCTTCCGGGCCGATCGCGATCACCACACCGCCCGGTGCGGCCGAGAGCGTCGACAAGCGATGCTCGCCCTGTGGATCCAGGGTCAGCTTCAACGCCTCGGCCGGCATCGCGTTGGCGGCGTCCTGCAGCGATCGCGGCGCGACCACGCTTGGCACGCGCGCGCGACCGGATTGGCCACAGGCCGAGACCACCACGCTGTGCCAGTGCGCCAGGCGCTTCTCGGCGCGGGCCGCGTCAAGCTTCACTTCCGTGCGCTCGGCATTGACCGGCACGAAGGCCTGCACGCCCAGTTCGGTGGCCTTCTGCAGGATCAGGTCCATCTTCTCGCCACGGGCGATGCCCTGCAGCAGGGTGATGTGCAACGGCGATTCGTTGTCCAGCGCGGTGGCGGCCTCGATGCGCACCTGCGCATCGCGCTTGCCCACCACCACCAGGGTCGCGCTGTAGTCCTGGCCATCACCGTTGAACAGCACGCAGCCATCGCCTTCGCGCAGGCGCATCACGCGGACCAGATGGTTGGCCGCATCCTCGGGCAGCGACAGGGTCTGGCCGACAGTCAGCGGATGATCGATGTAGCTCCGGGTCACGCGCATGCAACGGCCTCGTCGATGGCAGCCAGGGTGGTCAGTGCAAGCAGATCCAGATGGTCGTCCTCCACGCAGTACGGCGGCATCCAATACAGCACATTGCCCAGTGGGCGCAGCACCACGCCGCGCTTGAGCGCGGCCTTGTAGGCGTGCAGCCCGATTCTGGCCTCGGCCGGGAACGGCGTACGCTTGTCGCCGTTGCGGGTCAGTTCGAATGCCACCACCATCCCGGCCTGGCGCACATCGGCGACATGCGCGTGGTCGGCGAACGGTGCGGCCAGGGTGCGCATCACTTCAGCGGTGCTGCGGTTGCGGGCGATCACGTCCTCGCCGGCGAAGATGTCCAGCGTCGCCAGCGCAGCGGCGCAGGCCAGTGGATTGCCGGTGTAACTGTGCGAATGCAGGAACGCGCGCTCGCGCGAATCGTCGAGGAAGGCGTCGTACAGCGCCTGCGTGGCCAGCACCGCCGAGAGCGGCAGGAAGCCGCCGGTCAGGCCCTTGGACAGGCACAGCAGGTCGGGCATCACCCCGGCCTGTTCGCAGGCGAACATCGTGCCGGTGCGGCCGAAACCGGTGGCGATTTCATCGGCGATCAGGAACGCACCGTTGGCATCGCACAACGCACGCGCACGCTGCAGATAGACCGGGTCATGCATGCGCATGCCGCCGGCGCACTGCAGGCGCGGCTCCAGGATCACCGCGCAGATCTCGCCCGGGTGCTGGTCGAACAGCGTGGCCAGCGCATCGGCCGCCTGGTGCGCACGCTGCGCCGCGCTCTGGCCGGGTTCGGCCAGGTAGGCGTCGGGCGAGGGCGCGAACAGTGCCTCGGTCAGCAGCGGCGCGTATACCCGCCGGTACAGGGGGATGTCGCCGACCGACAGCGCACCCAGGGTTTCGCCGTGGTAGCCGTTCTCCAATGCCACGAAGCGGGTGCGGTGGTTCTCCCCGCGGTTGCGGAAATAGTGGAAGGCCATCTTCAGCGCCACTTCCACCCCGGCCGAACCGTTGTCGGCATAGAACACCTTGGCCAGCGGATCACGCCCGGCCTGGCGTGGCGCGATCGCCAGCAGGCGCTCGGCCAGCCGCACCGCCGGCGCATGGCTGAAGCCGGCCAGCATCACCTGTTCCAGCTGCGTGGCCTGCTGGGCGATGGCCGCGCCGATGCGCGGCTGCGCATGGCCGAACAGATTGGTCCACCAACTGCTCACCGCATCCAGATAACGATGGCCGTCGTGGTCGATCAACCACGGGCCCTCCCCACGGGCGATCGGCAGCAGGGGCAGGGTGTCGGGGTGCTCGCGCATCTGCGTGCACGGGTGCCACAGCACGGCCAGATCGCGTTGCCGCCACTGATCGGCCAGCGTGAGGGGGGCTGGGTCTGCTAGCATTTCGGGCTCATGAACACGTTTTCACCAGTACCCATTCTAGAGATGCTCGCATGAGCCGTCGCCTGCCCATCATCCACCAGATCACGGACGAGGAAAGCGGGCCGTTCCAGCGCCAGCATCTGGATCTGGAATTCTCCAATGGCGAACGCCGCCGCTTCGAACGGCTGGTGACCCGCGGCCATGGCGCCGTGGTGGTGGTGCCGATGCTCGACGACGAGACCGTGCTGCTGGTGCGTGAATACGCCGCCGGCATGCATCGCTACGAGCTGGGCCTGGTGAAAGGGCGCATCGATGCCGGCGAGACGCCCGAACAGGCGGCCGACCGCGAATTGAAGGAAGAGGCCGGTTACGGTGCCCGTCGGGTCGATGTGCTGCGCGCAATGACCCTGGCGCCGACCTACATGAGCCACCAGTCGTGGCTGGTGGTGGCGCGCGATCTGTACCCCGAGCGCCTGGCCGGCGACGAGCCGGAGGAACTGGAAGTCGTGCCGTGGAAGCTGGCCGACCTGGACCAGCTGATGTTGCGCGAGGACTTCTCCGAGGGCCGATCGCTGGCGGCGCTGTTCATCGCGCGCGAGTGGCTGGGACGGAAGGAATGATCAAACTCACGACGGATCTGCGCGAAACCGTCATCGCCATCGCCCAGGACGCGGCCGCCGCCATCATGGCCGTCTACGCCACCCCGTTCGATGTGGAGATCAAGTCCGACCACAGCCCGGTCACCGCCGCCGACCTCGGCGCCAACCAGGTGATCGAGCGCGGGCTGGCGCAGCTGACCCCGGACCTGCCGATCCTGTCCGAAGAATCGGCGCAGGTGCCGTGGGAGGTCCGCCAGCACTGGGGGGCGTACTGGCTGGTCGATCCGCTCGACGGCACCCGCGAATTCGTCAAGCGCAACGACGAGTTCAGCGTCAACATCGCGCTGATCTACCAGGGCGCACCCGCCTTCGGCGTGGTGCTGGCCCCGGCCACCGGCCAGGTCTGGCACGCCATGCGCGGCGAGCTGGCCTATCGCCGCGACGGCATGCGCGATTCGGTACTGCGCACCCGCACGCCGGCCTCGGCGCCGCTGCGGGTCGCCGCCAGCCGCTCGCATCGCAGCGAGCAGACCCAGGCGCTGCTGGACCGCATGGGCGATATCGAGGTGCTCGCACAGGGCTCCTCGCTCAAATTCTGCCGGCTGGCCGAGGGCACCCTGGACGTCTACCCGCGTCTGGGCCCGACGTCCGAATGGGACACCGCCGCCGGTCAGTGCGTACTGCATGCCGCCGGTGGCGCGGTGCTCTCGGCCGAGACCGGCAAGCCGTTCCGCTACAACCGCCGCGAGACCCTCTTGAACGGTGACTTCATCGCGCTGGGCGATACCCGCCTGCCGTGGCGCGAGTGGCTGCCCGCCTGACCTGACTGGAGCAACGATGCCTGCCACCCCCGAACTGGACCGCCTGCTGGGCATCATGGCGCGCCTGCGCGACCCGCAGCAGGGCTGCCCCTGGGACCTGCAGCAGGATTTCGCCAGCATCGCCCCGTACACCATCGAGGAAGCCTACGAGGTCGCCGATGCGATCGACCGGGGTGACCTGGATGACCTGAAGGATGAACTCGGCGACCTGCTGCTCCAGGTGGTCTTCCATGCGCAGATGGCGCAGGAGCAGGGCGCGTTCGGGTTTGCCGACGTCGCCCGCGCGATCAGCGACAAGATGGAGCGTCGCCATCCGCATGTGTTCGCCCAGGTCCAGGTGAACGGTGCGGAGGACGTCAACAGCAACTGGGAGGCGATCAAACGCGCCGAGCGCGCCGCCAAGGGCCACACCGATACCTCGGCGCTGGCCGGGATCTCGCGCGGCCTGCCGGAATGGCAGCGGGCGGTGAAGCTGCAGGCGCGCGCGGCGCGGGTGGGTTTCGACTGGCCGGGCCCGGCGCCGGTGATGGATAAAGTACGCGAGGAACTGGACGAGGTCGCCGCTGAATTCGCGCGCGGCCCGGTCGAGGAAAACCACGCGCGCCTGCAGGAAGAACTCGGCGACCTGCTGTTCGTCTGCGCCAATCTGGCCCGCCACGCCAGGGTCGATGTCGGCGCCGCACTGCGCCAGGCCAACCAGAAGTTCGAGCGCCGCTTCCGCGCGATGGAAGCCCAGGCCCACGCGGCCGGGCAGACCATGGCCGCGCTCGATCTGGACGCGCAGGAAGCCCTCTGGCAGCAGGCCAAGGCGGACGAGCCCAAGCCGTGAAAACGCTGCTGCTGTTCGTGCTGACCGCCGTGGCCGAGATTGTCGGGTGTTACCTGCCCTGGCTGTGGCTGCGCAGGGAGGGCAGCGCGTGGCTGCTGCTGCCGGCCGCTGCCAGCCTGGCATTGTTCGCCTGGCTGCTGACCCTGCACCCGGCCGCCAGCGGCCGTGTCTATGCGGCCTATGGCGGGGTCTACATCGGCACCGCGCTGATGTGGTTGTGGCTGGTGGACGGCATCCGCCCCAGCCGCTGGGACCTGCTGGGCGTCGGCCTGTGCCTGGCCGGGATGATGGTGATCATGTTCGCCCCGCGCAGCGCCTGATCCTGACCTGCGGCGCGTCAGGCACCCCGATGCCGGCGTGAAGGCAGCGTGGCTATACTCGGTGCTACGAATCCGGGGAAAGGGAGTGACCTGATGTTTCCGACCATGCTGTTCTCGCTGGTGCTGGCCTTCGTGGCCGTTGTCATCCTGTTCAAGGCCGTGCGCATGGTGCCGCAGGGCTACGAATGGACCGTGGAGCGCTTCGGCCGCTACACCCACACCATGTCGCCGGGCCTGCATTTCCTGATCCCGATCGTCTACGGCGTGGGGCGCAAGGTGAACATGATGGAGCAGGTGCTGGATGTGCCCAGCCAGGAAGTGATCACCAAGGACAACGCTGCCGTGCGCGTGGATGGCGTGGTGTTTTTTCAGGTGCTCGATGCCGCCAAGGCCGCCTACGAGGTCGCCAACCTGGAGGTGGCGATGATCGCCCTGGTGCAGACCAACATCCGTACCGTGATCGGCTCGATGGACCTGGATGAATCGCTCAGCCAGCGCGAAGTGATCAACGCCCAGCTGCTGAGCGTGGTCGACCATGCCACCAACCCGTGGGGCGTGAAGGTCAACCGCATCGAAATCCGCGATATCCAGCCGCCGCGCGACCTGCTTGATGCGATGGCGCGGCAGATGAAGGCCGAACGCGAGAAGCGCGCGCAGATCCTGGAAGCCGAGGGTTCGCGCCAGTCCGAGATCCTGCGCGCCGAGGGCGAAAAGCAGGCCACGGTGCTCGAGGCCGAGGGACGCAAGGAGGCCGCCTTCCGCGATGCCGAAGCGCGCGAACGCCTGGCCGAGGCCGAAGCCAAGGCCACCACGATGGTGTCCGAGGCGATCGCCCAGGGCGACGTGCAGGCGATCAACTACTTCATCGCGCAGAAGTACGTGGAAGCCTTCAAGGAACTGGCGACCTCGCCGAACCAGAAGCTGGTGCTGATGCCGATGGAGGCCAGCGGGGTGATCGGCTCGATCGCCGGCGTCGCCGAGCTGGCCCGCGAAGCGTTCGCCAAGCAGGAAGAGAAGAAAGCCACGCGCGGCGTCCCGCCGCGGATCGGAGGCTGACATGCGCTGGGAAGTGGTGGCCTGGGGCGCGCTGGCACTGGTGCTGTTCGCCGCCGAGGCGCTCGCGCCCGGTGCCTTCATGTTGTGGATCGGGATCGGTGCGGCTGCGGTGTTCGTGCTGGTGGCGGTGTTCGCCGAGATCCCGCTGCTGTGGCAGGTGGTCGCGTTCGTGGTGCTCAGCGTGGTCTCGATCCAGTGCTACCGCCGCTGGGGCCGGTCGCACGATCGCCAGAGCGACCAGCCGCTGTTGAACCGCCGCGCCGAACAGCTGATCGGGCGGGTGGTCGTGCTCGACCAGGCCATCATCGCCGGCAAGGGCCGGGCCAAGGTGGACGATGCCTTCTGGGTTGTCGCAGGTCCCGACCTGCCCGCCGGCAGCCCGGTACGGGTGGTGGCGGTGGAAGGGATGACGCTGAAGGTGCAGCAGGCCTGATCCGCGGTTTTCCCGCACCGCCGCAGGCGTTGTGAAGACGGTTCTGGGATAATGGATGTCTTGCCTTCATTCCCCCGGAACCGGTCATGACCCAGAAGACGCTTCTCAACGATACCCACCGCGCACTCGGCGCCAAGATGGTCGATTTCGGTGGCTGGGACATGCCCATTCATTACGGTTCGCAGCTGGACGAGCACCATCTGGTGCGCAGCGACGCCGGCATGTTCGACGTCAGCCACATGACCGTGGTCGACCTGCGCGGTGACCAGGTCAAGCCGTTCCTGCGCACGCTGCTGGCCAACTCGGTGGACAAGCTCAAGGCCACCGGCAAGGCACTGTACTCGTGCATGCTCAATGCCCGCGGCGGCGTGATCGACGACCTGATCGTCTACTACATGGCCGACGATTTCTTCCGCATGGTGGTCAACGCCTCCACCCGCGAAAAGGACCTGGCCTGGATCCGCCAGCAGGCCGCGGCATTCAACGTGGAGGTCATCGAGCGCGAAGACCTGGCCATCATCGCGGTGCAGGGGCCGACCGCGCGCGAGCGCGTGATCAGCCTGCTCGGCGAGGGCGACCGCGCCGCGCTGGAGAAGCTGGGCCGTTTCGCCGCGCTGGAAACCACCACCGCCGATGGCACCGCGCTGTTCGTGGCCCGCACCGGGTACACCGGTGAGGACGGTTTCGAGATCCTGTTGCCGCAGAGCGCCGTGGTCGCCTTCTGGAATGCCCTGAGCGCCGCCGGCGTGCGTCCGGCTGGCCTGGGTGCGCGCGACACGCTGCGCCTGGAAGCCGGCATGAACCTCTACGGCCAGGACATGGACGAAGAGATCACCCCGTACGAAGCCGGCCTGGCCTGGACCGTGGCGCTGGACGAAGGTCGCGACTTCATCGGTCGCGACGTGCTCGAAGCGCAGAAGGCGGCCGGCAACGCCCGCCAGCTGATCGGCCTGGTGATGGACGAGAAGGGCGTACTGCGCCACGGCCAGGTGGTACTCACCGCCGGCGGCGAGGGCGAGATCCTGTCCGGCACCTTCTCGCCGACCCTGGGCAAGGGCATCGCGTTCGCCCGCGTGCCGGGCGGCGAACTGGGCGAGGTCCGCGTGGATATCCGCGGCAAGCAGGTTCCGGTGCGCGTGGTGAAGTTCCCGTTCGTGCGCGAAGGCCAGCCCCAGCCCGGTGTGCTGATCGACGGCTGATGCCGTGCTTTACCCGGTGCGGATGCCTCCGCATCCGCGCCGGTTGGTTACACTACCCCCGTTTCTTGACCCCCCTGATATTCCTCGGAGCAGTCCCATGAGCGAGATCCCCGGCGACCTCAAATTCCTCAAGTCCCACGAGTGGGCGCGCGTTGAAGGCAATGGCCGCGTCACCGTCGGTATTTCCGACCACGCCCAGGGCCTGCTCGGCGACCTGGTCTACGTTGAACTGCCGGAGGTTGGCCAGGAGGTCAAGGCCGGCGAGCAGGCTGCCGTGGTCGAGTCGGTCAAGGCCGCCTCGGACGTGTACAGCCCGATCACCGGCACGGTGGTCGAGGTCAATTCGGCCCTGAGCGACAAGCCGGAAACCATCAACGAAGACGCCTACGGCGACGGCTGGATCTATGTCGTCGAAGTGGCCGGCCTGGAAGAAGTCAACGACCTGCTGGGTCCGGACGACTACGCCGAGCTGCTGGAAAACGACGATCACTGATCGTCGCCGCCGCTGAAGAACGGCCGCCTGGTGCGGCCGTTTTTTTTTGCCCGTTCGCCGGGCGCGCGCGAACGGCGTTAGCAGTACGTGAGGATTGCAGTGCGCGCGCGGCGGCACGCGATCGCGACCACGGGCTCATGACGATCGGTTCGGTGCCGATGCATGCCGGTGATCTGGTCCGCGCCGCGCACCCGATCGCGCACCGATGCGGCATCGATATGGACGCGCACGGACGCTCGAAGTCGATCATCGCGGACGGACGCGCCGGTGCCAGGGCGGTCAAAAGTTTGCGCAGTTGCGCGAATCGGGTCGAAAAAAGTGCGCGCAGATGTGAAAAGTTTTCCGGTCCGTTTAAGGGGCGCACGGGGAGGCTGGCGAGGTGCGTGGTCGAGCAGGCTGCACGCGCGGGCACGCAATGGCATGCACCGCGATGTTGCGATGTCGCGACACGAAAGTGCTTCTTTTAAGTGTTTTTCTTTTCAGCGCTGTCAGCGTGTGCGGGCGCAGGGCGTTCGCGCCGGCGGCGGCATCGTGCGTTTGGCAGGTCGCAGGCGGGCGCAGCGAGGGGGGCGAGGCAAGGCGCCGGTGTGAAAATTTTTCGCCGGGGTTGTTGACAGTCAAAAAAAGCGTGATTAGGTTTCGCCTCAGCAGACCTTGCCTGCGAACAGAGTGAGCAGAATCGACATCAAGTCGCGAAGCACAACCTGGACATCCACCTCGCGTCCCATGACGGTGGAGATGGCTTCGCTTCCTCCGGCGAACCGCAAGTTCCTTTCCTCTTCGATACCTGCCTGGCCACATGCGGCGGGTGTCACCGTATCCGTCACGACGCGCATGACGCGACGGCGGTCCCCGCAACGCAGCAACGGCGGGTTTGCTTTACCTGGGCGTTTCCACTCCATAGATCACTGACGAGGAGCCATCCCATGGCAACCAAGAAAGCTGCGAAGAAAAAGCCGGCCGCCAAAAAGGCAGCCAAGAAGGTCGCTAAGAAGGCCACTGCCAAGAAGGCCGTCAAGAAGGTAGCCAAGAAAGCTGCTGCCAAGAAGACGGTGAAGAAGGCGGCCAAGAAGGCGACCGCCCGCAAGGCAGCCGTGAAGAAGACGGCGAAGAAGGCCGTGAAGAAGACGGCAAAGAAGGCCGCGACCAAGAAGACCGCGAAGAAGGCAGTGAAGAAGACGGCGAAGAAGGCCGCCAAGAAGACTGCAAAGAAGGCAGCCACCAAGAAGACCGCGAAAAAGGCGGTAAAGAAGACGGCCAAGAAGGCGACCCGCAAGGTAGCCAAGAAAGCCGCTCCGAAGAAGGCTGCCAAGAAGACCGCCAAGAAGGCCACCCGCAAGGTAGCCAAGAAGGCCACCGCCAAGAAGGCGACTGCCCGCAAGGCTCCGGCCAAGAAGGCATCGGCGAAGAAGGCGGTGAAGAAGGTTGCAAAGCGCAAGCCGGCCGTTCGCAAGAAGAAGGCCGCACCGGTCGCTCTGCCGGCAACCCCGGCACCGCTGATCTGAGTTTTTCCCGATAGCCGTACCTGAGACTCCTTCCCTGGCAGCCCAGCGGGGAAGGAGTTTTTTTATGGGCAAGGCAAACAGAAACCATGAAAAAGGCGGCCATCCGGCCGCCTTTTTCGATGCCACTGTGCGCGCGGATCAGCGCGGGGAGGCGACGGCGCGGTTCGATGAGACGCCCTTGCGCTTGCCCTGCGGGGCGGCGTCTTCGGCCATGAGGTTGTCGCTGCCGAAATCAGTGTCCACGTCCAGCCAGCGCTGGGTCGGCAGGCCCATCGCCTGGTCGAGCACGGTCGGCAGCAGGCCGCTGGGCAAGCTGCTCTCGCCGTTCCACATGATGGCGATGCCGAGGTCACGCTCGGGCACGAGGGCGACCAGGCCGCGATAGCCCTGGACGGCACCGGCATGGAAGATCACTTCGTGGCCGGCGTAATCGAAGGTGCGCCAGCCAAGGGCGTAGCCGGCCGAGTTGAGGCGCTCGCGGCGCCAGCCCGAGCGCATTTCGCCGGGGGTGCTGATCAGGCTGGCGTGCAGCGTGGCCAGCAACGGGGCGGGCAGCACGTCAGGGCGGTGGCCGGTGTGGGCCAGCAACCACTGCGCCATGTCGCTGGCACTGGCGTTGACGCCGGCGGCCGGAGCAAGGCGGTAATACGTCGGCTTGGGCGTGAGCGCGACCCAGCCGTTGCGGCTGCGCACGTGCGGGCGGGCCCAGCGCGAGCTGGCCTGGATGCCGGCCAGGCCGAGGCTCGCATCGTCCATGCCGAGCGGCTTGAACAGGCGGCGCTCGACGGACTGTTCGTAGAAGCTGCCGGAGGCGGCGTAGACGACATCGCCGATCAGGCTGAAGGCCACGTTCTGGTACGCATAGCAGTCGCCGGGCAGGCACTTGAGCGAGGTGGCGGCCAGCTTGTGGGTGAGGGTGTAGTACTCGGCGTTGGCTTCAACGTCGCGGTCGTAGGCGTTGTACGGCAGGCCAACGCGATGGCTGAGCAGATCGGCCACGGTCAGGCGCTCGGTCGCTTCGGGCGTGCTGAGCTGGAAGCCGGGCACGTAGTCGGTGACCTTGCTGTCCCAGCGCAGCGTGCCGTCGTTGACCAGCAGTCCGGCCATCGTGCCGGCGAAGGCCTTGGACAGCGAGGCCAGGCGGAACACGGTGTGGGCATCGACCTGCTGCGGGTTGTTGACGTCGGTGACGCCGTAGCCGCGCGCGCTCAGCACGCGGCCGCCCTGGACGATGGCCACGGCCATCCCGGGCACGCGCTCGCCGTAGGTGAGCTGCTGCGCCATCGATTCGATCGAAGCGACGTTGAAGCCCGGCGCGGGCGGCTGCACCTTCAGGCCGGCCGGGGTCGTGCGGTACGCTGCAGGCTGGGTGTGCGGTGCCGCGGTCGGCGCCGACTCCTCGATGTTGACCGGCAACGCGGCGGGCGAGGCGACAGGGGTCTGCGCGGTGGAAGACATGGCGATGGGCATCAACATGCCCAACAACCCGGTTGCCGCCGAACGGATCGGTCGGCGCCTGTTGTTCTGGTTCATCGTATGGGTGCCCGTGCGCGACTGCTGTGACCGATTCTAGCGCCGCTTTTCGTGATTGCACAAACGAATCGAAGATGAATGCGTATCGCATTGAAAACATGCGGGTTTACCGATCCCGGTCCCGGTCGGTCGCGGGCACGGGAGGGCGGCCAGCGCACCCCTGTTCAGCCTGCCGCGGCGGTCCGGATCCAGTGGGCGGCCCGCTCGGCGATCATCATCGTCGGCGCGTTGGTATTGCCGCTGATCAGGGTGGGCATTACCGAAGCGTCCACTACCCGCAGCCGCCGGGTGCCGTGCACGCGCAGGGTCGGGTCGACCACGGCCTGGGCATGCTGCCCCATCGCGCAGGTGCCGACCGGGTGATAGAGGGTCTCGGCCTTGGCCCGGATGAACGCCTCGAGCGCGGTGTCATCTAGATTGCTGTGCGACGGAAACACGGGCGTGCCGCGCCAACGGTCGAAGGCGGGCTGGGCCAGGATCGTGCGCGCCAGGCGCGCGCATTCGAGCATCATCTTCAAGTCATGGCCACCCGTATCGCCCAGGTAGTTGGCATGGATGCGGGGCGCTGAGCGTGCGTCGGCGTCGCGCAGCCGCAAGCGGCCGCGGCTGCGGGGGTGCAGCGGGCACGCATGCAGGGTGTAGCCGTCGCCGGGAAGGCGGTGGCGGCCGTGGTTGTCGAGCATTGCCGGGACGAAATGGAACTGCACGTCGGCGCGGGCATCGGTGGCCAGCGATGAGCGCACGAAACCACCCGCCTCGGCCAGGTTGCTGGTGCCGGCGCCGCGATGGCCACGCAGGAAGTAGTCGATGGCGATGCGCAGTTCGCTGCTGCGGTCGTAGCTGACGCCTGGGCCGGTGTGCACGACGGTGCAGATGTCCAGGTGGTCCTGCAGGTTGCGGCCGACCCCGGGCAGGTCCACGCGCGGCGTGATGCCGTGGCAGCGCAACGTGTCCGCCTCGCCGATGCCGGACAGCATCAGCAGGTGCGGGGAATGGATGGCGCCCGCGCTGAGGATCACCTCGGTACCGGCGCGTGCATGCAGGTGCTGCCCGCCACGCCGATAGTGCACGCCGGTGGCGGTGGTGCCGTCGAAGCTCAGCGCGACGGCGTGAGCACCGGTCAGCACCGTCAGGTTGCGCCGGTGGCGCGCTGGGCGCAGGTAGGCGTCCGCGCTCGAGCAGCGCGCGCCTTCGCGCTGGGTGACCTGGTACAGCCCAACACCGAGCTGCTGGTGGCCATTGAAGTCGGGGTTATGGGCGTGGCCGGCCTGCTGCGCGGCCGCGATGAAGGCAGCCGAGAGAGGGTTGTGGTGGCGCAGGTCGGACACCGACAGCGGACCGGCATCGCCGTGCAGCGCGCTGGCACCGCGGCTGTTGCGCTCGCCCTGCACGAACCAGGGCAGCACCTGCTCCCAGCCCCAGCCGGTGGCACCGGCGGCCTCCCAGCCATCGTAGTCGGCTGGTACGCCACGCACGTAGCACATCGCATTGATCGAGCTGGAGCCGCCCAGCACCTTGCCGCGTGGCCACCACAGGCGACGGCCGCCGAGCGCGGGCTCGGGCTCGGTGTCCAGGTTCCAGTTGATGCGGCGGTTGTTGACCAGCCGCGCCAACCCGGCCGGCATGTGGATGAACGGGTTGGTGTCGCGCGGGCCGGCTTCCAGCAGCAGCACCCGGCAGGCAGGGTCTACGCTGAGCCGGTTGGCCAGCACGCAGCCGGCCGAGCCGGCACCAATGACGATGTAGTCGTACATGCCGCTCCTGGACGGGGTGCCCGCCGAGCATAAGGCAGGTTGCCCCGCGCAGGGGCTGCAGCATCGGCCACGCAGCGTTGCGCAGGTGGCCGCGCCCAACGCTGGCGATGTTGCGGTGCATCGTTTACCTTGCGCGCTTCCCTGCCCGGAGTTTCCACGATGCCGCCGTTGTCACGCCGCCCAAGCCGGGAGTGGGTGCGATGAGTGCTGCCGCAACAGCACCGGTGCAATCGGGCCTGCGCGGGGCGCTGCGCCAGTCGCCGCCCCTGATCTGGGCGTGCCTGTACTTCTTCTGCCTGCTGAGCGGCTACTACGTACTGCGCCCGGTGCGCGAGGCAATGGCTGCCTCGGCCGACGCCAAGGCGGTGTTCCCGCCCGTGCTGATCGACTGGTTCAGCGCGCATGGCATTGCGGTGCAGGACTTCGTGCTGCAGTTTCTGTTCACCGGGGTGTTCTTCATCATGCTGGTGTTGCAGCCGCTGTACGGCGCGCTGGTCAGCCGCTATGCGCGGCGGGTATTCCTGCCCGCGGTGTATGTCTTCTTCATCATCTCCCTGCTGGGTTTCTACCTGCTGTTCGACAGTGGCGTGCCTGGGCGCGGCATGGCGTTCTTCTTCTGGGCCGCCGTGTTCAACCTCTTTGCGGTGGCGGTGTTCTGGAGCTTCATGGCGGACGTGTTCTCCAACGCCCAGGCACGCGAGGTATACGGCTACATCGGCGCGGCAGGCACGCTCGGTGCGTTCCTGGGGCCGATCATCACGGCGGCGCTGGTGGAGCGGGTGGGTATTGCCAACCTGATGCTGGTCTCGGCCGGCTTTCTGAGTGCCTGCCTGGTCTGCATCTGGCGGCTGCGGTTGTGGGCGGTGGCACGGGAGCAGGAGCAGAAGTTGGTGTCGGGTGAAACCCCGATGGGCGGCAGCGTGCTCGACGGCCTGAAGCTGATCGTGCGTGAGCCGCTGTTGCGCTGGCTGGCTGTGCTGGTGCTGTTCGGCGTGGGCGTGGGCACGATGCTCTACAACGAGCAGGCCTCGATCGTGCGCCGCCTGTATCCCGACGCCGCGGCCAGCACGGCCTTCTTCTCGCGGGTGGACCTGGCGGTGAACACGCTGACCCTGATCGTGCAGCTCGGCTTCACCCGCTGGTTGCTGTCGCGGTACGGCATCGCCCCGGCGCTGCTGATCCCGGGTGTCGCCATCATCATCGGGTTTTCGATACTGGCCGCCTCGCCGCTGCCGCTGATGGTGGCGATGGTGCAGGTGATGACCCGCGCCAGCGAATTCTCGCTGGCCAAGCCCGCGCGCGAGACCATCTACACCCGTGTGGACCGCCAGTGGCGCTACAAGGCCGGCGCGGCGATCGACACCGTGGTCTACCGTGGCGGCGACCTGACGTTCGCCTGGGTGCACAAGGGGCTGTCCCTGTTCGGTTCGCACATTGTCTTCGTCGGTGGGCTGGTGGTGGCCGGGGCGATGACGATTGCCGCGCTGGGCCTGCTGCGCGAAGAAAAGAAGCTGCCCGGCGAGCGACCGGAGTAAGCTCTCCGGAGTCTTCCAGGAACCTTGGCCCATGTATTGGATCGCGCTGTCATTGACCTTGCTGGTCGCCCTGCTGCACGTGTACTTCCTGGTCCTGGAAATGTTCCTGTGGACCCGGCCGCTGGGCCTGAAGACCTTCCGCAACACGCTGGAGAAGGCCGAGACCACGCGCGTGCTGGCGGCCAACCAGGGCCTGTACAACGGCTTCCTCGCTGCCGGCCTGTTGTGGGGGCTGTTCGATCACCTGCCGATGCTGGTGAACTTCATGCTCGGCTGCGTGATCGTGGCCGGCTGCTACGGCGCCTACAGTGTCAACAAGCGGATCTTCTTCATCCAGGCCGTGCCGGCGATCCTGGCCGTGGCGGCATGGTGGATGGTGCCGGCCTGACAGGCGCCAGCCACGCACGGCGTGGCGCTACCCTGCGACATACGGATCGAACGTAGAGCCACCCCATGGGTGGCTGCGCCAATGCTCATCGCCTGACCGGCGACACCCACATCGCGATCCGCGCCTGGAACACCACCGTGCCGGCGTCACCGCGCACCTGCACCTTCACCGGCAGCGCGTAACCTGCCTCGGCCGCCACGATCGGCTGCTCCGGGGTGGCGATGGCGTGCTGGGTGCCGGTCGCCTTGGCCAGGTACTGCACCTCCATGCCCTTCGGGATCCAGCGCATGCCCTTGGGCAGCGAAGCGTCCACCATCAGCCCCGCAGTGAGTTCGGCCAGGTTGCACAGCGCGATCGCATGCACCGTGCCGAGGTGGTTGGTGACCTTGCGCCGATGCGCGATGCGTCCTTCGCAGCGGCCCGGCTCGAGCACGGTGATGCGCGGGGCGATGCTGGCGAAGTAGGGCGCCTTGAAGCACACCGCGCGCGAGAACAGCCAGCCGCCGGCGGGCCAGCGCTGCATGCGGCGGTAAAGCGTGAGCAGGGGAGCGGGCATCGGGAGTCTCCTGAAAAAACGGCGGACCGAAGTCCGCCGCTGTCGTTTACCTGGTGGCCGGGATCACGCGGCCTGGGACTGCGCGTCCGTCTGCTGGCGCTTGTAGTAGCCCGCCGAGCGCAGTTCTTCCGGATCGAAGTCGTCCACCGTGATGGTTTCCAGGGTGAGCGTGCGCAGCTCTTCGAGCAGGGTGCGCTCATCCTGGGTGATCACGCCTTCGGCCACGGCCTCGTCCAGCTGGGTGGCGAAGTCCAGCGCTTCGATGCCCTTGGTCTTGAGCGCCTTGATGAACTTGCGCTCGACCGGCTCGGCCATGATCGCCTTGGACAGGTAGCTGTTGATGCGGCCACCCGGGTTGTTCTCGCACGGCGTCAGGAACACACCACTGGCCAGGCGGTCACGGGCTTCGTTTGGCGCCATCAGCAGCGCGGCCACGCGGTGGCCCAGGCGATCGCCCGGCGCCTCGGCACGGCGGCCGAACGGGAAGATCAGCGCCCACATCAGCCAACCGATCGGACGGATCGGGAAGTTGCGCAGCGCCGCCGACAGCGATTCTTCGATCTTGTGCACGCTGTCATGGAAAGCCCAGGCCAGCAGCGGCTGGTCGGCCGCCGGCGCGCCCTCGTCGTGGTAACGCTTGAGCATGGCGCTGGTCATGTAGATGTGGCTCAGCACATCGCCCAGGCGGCCGGACAGCGATTCCTTGAACTTCAGCTTGCCGCCGAGGGTCATCATCGAGATGTCGGCCATCAGCGCCAGGTTGGCCGAGTAGCGGTCCAGCTTGCGGAAGTAACGGCGGGTGTAGGCATCGCCCGGGGCGGCACCGAAGCGGGCGCCGGTGAGGCCGAACCAGAACGAACGCACGGCGTTGGAGATGCCGTAGCGGATGTGGCCGAACAGGCTGCGGTCGAATTCCTGCAGGCCGGCACGGGTGTCCGGATCCTGCGCGGCCTTCATTTCCTTCAGCACCCACGGGTGGCACAGGATCGCACCCTGGCCGAAGATCAGCAGGCTGCGGGTCATGATGTTGGCGCCTTCGACCGTGATCGCGATCGGCGCGGCCTGCCAGCTGCGGCCGGCGAAGTTGCGCGGCCCCAGGATGATGCCCTTGCCGCCGATCACGTCCATCACGTCCGAGATCACTTCACGGCTCATGGTCGTGCAGTGGTACTTGGCGATCGCCGACGGCACCGACGGCACGTCGCCGCGGTCCACCGCAGCGGCCGTGGCCTGGCACAGCGCGCTGATCGCGTACGCCTTGCCGCCGATGCGGGCCAGCGCCTCTTCCACGCCCTCGAAGCGGCCGACCGACAGGCCGAACTGCTTGCGGATGCGGGCATAGGCACCGGTCACCACCGCACCGGCCTTGGCACCGCCGCTGGCGGTGGAGGGCAGGGTGATCGAGCGGCCCACGGCCAGGCACTCGTTGAGCATGTTCCAGCCCTTGCCGGCCTTCTCGGCGCCACCGATCAGCTGGGTCAGCGGGATGAAGACATCCTTGCCGCGGATCGGGCCGTTCTGGAAGGTCGAGTTGAGCGGGAAATGGCGACGGCCGATTTCCACACCGGCGGTGTCACGCGGCAGCAGCGCCAGGGTGATGCCGATGTCGCGGGTGCTGCCGATCAGGCCGTCCGGATCGTACATGCGGAAGGCCAGGCCGATCAGCGTGGCCACCGGGGCCAGGGTGATGTAGCGCTTGTCGAAGGTGAGCTTGACGCCGAGCACCTGCTCGCCGTTCCACTCGCCCTTGCAGACGATGCCGTAATCGGGAATCGAGGTCGCATCCGAACCGGCGAACGGACCGGTCAGGCCGAAGCACGGCACTTCACGGCCATCGGCCAGGCGCGGCAGGTACTGGTCCTTCTGCTCCTGGGTACCATAATGGTTGAGCAGTTCGCCCGGGCCCAGCGAGTTGGGCACGCCGACGGTGGAGCTGACCACGCTCGACACCGAGGCCAGCTTCTGGATCACCTTGTGGTGGGCCAGCGCGCTGAAGCCCAGGCCGCCGTATTCCTTCGGAATGATCATGCCGAAGAACTTGTTCTTCTTGATGAAGCTCCACAGTTCCGGCGGCAGGTCGGCGTAAACGTGGGTGATTTCCCAGTCGTTGACCATCCTGCACAGCTCTTCGACCGGGCCATCCAGGAAGGCCTGTTCCTCAGCGGTGAGCTGCGGCTTGGGATAGTTGAGCAGGATGTTCCAGTCCGGGTCACCGGTGAACAGCTCGCCTTCGAAACCGACCGAGCCGGTTTCCAGCGCGATGCGCTCGGTCTGCGACAGCGGCGGCAGCACCTTGCGGAACACCTTCATCATCGGTGCGGTCAGCAGCGGCTTGCGGATGAAGGGCAGCAGCAGCGGCACGGCGATCACCGCGACGATGGCCGCAGCCACGATCGTGGCGGTCTGGTTGACGTACGGGATGAACCAGCAGGCGGCCAGCAGCACCACACTGATGATCGTCCAGGTGATCAGGCGCATCCGGTGGTAGGCGACGAACGCACCTGCCAACAGGACGACGAGGAAGGGAACGACAATGCTCATGAGCGTGCTCCGGTGACGTGCTCGGTAATGGCGGACGATGCGACGGCGGAGGCCGAGGGCAACACGTCCAGATAGTCCAACACAGTAGCGGTAAAGGCGTTGTTGTCATCACCGGCGACCATATGCGTGGCCTCCGGCAGCTGCACGTGGCGTGCATGTGGCACCAACGCCAGGAACTCGGCCACCGTCTGCGGGGTGACCAGGGTGCTGCGGCCACCGCTGACCAGCAGCAGGGGGCATTTCACCTGGCGCGCCGCATCGGCAAGCGCGTCCTGGTGTTGTTCGCTGTCACGCGCCAGCTCGGCGACCAGGCGCGGATCCCAGTGCCAGCGCCAACGGCCGTGGCCGTCCTCGCGCAGCAATGCGCGCAGGGAATCTTCGGACTTGCGCGGACGGTGCGGCATGTAGGCGGAAATCACATCGGCCGCCTGCGACAGCGAGGCGAAGCCGTCCGGGTGCGCGGTCATGAACATCAGGATCTTTTCGACCCCGGCGGTATCCCAGCGCGGGGTGATATCGACCAGCACCATCGCCGAGAACAGGCCGGGCCAGCGCGACTCGGCGAGCAGGCCGAACAGGCCGCCCATCGACGCGGCGATCAGGATCGGCGGCTGCGGCTGTTCGCCGGCCAGCACGATCAGATCATCGGCGAACTGCTCGCCGTGGTAGGCAAGGTCGGCCGGGTTCCAGTCCGAATCGCCGTGGCCGCGTGCGTCGTAGGCCAGGGTCTGGTAACCGGCCTCGACCAGAGCGCTCGCGGTGGCGTTCCAGGCGTGCCGGGTCTGGCCGAAGCCGTGGGCGAACATCACGGTGCCGCGGCGTCCCGGGGGTGAGCGGGTCGCGGCGAGCACGGTGTCATGTGCGCCGGTCAGTCGCTCATCGTCAAAACGCGGCAAGGTAGAAGAAGAAGGAGTGACCATACTCGCTAGTATGGACCTGCCCTGTGCGATGTCAATACTTATGAGTATGGTGTGTGTATCCCTTGTGCCAGCTGGCGTGAAGCGGCGTTTCACCGATTCACATACTGCAACCAACCCCGGCGTATGGTTAAATCCACCTATGAATGAACCCGAAGCTTCCGCCGGCGAGCCACGTGCCGGCCGCAACAGCCGCCTCAGTGCCGAAGACTGGGCCCAGGCCGCACTGGATCTGATTGCCGAACAAGGCGTGGGCGCGGTCGCGGTGGAGCCGCTGGCGCGGCGTCTCGGCGTCACCAAGGGCAGCTTTTACTGGCACTTCCCCTCGCGCGACGCGTTGCTGCAGGCGGCGCTGGAGCGTTGGGAGCTGTTCGAGCAGGAGCAGGTCTTCGGCAGCCTGGCCGATGTCACCGATCCGCGCGTGCGCCTGCGCCAGCTGTTCCAGGTGGTCGCGCATGAAGTGCAGCCGCACATCATCTACAGCGAACTGCTCAAGGCGCTCGATCACCCGATGGTGCGCCCGGTCATCGACCGTGTTTCGCACCGGCGCCTGGAGTATCTGGTCGCCTCGTTCCGCCAGGCGGGCCTGAGCCGTACCGATGCGCAGCACCGTGCGCGGTTGGCCTACGCCGCCTATGTGGGTTTCCTGCAGTTGTCGCTGCAGCTGCAGCAGCCCAAGCAGGCCCGCGAGGATTTCGAAGCCTATGTGGAGCACGTGATCGAGACGTTGATTCCGCTCGGTTGACCGGCCCGTGACAGGCATGCAGAAGGCCGCGGAAACGCGGCCTTTTCTGTGCGCGTCGTTTGCCGGACGCGGGCACCACCACAAAAAACAACGGCCCCTTTCGGGGCCGTTGGATCAGACGTTGTTGATCAGTGGATCGATCAGAACTTCTGCGAGTACTTCATGTACAGGAAGCGACCGATGTCGTAGCCGCCGTAGTACGAGAAGTTCGAGCTCGGCTGCGAGGTCATCATCGGGCCGACCTTGTTGAACACGTTGTTGGCACCCACGGCGACGGTGGCGTTCCACGGGGTGGCATAGGACACCTGCACGTCGTGGAAGGTCACTGCGCCCAGCTCGGTCTGCGGCGAGATCACGCCCAGGGTGTCCGGTGCGCTGTAGTTGGGCAGCGTGCAACGGGTGGTGAAGCGGCAGCTTTCCTTGGTGCCCGAGTAGTAACGCAGGTTCCAGTTCACCGACAGGTCGTTCATGCTCCAGCCCAGGCCCAGGTTCGAGCGCACGCGGAAGTACGCGCCGAAGCCATTGTTCTGGGACGGCACGGCGTCGGCATCGTCCGTGGACTTCTCTTCGTACTTGCCCACGTACGTGGTCGACGACTTGGCCGAGAAGCGGCCGAAATCGGTATCACGGCTGTAGCTGATGTCGAAGTCGAAGCCTTCGGTTTCGGTGTAGCCGGCGTTGCGGTTGCCGTAGTTCAGCGTGCCCACGATGTTGCCGTTGGCCGGGTCACGGGTGAACATCGAGCAGCGCGACTCGATCAGGCGGACGTAGCAGTCTTCCATGATCAGGTTCGGGCTGTCGGTGACGATCGTGTTGTCGATGCGGATGCTCCACCAATCCACACCCACGCTCAGGCCGGTGACGTAGCTCGGGCTGTACACGAAGCCGACCGTCTTGGACTCGGAGGTTTCCGGGGTCAGGTTCGGGTTCGAGCCGGAGTTGAACGGCACCGGGCTCTGCGCGGCACGGCCGGTGGTCGGGACGAAGCCCTGCTGCAGCTGACGGTAGCCCTGGCCGACATCCTGGACGCAGCGTGCGCTGCCGCGGACGTCGCCATAGACGCTGTCGCACGGATCGACGAAGTTGGTCGGGAAGGTCTGCGAGGTGCCGCCGTACAGGTCACCGATGGTCGGGGCGCGGAAGCCCTCGGCATAGGTGGCACGCACCAGCAGGTCGTCGATCGGACGCCACTTCAGGCCGAACTTGTTGTTGGTGGTATCACCGAAGCTGGTGAAGTCCGAGTAACGGGTGGCCAGGTCCAGGGTCAGTTCCTTGGCGAACGCCAGATCCGCCAGGATCGGGATGTTCAATTCCAGGTAGAACTCATCCAGGGCGTAGGAACCCTTGGTCGGGCCGGACGCCAGGTTGGTCGAGTCACCCGACTGGGCGATCGCATCCGGGTTGAAGGCGCCGCTTTCCTTGCGGTATTCGTAACCCACCGCGAAGCCCAGGTCGCCGGCCGGCAGCGGCACGATGGTGCCCGACAGGTTGGCGAAGTAGTTGTGGGTGCTGGTCTTGCCGGTGGCGTGCTCTTCGCGGAACAGGTAGTTGCGCACGTTCGGATCATCGAGCGAGTTGGCAACCGCGCCGGTACCGAAACCTGCGAACGGATTCCACGGCACGCAGCCGGCGATTTCATTGCCCGGAGTGCCGCAGACGATCTGGCCGGCAGCATTCTGGAACGACGGACCCACGGCATCGGCCACGGCCGGGATGTAGAAGTTGCCGTTGTTGATCAGCAGGCTGTCATTTTCGTTGTACAGCGAGCCGACGTCCCAGCTGAAGAACCGGTCGCCGATTTCGAAGGAGCCTTCCAGGGCCGCTGCGAAACGCCAGGTGGTCAGGGTGCTGTCGGTGGTACGCGGCACTTCCCAGCCACGACGACGCCAGTTGACGTCGGCGACGCCGCCGGTCGGGTTGAAGTAGCTGTCAGCCGACATCGGGATGCCGTACGCAGAAGACTGCAGCGGGTAACCGGCGATCTGGCGCTGCGACTCACGCTTGGTGTAGGACAGGTCCGTGGTGAAGCGGACGTTGTCGGTGATGTCGTAGTTGCCGCTGACGAACAGCGAACGACGTTCCAGCGGGGTCAGCAGGTGCATCTGGTCGGACGAGCGGCTGGTATCGGCCGACGTCTGGCTGTGGAACTGACCCGGGCCCAGGGCGGTGCCGCCACGGTTGGGAGCCTGCCAGTTGCCTGCGTTGCCGACGCGCCAGTTGCCCCACTGGCCAACGGTCGTCAGCGATGCTGCCGGATCCCAATCCGGGTAGGTGTCGGCCGTGAACGGACGATCCTTGGCCCACACGCCTTCTTCCTTGTGGTACTCGGCGCCGACGGTCAGCGAGCCGCGGTCACCGGAGAAGCCCATGACGAAGTCGTAGGTTTCCTTCTCGCCGTCGCCCTGGCTGTACTGGCCCTTGTAGACGTTGGCTTCCAGACCATCGAAGTTCTTGCGGGTGATGATGTTGATCACGCCGGCCATTGCGTCCGAACCGTAGATCGACGAGGCGCCGTCCTTCAGCACGTCGATGCGCTCGACCATCGAGGTCGGGATGATCGAGATGTCCTGGTAACCATCCGGGCTGATGCCCAGGCGCTTGCCATTGACCAGCACCAGCGTGCGCTGTGCGCCGAGGTTGCGCAGGTCGATGTACTGACCACCGGCTTCCTGGTTGGAGGTCAGCGGCGAGGCGCGGCTGAAGTTCGGGCTACCGGCGGCGGAGATGTTCTGCAGGATATCGCCGACCGAGCTGAAGCCCTGGTTCTGGATATCCGCACGCGAGATGGTCAGCACCGGCTGGGCGGTTTCCACGTCAACCTGGCGGATGCGCGAACCGGTGACCGAGATGCGGTCCAGATTGGTGGTGCCAGTGGCTTCCTGAGCGACGGCGCTGCCGGTGCCGGCAGCGCTGGCGATCAGCGCGAGGACGACGGCGTCGCGCAGTTTGTTGCTGTTGCGGTTCATTGGGCTCTCTCTCCAAGTTGACTTGGGTGCAACGTGTTGGGATGGGCTTCAGCGCGGGGACGAAAGGCGTTCCCAATCCGTGAAGCTGACTCGATAGTAACCACGTGCAACTAAAAATTAAAGAGCCGTTAATGTTCCATGTGATTTAGGTGAAATTCGGCAAAGCCTTTGCGATACAAGGCTTTAAGCGATATCTACAGCATAAAACGTCTCATTTGTTAAGATCTTTGTTAAAAAAAATTCACCCTGAATAGGCCGTGCGCGCCCTTGACACCCAGCCCAAACGAAAAAGGGCGCCTCATGGAGGCGCCCTTCGGGTGACGTGTATTGACGGGTGGTCGCAAAGACAGGTCAGAGATCCTGCTCGTACCGGACGTAGGGCACGGTGCCCTCGTCAGTGCTCTCGTTGCGGGGGGCGAACGGGTTCTTGCCGCGGGTGACCACGTTCTCGGCGCCCACGGTGAGCTGACCGCTCCACGGGGTGCGCCAGGTCAGGCCCACCCCCAGGCCTTCCCACTTGCCCGGCTGGCCGGGAACATCGACCACGCGGCCAATGATGTTGCCGCTGAAGTTGCCATAGCCGGCACCGATGGTGAGGCTCTTGCTGTCCCAGCGGTCGACGATCGCCGGCGAAGCGTCCGCGATGGGCACCAGACGCGCCTTGGCATAGGTGCCACCGATGGAGACGAAGCCTTCGCGGCCGATGTTCTTCTGCCCGAAGACGGTCAGATCGTTCTGTTCGGCGCGCAGCGAGGGCGATTTGTTCGGGCCGGCCAGCCAGGCCGGCAGGGTGTCACGGCCGCTGCCGGCGGTGATGCCCACGCGACCGCCGGGGCGGTTGAACGCGGCGGTGCCGCTGACCCGACGGCTGAGCGTGTTGTCTTCTTCATCGCCCAAGGTGGCCAGCATGCAATGGCTGGCCAATCCGCTGATGCTGGTGCCGCGGCTGCTGTTGCACAGCAGGCCCAGCGAGTCACCCGAGGACAGGCCGAAGGCCGCGTCCAGCGAACTGCGGCCGAAATGCCAGCGGGCCCCTGCGGCCTGTTCGCCGGTCGGTTCCAGGTAGAGCAACGCTTCGACCTTGCCACTGCCTTTGTTCCAGACCGGCAGCACCGTGCCGTCCTGCTTGCCCTTGGCCTGCGCATGCGCGCCCGGGATCGCGCCTAGGGCGATCATCAGGGCCAGCGGTAGACGCAGAAGGGGATGCATGGGAACTCTCAGACAAGCGCAGTGAACACAAGTTCCCGCCGAAGCGGGACATTGATCCTAGGGCGTTTATGATTTCTTAACAAGTCTTGGTTCTCCCCAGAACAAAACGCTTGCCAAGTTTACTGAAGCCGTTCAGGTGCCGGCGAGGATATATCCATCTCGCGGAACAGTATGTCGAATTCCGTCAACGGGAAGTGATACTCCTGCCCACAGAATTCGCAACGTACTTCCACCGCGCCAGTGGGCTCGGCGGCGGCGCGGGCCTCCTCTTCGCCAATGGACTGCAGCATGCCTGCCACCCGCTCACGCGAGCAGGAGCACGCAAAGCGCAGGGCCTTGTCGCCCAGCAGTTCCGGCGTCTCTTCATGGAAGAGGCGGTGCAGCAGATCGTGGCCGGGCACCTCGAGCAGTTCCTGCTTGCCCAGGGTCTCGAACAGTGCGCTGGCCCGCGACCAGCCGTCCTGGTCGCCTTCATCGCCGGGCAGCTTCTGCAGCAGCAGGCCGGCGGCGCGGGTGCCATCGGCGGCCAGCAGCAGACGGGTCGGCAACTGCTCGGACTGGCGGAAATAGTCTTCGAAGGCTTCGTCCAGGCCGGCCGCGGTCAAGCCGACCAGGCTCTGGTAGCGCTGCGGTTCGCGCGGATCCAGGCCGGGGTTTTCGATGGTGATCGCCAGCAGCGCATCCTCGCCCAGCGCGGTCAGATCACGCGGGGCATCGCCACCGCCCTCGGCCAGCTGGACGATGCCGCGCAGGGTGCCGGCGGCGGTGCACTCGGCGAACAGGGTGCGCATCGCAGTGTTGCTGCGCAGCTGGATCGACAGGCGGCCATCGACCTTGGTGTGGCCGGTGAACAGCGCCGAGGCCACGCTGGCCTCGCCGAGCAGCTCGGCGGCGCCCGGCGGGTAGACCGCATGCGAGAGGATCTCCCGCCAGGTGTCATCGAGGTGCACATGCACGCCGCGGACGCCGGCATCGGGGAGCAGGAAACGGACAAGGGAGTCGGATTGGGCGGTCATCGGTTCGGTGGCTGCGCGAAAGGAGTGCCGGTTGCCGGATAATGCGCCGACAACCGTGCAAGTAAAGGATGCACCAGTAATGGGGGCAGAGCGCAGCAACCTCAAGGTCGAACCGGATCTGGAACCGTCACCGCGGCGCCGCTGGCGCTGGCGCCGCCTGCTGTGGCTGCCGGTGCTGTTCGTCGGGTTCAGTGTGCTGCAGGTGCTGGTCCTGCGTTTCATCGACCCGCCTGTTTCCAGCGTGATGCTGTGGCGCTACGGCGAGGCGCTGGGGGAGGGTGACTGGAGCTATCGGTTGCATTACCACTGGCGCGATCTGGACCAGATGGCGCCAAGCCTGCCGATTTCGCTGGTGGCTGCCGAGGATCAGCGTTTCCCGGAGCACAATGGTTTCGACCTGCAGGCCATCGAAAAGGCGCGTGACCACAACGCGCGCGGCGGGCGGCTGCGCGGGGCCAGCACGATCAGCCAGCAGGTCGCCAAGAATCTGTTCCTGTGGCAGGGCCGCAGCTGGATCCGCAAGGGGCTGGAGGTCTGGTACACGGTGCTGATCGAAGCGCTGTGGCCGAAGTCGCGCATCCTGGAGATGTACGCCAACATCGCCGAGTTCGGCGATGGCATCTATGGCGCGCAGGCCGCGTCGCAGCAGTATTGGAACAAGGACGCGTCCCGGCTGAGCCCGGCCGAAAGTGCGCGGCTCGCGGCGGTGCTGCCGTCGCCTCGCCGTTACAGCGCGGCCAAGCCCGGCCCGTACGTGCAGCGCCGCGCCGCCTGGATCCAGCGGCAGGCCAGGCAGCTCGGGGGAGGGGCGTACCTCGGCGAGGAGTGAGCATTCATGCATGTGATTGGCTGACGCTACAATCGCCGCATGACCAGCCCTCGCCTGACCGTCGTCGTCGCCGCCCACAACGAAGCACTCGCCTTGCCGATGCTGCACCCGCGCCTGCGCGCAGTGCTGGCTGGGCTGGAGGGCATCGACGGCCGCGTGCTGTATGTGGATGACGGCAGCACGGACACCACCTGGGCCGTCATGCAGGCATTGGCCGCCGAGGATTCGTGCGTCGGCGTACTGCGGTTGTCGCGCAACTTCGGCAAAGAAGCCGCGCTCACGGCGGGGCTGGATTTCATCGACGACGGCGCGGTGATGATCCTCGACGCCGATGGCCAGGATCCGCCGGAACTGATTCCCGAGTTCGTCGCGCTGTGGCAGCAGGGCTATGACAACGTCTATGGCACGCGCCTGGCGCGCGATGGCGAGAGCTGGCTCAAGCGCTCCACTGCCAAGGCGTTCTATCGGGTGATCGGGCGGCTGTCCAAAACGCCGATCCCGGCCGACACCGGTGATTTCCGGCTGCTGTCGCCGCGCGCGGTGCAGGCACTGGGCCAGCTGCGTGAGCGCCACCGGTTCATGAAAGGGCTGTTCGGCTGGGTGGGTTTCCGCCGCAAGGCCTTGCCCTACCACCGGCATGCGCGGCTGGTGGGTGAAAGCAAATTCGGCTTCTGGCGGCTATGGAATTTCGCCCTGGAAGGGATCACCGGATTCTCCACCGCGCCGCTGCGGGTGACCACCTATCTGGGCCTGGCCGCAGCGACGTTCGCGTTCGTGTTCGCGCTGGTGGTGGTGTCCAAGGCAGCGCTGTACGGCGACCGTGTTGCGGGCTGGCCGACCATGATGGCGGTGATCCTGTTCCTGGGCGGCATACAGCTGATCGCCCTGGGCCTGATTGGTGAATACCTGGGCCGGCTGTACGAGGAATCCAAGCAGCGCCCGCTGTACCTGATTGACACCTGGCAGGCCCCGTTCGTGGCAGACTCGGCCGTGCATCCCATCGGTGGAGAGCAGCGAGATGACCACGGTACGGCAGCTGTTGGAAGGCAAGTCCCCTGAGGTATTCGCCGTCACCCCGAGCTCGGCGGTGATCGACGCCATCCGGTTGATGGCCCAGAAGGGCATCGGCGCGGTGCTGGTGATGGAGGGCCGGCAACTGGTCGGCATCCTTTCCGAGCGTGACTACGCACGGAAGATCGTGCTGCACGAACGCTCGTCCCGGACGACCGAAGTCCGCGAGATCATGACCCCCAAGGTGGTGACCGTCGCCCCTGGCGAGCAGGTCGAGCACTGCCTGCAGCTGGTGACCGATTACCGCATCCGCCACCTTCCGGTGGTCGATGGCACGGGTGTGCTCGGGGTGATCTCGATCGGTGATCTGGTCAAGGCGGTCATCGACGAGCAGGCGCAGAAACTGGATCAACTGCAGCAGTACATCGTTGCCGGTTGAGCGTGGCCGCGCGCGGCGGGGCAGGCCGACGCAGCGTCGGTCCCTGCCCGGATGGCCCCGCGCTTACTTGGCGTAACGGCCGCCGCAGTTGCTGTCTTCGCCCGGGCCGGTCTCGATCGTGGCCAGCAGCGCGGCAGGCGGGGCGATGCTGCCCAGCGCCAGCGCGATCGCCCCGCGGATGCCCAGCGCCTTGAAGTCCGGGCGGAACGAGGGATCCTTGAAGGTGCCCCCGATGCGCAGCGGCGAGCGCAGCGCCAGAATGCTCATGTCCTTCGGGCGCGGGCGCAGCAGCAGGTCCAGCTGCTCCTGTTTCAGATCGACCTTGCCTTCGCCGACGATCAACGTATCGGTGGTATCGAAGGCCAGCGAGCGCGACTGCATCACGCCGTTGTCGACACCGAAGTCACCCCACGCGCAGCGCAGCGGAATCTGCTTGTCGCCGGTGAACAGGAACTTCAGTGATTCGGCGACATCCAGGCCGGCCAGTTCCATGATCAGATTGCCGACATGGCCGCGGCCGATCCCGACCGCCACGGTGCCATCGGAGCTGCCCAGCATCGCCGCGACGGAGTTGCCCTGGCCGGTCAGTTTGACGTCGCCACTGATGCCGCCGGAGGCTTGTTCGGCCAGCTTCGCATCAGGGAACAGCTTGCCCAGCTGCACCTTGCGGATGGTGGCCTGCAACTGCGTGGAGATCGCCTGCTTGCGCGCATCCATGCGGATCGTACTGCGGATGTCGCCGCCGGCCACGCCGAAGTTCAACGGCTCCAGGCGCAGCAGCCCGTCATTGAGCTTGAGGTGGGCATCCATGTCATCCAGCGGCAGCGTCGGCGAATTGATGCGCTGCGCCTTCCAGCGCACGTCGGCGTCCATCGCACGCAGCTTGGACAGGTTGTACGGCGTGTCCGGCAGCACCTTGGCACTGGCCGCCAGTGCGGCCGCCTTGGCCTTCTGCTCGGCATTGGCCGACTCGCCGGCACCCGTCTTTGGCGGTGCCCCGATGAAGCCGGCCAGATCGTCGAAGTCCAGCCGCTTGGACACCAGATCCGCGGTCAGGAATGGGCGCTCGCCACTGACATCGATCTGCGCGGTCCCGCCCAGGTCGCTGTCGCCGGCGGTGCCGGTGAACGACTCATAGCGCCAGACCGCGTTGTTGCGCTTCAAGCGGCCCTTGAGCTTGTACGGCGGCGTGGACGGCATTGCCACGCCGATCAGCGGGAACAGATCCTCCATGTCCTGCCCGCTCAGCATCAGCTCCAGATCGAATACCCGCAGCTGGAAGGGATTGGTGAGCGTGCCGCTGGCGATCGCATGCGTGTTCCCCGCGCGCCCATCCAGATGGATGCGGAACGGATGCCCGGTATTGGTCAGCTCCAGCGGCGACTCGGTATTGCCATTCAGCGAGAACGGATTGCCCTGCCAGCGTCCCTTGCCCTTGACCAGCAATGGCGGGCCACTGTCCTTGTCCCGCGGCTTGCCGCTGTTGAGCGAGACCAGCACATCCGTCCTGCCGGCCGTGTCCTGGAACTGCAGGCGCCCATCCTCGATCAGCAACCGTTGCAGCACCGGCGGGTCACCGTCGCTCGGGCCCAGGAAATCCCAGTTGCCCGGCTGATTCTTCTCCGGCGCGGTTTCCAGCAGCAGATCCGGTCGCGTCAAGCGGATCTCCGGAATCCGCACCTGCCCGCGCAGCAAGGGCAATACCCGCAGATCGATCTCCGCCCGATCCGCCGTCGCCATCTGCGGCTGCTTGGCCCAGGTCGCATTCGCGAACGTCAGCCCATCGCCTCGCACCGTCGTCACCCGGCCCAGATCGACATCCAGATTCCCATTGATATGGAACTCCCGGCCGGTCTTGGCCTGCACCGCCCGTTCCACCGGCCCCTTGAACCAGTTCCAGTCCCATAACGCGATCAGGATCAACAGTGCCGCGAACAGAAACACCAGAATCGCCAACCACCGCTGCCCACGCTTACCGGGACGGCTCCAGCGCCAGCGGGAACGGGAAGAGACATCGGACGGAGCAGGGGAGGGGACAGTATTCACATCCCCATGGTTGCCCTTGCATCGTGCAGGCAACGCGAAGCATTGGTAAGCGTAGTGTCAGGGTGGCTGGAGGATTGCCTTCAACCACCCGGCGCATGGCGCGGACACTACTGGATCAGGCAGCCATGCCGTTGACCTTTCCGTGCGCGCCAGCCCACCCGTGCCGCCCCAGCCTGGCGCATGCCTGAAGCCTTGGCTGCTTTCGCTTTCGCTTTCGCTGTTGCTGCTTCTGCCGCTGTTGCTGGTGTCGCTGCCGATGCTCTTACTGCAGGAAAACAACACTCAAAGAATCTGCGCCGTCACCGCAACGAAGTGGCACACACTCCCGCCGATCACGAACAGATGCCAGATCGCATGCGAATACGGCACCGACTCCCGGTGATAGAACACCGTCCCCAACGTATAGAACACGCCGCCGGCCAGCAGCCATCCCAGCGTCCACGCATCCAACGAGTTCCACATCGGCTTGATCGCCACCATCACCATCCAGCCCATCGCGATATAGATGATCGTCGACAGCAGTTTGAACCGGCCCGTATAGAACAACTTGAAGACCACCCCGAACAGCGCCAGTGCCCAGATCGCGGTGAACATCCCCCAGCCCCAGGGGCCGCGCAGGCCGATCAGCGTGAACGGCGTATACGTGCCGGCGATCAGCAGGTAGATCGCACAGTGATCGAACACCTTCAGCCGGCCCTTCGCGATCGGATGCTGGATCGCGTGGTAGAGCGTCGAGGCCGTGTACAACAGCAGCAATGCCACCCCGAACACGATCGCGCTGGCCAACTGCCAGCCGTCGCCATAGATGGCGGCCAGGGTGATCAGTACCGCACTACCGGCCAGTGCAGCGACGGCGCCAAGCCCGTGGGTCAGGGCGCTGGCGATTTCTTCTCGAACGGAAACGACAGAGGTCATGGCGATGATGGGAGATGCGGGGAGGGGGAGCCCGCTCCCCCCTATCATCGCCGCGATGGCGCGCGCATGCACGCGCGCCTGTTCAGCCGGCAGCGCGGTCGCGCGATCAGCCGACCGAGACGCTGTGCGCCGCTTCGCGCGTCGCCGCGAAGCGCACGTCCGGCGCACGTTCCTGGGCCAGCTGCAGATTGACCCGGGTCGGTGCCAGGTACACCAGCTGCCCGGCGGCGTCGATGCTGAGGTTGCCCGCGTTCTTCTCGCGGAACTCTTCCAGCTTCTTTTCGTTGCTGCAGGTGACCCAGCGCGCCGTGGTCACGCTGACCGGCTCGAAGGTCGCTTCCACGCCGTACTCATCCTTCAGGCGGTATGCCGCCACATCGAACTGCAGCACACCCACCGCGCCCAGGATCAGGTCGTTGCTCATCAGCGGGCGGAAGAACTGGGTAGCACCCTCTTCGGACAGCTGCGCCAGGCCCTTCTGCAGCTGCTTGAGCTTGAGCGGATCGCGCAGGCGTGCGCGGCGGAACAGTTCCGGCGCGAAGTTCGGGATGCCCGTGAAGCTGACCGCTTCGCCTTCGGTGAAGGTGTCACCGATGGAGATCGTGCCGTGGTTGTGGATGCCGATCACATCGCCCGGCCACGCCTCGGCGGCGATCTCGCGGTCGCTGGCCATGAAGGTCAGCGCATTGGCCAGCTTCATTTCCTTGCCGGTGCGCACATGGAAGGTCTTCATGCCGGCCACGAATCGGCCTGAGCACACCCGCATGAACGCGACGCGGTCGCGGTGCTGCGGGTCCATGTTCGCCTGGATCTTGAACACGAAACCGGTCAGCTTGTTTTCCTCCGGCGCGATCATCCGGCCGGTGGTGGCGCGCGGCTGCGGCGAGGGCGCGTGCTCGACGAAGAAGTCCAGCAGCGGCTGCACGCCGAAGTTGTTCACGCCCGAACCGAAGAACACCGGCGTCTGCTTGCCGGCCAGGTAGGCCTCCACGTCGAAGGGATGGCTGGCGCCCTGCACCAGCTCCAGCTCGTCGCGCAGATCGGCCAGCATGCGCTCGCCGATCTTCTCGGCCAACCCGGGCGAATCGATCGAGGGGAAGATGGTCGAATCCTGACGGGTGAAGTTGCGGCCCTGTTCGTACAGGTGCACTTCGCCGGTGATCAGGTGGACCACGCCCTTCAGGCGCTGGCCCATGCCGATCGGCCAGGTCACGGGTGCGCACTGGATGCCCAGCACGCTTTCCACTTCATCCAGCAGGTCGATCGGCTCCTTGCCCTCGCGATCGAGCTTGTTGATGAAGGTCATGATCGGGGTGTCGCGCAGGCGGCACACTTCCATCAGCTTGATGGTGCGCTCTTCCACGCCCTTGGCCACGTCGATCACCATCAGCGCCGAGTCCACCGCGGTGAGCACGCGGTAGGTGTCCTCGCCGAAGTCGGCGTGGCCGGGGGTGTCGAGCAGGTTGACGATCTTGCCCTCGTACGGGAACTGCATCACCGAGGAGGTGACCGAGATTCCGCGCTCCTTTTCCAGCGCCATCCAGTCGGAGGTCGCGTGGCGCGCGGCCTTGCGGCCCTTGACCGAACCGGCCATCTGGATCGCACCGCCGAACAGCAGCAGCTTTTCGGTCAGCGTGGTCTTGCCGGCGTCAGGGTGGGAAATGATGGCGAAGGTGCGGCGGCGCGCAGCTTCGGTAGCGACTTCGGACATGGCGTGACGCGCCCGCCCGGGGCGCTTTTCATGGAGATGAGCCGCCCAGTATAGCGGGGGCGGGCGTGGCCGGGGTCAGGGCAGGGCGGACGCCCCGGTCTCATCGGCGGTGCGGGCGAAGCGCAGCTCGCCCTGCGGGCTGACGATCCGGGCCGGAATCGAGCGCAGCCGCATCCCTGCATTGACCTGGACTGCGAAATGCAGATGCGGCGCGGCGCTGTAGCCGGTATTGCCCGACAGGCCGATGCGCTGCCCGGCCTGGACCTGCTCGCCCTGGCGGACCAGCGCGCCGTTGTGCTGCAGGTGGGCGTACACGGCCATGCTGCCGTCCTCGTGCAGCACCCGCACCAGGTTGGCCCGGCCCAGATCGTGGTCGCGGTCCTGCCCATTGCCCTGGAAACCGGCCTGGACCTGCATGACGGTTCCCGCCCGCGCCGCAAGCACGGCCGTGCCCTCGGGCAGCGCGAAGTCGATGGCGTCGCGGTTTTCCTCGTCGCTGTGGCTGAAACGGCCCTGCGGCGCCTGGCTGACCTGGATGCGGGCAGCGTCGAACGGCAGTTGGTAGGCCACGTCCTGCGGGCGGGCGGTGGGATCGCCGGGAACGGCGGTCAGCGCCAGCCGGATCGTCGTCGTGCCGGCCGGCGGCTGCACGTGGACCACCACGACGCTGGCCGAACCGGCCACCACGGTCTGCACGGGGAGCCCGGGCAGGGCGGGGGCACCGGGTGAGGACGCCAGTGCCACCTGGACCGGCCCCGCCAGGCGGTTGTCGACGCGTGCCTGCCAACGGTCGCCTTCCCCCTCCAGGGTCAGCACCGCCAAGGCCGACGCATCTGCCTGGCCGGCCGGTTGGGCGGAGGTGGCGGGCGTCGGCCGGTCGATCCGCCAGCCGTCCCGCCAGTTTGCGCCCGGCCCGGCCCAGGCGTTCAGCGCCGGCAGGATCAACACGGTCAGTACGGGCAGACGCAGGCAGCGCAAGGCATTCGCCGGTAAGCAGGGGAGTTGGAGTATGCGTGACTGATGATGATCTGGAATATATATCTCTTCATGCAGATGAAGGGATTGACATCAGCCAAAAGCGCTGGCATCGTGGCTGCACCATCGAGACCGGCAGAGGGACAGGCCCTTTGAAGCCGGGGCAGCCCGCAGACGCGAAAGCGACCCTGCGTAGGTGCCAAATCCTGCGGAGACCGTTGGTGTCTTCCGAAAGATGGTTCGAACCGTGCACCGTGCGTGCGCTTCGAACGCGAGCTCCGCGAAAGCTCGATGGCCGTTTTCCTCCTTTGGATACCGCCATGAGCTTCGCCACCGCCGCCCCTGCCGCCACCGAAACTTTCGCCCCGCTCAGCGTCCCCGTCGACGCCGGGCTGAACGCCGTGCGCGGCGATATCGCGGCGGTGCTGTCGATGCGTCACGGTGGACCGCGGCCGGTGCGACTGCGCTACGAAATCGTGGGCCGCGCCGAGGCGCCGGTGGTGGTGCTGGCCGGTGGCATCTCCGCCCACCGCCACGTGGCGGCCAATGCCGAATTCCCGGAAAAGGGCTGGGCCGAAGGCCTGGTGGCCCCAGGCCGCGCGCTGGATCCGGCCTCCCTGCGCATCCTGGCGTTCAACTTCATTGGCGCCGATGGGGCGCTGGACCTGCCGATCGATACTGCCGACCAGGCCGACGCGCTGGCCTTGCTGCTCGATCATCTCGGCATCGCCCGCCTGCAGTGCTTCGTCGGTTACTCCTACGGTGCGCTGGTTGGCCAGCAGTTCGCGCTCCGTCACCGCCAGCGCCTGCAGAAGCTGATCGCGGTGAGCGGCGCGCACCGCCCGCATCCGTATGCCGCCGCCTGGCGCGCGCTGCAGCGTCGCGCGGTCGCGCTGGGCCAGCTGCAGTGCGCCGAAAGCCACGGGCTGTCGCTGGCGCGCCAGTTCGCCATGCTCAGCTACCGCACGCCGGAAGAATTCGGCGAACGCTTCGACGCCGCGCCGGAAGTGGTCAATGGCCGCGTGCGCGTCGCCGCTGAAGACTATCTGGATGCCGCCGGTGCGCAGTACGTCGCCCGTACCCCGGTCAATGCCTACCTGCGCCTGTCCGAATCGATCGACCTGCATCGCATCGACCCGGCCGCCATCCAGGTCCCGACCGTCGTGGTCGCCGTGGAAGGCGACCGCCTGGTCCCGCTGGCCGACTGCGTCGGTCTGGTGGAAGGGCTGGGCCCGCGCGGCAGCCTGCGCGTGCTGCGCTCCCCGTATGGCCACGACGCCTTCCTGAAAGAAACCGATCGCATCGACGCGATCCTCGCCACCGCTTTTCGATCCCCCGGAGAAACCGCATGAGCCGTTCCGCTGGTACCGAGCCGTCCTGTAGCCGCGTCACCGCCGCCGTGCGTGCCGGCATCGACCGTGACACCGCCCATGGCGCGGTGACCCCGCCGATCGTGCTGTCCTCGAACTTCAGTTTCGATGGCTTCGGCAACAAGCGCCAGTACGACTACACGCGCAGCGGCAACCCCACCCGTGATCTGCTGGGTGAAGCGCTGGCCGAACTGGAGGGGGGCGCCGGTGGCGTGATCACGTCCACCGGCATGGGCGCGATCAACCTGGTGCTCAATGCGCTGCTGCAGCCCGGCGATACCCTGGTGGTGCCGCATGATGCGTACGGCGGCAGCTGGCGGCTGTTCAACGCGCTGGCGAAGAAGGGCCATTTCGGCCTGATCACCGCCGACCTGACCGATCCGCGTTCGCTGGCCGATGCGCTGGCGCAGTCGCCGACGCTGGTGCTGATCGAAACCCCGTCCAACCCGCTGCTGCGCATCACCGACCTGCGCTTCGTGATTGACGCCGCGCACAAGGCCGGTGCCAAGGTCGTCGTCGACAATACCTTCCTGTCGCCGGCGCTGCAGCAGCCGATCAGCTTCGGTGCCGACCTGGTGCTGCACTCCACCACCAAGTACATCAACGGGCACAGCGATGTGGTCGGCGGCGCGGTGGTCGCGCGCGATCCGGAGGTGCACGAGCAGCTGGTGTGGTGGGCCAACGCACTGGGCCTGACCGGCTCGCCGTTCGATGCGTTCCTGACCCTGCGTGGCCTGCGCACGCTCGGTGCACGGCTGCGCGCGCACCAGGAAAACACGGTGGCCGTGGTCGATCTGCTCACCGCCAGCGATGCGGTGGCCAGCGTGTACTACCCCGGCCTGGCCGATCATCCCGGCCATGCCATCGCGGCGCGCCAGCAGAGCGGCTTCGGTGCGATGCTGTCCTTCGAACTGGCCTCGTGCCCGGGCGATGATCCGCACGCCGCGGTGCGGGCCTTCGTCGATGGCCTGCGCTGTTTCACCCTGGCCGAATCGCTGGGCGGCGTCGAGAGCCTGGTCGCGCACCCGGCCACCATGACCCATGCAGCGATGACCCCGGAAGCGCGCGCGCATGCCGGCATCAGCGAAGGGCTGCTGCGCCTGTCGGTCGGCATTGAATCGCCGGAAGACCTGGTGGCCGATCTGCAGGCCGGGCTGGAACGCGCCCAGGTCGTGATCGATCAGCACCGCGACGTGCAGCGCCGTAAACAGGTGGATGCATGAGCGCGGTGCTGAATCTGCCGCTGGTTGCCAACCGGAAACTGGCGCTGCTCGGCACCGGCACGGTCGGCACCGCTTTCGTGGAACGGTATGCCTCGTTGCAGCACCGTGGCGTCACGCTGCCGTCGTTTTCCTGGTTGGCCAATTCACGCACGGCGCGCACCTGCGAACACGCCCCCGCGCACGAACTTGCCCAGGCCAACCTGGCCGCACGCGGTGCGGTGACACTGCAGCCCTGGGCGGAAGCCGAGGGCCTGCAGCGCGGTGACGTGGTGGTCGATGCGACGGCCAGTGACGAGGTCGCCAACTGGCACGAGCAGTGGCTGGCGCGTGGCGTGCACGTGGTGACCGCCAACAAGCTCGGCCAGGGTGCGCAGCTCGCACGTGCCCAGGCCATCGCCGACAGCGGCCAGCAGGGCGACGCGCGCTACGGCGACAGCGCGACGGTGGGGGCTGGCCTGCCGCTGCTGAGCAGCCTGCGCGCGCTGGTTGCCGGTGGCGACCGCATCCATCGCGTGGAGGGCGTACTGTCCGGTTCGCTGGCGTGGCTGTTCCATCACTACGATGGCCAGCGTCCGTTTTCTGCGTGGGTGCGTGAGGCAGCGGGCGCCGGGTACACCGAGCCGGACCCGCGTGTGGATCTGTCCGGTGAAGATGTCCGTCGCAAACTGCTGATCCTGGCGCGCGCCAGCGGCATCGCATTGCGGGCCGAGCAGGTGCGGGTCGCCTCACTGGTGCCCGACGCGCTGGCGGTGTTGCCGCCGGCCGATGCGTTGGCCCAGCTGTCACTGCTGGATGCCCCGCTGCAGCAGTATTGGCGGCAGGCCAGCGAGCAGGGCGGTTGCCTGCGTTTCGTCGGTGGCTTCGATCACGAGGGTGCGTCGGTGGGGCTGCGTGTGCTCCCGCGTGACCATCCGCTGGCCGGCGGTGCACAGACCGACAACCGGGTGGCGATTCATAGCGATCGGTATCACGCCCAGCCGCTGTTGATCCAGGGGCCGGGCGCCGGCGCGGAAGTCACCGCCGCCGCATTGCTGGACGACGTGCTGGCGATCGTGCGGGGCTGACCGCCGCGAGATCCCACCAAGGCACGCGGTAGCGCCAAGGTGGGCTGGCTGCGTCGGCGGATAATGGTGAGGACGGCTGCTGCCACGCATGGCGTGGCAGTACCGGGGTGGTGGGCAGGTCAGTCGTGTGGTGAGATTGCCTTCAGCAGTGCCGCATTGAATCGCGCAGGGTCCTGCACCTGCGGCGAGTGGCCCAGGTCCTCGAAGCTCACCAGGGTGGCGCCGGGAATCGCCGCGGCCGCCGCCTTGCCCAGCGCAGGGTAGTTGCCCAGCGTCGCTTTCAGGGCGGGCGGCGCCAGGTCACGGCCGATCGCGGTGCGGTCGGTCTGGCCGATGAACAAGGTGGTCGGGACCGTGAGTTTCGGCAGTTCATAGACGACGGGCTGGTTGAACACCATGTCCGAGGTCAGCGCCTGGCTCCACGCCACTGCCTGTTTGCCGGGGCCGTCGTACATGCGCGACTGCATGCGCACCCACTGCTCGTACTCGGGCTTCCACTGCCCGTTGTAATAAACGTCGAGCTGGTACTTCCTGATGCTGTCGAAGCTGGTCTTCAACTCGCCTGCGTACCAGGCATCGATACTGCGCCACGGCACGCCCTTGGCCTTCCAGTCTTCCAGTCCGATCGGGTTGATCAGTGACAGGCTGAGCAAGCGCTGGGGATACATCAACGCGAAGCGTGCCGCCAACATGCCGCCCATCGAATGGCCGACGATGTGCAGCTTGCCCTCGCCGTAGCCCAGATGCTCCAGCAGCGCTTCGGTATTGGCGGCCAGCTGGCCGAACGAGTACTGGTAGCGTTCGGGCTTGCTCGATTTGCAGAAGCCGATCTGGTCCGGGGCGATCACCCGGTAGCCGGCCGCGCTCAGTGCCGCGATGGTGTCCTTCCAGGTGGCCGCGCAGAAGTTCTTCCCATGCAGCAGCACGACCGTACCGGCGAACCCTTTGCCGCCGGCGGGCACGTCGATGTACGCCATCTCCAGCGGCTGGCGCTGGGACTCGAACCGGAAGATCTTGACCGGATAGGGGTAGTCGAAGCCTTCCAGTCGCGGGCCGTAGGTGTCGGCGGCGAGGGTGGTCAGCGGCAGGCAGGCGAGCAGGGCGGCGGCCAGGATGCGCATGGCGGTCTCCATCGGGGGAAGTCCTGACTGTACCGGAGTGGCCGTGCAGGGGTGCCGATGAGGCCACCGGGAGCAGCCGACCAACGGTCGGCTCTACCGCCGGGGGCGGTGGATCAGCACTCGATGACGTTGACCGCCAGCCCGCCGCGGCTGGTTTCCTTGTACTTGTCCTGCATGTCGCGGCCGGTGTCGCGCATGGTCTTGATGACCTTGTCCAGCGAGACCTTGTGCTTGCCATCGCCGCGCATCGCCATGCGCGAAGCGTTGATCGCCTTGACCGCGCCCATCGCGTTGCGTTCGATGCAGGGGATCTGCACCAGGCCACCGATTGGATCGCAGGTCAGGCCGAGGTTGTGTTCCATGCCGATCTCGGCGGCATTCTCGATCTGGCTCGGGTTGCCGCCGAGCGCGGCGACCAGGCCGCCGGCGGCCATCGAGCAGGCCACGCCCACTTCACCCTGGCAGCCCACTTCGGCACCGGAGATCGAGGCATTTTCCTTGTACAGGATGCCGATCGCCGCCGAGGTCAGCAGGAAATCGAACACGCGCTGTTCGTTGGCACCGGGGCAGAAGCGGTCGAAGTAATGCAGCACGGCCGGCAGCACGCCGGCGGCGCCGTTGGTCGGGGCGGTGACCACGCGGCCACCGGCGGCGTTTTCTTCGTTCACCGCCAGCGCGTACAGGTTGACCCAGTCCAGCGTGGTCAGCGGATCGCGCATCGCCGCTTCGGGCTTGGAGGACAGCTCGCGGTACAGCGCCGGTGCGCGGCGGGAGACATGCAGGCCGCCGGGCAGGGTGCCTTCCTGGCGGATGCCGCGTGCCACGCAGGCCTGCATGGCGCTCCAGATTTCACGCAGGCTCTCGCGGATCTCGTCCTCGGTACGCCAGCACTTCTCGTTCTCGAACATCATCTGGGCGATGCTCAAGCCACTGCGTGCGGTCTGGGCAAGCAGCTCGTCGCCGCTCTTGAACGGGTAGGGCAGCGGGGTTTCATCGGGCACGATCCGGTCATCGGCCGCATCGTCCTGGTTGACCACGAAACCGCCACCGACGGAGTAGTAGTCGCGCGTGGCGATCACCTGCTCATCGGCGCCGTAGGCAGTGAAGCGCATGCCGTTGGTGTGGTATGGCAGTTTCTGGCGCTTGTTCAGGCCCAGGTCGCGCTTCTCGTCGAAGGCGATCTCGTGCTGGCCCATCAGGCGGATCCGCTTGCTGCTGCGGATCCGCTCCAGGGTCTCGGGGATGATGTCCGGATCGATCAGGTTCGGGCGCTGGCCTTCCAGCCCGAGCAGCACGGCCTTGTCGGTGCCATGGCCACGGCCGGTCAGGGCCAGCGAACCGTAGACGTCGGCGCGGATGCGCACCACGTCCTGCAGATGGCCCGGATCGAGCAGCCAGCGGTGCACGAAACGTTCGGCAGCCTTCATCGGTCCCACGGTGTGGGAAGAACTCGGGCCAATGCCGATCTTGAAAACGTCGAACGTGCTGACAGCCATGATTGCCAAACTGCGGGTATCGGATGGAGCGCTATTCTATGCGCTTCATGCCGCCGGCTCTGGCTGCGGCGCAACATTTTCCAAGGCGGGTGGGCCGGTGTTTACCTTGTTCCAGCGTGATGACTGCCATTTGTGCGACCAGGCCCTGGCGGTACTGGCCCAGGCCCGGGTGGCCGATCTGAACAGTGTGTTCATCGATGACGATGCCGCGCTGGAGGCCCGCTACGGGCTCCGGGTACCGGTGCTGCGCGACGCACGGGGCCGGGAACTGGACTGGCCGTTCGACGTGCCCGCGGTAGAAGCCTGGATCCGGTAGAGCCGACCGTTGGTCGGCTGCCCGGGGATCATCGTTGCGGCAGCCGACCAACGGTCGGCTCTACCTGTAGCCGGCGCGGCTTATTTTGCTTTCAGTACGACCTTGGTGCTGATCGCGGTCTCGTTCGGGATGGTCTTGGTGTCGGCCCAGTCGCCGCCGCCCACACCGAAGTCCAGGCGCTTCACCGTCGCCTTGCCGGCCAGCACCGGCTGCGCGCCCGGGGTCCAGGTGAAGGTGAGCGTGACCGGCTTGCTCACGCCGCGCAGCTCCAGGGTGCCGTCTGCGGCGTACTGGTTGTTGCCCAGCGAACGGAACTTGGTGGCGCTGTACTTGGCCTGGGCGAACTTGCCCACGTTGAAGAAGTCCGCGCCCTGCAGGGTCGAGTCGCGGTCGCTGTTGCCACTCTTGGCGCTGGCCAGCGGAATGGTCACTTCCAGTTTGGCATCGTCCAGCTTGGCCGGATCGAAGCTGATCCTGGTGTCGAAGCCGGGGAAGGTGCCGGTAAACACTTCACCGTCGTACTTGGTGGCAAAGGCCAGCACCGAGCCGGGCGCCTGCACGTAATCGGCGGCCAGCACCGGGGCGGTGGCCAGCAGGCCAGCCAGGGCGGCGGCGACCGCGGCGGGAGAGGTGAGCTTGATGTTCATGGTCAATCCTTCTGGGGGGAGGCAAGCCAGCGCTGCGGGAGCATGCGCGCAAGCGTGGCATCGCGTTGGTAAAAATGGTGGTAAAGCGCAGCACTGGCATGGGCCACGACCACCGCGATCAGCAGCCAGAAGCCCCACTCGTGAATGGCGTGGGAGATCTGGGTGACACGTTCATCGGGCGGGCTGAGTTTGGGCACATCGACCAGACCGAACCAACGGAACGGGCGCAGGCCGCTGGCCGAGTCGTACAGCCAGCCTGACAGCGGAATGGCGAACATCAGCACGTACAGCAGCCAACGCGTGGCCGAGGCGATGCGTTCCTGCCAGGTTGGCGTGCCCGGCACCGGTTGCGGGGCGCCGGCGTACAGCCGCCACAGCAGCCGGGTCACCACCAGCGCCAGCACGGTGATGCCGATCGATTTGTGCATGGTGTAGACCCAGAAGTACTTCGGGGTTTTGGGCAGTTCGCCCATGGTCAGCCCGACGATGCCCAGGGCGAGGATCAGTACGGCGATGAGCCAGTGCAGGGTCTGGCTGACGCCGCCCCAGCGGGTCGGGGTGTTCTTGGCGGTCATGGCGTGGTCTCCTGGACCGGCTGTGGGGTATCTGAGTCGATCGGCGGGGCCGGAGTTCCCGGCACATCGGCAGGGGCAGGATCGCCCGGGTCGCTCGCGTTGCGATCGCGCACGGCCTCCGCTTCGATCCGCAGCTGCACCTCATCGCCGATCATCGAGGCCCAGCCATCCACGCCGAAGGCACTGCGGCTGAGTGTGGCGGTGGCCGAGAAGCCGGCGGTGCGGCGGAACGGCGGCAGCGGATGACGCTTGAGCGCGTTCAGGGTGACCGCCAGCGTGACCTCGCGGGTCACCCCGCGCACGGTGAGCTGGCCGATCACGTTGGCGTGGGTGGGATCGATTGGTTCGACCCGGGTCGAGACGAACCGCGCGTCCGGGAAACGCTCACCGTCGAGCAGATTGCGCGCCAGCGTGGCCTTGTTCCATTTGTCATCGCCCAGGTCCAGGCGCTGGATCGGCACGCTGACCTCCAGGCGTGCCGTGCGCCAGTCGTCCGGGTCGAACACCAGCACGCCTTCGCTGCCGGACACGGTGCCCAACGCGTGGGAGAAGCCGGCATGCTCCACCGCGAACAGCACGCGGGTATGCACCGGGTCGAGGCGGTAGCTGTCGGGGGCGGCGATGGCGAGCAGCGGCAGGGCCGACAACAGCAGCGAAAGGGTCAGGCGCTTGAGCAAGGCGCTGGCTCCATGAGGGTCTGGGGCGATCATACGCACAGCCGTGTCATGGGATGCAGCGTCATGGCTGCAACAGATCGTGGTGCACCTGACAACAGCACGGGGCGCCCGTGCCGTGTTCCCTGTGCAGGACGGAAACAGCCCGTTCCATCCACGGCCGTCGGCCCGGAATGCGGACACCGTCCTGATCGCTGTGTGACAATCCGCACCAACAGGGAGACCGGATCGATGAGCACGCGCCGCTGGGGTGCAGGCATCGTGCTGTTGGGGCTGTGGTTGTGCGCAGTGCCGTCAGTGTTGGAAGCCGCAGGGATATCGGCGGAAACGCCACGCTTGCGCCGCCTGGGCGCGGCCGAGGGCATGCCGTCGCGCATGGTGCTGGCCCTGGCCCAGGATCGCCAGGGCTACATCTGGGCCGGGACCGATGACGGCCTGGCTCGCGTGGACGGCGTCGGCCTGCGGGTGTGGCGCAATGATCCGGCCGACCCCGGCTCGCTTCCCGGCAACGAGGTGGAAACGCTGCTGATCGATCCGCTGGACCGCGTCTGGGTGGGCAGCAATGGCGCTGGCCTGGGCATGCTGGGTCCGGACCGGACGGCGTTCACCCGCTTTACCGCCCTGAGCGAGGCGTGCGAGGGCCAGTTCTGGTCGCTGGCCTATGCCGCGCAGTCGCTGTGGATCGGCACCAACCAGCACGGCATATGCCGGCGCAGCGAAGACGGGGCGCTGGTCAGGTACCAGGCCGACCCGAGCGATCCGCGCAGTCTGCCCGACAACACCATCTACACCCTGTTGGCCGATCCGCAGGGGCGGGTCTGGGTGGGGACCTCCAACGGTGTCACCCGCTGGGATGGCGACGGTTTCACCCGGATCGCGCCGGCCCTGCTGGGCGGCAAGAGCGTGTTCCGCCTGACCCGCGAGCCCGATGGCACGGTCTGGGCGGGCACCGAAGGCGGGCTGTTCGAGATCGGTGCCGATGACCAGGCCCGTCCGGCGCCCTGGAAGCTCAGCGCCGATGTACGTGCGGCCACGGTGATCCACGACCGCAACGGCGGCTATTGGCTGGGCACGGCCGATGGTCTGTACCGCGGCGATGCCAGCACCGCGCGGCTGCTCGCCGGTGATGCCGGCAGTGGCTTCCTGACCGCGCGCAGTGGCGTGCTGGACATGCTGCAGGATCATGAAGGCGGCCTGTGGGTGGCGATGCTGACCCAGGGACTGGCCTACCTGCCACCGGACTGGAAGCGTTTCTCCAGCTGGTACCAGCTTGACGGCAAGCCGTTGGACAGTGTGTACCTGCTGGGCGCGGCAGCGGCGGGGGACGACTTCTACATTTCCGGCGCGCACGGGCTCTACCGTCTCGATGTGCAGGGGCAGCTGCGCCAGATCGCCGACGACAAACAGATCGGAGTGGGCGCGGCGTGGTCGCTGTTGCCCCGCGAGGACGGCGCCGTGTGGATCGGTCGCGCGGGCCGTCTGAATCTGTACCAGCCGGCCACCGGCACACTGCGCGAATGGAAGATCGGCGGTGGCGCCGATGTACGCCAGCGCATCGATCTGATCCGGCAGGCACCGGATGGCGAGCTGTGGCTGTCGATCATGAACTTCGGCATCCAGCGCCGCGACGCCCGCGGCAACGTGCTCGATACGATCCGCAACGACCAGAACCGCGGGCTGACCGAAAATCCGGTCGAGCAGATGGTGTTCGATCCGCGCGGGCAGCTCTGGGTGATGGGCGACCAGATGGGGCTGATGCGGTGGCGCAACGACCGTTTCGAACAGGTGCCCGGGATTTCCCGCGGCAGCATCTATGATGCCGCCTGGACCGGCCCGGATGAACTCTGGCTGGCGCGCCAGGGCGCGCTGGAACGGTACCGCTGGGACGGGCTCAGCATGAGCCTGCGCGAACGCGTCGGCGCGGCCGAAGGGATGCCGGCGGTGTCGATGGGCGGGCTCGCGCTGGGCAGCCACGGGCAGGTATGGGCGACCACGCCACGCGGCCTGGTGTGCTGGCAGGGCAGCGAACGTCGATTGCGGCTGTATGGCGAACGCGACGGCTTGCCCGATGTGGAGTTCAGCAATCGCCCGCCCGTGCAGACACGCGACGGCCGGGTGCTGGCAGTGACCGCGACCGGGCTGGTTGGTTTCGATCCGGACGCGGCGGACATGGTGCTGCCGCCATCTCAGCTGGTGATCGACAGCGTGCAGGTGCGTCGTGACGATGCCGAGGGCCAGCAGATGCTGCCTCCGCAGGCACCGATCGTGCTGGGACCGCAGGACCGCGACCTGATCGTGTCCGCACGCCTGCTGTCGTTCGCCAACCCGCACGGCAACCGCTACCGCTACCGGGTGTCCGGCTATGACCAGAACTGGGTGATGCAGGCGGCCGATGGCGAACGCCTGCTGTCGCGCCTGCCCGCCGGGCACTATCGCATCGAGGTGCAGGCCGCGACGCCGCAGGGCGCGTGGACGCCGCCCAGCACGCTGGACCTGGAGGTGCGCCCGCCATGGTGGCGCAGTGGCTGGGCGATCGTGGGCTATGTGCTGCTGGGCCTGATCGGGATCGCCGCGCTGGCGTACGTCGCACGTGCGCGCCTGCGCCGTCGCCAGCAATGGCAATTGACGGTGCACAAACAACAGTTGGCCGAGCAGGCGTCACAGGCCAAGAGCCGCTTCCTGGCCACGCTGGGGCACGAAGTGCGCACACCGATGACCGGCGTGCTGGGCATGAGCGAACTGCTGTTGTCGACCCCACTGGATGAGGTGCAGCGGGGGTATGCCGGCTCGATCCAGCATGCCGGCAAACATCTGCTGCGGCTGGTCAACGACGCGCTGGATCTGGCCCGTATCGAGGCAGGGCGGCTGGAGCTGGATCTGCGTCCGTTTGATCTGATGTCGTTGCTGGAGCAGGTGGAAGCCCTGATGGAACCGATGGCCCACCACCGTGGGCTGGCGTTCGAACGCAGCTTCAACCTGCCCGGTCCGGTGCAGGTCAGCGGCGATGAGATGCGTGTGCGGCAGATCCTGATGAACCTGCTCGGCAATGCGATCAAGTTCACCGAGCATGGCCATGTCGGCCTGGGGGTCGAACTGGGCGAGGAGGGTCGCGCGATCATTTTCGAGGTCTCCGATACGGGGCCGGGCATCAACCAGGACCAGCAGGAACGGTTGTTCCATCGCTTTGAACAGGCCGATGGCCCACGGACCGCATCGCGCTACGGTGGCAGTGGCCTGGGCCTGGCGATCTGCCAAGAACTGGCGGTGGCGATGGGCGGCCGGATCGAGATCGACAGCCGGCTGGGCGATGGCGCCCGATTCACCGTATCGCTGCCGTTGCCCTGGACCGTACAGCCGCTCGGCACGCCGCGTGAGGCGGGCCACGACACGCGCACGCAACTGCCGCCGCTGCGCATCCTGCTGGTTGAGGACGATGCCACCGTGGCCGATGTCATCGCCGGGCTGCTGCGCTCGCGCGGGCACGAGGTGGTGCACGTGCTGCACGGCCTGGCGGCGTTGTCCGAGGTGGCGGCAGCCCACTTCGATGTGGGTCTGCTGGACCTGGACCTGCCGGCGCTGGACGGCATCGCGATCGCGGGACAACTGCGTGCGATGGGCTATGAGCTGCCCCTGATCGCGGTGACCGCACGCTCGGATGCCTACGCCGAGCAGCAGGTGCTGGCGGCCGGATTCAACGGTTTCCTGCGCAAGCCGGTGACCGGTGACATGCTGATCGATGCGATCGTGCAGGCGCGCGCCGGGAAGTCGCCCCGACACTGATCAGCCGAAGCACTGCGCGCACCGGTGCGATCAATGCCATGCCTCGTAGTTTCTTTTTTGATCTGAAATTTGATTGATCGGACTGTGACCGGGTCCAGACCCTGCCAGCCCGCTTCGCGTGGCTTCGGCATACCTTGCTGTTCATGCAGGAGAGGACGGTCGGGGTACGCGTGGGGGGAGGCCGATCCGCATCAATGGGCCATCGCTGGGCTGCGGTGATGCTGGGTCTCGCGCTCTGGCTGCCGGTCCCTGTTCTGGCCGGCGATCCCGTCACGGCACCCTGGCCCCGGCCGCTGGGCCCCGCCGAGGCGCTGCCGACCGCGGCGCTGCGTGCGGTCGTGGAAGACCGCGACGGTTATCTGTGGTTCGCCAGCGACGATGGACTCCTGCGCTTTGATGGTCACCGTTTCCGCGCGTGGCGAAGGGAACAGGGGCTGCTGGATGTGGACGTACGCGCGCTGCATCTGGATGCGCAGAACCAGCTCTGGCTGGCGACCGCCTCGCAGGGCCTGCTGACGCTGTCTGCTGATCGCCGCGAGATCCAGAGCATGCCGGGCAATGGCGCGGTGGTCCTGCCCCGCATCGGCGTCATGCAGATCACCAGCACCCCCGACGGTGTGGTGTGGGTGGGTACCCTCGACGACGGCCTGTTCGCACGGCATCCGGACGGCCGCTGGCAACGCGTGCCGTTGCAGTTGCACGGTGGCCCCGTGCGCCGGGTGACTGCCCTGGTCACCGACCGCCAGGGCCGGCTGTGGATCGGGACGCCGGCAGGGGCACTGCGGCGTGAGGAACATCGTTTCACCCTGGTGCCGCTGCAGGACGACCAGGGCGTTGACGTGCGCGTGCTCTGGCCCGATCCGGACGGCGGGGTGTGGGTGCACACACCGCAGGGCGTGCACCGGTGGCGCGATGGCGAGCTGCATCGGATGCCGGAGGGCACGGCGATGCCGGTGCTGCGCAGTACCGCGGGCGACCTCTGGAGCGCCGGCGCAACCGGACTGCGACTTCACGCGCGCGGGCAGGCGCCGCAGCCGGTGCCGCTGCGTGGATACGCCGGCGCCGTGATGAGCACGGCTGCGGTCAGCCATGCGCTGGAGGACCGGGTCGGCGGCCTGTGGTGGGTCGGCCGCGGCGAGGGCCTGTGGCACCTGCCCGCGCGGTGGCGCCAGTTCACGCTGCTGGCGGCCGCCCGTGATGGTTGGCCCGGACTCGATGGCGACCACGTGCTGGCCCTGGCGCCCTCCCATGGCAGGCGGGTGTGGATCGCCGGCGATCGCGGGCGCCTGCAGCGCGTGGACACGGTGAGCGGGCGCAGCGACCTGGGCGTCGACTACCGCCCCGATCACCTGCGTGCCGGCACCGTGGCCATCGCCGAAGACCGTCGCGGCCAGGTATGGGTGGCCAGTGGCAATACGTTGTCGCGCTACCTGCCGGGCAGCGGTGGACGCCGTCACTGGTTGCTGGGGGTGGGCGGCGACGCGGGGAGGGTTGATCTGCAGGCCTGCGGCGATGGATCGTTGTGGCTCGGGCGTGCCGACCGCATCCAGCGACGCGATGCCGACGGTGTGCTGGAGTTGTCCGCCGCGCCGCACACCCTCGGGCTGGTGCCGCCGAGCCATGGCCCCCAGTTGCTGTGCGATGACGATGGCCGGCTGTGGGCAACCGACCGCAGCGGCGTCAAACGCTGGCTGCCGGCGCAGGAACGCTTCGCGGTCGTGGAGGGAGCGCCGCGCGGCGAAGTGGGGGCGGTCGCCCGCGGCGAGGATGGCCACTACTGGATCAGCAGCCTCGGGGTACTGCGGCGCTACCGCTGGGATGGCCAGCAGCTGCGCAAGACGCACAGCTTCGGCCCTGCGCACGGGTATCCGCGTCTGCTGGCACGCGCACTGGTGGTCGACGCAGCGGGCGTTGCATGGGCAGGCGATGCACGTGGCCTGGTCCGGGTCGACCCGCACGGCGGCGGCGTGCGCCACTTCGGCGGCGATGAGGGGCTGCCGGCGCAGGGCGTGGTGCCGCACGGGCTGGTGCGCACCGCCGACGGTCGGCTCGCCGCTGCGGTCAGCGAAGGCGGGTTGTTGCTGATTGATCCGGCCGGTGTCACGGGCCCTGAGCGCGCGCCGGGCCTGGTCATCCATGCGATCACTGCTCGCCGTGGCAAGGCGCAGATCACGCTGCCGGTCGGCGCCGACCCGGTGCCGCTCTCGGGTGCTGATCGGCATGTGCGCGTTGCCGCGCGGCTGCTCAGCAGCGGTGCGCCGTCGCACGTGCAGTATCGGTTCCGGCTGCAGGATCACGAGGCCCAGTGGCAGGAAAGTGATGCCACCGGGCTGCGCGTGTTCGAACGTCTGCCGGTGGGGCTGCAGACGCTGGAGGTGCAGGCCCGGCAGGGAAACGGCCGGTGGTCGCCGGTGCGCCGGGTAACATTGCAGGTGGCCCCGGCATGGTGGCAGGCGCCGCCGGCCCGGTGGGCCGCCGCGGCCGCGGGGATGGGCGCGGTGTGGCTCTGGGGATGGCGCTTTCACGTACGCCGCGGTCGCCAGCGGCGCTGGCGCTGGCTGCGTGCCCGGCAGGGGCATGCCGAGCGCGCATCCGTGCAGCGCACCCGTTTCCTGACCACGCTGGGGACCCGCATCCGGGTGCCGATGACCGCGGTGCTGGGATGGAGCGAACTGCTGCTGCGCTCACCGCTTCCGCCAGACCAGCGCAGCCGGGTCAACAGCCTGCACCATGCCGGTGAGCACCTGCTGCGGCTGATGGATGACGCACTGGATCTGGCCAGCATCGAATCAGGGGAACTGCAGTTGCAGCCGGCACCGTTCGTGCTGCAGCGGATGATCGAAGCACTGCACGCGCTGCTGCTGCCGGTGGCGCAGGGCAAGGCGCTTGCGTTGGAGTGGCACAGCACGCTGCCGGCCTCGGCGTGCGTCATCGGCGATGCGCGTCGCCTGCGCCAGATCCTGCTCAACCTGCTCGGCAACGCGCTGAAGTTCACCGCGCAGGGAACGGTGCGGCTGGAGGCGCACGGCGGACACGATGGCCAAGGGATCGTGCTGCGGGTGTGCGATACCGGACCGGGTATGACGCCGGCGCAGTGCCAGCGCCTGTTCCAGCGCTTTGAACAGGCCGATGGCGCGCAGACCGCGGCACGTTACGGCGGCAGTGGGCTGGGATTGTCGATCTCCCGCGATCTGGCAGTGGCCATGGGCGGCGATATCACCGTGACCAGCGTTCCCGGCCAGGGCACCTGTTTCCAGGTGGCGCTGCCCTTGCCGCGCGGTGAGCTCCCCACCGGCATCGTTGCAGCGTGTGCGCTGCCGGGGCTGGCTGCGGCCGGCGCACTGCGGGTGCTGGTGGTGTATCCCTCAGCGGTCGTTGCCGAGGTGCTGCTGGCCATGCTGGCCTCCCTGGGCCATCTGCCCACCCACTTTCCCGGCGCGGATGCACTGCCGCCCACCGCCGCGGACGGTGCGGGTTGGGACGTCATCGTGGTCGATCCCGCCCTTAGGGTGGATGGCGAACGCGTGGGGGCACGGCTGTCGCGGCGGTGGCCGGGGGTGCCACGGGTAGCACTGACTGCGCGTGCGGATGCCGCTGCGCAGCGCGAGGCGATCGCGGCCGGCTTCGAGCTGTTCCTGCGCCTGCCCGTGAGCCGGGCGGCGTTGGGCGATGGACTGGCCAGATGCCGGCGCAGCGCATGAGCGGCACGCCGCACCGAGGGTGCCGATGGGGGCGGTGGGGGCTGCTGGTCTGGCTGCTGCAGGCGTTTCCGGTGCTGGCGCTGCCCAGCCATGGCATACGGATGACGACCGTCGACGGATTGCCGTCCAACGTGGTGCATCAGATCGTGGAGGACCGTAAGGGCTATCTCTGGTTCGCGACGGGCGACGGCCTGGCGCGCTATGACGGCAGCGGTTTCCGGATCTGGCGCATGGAACACGGCCTGGCCGACAACGTGGTGCGCAGCCTGGCCCTCGATGCTCGTGACCAGCTATGGATCGGCACCGGCAACGGTTATCTGCAGCGTCTTTCCGCTGACCGCCAGCAGTTCGCCCGGTGGGCGGGGCCGGCGGTACCCACGGTGGCGGCCAGCCCGATCCTGGCGATCCAGCCCATGGACGATGGCAGCGTCTGGTTTGGTACCCGCGATGCCGGTCTGTTCCGGCTCGACCGCGATCACTTCCTGCGTCAGCACCTGCCGGCCGCTGGCGGTGGTGGTTTGCCGTCGGCACGGGTGGAGCGGCTCGTGTCCGATCCGCACGGCGGCCTGTGGATCGGCAGTGCCGCCGGGCTGGCGAGGTGGCAGCACGACCGGTTCCAGGCGCCTGCGATGCTCGGCGCTTCCCCTCGGCCGGTGACCGCGCTCGGCCTGGATTCGCAGGGGCGGCTGCATTCCAGCACGGGCGAGGGTTCGCGGGTGCGGCAGCTGCCGTCCTTGCAACCCGTTTCCGGGCACCGCACACCGGCCCGTTGGCTCGGCGCAGCGCGGCGTGGCGGGGACTGGTTCGGCGATGGCGACCAGGTGTGGTGGCAGGATCAGCACGGCCGGAACCACCACGCGCTCCAACTGCCCCGGCCGCACGGGCGCGAGGTGTCGCGCATCGGGCAGGCGTTCGAGGACCGGCAGGGGCGGGTCTGGTTGTCGGGAAGCCGCCAGGGCGTATGGCGACTCGGCGCCCAGTGGCGGCACTTCGAGCGTTTCGCCGCACCGGCCGGACCCATCGCCGGTGCGGCAGGCAGCCTGGCCCCGGCGGCAGACGCACACGCATGGTGGGCACGCGGCGGCACGCTCGCCCGTCTCTCGCCGGAGCAGGGCTTCTCCCCCGCGCGGTGGTCCTATGCACAGGATCCAGCACGTGCCGATCGCCACGTGGTGGTTGAAGATCCGCAGGGCGTGGTGTGGGTCTTCGCGGCGCCGTGGCTGACCCGGATCGATCCGCTGCGCCGGCGTCGGCAGCGCTGGCAGGTGGGGGCGGCCAGTGTGTCGCCGGGCACGTCGCCGCAGGCCGCGTTGCTGGCCTGTGGCGATCACGTGTGGCTGGCCGGCAATGGCCGCGTGGAGCAGCGTGCGGGCGATGGCCGCGTCCTGGCCAGTGCTGCCTACGCGGCGGCGGGCCTGCGCCCGGGCGTGGCGGAGTTCGCGCTCCAGTGCAGCCCTGGCGGAGAGGTATGGTTGGGGGACGGCGAGGGTCTCAAACAGTGGCACGTGGCGGCCAGCCGTTTTCTCCCGGTGCCGGGCAGCGGCCGGCGGGAGATCGGCGCGCTGCATCTAGCCTCCGATGGGTGGCTGTGGGCAGCCGATGCGGAGGGCTGGTCGGCCTACCAGCATGCGCCCGGCCGCCCGCCTCACAGCCAACGGGTTGACGCGGCGCAGGGAGTACCGGCCGCGTTGCCACGCGGATTGAGCGGCGCCCCGGATGGTGCCTTATGGGCCACCACGGCGCGCGGGGTGGTGCGCCTGGCCCCGGAGCGAGGCAGTGCGCGGCTGTACACCGCCGATGATGGCCTGCCGCTGATGGTGTTCGATACTGGCCTGGTTGCTGCCGGAGCGCATCTGCTCGCCCTGGAAGCCAACGGCGATGTGCTCGCATTGCATCCGGCGGGCATGGTCGACGCCACGACGCCGGCATCGCTGGTGATCGACCGGGTGAAGGTGCGCCGACAACGGCGCTGGGTCGAGCTGCCTTCCACCGATCCACTGCAGCTCAACGCCGATGATCGCGACATCCAGTTGTCGGCGCGCCTGCTGAGCGGCCGGCCCGACGGTGTGAGCGGGTATCGATTCCGGCTGCGGGGCGAAGACCCCGAATGGGTCCGCGCCGGGCGACGCGGCGCGCGCGGCTTCCCCCGCCTGCCGGCCGGCGAGCATGTACTGGAATTCCAGGCACGTGACGTGGATGGGCAATGGTCGGCCCTGCAGCAGGTGCACCTGCACGTGGCCTACAACGGTTGGGCGCATCCCGGGGCGTGGGCGTTGCTGTGGCTGCTCGCCGCCAGTGCCGGCACGTTGCTGGTGTGGACGCTGAGGCAGCGGCGGCAGCGCGCGCTCGCCTGGCGGGCGGCCACGCGCCGCCAGGCACGTGCCGAGCAGGCCGCGCAGGCCAAGGCGCGCTACATGGCCACGCTGGGCCATGAAGTCCGGACACCGCTCACCGGCGTGCTTGGCATGAGCGAACTGCTGTTGGCTACGCCGTTACCCGCAGGCGCGCGCGAACAGGTGCTGCATATCCAGCAGGGCGGGCGTGCATTGCTGCAGGTGGTCGACGAGGCGTTGGAGATGGCCAGGCTGCAGGCCGGCAAGGTGATGCTGCATCCACGGGGCTTTGCCATCGGTCCGTGGTGGGACGAGGTACATGCCGCCGTGGCCGGGGGTCTGGAGGCGGGTGGCTGCCGCCTCGTGTTGGCCCCGCCATTGCAACCCGGTGCCAGCGCCGTGGGCGACCCGGACCGGTTGCGACAAGCCGTGGAACTGCTCGCGTGCGGGTTGGCAGAGCAGACCGGGGCTGTCCGGTTGACCCTGCGCATCGCCTGGCGGCCGGGCTGCAGTGGCCTGCTGCTGGATGTGCTCGCCGAACCGGGGGCCTGTCCGTCCCCAGCGCCGTTGCAGGTACGCGAGGCCTTGGCCGATGTCGACGTGCTGATCGGCGCGATGCACGGGCACCTGCGCGTGTCGCGGTTGCCTGATCACCGCTGGCAGGGGACGCTGAGTGCCCCGCTGGAAGGCTGCCAGGCGATCGGGCCCCACGCGACCGCACCGCAGGGCGATGCGCTCGATGCCCTTCAGGTCATGCTGGTGGAAGATGATCCGCTGGTGGCCGAGGTGGTCGGCGCACTGCTGCGGCTGCGCGGTCACACCGTCGTGCATGCCGCGCACGCGCTGGCGGCACTGACCGCGCTGGCCCGCCCCGGCACCCAGCTGATGCTGTTGGACCTGGACCTGCCGGGCATGGACGGGCTGTCACTGCTGCGCCTGCTGCGTCAGCAGGGCAAACGCCTGCCGATACTGGTGCTGACGGCGCGACGGGAGCTGGACCTGGAGCTGCAGGTCATCGCCGCCGGCGCGGACGGTCTGGTGCACAAGCCACTGCAGGGCGATGCGCTGCACACAGCGATGCAACGGCTCGCCTTGCCGCGCGTGGATCGTGCCGGCGCGGGGAACGGTTTACTATGCGGGGCGTTGCCCGACGACCGGGGTGGTCAGGGGTGACAGGCCCGTTCCGGGCGACGGCAGTGAATCGAGGGACAGACCCGGGAGAGCCAGTGGTGTTGCGTGTGCTGTGGCCGCTGCTGATCGGCCTGTGTGTGCTCTGGCCGGCGCTTGCGTCGGCCCAGCCGGTACCGCCGACGCCGCGGCAGCTCACCGTGTTCGATGGCCTGCCATCCAACACCGTCAATCGCATGGCCGAGGATCGCTACGGCTATCTGTGGATTGCCACCAATGATGGGCTGGCCCGTTACGACGGTCGCAATTACCGCATCTGGCGCGCCGAGGACGGCCTGCGCGACAACCACGTCTGGAGCGTCCACGTGGATGCGCGCAATCAGCTGTGGATCGGTACGGAGAACGCCGGCCTGGCGATGATGTCGGCCGATCGCCGCGAGATCCGCTTCTACGATCGCGACAGCCATCCGGAGATGGGCAGCAACACGATCTGGAGCGTGGCTTCCACGCCGGACGGTGCGATCTGGTTCGGCACTTACCAGGGCGGCCTGCACCGGCTGGAGCGTGATGGCACGCTGACCCGCTTCATGCCCGAGCCCGGCAACCCGCGCAGCCTGCCGGCGGCATCGATCGGCAATCTGGCCACCACCCTGGATGGCACCTTGTGGATCGGATCCAAAGCCGGCCTGGCGCGCTGGACCGGACACGATTTCGAACCGGTGCCCAGTGCCCAGTTGTCGGCGCGCGTCATCAACGGCCTCACCGCCGAGGCCGATGGCAGCCTGTGGATCAGCAGCAATGTCGGGGTGGCGGTGCGCCGCCCGGATGGCCGCTTCGAACCGGCGCCCTGGGCCGTTGCCGATGGCGATCAGATCCTGGGCATGATGCTGCGCGACGAGCAGGGCGGGTATTGGTTGGATACCCGCTCGGGCCTGGGCCGTGCGATGGACGGCCAGTTCCAGCAGGTGCCGCTGTACAGCGCGATCGCGCGCGGGCAGGTGCGGCCGAACTGGACCGGCGCCTACGAAGACCGCGAGGGTGGCATCTGGCTGGCCAGCACCAACGGCGGCCTGTGGCATCTGCTGCCGCGATGGTGGCAGTTCTCGGTGCTGTCGCGGTTGGAAGATGACCCGGCCTCGCTGCGCAATGCGTATGTGCTGGGCATGGGCGCGGCCGCCGACGGCGGTGTGTGGACGGTGGGCACGCACGGCGCCCTGGACAAGTTCGACCCGGTCAGCGGGAAAATCGAACAGCACCGGACCTGGGTGGACGGCACGCAATGGCTGCAGTCGGTGCTGGAGGATCCGCGAGGGCAGGTCTGGATCGGCTCCTGGGACGCGCTGCTGCGCTATGACCCCCGGCAGAAGCGGATGCGGCGCTGGGGCAGCGACGCGGCGGTGGACGCCACGATGGAGGGCGCGATCGAATCATTGGCGCTGTGCGACGGGCAGCGCCTGTGGACAGCGTCGGCCACCGGGCTGCAGCAGCGCGATCTCGATGGACGCGTCCTGCATCGCATCGCGCTGGGCCACGCTGGATTGAGCGCGGGCCAGAACGCGCTCGATATCCGGTGCGGTCCCCAGGACCGCCTGTGGGTGGCCACCGGGCAGGGACTGCTGCAGTGGGTCGCGGCGCGCTCGCGTTTCGAGCCGCTGCCCGGTGGCCCCGCGGCGAGCGTGCATGCGATGGCGCTGGCCGGCGATGACAGTGTCTGGCTTTCCGAGGAAGGCAAGCTCTCGCACTACGGCTGGCAGGGCGATCGGCTGACCCTGCAGGAAGTGATCGGCAGCAGTGCCGGCTACCCGGCGATCACCGCCACCGGTCTGGTGGTGGACCGGCAGGGGGTAGTCTGGGCAGCGAATGCACGCGGCCTGGTGCGTGTCGATCCGGAAGCCGGCAGCGTGCGCCAGTACGGCGTCCATGATGGCCTGCCCAGCCAGGAATTCCGCCGCCGCACGCTGACGCTGACCCCGAGTGGTCGCATCGTGGGTGGCACGCCGGCCGGCGTGGTGGTGTTCGATCCGGCACAGGTCAAGCCGGCGACGCGACGCGCGCCCCTGGTGATCGAGCGGGTCGAGGTGCGCCGTGGCGAGCGTGTCCTGGACCTGACCCATGCGGTGCCGCTGGACATCGCCGACGGCGACCGCGACCTGCGGATCGTCGCGCGGCTGCTGTCCTTCGCCGATTCCACCTCGAACAACTACCGTTACCGGCTGGCCGGCTACGACCCGGATTGGGTGGAAGTGGGACCCGGCGGCGAACGTCTGTTCTCGCGCCTGCCGCCGGGCCGCTACCGGCTGGAAGTGCAGGCTCGCTCGGCCGACCACATCTGGTCGCGGGTGCAGGTGCTGGAGTTCCGGGTGCTGCCGCCGTGGTGGCGGAGCCTGTCGGGCCTGCTGCTGACCTCGGCCGTGTTGCTGCTGCTCAGTCTGTTCGCCTGGTTGTACCGGCGCCGGCTGCAGCGCCGGCATGCGTACCAGCTGGCCCTGCAGAAGCAGGAACTGGCCGAGCAGGCTTCGGCGGCCAAGACCCGTTTCCTGGCGAACCTGGGCCATGAGGTGCGCACGCCGATGACCGGGGTGCTGGGCATGAGCGAGCTGCTCTTGTCCTCGCCATTGAACCCCCAGCAGCGTGGCTATACCGAGTCGATCCGCCACGCCGGCGAGCACCTGCTGCATCTGGTCAACGACGCGCTGGACCTGGCCCGGATCGAGTCGGGGCGCCTGGAACTGCAGGCGCAGCCGTTCCAGCTGCAGCGACCGATCGACGATGTCTGTGCGTTGATGGCCGCGCTGGCCGGGCAGAAGGGGCTGCGGTTCGTGGTCGACAACACCTTGCCGGCCGGCACCCGCACGGTCGGTGACGAGCTGCGCGTGCGCCAGATCCTGCTGAACCTGCTGGGCAACGCCGTCAAGTTCACCAGCCACGGCGAAGTACGGTTGACGTTGCGCGCGATCACGGCCGGCCGCGGGTTGCACATCGAGGTATCCGATACCGGGCCGGGCATCAGCACCGATCAGCAGGAGCGATTGTTCCGCCGCTTCGAGCAGGCCGATGGCGCCCGCACCGCCGCGCAGTACGGGGGCAGCGGGCTGGGCCTGGCGATCTGCCGCGAACTGGCACTGGCGATGCAGGGGCAGATCGGCGTGCAGAGCCAGCTCGGCGTGGGAACGCGTTTCACGGTGACCCTGCCGTTGCCCCTGGAGCAGGGAACCACCGGCGTGCCGGGTGCGGCCGAGGGCGAGCAGTGGGTGTTGCCGCCACTGCGCATCCTGCTGGTGGAGGACGATCTGACCGTGGCCGAGGTGGTCAGCGGCCTGCTGTCGGCGCGTGGCCACCAGGTGGTGCATGCCGAGCACGCGTTGTCGGCGCTGCGCGAGGTCAGCGAGGCGCCGTTCGAGGTGGTGCTGATGGATCTGGATCTGCCCGGGCTGGGCGGCATCGCATTGGCTGAGCATCTGCGCAGCCAAGGGTTCGAGATGCCGCTGATCGCGGTCACGGCGCGCACCGATCCATCGATCGAGCAGCAGGCCCGCGACGCAGGCTTCGATGCCTTCCTGCGCAAGCCGGTCACCGGCGATCTGCTGGTGGAGGCGATCGCGCGGGTGCTGCACGCTCCCGGTAGCAGCGGACCGTTGGTCCGCTGACGGTCCCTATAGCTGACCGCAGACCGCAGACCGCAGACCGCAGGACGTCTGCCCGCGGTTACTCGGCGACTTCCTCGACATCGCGCGGCGAGGGCCGCGTGTCCGGCAGCTGCCAGAAGATCAGCGTGGAGGTCAGGGTAATGGCGCCGACGCAGACGAAGGTGGCGTGCAGCGCGGCCGTCGCGCCGTGCGACGCATCGAGATGATTGAACGCGGCCAGCAGGCTGCCGGCCGCGGCCGCACCGAAACCGGTCGCGAGCATCATCACCATCGAAAGAAGACTGTTGCCGGCACTGGCGAAGTCGCGGTCCAGATCGCGCAGGGTCACGGTGTTCATCACGGTGAACTGCAGTGAATTGACCGCACCGAACAGGGCCAGCTGGATGATGCGGATCCACAGCGGCTGGCCGGGCGTCATGAAGATGAAACTGGCCATCGCCAGGCCGACCAGCACGGTGTTGACCATCAGCACGCGGCGGTAGCCGAAGCGCTCGACGAGCTTGACCGCGTAGCGCTTGGAGACCATGCCCGCCGCAGCGACCGGGATCATCAACAGGCCGGCCTTCATCGGGCTCATGCCCATGCCGACCTGCAGCAGCAGTGGAATCAGCAGCGGCATGGCGCTGCTGCCGATGCGTGAGAACAGATTGCCGAGGATGCCGATGCGGTAGCTGGGCACGTGGAACAGTGCCAGCGAGAACAGCGGTGCCGTGGAGTTGGCGGCGTGCAGCCAGTAACCGACGAGGGCGGCCAGGCCGGCGACGGTCATGAGCATGACCAGTGCATGCGGGGTGGCCATGCCGGAGATGCCGTCCAGCGCGAGGGACAGTACGACCATGCCGAAGGCAAGCATGAGGTAGCCGGCGATGTCGAAGCGGGTGCGGTGTTCGGCGTAGTGGTCCGGCATGATCTTCATCGCCGCGATGTAGCCGATGATGCCGATCGGGAGGTTGATCAGGAACACCCAGTGCCAGGAGGCGACTTCGACCAGCCAGCCACCGAGGGTCGGGCCGATCAGGGGGCCGATCAGGGCGGGGATGGCGATGAAACTCATCGCGCGAAGGAATTCTTCGCGCGAGACGGAGCGCATGACGGCCAGGCGCCCGACCGGCAGCAGCATGGCGCCGCCGATGCCCTGCAGGACGCGCGCACCGACGAGCTGGTGCAGGGTCTGGGCGAGAGCGCAGGCGAGCGAGCCGAGGGTAAACAGGATGATCGCGACGAGGAAAGTGCGTCGTGTGCCGAAGCGGTCGGCGATCCAGCCGGAGGCGGGGATGAAGGTGGCGACGGCCAGGGCGTAGCTGAAGACGACGGACTGCATCTGCAGCGGGCTTTCGCCGAGGCTGCGGGCCATGGCAGGCAATGCGGTGTTGACGATGGTGGAGTCCAGCATCTGCATGAAGATGGCCAGCGATACGAGCCACAACAGGGGCCGGATCGAGGCGTAGCTGCTGGTCGTCATGGTGCGGAGCCTTCGTCAACGAGGGCGATATGATCGCCGATGTGGGATCAGGGTGTGGTCAAGAGCCGAAGCCGAAGCATTGGGGCGTGCAACAACGAAAGCACGCGTCCTGGGTGCAGAACGCGTGCTTCGTCGGCCGTGCCCGTGTAGTGCCGGCCGCTGGCCGGCTACCTGCCGATGGCGATCAGCGTCGGCTCAAACGATGTACGGCTTCCACCAGCACCTGCACGTGCTCGGGATTCATGTCCGGGGACATGCCGTGGCCGAGGTTGAAGACATGGCCTTCGCGGGAGCCGCCGTTGCCTTGGGCGTAGCTGTCGAGCACTTGCCCGGCGGCGCGTTCGATGGCGGCCGGATTGCCGTAGAGCGTGGTCGGGTCGAGGTTGCCCTGGAGGGCGACGCGGCCGCCGGTGCGGGCGACGGCGTCGGCGAGGTCCAGGGTCCAGTCCACGCCGAGCGCGTCGGCGCCGGTGTCGGCCAGGGCGCCGAGGTGCAGGCCGGTGCCTTTGCCGAACAGGATCAGCGGGGTGCGGTCGCTGCCTTCACCGCGTTCGAGTTCCTGGGCGATGCGGGTCAGGTAACGCAGGGAGAATTCGCGGTACATGGTCGGGCTGAGTACCCCGCCCCAGGTGTCGAAGACCTGCAGGACCTGGGCGCCAGCCGCGCGCTGGGCGGCGAGGTAGGCGATCACCGCATCGGTGACGACCGAGAGCAGCTGGTGCAGGGCGGCCGGTTCGTTCAGGGCCATCGCCTTGATGCGGGCGAAGTCCTTGCTGCCGCCGCCTTCAACCATGTAGCAGGCCAGCGTCCACGGGCTGCCGGAGAAGCCGATCAGGGGCACGCTGCCGTCCAGTTCGCGGCGGATCACGCGTACAGCGTCCATCACGTAGCGCAGTTCGGTTTCCATGTCCGGCACGGCCAGTCTGGCGATGGCGGCCGCGTCGCGGACGGGGTGGCGGAACTTCGGGCCTTCGCCTTCGACGAAGTACAACTCCAGGCCCATCGCATCGGGGATGGTCAGGATGTCCGAGAACAGGATTGCCGCGTCGAGGTCGAAGCGGCGCAGCGGCTGCAGGGTGACTTCGCAGGCGATGTCCGGGTTCTTGGCCATCGCCAGGAAGCTGCCGGCCTTGGCGCGGGTGGCGCGGTACTCGGGCAGGTAACGACCGGCCTGGCGCATCAGCCAGACGGGGGTGCAGTCCACCGGTTCGCGGCGCAGGGCGCGCAGCAGGCGATCATGGCGGGAGGGGCTGGTCACGGAACGCTTCCTTGGGATCTGGTGGCGCGGGGCCGAATGGGGTCAGTGCGGCGGTGGCCGCTCAGTGCGGCGCGTCGCCGCTGGTGTAGGTCACTTCGTAGCCGCGGTGCAGGTGCGCATCGCGTGCCTTTTCGAACGCGGCCAGCGCCAGGTCTTCCTGCAGGTACAGCTCGCGGCGCAGTTGCCCGCGCCCGCCGATCGGGCCGGACTCCAGCAGCAGCTCCCAGCCGCCGAACAGGTCCGGTTGCAGGGTGAGCTGGAGATAGCGGGCCGGATCGGCACCGCGGGGATGTTGGTGCAGGAAGACGCGCATGCCCCGATTGTAGCCGTGAACGCCGGAGGCGGCCGTCAGCAACGGGGCAGGTGCGGCGGAACGTCGCAGGCTCAGCCGGCGGCCAGCACGCGCAGCACGTCGGCCTCGTCGACGTCGGCGACGACTTCGGCGCGGCCGATGCCACGCCACAGCACCAGCCGCAACCGGCCGGCGACATTCTTCTTGTCCAGCCGCATCCGGGCCAGCAGCGCCTCGGGCGCCAGGCCGGCCGGAATGGCCACCGGCAGTTCGTAGCGCAGCAGCAGCTCGCGCAGCTGCTCGGTGTCTGCCTCCTCGCTCATGCCCAGCTGGGCCGACAGGCGCGCGGCCAGCACCATGCCGACCGCGACTGCTTCGCCGTGGTTGAGGTTGTCGTTGCCCGGCGCGCCGTAGCCCTGTTCGGTCTCGATCGCGTGGCCGAAGGTATGGCCAAGGTTGAGCAGGGCGCGTTCGCCCTTTTCCAGCGGATCGCGCGCGACGATCTCGGCCTTGTGCTCGCAGCTGCGCGCGATGGCCTGGGCCAGCGCGGTGTCATCGCCGGCCAGCAGCGCGGCATGTTCGGCCTGCAGCCACTGGAAGAACAGCGGATCGCGGATCGCGCCGTACTTGATCACTTCGGCCAGGCCGGCGCGCAGCTCGCGGGGCGGCAGGCTGCGCAGGGCGGCGGTGTCGGCGATGACGGCGCGCGGCGGGTGGAACGCCCCGACCAGGTTCTTGCCTTCGGGGATGTCCACCGCGGTTTTGCCGCCGACCGAGGAATCGACCATCGCCAGCAGCGAGGTCGGCAGCTGCACGCAGTCCACGCCGCGCATCCAGCAGGCCGCGGCGAAGCCGGCCAGATCACCGGCCACGCCACCGCCGAGGGCCATTACGCAGGCATCGCGGGTGGCGCCGAGGGCGGCCAGGGCGGTGATCGCATCGCCGAAGTGGGCCAGGGTCTTGGAGGCTTCGCCGGCCGGCAGCACCAGCTCGCCGATCAGCAGGTCCGGGCGCGTGGCCAGCAGCGCCGCCTTCACCCCTGCCAGGTAAAGCGGGGCGACCGAGGAGTCGCTGAGCAGCAGCACGTGGCGGCCACGCACATGGCGGGCCAGCAGGTCTCCCTGGCCAAGCAGGCCGGGGCCGATGTGGATGGTGTAGGGGGTGTCGCCGCTGACGGCAACGGTACGCGGGGCGGGGGTCATTCAGGTGTTTCCTGTCGCTGCCACTGCGCGGCCAGGCGCAGCACCAGCTGCGCAGTGGCCTCGGCGGGCGTGTAGAGATCGGTATCCAGCGTGAGGTCGGCCAGGCCCTGGTAGAGCGGATCGCGGGCGGCGGCCATGTCGTGCAGCACCTGCTCGCGGTCCGGGCGCTGCAGCAGCGGGCGGCCGCGGTCGCGGGCCAGCCGCTCCAGCTGGGCCGGCACGCTGACCCGCAGGTAGACCACGAAGCCGCGCCGGGCGATGGCCGCGCGGTTGTCCGGGTCCAGCACGGCGCCCCCCCCGGTGGAGATCAACTGGCCGTGGCCGTCCAGCAGAGCGTGCAGGACCTGGCGTTCGTGCTGGCGGAACCCGGCTTCCCCGGCGAGTTCGAAGATCGCCGGAATGCTGGCGCCGGTGCTGTCCACGATGGCCTGGTCGGCATCCACGAAGTCCAGCGTGAAGCGCTCGGCCAGCCGGCGCCCGATGCAGGTTTTGCCGGCGCCCATCGGGCCAATCAGGATCAGGTTCGGAGCGGGATTCATTACCCTCGATCCTAACATCTCCGTGCCATCGCCTTTACGCGGCGGCCCCCATGGTGGGCGGGTGCGGACTGTCCCGCGCGCCACCGGAGCGAACCATGTCTGTCGCCAAGATCATCGAGATCAACGCCTCGTCCAAGACCAGCGTCGAAGACGCCGTGCGCAGCGGCCTGAAGAAGGTCTCCGAGACGGTCAAAGGCATCCAGGGCGCCTGGATCAATGAAACCAAGGTGGTGACCGATGGCGAAGGCAACATCACCGAGTGGCGGGTGAACCTGCGCGTGACCTTCCTGGTCAGCTGATCGCCGCGGGCTCGGCTCCGGCGCCGGTCAGCGCGTGGCGACGATCCGGCGCTGCTCGTTCAGCGCGATCACCTTGTCCGCCCGTTCCGGCAGGGTGCGCAGGGCCTGGCGGCTGACCCGTTCGTAGTACTGCACGAACCGCTCCAACTGGGCGCGGCTCATGCTGCTGCGGTCGGGCTGGGCGGCCTGCAGGTTCTGCTCCTGCTGCCAGCGCCAGCGCGGGATCACTGAGAAATCCGGCGGCTGCAGGAACCACAGCCGGTCGCATCGCTGCCACAGCGCGGGGTACTGCTCGGCCAGTGCCTGATTGCACCAGCGCCGCCAGCGGCCATCCACATCGGCCTCGCGCTCGAGTGCATTGAGCGGTGGCTCCAATTCGGCCTCACCCTGCGCGGGCGTGCCAAGGAACCAGCCTTCGAACACCAGCAGGTCGAGGGGACCGTCGATGCGTGTCCAGTCTTTCTCCGGCAGGCGCTCGTCAGCGAGCTTGTCGAACCGGGGCAAGGCGACCGGCCCACCAGCGGCGACCGCGTTCAGCGTGGCATGGGCCAAGGCCAGATCGTGGGTGCCCGGCGGGCCGCGGGTCAGCAGCAGCGGGTGGACCTGCCGCGCCAGGCGTTGGCGCTGGGCACGGGTCAGGTAGACATCATCGATGGAAAGCATGGCCGCGCGCAGGCCGCGCGTTTCCGCCAGCGCCACGACCTGGGCGGCCAGCGTCGATTTGCCGCTCCCCTGCAGGCCGCTGATCGCCAATACTGGGATGGCCGCACCGCAGCTCAATGCGTCATCCAGCGCCTGCGCGACCAGCGCATCCGGAAAACCTTTTGTCGGGGGCATGTACGCAGGTGCAGCCATGCAGCGACAATAAACCCAAACCGCGTGACAAGAAAACCGCCATGACCGATCTGTATGCCGAAGCGTTGTCCACCTTTGCCGGGCTGTTTGAAGAAGCCAAGGCGAGCCGGGAAGTCGAACCCAATGCGATGACCGTGGCCACCGCCGACCAGAACCGCCAGCCTTCGGCGCGCACGGTGCTGCTCAAGGCCTTCGACGAACGCGGTTTCGTGTTCTACACCCATCTGGACAGTCACAAGGGCCGTGAGCTGCAGGCCAATCCGCAGGCCGCGCTGCTGTTCCTGTGGCGCAGCCTGCGCGAGGCCGGCATCCAGGTGCGCATCGAAGGGCGGGTGGAGCAGGTCAGCGATGCCGAGGCTGATGCGTACTTCGCCTCGCGCCCGCGCATGAGCCAGATTGGCGCGTGGGCGTCGCTGCAATCGAAGACGCTGGCCTCACGCGAGGAGTTCGATGCACGCGTGGCGACCACCGAGGCCAGCTTCGACGGCCGCGATGTGCCGCGCCCGGACGGCTGGAGCGGCCTGCGCGTGGTGCCGCAGCGGATCGAGTTCTGGTACGGCGCGCAGTTCCGCCTGCACGAGCGCTGGTGCTATGAGGTCGGCGCCGATGGCCAGTGGAGCAAGCGGATGCTGTTCCCGTAAGGGCGCGTCCATCGGAAACCGCACGGGGCGCGCCGGGTGGGAAGGCGCCGGTTAGGATCGGGCGGACGACGATGTCTGCCTTGGAACCGCTCTGTCATGTTTCCTTTTGTCCTGCCTGCTGAACCCCGTGTCGCCCCTTCGCTGCTGTTACTGCTGTCGCGCATCGCCGCGGGCACCATGTTCGCCGTATCGGGATGGAACAAGCTGTTCACCGACGACGGCAGGGATCGCATGCTGGCCACACTGGTGGAGGCGGGTATCCCGTGGCCGGCGGCCAGCGCCCCTGCAGTGGCGATGGTGGAGTGGGTGCTGGGCACCACCCTGGTGCTTGGCGTGCTGCCGCGCCTGTCGGCCGCAGCGCTGATGATGATCTGCGCGGTAGCGGCCTTCACCGACGGTATCGGGCGCATCCCGGCCGGCTTGGGACCGTTGGATTGGCTGAGCTGGTTCCTGTATCTGCCGGAGGTGCCACTGGGCGTGGCCCTGGCGTGGGTGTGCGTGCTGGGCGCGGGGCATTATGCGCTGTGGACCGGCCGCGGCGCTTCGCCGACGGCGCGAACAGTGGCGCGCAGCGCCCGCGATGCGGGCTCCTGCATACTTCCGGAGGAATCCACCTGTGCACGGACCTGTTACATGACGACCGCATCCGCTTCTTCGCCCGCCATCGATCTGTGCGCGGCCGCCCTGGCAGCCGACGTGGCGACCGTGCAGGCCGGCCTTGCGGCGGGCGCCGATGTCAGCGCAGAAAACGCCTACGGCTTCACTGCGCTGGAATGTGCGGCGCGCGCCACGAATGACACCCCGGCGGCCCAGCATCTGCAGGTACTGCGTTTGCTCATCGATGCAGGAAGCCCGCTGGAACACCTCGGTCGCGGCGGGCGGACCGCGTTGTACCTGGCCGCGGAATTCGCGCTGGAGTGCGCGCCGGTGCAGATGCTGCTCGACGCCGGTGCGAACCCGGCGGTGCACGATGGCTTTGGCAACCATATCGTCGTCAACGCGATGGTGCCGGAGGTGCAGGCGCTGCTGTCTGCGGTGACCGGCCACCCCATCCCGGTGAAGGCCGAGCCGCGGCCGCCGCAGAAGATGCGGGCCGCCGACTGGCGCGCCGCGCACGCCAGGATCACCGCGGTGTTCGCCCGTCTGGAAGACCAGGGCATCGTCACCGCGCAGGACGTTGGCCTGACCCAGGAGGATGGCTTCACCGACACCGCCCAGCAGTTCATCGCGCGCGGCGGCATGGACGCCGGCCTGCTCGGCCTGTGCTTCTACACCCGGCAGGACCTCAACCGCGCCAAGCGCAGCAGCGATCTGAGCCTGGGCTTCTGGGCCGGGCCGGAGGGCGCCGGCGCTGCCATGGAGCAGGTCGGGCGCAGGATCGTGGACGCGTTCACTGCAGCAGGGCTGGTGGTGGACTGGGATGGCTCGGCATCGCATCGGCCCACGGTGGACCTGCGCGGGGTGGCCTAAGCCGCGTCCTTACCCGGCGGTGCTGCGCAGCCAGCGCCACAGCGTGGTACGCGACACGCCCAGCGCCTGGGCGACCTGCTCACGGTTGCCGCCGTGGGCATCGAGCAGCTGCTGCAGTGTGTCGTTGCCGGGGCGCGTGGCCGCGCGCTGGGGCGGGCCGTCCGGCGCTGCGTCTGCCACGGCGCGCGCGGCGACGGGCGAGGACGCCAGCTCCGGCACCCAAGCCTGCATCTGGGCCAGCGCCAGCTCGCCCCGCCCGTGCGACCAATGGATGCGCAGCCGATCGACCATGTTGCGCAGTTCGCGTACGTTGCCCGGCCACGCGTAATCGCACAGCCGCTGCAGCGCCGGGGCGGCGAGCGGCGACGGCGTGCCGCCCAGCAGGCTGAAGAAGTGTTCCAGCAGCAGCGGCACATCCTCGCGCCGTTCGTGCAGCGTCGGCAGCGCGATGCGCAGTGCGGCCAGGCGGTAGTAGAGATCGCGGCGGAAACGTTGTGTGTCCACCAGTGATTCCAGCGTCTGCAGCGTGGCGGCGACCACGCGTACGTCCACCGGCGTCGGCTCGGTGGCGCCCACGCGCAGCACTTCGCGCTCTTCCAGAACACGCAGCAACCGGGTCTGCAGCGGCAACGGCAGTTCGCCGATTTCATCCAGGAACAGGGTGCCGCCGTCGGCCGCTTCCACCAGGCCCACGCGACCGCCGCGGCGGGCGCCGGTGAAGGCCCCTTCGTTGTAACCGAACAGCTCGGCTTCGAGCAGGGATTCGCTGATCGCCCCGCAGTTCAGCGCGACGAAGCGGCCACGCCGGCCGCTGGCGCTGTGCAGTTGCCGGGCCACCAGTTCCTTGCCGGTGCCGGTGGCGCCGGTGATCAGCACCGTGCTGTCGTAGGGCGCATACAGTGCGATGTGCTCGCGCACCTGCTGCATCGCGGCGCTGTCGCCGAGCAGGGCATGGTCGGCATCGCGTCGCTTGGGCGGTGCCCGCCGCCGCAACGAGGACGCACCGGAGCGGGCCAGGGTCTGGGTCAGCTCCAGTGCATGTTCGAAGGCCTGTCGTACCGAGTCGGCCGAGTACAGCAGCACGCCGGGCAGCCCGACCTGCTCGGCATGGTCGATCGCCATGCCGGTGCCGACGATGACCTCGATGCCATTGGCGCGCATGTCCGCGATGCAGTCGCGCGCGTCCTCGCGGGTGACGAAGCGGCGATGCTCGATGTCCAGCCCGAAGCTGTGCTGGAAACTGCCGAAGGTCGGCACATCGGTGGCATGGGTGACCAGGCCGATCCTGGGGGCGATTCGGCGTGCGCGCGCCAGCGCTTCCATCAGGTCGAAGCCGTTGGCCTGGATCGGGACCAGCGGCACCTCCAGCCGGCTGCGCAGGTAGGCCGCATTCGAGCCGCCGGCGATCACCACGTCGCAGTGTTCGCGGCGCAGGCGCTGGCCGATCACATCCACCGCCTCCTCGAAGCCGAGGTTGATGGGCACGATGCGGGCGCGGCGGTCGAACTCCGGGATCACATCGCCGAGCAGGCCGGTCAAGCGCGACACGCTGACCGTCCAGATCACCGGCAGCTGGCCGGCCTCCGGATCGGACAGGCGGGAGCTGTGGCGGGGCAGGCTGATCGACATGGGCGTGTTTCAGTGTTTCAGTTCCAGCCATGTTACAGGTGTTTCAATGTTTCAAGGTGAAACATCCTCGTCCCGGTGTTGAATCAATGAAATCAGTTACTTGCGAGCTGGCACGGCCCTTGCGCTTATTCACCGGTCAACCACGATGGAATGCCGCATGAGCACCCCTGTTTCCTCCGCTGGCGCCCGTTTCCGCGCCGCACTGGCCGCCGAATCCCCGTTGCAGGTGATCGGTGCAATCAACGCCAACCACGCGCTGCTGGCCAAGCGTGCCGGTTACCGGGCCATCTACCTGTCCGGCGGCGGCGTCGCGGCCGGCTCGCTGGGCCTGCCGGACCTGGGCATCAACACGCTGGAAGACGTGCTGATCGACGTGCGCCGCATCACCGATGTGTGCGACCTGCCGCTGATGGTGGACATCGACACCGGGTTCGGCCCGAGCGCGTTCAACATCGCGCGCACCGTCAAGTCGCTGATCAAGGCCGGCGCGGCTGCCTGCCATATCGAAGACCAGGTCGGCGCCAAGCGCTGCGGTCACCGGCCGGGCAAGGAGATCGTGTCGCAGGGGGAGATGGTGGACCGGGTCAAGGCCGCCGCCGATGCCAAGACCGATCCGGACTTCTTCCTGATCGCGCGCACCGATGCCATCCAGGTGGACGGTGTGGATGCCGCGATCGAGCGCGCCATCGCCTGCGTCGAAGCCGGTGCCGACGGCATCTTCGCCGAGGCCGCCTACGATCTGGACACCTATCGCCGTTTCGTCGATGCGGTGAAGGTGCCGGTGCTGGCCAACATCACCGAGTTCGGTGCCACGCCGCTGTTCAGCCGCGATGAACTGGCTTCGGCCGGCGTCGCCATCCAGCTTTTCCCGCTGTCCGCGTTCCGTGCTGCCAACAAGGCGGCCGAGAACGTGTATGAGACCATTCGCCGCGAGGGCCACCAGCGTAATGTGGTGGAGGCGATGCAGACCCGCGAGGAACTTTACGACCGTATCGGTTACCACGCCTTCGAGCAGCAGCTCGATGCGTTGTTCGCCGCCAAGAAGTAAGACCGCACACTAGTTTTCTGGAGGGATCATGAGCGACACCACTACCGCCCCCGGCTTCAAGCCGAAGAAATCCGTCGCCCTGTCGGGCACCGCCGCCGGCAACACCGCGCTGTGCACCGTCGGCCGCAGCGGCAATGACCTGCACTACCGCGGGTATGACATCGCCGATCTGGCCAACACCAGCGAGTTCGAGGAAATCGCGCATCTGCTGGTTCACGGCAAACTGCCGACCCGCGCCGAGCTGGTGGCCTACAAGACCAAGCTGAAGTCGCTGCGGGGCATCCCGGCCGCGGTCAAGGCCGCGCTGGAAGAACTGCCGCCGTCGGCGCACCCGATGGACGTGATGCGCACCGGCGTCTCCGTGCTGGGCTGCGTGTCGCCGGAGAAGGATGACCACAACCATCCGGGCGCGCGCGACATCGCCGACAAGCTGATGGCCTGCCTGGGCTCGATGCTGCTGTACTGGTACCACTGGAGCCACAACGGCCGTGCGATCGACGTGGAGACCGACGATGACTCCATCGGTGGTCACTTCCTGCACCTGCTGCACGGTGAGAAGCCGCAGGACTCGTGGGTCAAGGCGATGCACACCTCGCTGATCCTGTATGCCGAGCACGAGTTCAACGCCTCGACGTTCGCCTGCCGTGTCATCGCCGGCACCGGCAGCGACATGTACAGTGCGATCACCGGCGGCATTGGTGCCCTGCGCGGTCCCAAGCACGGCGGCGCCAATGAAGTGGCCTTCGAAGTGCAGAAGCGCTACGACAGCCCGGATGATGCCGAGGCCGACATCAAGGCCCGCGTAGAGCGCAAGGAAGTCGTGATCGGTTTCGGCCACCCGGTCTATACCGTCAGCGACCCGCGCAACAACATCATCAAGGAGGTCGCGCGCGACCTGTCCGCCGAGCAGCAGAACGTCAAGATGTACGACATCGCCGAGCGTCTGGAATCGGTGATGTGGGACATCAAGAAGATGTTCCCGAACCTGGATTGGTTCAGCGCGGTCAGCTATCACATGATGGGCGTGCCGACGGCGATGTTCACCCCGCTGTTCGTAATCGCGCGTACCTCCGGTTGGAGCGCGCACATCATCGAACAGCGCATCGACGGCAAGATCATCCGCCCGAGTGCGAACTACACCGGCCCGGAAGACCAGGCCTTCGTGCCGATCGACCAGCGCAAGTAAGACCGACGTACCGCACCCGTTCGCGGGTGCTTTGCGGAACAGGCCGGCGCGATGCCGGTCTGCTCCGTTGCGGCGTCGCTACTCCTTCTTCGCCGGTGTCACGACGCCCCGGCCCGCCAACAAGCAGCTATCGCCAGCCATGAATACTCAGTACCGCAAGAACCTCCCCGGCACCGCGCTGGACTATTTCGATACCCGTGCCGCGGTCGATGCGATCCAGCCCGGTGCCTATGCCACGCTGCCGTATACCTCGCGCGTGCTGGCCGAAAACCTGGTGCGCCGCTGCGACCCGGCCACGCTGGAGGCCTCGCTGCGCCAGCTGATCGAGCGCCGCCAGGACCTGGATTTCCCGTGGTTCCCTGCGCGCGTGGTGTGCCATGACATTCTCGGCCAGACCGCCCTGGTCGATCTGGCCGGCCTGCGCGATGCCATCGCCGATGCCGGCGGTGATCCGGCGCAGATCAACCCGGTCGTGCCGACCCAGCTGATCGTGGATCACTCGCTGGCGGTGGAATTCCCCGGCTTCGACAAGGCTGCGTTCGAGAAGAACCGCGCCGTCGAAGACCGCCGCAATGAAGACCGGTTCCACTTCATCAACTGGACCAAGAAGGCGTTCAAGAACGTCGACGTGATTCCGCCGGGCAACGGGATCATGCATCAGATCAATCTGGAGAAAATGTCGCCGGTCGTGCAGGTGCGCGACGGGGTGGCCTTCCCGGATACCTGCGTGGGCACCGACAGCCACACCCCGCACGTGGACGCGCTGGGCGTGATCGCGATCGGCGTGGGCGGCCTGGAAGCGGAGAGCGTGATGCTCGGCCGTGCCTCGTGGATGCGCCTGCCCGACATCATCGGCGTGGAACTCACCGGTCGCCCGCAGCCGGGCATCACCTGCACCGACGTGGTGCTGGCGCTGACCGAGTTCCTGCGCAAGGAGCGCGTGGTCGGTGCGTGGATCGAGTTCTACGGCGAGGGCGCCAACGCGCTGACCATCGGCGACCGCGCCACCATTTCCAACATGACGCCGGAGTTCGGCGCCACCGCGGCGATGTTCTACATCGACCAGCAGACCCTGGATTACCTGCGCCTGACCGGCCGCGAGGACGACCAGGTCGCACTCGTGGAAACCTACGCCAAGGCCACCGGCCTGTGGGCCGATGATCTGGTCACCGCGCAGTATGAGCGCGTGCTGCAGTTCGACCTGTCCACCGTGGTGCGCAACATGGCCGGCCCGTCGAACCCGCACAAGCGTGTGGCGACCACCGACCTGGCCGCCCGCGGCATCGCCGACGAAGGCAAGCTCGCCTCGGGCAAGCAGGAACAGGCCGATGGCCTGATGCCCGATGGCGCCGTGATCATCGCCGCGATCACCAGTTGCACCAACACCAGCAACCCGCGCAACGTCATCTCCGCCGCCTTGCTGGCCCGCAATGCCAACCGAGCCGGGCTGACCCGCAAGCCGTGGGTGAAAAGCTCGCTGGCGCCCGGCTCCAAGGCCGTGCAGCTGTATCTGGAAGAAGCCGGCCTGCTGACCGAACTGGAGCAGATGGGCTTTGGCATCGTGGCCTTCGCCTGCACCACCTGCAACGGCATGAGCGGCGCGCTGGACCCGAAGATCCAGCAGGAAGTGATCGACCGCGACCTGTATGCCACCGCCGTGCTTTCGGGCAACCGCAACTTCGACGGCCGCATCCATCCGTACGCCAAGCAGGCGTTCCTGGCCTCGCCGCCGCTGGTGGTGGCGTATGCGATCGCCGGTACGGTGCGCTTCGATATCGAAAAGGATGCGCTCGGCCACGATGCCGATGGCAACCCGATCACGCTGAAGGACCTGTGGCCGAGCGATGCCGAGATCGACGCGGTGGTCAAGGCCTGCGTCAAGCCGGAGCAGTTCCGCAAGGTCTACGACCCGATGTTCACCTTCAAGGTGGAACACGGTGCACCGATCAGCCCGCTGTACGACTGGCGCCCCCAGAGCACCTACATCCGCCGCCCGCCGTACTGGGAAGGCGCGCTGGCCGGGGCCCGCAGCCTCACCGGCATGCGCCCGCTGGCGGTGCTGGGCGACAACATCACCACCGATCACCTGTCGCCGTCCAACGCGATCATGGCCAGCAGCGCGGCCGGTGAGTACCTGGCCAAGATGGGCCTGCCCGAGGAAGACTTCAATTCCTATGCGACCCACCGTGGCGACCATCTCACCGCGCAGCGTGCGACGTTCGCCAACCCGAAGCTGATCAACGAAATGGCCGTGGTCGATGGCCAGGTCAAGCAGGGGTCGCTGGCGCGCGTGGAGCCGGAAGGCGAGGTCACCCGCATGTGGGAAGCGATCGAAACCTACATGGACCGCAAACAGCCGCTGATCATCATCGCCGGCGCCGACTACGGCCAGGGCAGCTCGCGTGACTGGGCCGCCAAGGGCGTGCGCCTGGCTGGTGTGGAAGCGATCGCGGCCGAAGGCTTCGAGCGCATCCACCGCACCAACCTGATCGGCATGGGCGTGCTGCCGCTGGAGTTCAAGGAAGGCGTGAACCGCAAGACGCTGGGCATCGACGGCACCGAGACCTTCGACGTGCTCGGCGAGCGTGTGCCGCGTGCTGAGCTGACCCTGGTCATCCACCGCCGCAACGGTGAACAGCTGCGGGTGCCGGTCACCTGCCGCCTGGATACCGCTGAAGAGGTCTCGATCTACGAGGCGGGCGGCGTGCTGCAGCGGTTCGCCCAGGACTTCCTGGAATCGGCGCAGGTGATGTGACGGTATGCCAGGCCCGCCCGCGAGGTGCGGGCCTGGCGCGTCGCTGGCATGGGGCCATCGGCGCGTAGGTTCCACAATAACCGGAACAGGCGGCGACATGTTTTACACCGTGGCGGGCGCGATCAATACCGCCTTCATCCTGCTGAGCCTGGTGGGTGTGTGGGCCCAGCTGCGCAAGGTGTGGCAGCGCCGCGCGAGCGCGACGGCGGGCGCAATCGCCACCGATATCCTGTCGCTTAACCAGTTCACGGTCGGTTTCCTCGCCTACCTGTCGTTCTTCGTCTACGGCTACAGCATCCAGCCGTTCAACCACTTCATCGTGTGGCCGCGCCTGCTTGCCTCGGTGCTTATGCTGCTGATCCTGAGAGAGATCTGGACGGACCGGCGCAGCCGCGCTGCGACCGCCAGCCTTGTCGTGGCGTGCGTGGCGCTGTTGTGCGCACTGCTGGGCCTGGTGTGGGGGCAGCGTCACGTGGATGAGGGGCGCGTGCTCGCCTCGGCGATGATCGTGGCCGTTACCGCGCTGCTGGCCCAGGGCTATGCGCACCAGATCCTGCTGATCTGGCGCTCCGGCCGCACGGGCGCGGTGTCGCTGCGGATGAGCCAGCTGATCCTGCTGATGGACATCTCCACCATCGTGTTCGCCTTCGCCATGGGCCTGCGTCTGGGCTGGCCGTTGCTGCTGCTGGCCGTGGTCAGCGGGAGCACCAAGCTGATCATCCTGTGGCTGTTCCGCTGGGAGCGTCGTAGCGCGGTGGCCGAAACAGCGAAGCGGCGGGATGAACGAGGCGGAGTTGCGATCAATGAGATGTAGGTGCACACTTTTATGGCAAAAATTGCCAAAGAGGTCTGATCATGGCCACGATGAACATCTCGCTCACCGATCCGCTCAAGCAGTTTGTCGATGAGGAAGTCAGCCAGGGGGGGTACTCCAGTACGTCCGACTACGTGCGCGACCTGATCCGCCAGCGCCAGCGGCAAAAGGCCGAAGAGCTGCTGCGCAGGTTGATTGCGGAGGGCTTGGCGTCTGGCCCAAGTGCCCCGGTCACCTCGGCAACTTTCGAGCGGATGCGCCGTGACCTGGCAGAGCGGTTGGACCGTGAAGCGGATTGAGTGGCGGCCACGCGCGGAACAGGACGTGGCCGACGCTGCGCTCTGGTTCGCGCGTCAGGGAGGGTTGGCGCTGGGCGAACGGTTCATCGCGACGGTGGATGCCACACTGCTGCGGAACGCGGCATTTCCTGGGGCAGGGTCCGCTCGGCACGCTTGGGTCAGCGATGACCTGCCGGTCCCACTGCGATTCGTGATCTTGCCCATCTTTGATCGCTATCTGGTCTATTACCTTGACCTTCCGGACCGCGTTGACATCCTTCGCGTCTGGGATACCTCGCGCGGGCTCGATGCATTGATGGATCAGACGCCATGACCGTCCTCCGGTGCACGCAGCGCCATTCAAGCGGATGACGCATTCGCTCGTCCCCATCCATCCTGCACGGACATGATTTCATGACCCATCTCCCCCAGCTCCGCATCCCTGCCACCTACCTGCGCGGCGGCACCAGCAAGGGCGTGTTCTTCAAGCTGACCGATCTGCCTGCCGCGGCGCAGGTGCCGGGACCCGCCCGCGATGCGCTGCTGATGCGCGTGATCGGCTCGCCCGATCCGTATGCCAAACACACCGATGGCATGGGCGGCGCGACCTCCAGCACCAGCAAGTGCGTGATCATTTCCGCGCCGTCGGTGCCGGATCACGACGTGGACTACCTGTACGGCCAGGTCTCGATCGAGACCGCCTTCGTGGACTGGAGCGGCAACTGCGGCAACCTCAGCACCGCGGTCGGCCCGTTCGCGATCAGCAACGGACTGATTGACCCGGCCCGGATCCCGCACAACGGTTTGTGCACCGTGCGGATCTGGCAGGCCAATATCGGCAAGACCATCCTGGCGCATGTGCCGATCGTGGACGGCCAGGTGCAGGAGGATGGCGATTTCGAGTTGGACGGGGTGACCTTCCCGGCGGCGGAGATCCAGCTGGAGTTCCTCGACCCGTCCGATGATGGCGACGGCGAGGGCGGGTCGATGTTCCCGACCGGCAATCTGGTCGACACGCTCGACGTGCCCGGCGTGGGCAGCTTCCAGGTGACGATGATCACCGCCGGCATTCCCACCATCTTCCTCAACGCAGCCGACCTGGGCTACACCGGCACCGAACTGCAGCCGGCGATCAACGAGGACAAGGCCGCACTGGCCCGCTTCGAGGCGATCCGCGCGCACGGCGCGGTGCGCATGGGGCTGATCGAGACCATCGAGCAGGCCGCGACCCGCCAGCACACGCCGAAGGTCGCGTTCGTCGCCCCGGCGCAGGACTACGTGTCTTCCAGCGGCAAGCAGATCGCGGCCGGTGATATCGATCTGCACGCACGCGCGCTGTCCATGGGCAAGTTGCACCACGCGATGATGGGCACTGCCGCAGTCGCCATCGGCACTGCCGCCGCGATCCCGGGCACCCTGGTGAACCTGGCCGCCGGGGGCGGCGAGCGCGAATCGGTGAGCTTCGGTCATCCCTCCGGCACCTTGCGCGTGGGCGCGCAGGCGGCCCTCGTTGACGGTCAGTGGACAGTCACCAAGGCCATGATGAGCCGCAGTGCCCGCGTGTTGATGGACGGTGCCGTACGGGTGCCCGCGACGACCTTGTAACACCCAACAGGAGAATCACGATGTCCGGTCATGACAGCCACAGCAACCAGCGTCCCGCATGGGACACGGTCCTGACCGACATCGTCGATTACGTTCGCGACTATCAGGTCAGCTCGCCGCTGGCGTATACCACCGCGCGGCACTGCCTGATCGATACGCTGGGCTGCGGGCTGGCCGCGCTCTCTTTCCCGGCCTGCAGCAAGCTGCTCGGGCCGGTGGTGCCGGGCATGCGCGTGATCAACGGGGCACGCGTGCCCGGCACCCGGTTCGAGCTCGACCCGGTGCAGGCGGCCTTCAACATCGGCGCGATGATCCGCTGGCTGGATTTCAACGACACCTGGCTGGCGGCGGAGTGGGGGCACCCCTCCGACAATCTCGGCGGCATCCTCGCCACGGCCGATTGGCTCAGCCGCAATGCCGAGGCGCTGCGGCGCGCCCCGCTGACCATGCGTGATGTGCTCGCCGCGATGGTCAAGGCGCATGAGATCCAGGGCTGCCTGGCGCTGGAGAACGCCTTCAACCGGGTCGGGCTGGATCATGTGGTGCTGGTCAAGGTGGCCTCCACTGCGGTCGTGTCGCACATGCTCGGCCTGGATCGCGAGCGCATGCTCAATGCCGTGTCGCTGGCGTGGGTGGATGGGCAGTCGCTGCGCACGTACCGGCACGCGCCCAACACCGGCTCGCGCAAGAGCTGGGCGGCGGGCGACGCCACCAGCCGTGCGGTGCGCCTGTCGCTGATGGCCGCGGCCGGGGAGATGGGCTACCCCAGCGCGCTGACCGCGCCGACCTGGGGCTTCTACGACGTCTCCTTCGGCGGGCAGCCGTTCCGCTTCCAGCGGCCGTACGGCAGCTACGTGATGGAGAACGTGCTGTTCAAGATCAGCTACCCGGCCGAGTTCCATGGCCAGACCGCGGTCGAAGCGGCAATGGACGTGCATGCGCAGATGCGCGCCACCGGAAAACGCAGCGAGGACATCGCGCAGATCACCCTGCGCACCCAGCAGGCCTGCCTGCGCATCATCGACAAGCCGGGCCCGCTGCATAACCCGGCCGACCGCGACCACTGCGTGCAGTACATGGTGGCGATCGGGCTGATCTTCGGCCGGCTGGTCGCCGAGGACTATGAGGATGACGTCGCTGCCGATCCGCGCATCGATCCGCTGCGGGCGAAGATCACCTGCGTGGAAGACCCGCGGTTCACCGCCGATTACCTGGACCCGGACAAGCGCAGCATCGCCAACGCGCTGCACGTCACCTTCTCTGACGGCAGCACGATGGACGCTGTGGTCGAGTACCCGCTGGGCCACGCCCGGCGCCGGGCCGAGGGCATCCCGCTGCTGGAGGACAAGTTCCGCCGGCACCTGGCTGGGGTGTTTCCGACCGTGCAGCAGCGCCGGATCCTCGAGGCCTCGCTGGACCCGGTCGCGCTGGAGGCAATGCCCGTCCACGAATACGTGGACCTCTACCTCGCCACGTAGAGCCGACCGTTGGTCGGCTGCCTTTCGCCGCGCACCTGCCCCCCGACCATGACGCCCGCACTGCCAGGGCTCTCCGCCTCCGGACGGACCGGGACGGCCCGTATACTGGCCGCCTTGTTCAAGGAGTGACGTCATGGCTAGCCGCAGTCGGTTCGGGCAGTGGAGCTGGAAGGGAATCGCAGGCCTGGCGCTGGTCGTCGGCCTGGCCATCGGCGTCGGGGGCTGCAAACGCAACGAAAGTGGCCAGCTGCCAGCCCCGTCCGGCGCACCGATCGCGGCCAAGGCCGAGGCCATCACCGAGTTCACCCTGGTCCGGGCCTACCCCGATCAGAAAAGTGACGGCCTGTCGCTGGCGCTGGAGTTCTCGCGCCCGCTGGTCGGCACCCAGGATTTCGACGCGCTGGTCCGCTTCGCCGAGAAGGTCGGCACCGAGGACAGCAGCTGGTCGCTGTCCGATGACGGCAAGACCCTGCGCTATCCGTTCGTGGAAGCGGCCAAGGAATACTCGCTGATCGTCTCCCCCGATCTGCTCGCCGCCGATGGCAGCCGGATCGGCAAGGAGCTGCGCCAGAAGGTCTTCACCGGCGAGCTCAAGCCGGTGGCCGGGTTTGCTTCACAGGGCAGCGTGCTGCCTGCCAAGGACAGCCGCGGCCTGCCGGTGGTCTCGGTCAACGTGCCGGAAGTGGACGTGGAGTTCCTGCGCGTGCGCGAGAAGGAACTGCCGAACTTCTTCAGCCAGTACCAGCGCGGCGGCCGCCGCGGCAGCTGGGAGCTGGACAGCGACTACGGCGACAAGACCCCGATGTCGCAGCTGGCCGAGCCGGTCTACGTCAACCGCTTCGTGATCGGCGGCAAGCAGAACGAGCGCGTGCTCACCTACCTGCCGACCCAGGACATCAAGGAGCTGCAGCAGCCGGGCCTGTACTTCGCGGTGATGAAGCGCAGCGGTTCGTTCGAAGGTGAGTACGACACCGCCTTCTTCACCGTCAGCGACATCGGCCTGCATACGCGCGCCTACAAGGACAAACTGTTCGTGCACACCGCCTCGCTGCAGAGCGGGGCATCGATGAAGAAGATCGAGCTGCGCATCCTGGATGGAAAAGGCGAGGTGGTGCTCAAAGGCGCAACCGACGGCAATGGCAATGCGCTGCTCAATTACACGTTGGATGCCAGCCACGTGCTGATCGCCAGCAGTGGCGGTGACACCTCGATGCTGCCGTTCAACCAGCCCGCGCTGGACCTGAGCGAGTTCGCCGTGGCCGGGCGCGACAACGCCTGGTTCGACGTGTTCACCTGGTCGGGCCGCGATCTGTACCGCCCGGGCGAGACCGTGCGCATCTCCGCCCTCCTGCGCGACAACGACGGCAAGCCGGTGAAGCCACAGCCGGTGTTCCTGCGCCTGAAGCAGCCCGACGGCAAGACCTTCCGCGAGACCCGCCTGACCCCGGGCGAGCAGGGCTATTTCAGCTTCGAACAGCTGATCCCGGCCGAAGCGCCAACTGGGCGTTGGCAGGTGGAGTTCCGCACCAACCCGGCCAGCAAGGAAGCGATCCAGGGCATGACCCTGCGCATCGAGGAATTCCTGCCCGAGCGCATGAAGCTGGACCTGGACAGCGCCCAGAAGACGCTCAAGCCGGGCGAGCCGCTCAAACTGCAGGCCGATGCCGCGTATCTGTACGGTGCACCGGCTGACGGCAACCGCTTCACCGCACGGTTGGCCGTGGCGGCCGAACAGTCGCCGGTCGAGTCGCTGCCGGGCTATTTCTTCGGCGACCCGACCACCGCGCTGCCGCGCGAGGCGCGTGACGTCATCGATACCGAGTTCCCGGCCGACGGCAAGCTGCGCCAGGACGTGGAGCTGCCGGCCGAGGTGAAGCCGACCGCGCCGATCGCCGTCGTACTGTCCGGCAGCGTGTATGAAACCGGTGGCCGCACGGTGACCCGCACCCTGAAGCGGGTGATGTGGCCAGCAGCCGCCCTGGTCGGTGTGCGCCCGCTGTTCGATCCCAAGGACGGCGCCGACGCCAACAGCACGGCGCGCTTCGAGCTGATGCGCGTGGACGCGGCGGGCAAGCCGCAGCCGGCCAAGGGCCTGAAGGTCACGCTGGTGCGCGAGCTGCGCGACTATCACTGGACCTTCAACGACAACCGCTGGGATTACGACTTCACCCGTCGCTTCGAGAACAAGGACACCCGTACCGTCGACGCCGGCAGTGCCGCGGTCGGTGTTGATTTCCCGGTGGAGTGGGGCGAGTACCGGCTGGACGTGTTCGACCCGGCCACCGGGCTGACCAGCCGCTATCCGTTCAACGCCGGCTGGAGCTGGAACGACGACAACCGCGGCCTGGATGCGCGCCCGGACAAGGTCAAGCTGGCCCTGGACAAGACCGGCTACAAGGCCGGCGATACCGTGCGCGTCACCGTGACCCCGCCGCATGCCGGCAAGGGCGTGCTGATGGTCGAGAGCGACAAGATGCTCTACGTCCAGGATATCGACGCCAAGCCGGGCAGCACCTACGACATTCCGGTCACGGCCGAGTGGGAACGCCACGACGTCTACATCACCGCACTGGTGTTCCGTGGCGGCAGTGCCCCGAGCAAGATCACCCCGGCCCGTGCGGTCGGCGTGGTGCATGTGCCGATGGACCGCAAGGCACGCCAGATCGCGGTCGGCCTGGTCGCACCCAAGCAGATGCGTCCGGAGCAGACGCTGCCGGTCACCGTGAGCGCCCCGCAGCTGGCCGGCAAGGTCGCGCATGTGACCGTCTCGGCGGTGGATGTGGGCATTATCAACATCACCCGCTTCCCGGTGCCCGATGCCGCCGCGCACTTCTTCGCGCAGCGCCGCCTGGGTGTGGATGCCTATGACATCTACAGCCGCGTGATCGAAAGCTTCGACGGCAGCAGCGGCAAGTTGAAGTTCGGCGGCGACATGGCGCTGGCGGCGATGCCGCAGGCCAAGCGCCCGACCGCGCGCGTGCAGACGGTGGACCTGTTCTCCGGCCCGGTGAAGCTCGATGCCAAGGGCATCGCCCGGGTCGCGCTGAAGGTGCCGGACTTCAACGGCACCCTGCGCGTGTCGGCGCTGGTGTATGCCGATGACCAGTATGGCAAGCGTGACGTGGAGACCGTGGTGCGCGCGCCGATCCTGGCCGAGGCGAGCATGCCGCGCGTGATGGCGCCCGGCGATACCAGCACCGTGACCCTGGACGTGCAGAACTTCACCGGCACGCCGGGCGAGTTCAAGGTGCAGGTGGATGGCATCGGGCCGCTCACCCTGGGCGAGTCCAGCCGCACGCTCAAGCTCAACGCCGACGCCAAGAGCACGCTGAGCTTCCCGCTGACCGCGCACGAGGGCTACACGGTAGCCAAGGTGCGCGTACGCGTGGACGGCAACGGCTTCAAGGTCGATCGCCGCTATGACCTGCCGGTGCGCGCGGCGTGGCCGCAGGTACTGCGCGCACAGACCCGCACGCTGGATCCGCTGGCCGCGGTCACGATGGAAGCCGGGCTGGCCGATGGCCTGATGAACGACTCAGTGACCGCGCGCATGCTGGTCAGCGCGCTGCCGCCGATTCCGTTCGCCAGTGCCTTGAACGGCGCGCTCAATTATCCGTATGGCTGCGCCGAGCAGACCACCAGCAAGGGCTACGCCGCGCTGATGCTGGATGAGGCGACCTCGGCCATGCTCGGAGCGGACGGGCTGGATGCCAAGACCCGCCGCGAGCGCATGGAAGGTGCGTTCGGCCGCCTGGCCTCGATGCAGGTCGCCAACGGCAACTTCTCGATGTGGGGCGACGACGGCTACATCAACCCCTGGCTGACCCCGTACATCGCCGAGTTCCTGCTCGATGCCAAGGAGGCCGGCTTCGCCGTGCCGGACAACGTGCTGCAGAAGGCACTGAACCGGCTGAGCGAAGACCTGCTCTCCGGTGGCAACCAGTTCTATGGCGAGGATCGCCGCGAGAACCTGAAGTTCGCCAACCAGGCCTATTCGGGCTACGTGCTGGCCCGGGTCAACCGTGCGCCGCTGGGGACCCTGCGCGCGCTGTATGACAACGAGCGCAGCAAATCACTGACCGGCCTGTCGCTGGTGCACCTGGGCATCGCGCTGTCGCTGCAGGGCGATCACAAGCGCGGCGATGCGGCCATTGCCGCCGGCTTTGCCAAGCGCGCGGACGACCGTCCGGCCTACTTCGGCGATTACGGCAGCGCGGTGCGCGATGACGCGCTGATGATCGCGCTGCTGCACGAGCGCAAGCTGTCCAAGCCGGCCTACGATGCACGTGCGGTCGATCTCGGCCGCGCGCTTGACGCCCGCCGCAACAGTGGCTGGATGTGGCTGAGCACCCAGGAGCAGGTGGCGCTGGCGCGCATGGGCAAGGCGCTGTCGGCCAACCAGAAGAAGCTGGTATCCGGTGAGCTGGTGGTCGGTGGCGAAAGCGAGAGCATCTCGGCGCGCCGCATGTTCGGCCGCAGCTTCGACTACGCCGCGCTGGCCAAGGGCGTGCGCTTCACCCCGCAGGGGGAGCCGCCGATGTTCGCCAGCCTGGAAGTGGCCGGCATTCCGCGCAACCCGCCGGAACCGGACAGCCGCACGCTGGGCGTGGAGCGCAGCTGGTACACCACCGACGGCAAGCCGTGGACGCTGCGTCCGCTGAAGGAAGGCGAGGCCCTGATCGTGCGGGTCAGTGTCACCCCGAACGTGGACATGCCCGATGCACTGCTGACCGATCTGCTGCCGGCCGGGTTGGAGATCGAGAACTTCAACCTGGGCGATGCCAAGCAGTGGGCCGATGTGGTGGTCGATGGGTTGAGCGTCAACGACCGCGGCGATGCGGCCAACATCAAGCACGAAGAGTTCCGCGACGATCGCTATGTGGCCGCGCTGAAACTCTCCCGTGGCAGCACCGCCAAGGTGTTCTACCTGGTACGTGCGGTCACGCCGGGCACCTACCGCGTGCCGCCACCGCTGGTGGAGGACATGTACCGTCCGGACCTGCGCGGCGTAGGGCGCAGCCTCCCGGCATCGCTGACCGTGGTGCAGCCCTGATCGCAGGGCGGGCCGTCCGCCTGACGGCCCGCCTGCCTCGTTGCTGACCTGACATGACGTCTCTTGTTTCCAAGCGGTGGTGGGCGTCGGCGCTACGCGGCGTGCTGCCGTACCTGCGTTGGGGTACGGCTGCGGTGCTCACGCTGCTGCTGGTGCTGGATCTCGCGTTTCCGCCACCGCTGCCCAGGCAGCGTGACACCAGCACCCTGGTGGTCGCGCGCGATGGCACCCCGTTGCGCGCGTTCGCCGATGCCGACGGCGTGTGGCGCTACCCGGCCTCGGCCGACAGTGTGTCGCCGCTGTATCTGCAGGCACTGCTGAACTACGAAGACCGCTGGTTCTGGCGGCATCCGGGTATCAATCCGTGGGGGCTGCTGCGGGCCGGCAAGCAATGGCTGTTCGAGCAGCGGATCGTCTCCGGTGGTTCAACCCTGACCATGCAGGTCGCGCGTATTCTCGATCCGCATACGCGCACGCCGTGGGGCAAGGCAAAGCAGCTGCTGCGCGCGGTGCAGCTGGAATTGCACCTGAGCAAGGCGCAGATCCTGGCGCTGTACCTGGAGCGCGCGCCCTACGGTGGCACCATCGAAGGCGTGGAAGCGGCGAGCTGGGCCTATCTGGGCAAACCGGCCTCGCAGCTGTCGCACGCCGAGGCGGCGTTGCTGGCGGTGCTGCCGCAGTCACCCAGCCGGTTGCGCCCGGACCGCCACCCGGAAGCGGCCCAACGCGCGCGCGACAAGGTGCTCGAACGCATGGTGTCCCTCGGTGTGTGGTCACGCGAGGAGGTCGACGACGCCCGCATCGAACCGGTGGTCACCCGCGCCCTGCAGCCGCCGCTGCATGCCGCACTGCTCGCCCAGCGCCTGCGTTCGGCACAGCCACGGGCCGCGCGGATCGAGAGCACGCTGGATATCGGCCTGCAGCGCACGCTGGAGGAACGGGTGTCCTCGTACTTTTCGCAACTGCCCGAGCGCACCTCGGCGGCGCTGCTGGTGGTGGACAACCGCACGCTGGAAGCCCGCGCGTACGTCGGCTCGGTGGCCTTCGGTGACAAGCAGCGGCTGGGCCATGTGGATATGGTCCAGGCGTGGCGCTCGCCGGGCTCCACGCTCAAGCCGTTCCTGTACGGCATGGCGCTGGACGATGGCCTGATCCATTCCGAAAGCCTGATGGTGGATGCGCCGCAGAGTTTTGGCGGCTATCGCCCCGGCAACTTCGATGCGGCCTTCAACGGGCCGGTCAGTGCCGCCACGGCCCTGCGCTTGTCGCTCAACGTGCCCGCGGTGGACCTGCTCGACCGGGTCGGCTCGGCCCGTTTCGCCGCACGGCTGTCGCATGCCGGCATCAACCTGCGGTTTCCCCACGGCAGTGCGCCGAACCTGTCGCTGATCCTCGGCGGCACCGGTGCGCGGCTGGAGGATCTGGTCGGTACCTTCGCCGCGTTCAACCGCAACGGCATCGCCGGCCGGGTGCGTTACACGGCCCAGGATGCGGTGATCGAGCGGCGCCTGATGTCGCCCGGCGCGGCGTGGATCACGCGGGAGGTGCTCGAGTCCAATCCACGCCCGGGCTACGGCACCGGTACCTTTGATGTCACCGGCCGCCCGCGCGTGGCCTGGAAGACCGGCACCAGCTACGGCTACCGCGATGCCTGGGCGATCGGCACCACGCGGCATTACACGGTGGGCGTCTGGGTCGGGCGACCGGATGGCACGCCGCTGCCCGGCCAGTACGGTGCGGTGACCGCCCTGCCGTTGATGTTTGAAGTGGTCGACAGTCTGCCGCGCCAGGCCGGCGATGCGAGCGCGGCACCGATGCCGGCGAGCGTGGCGCAGACCGACATCTGCTGGCCCACCGGTGGCCTCGCCGAACAGACTGCAGCGACACTATGCCAACGGCGGATGCCGGCCTTCGTGCTGGATGCCGTGGTGCCGCCGACCTTTGCCGAGCGCGAGGCGCGGCTGTGGCAACCGGGTCTGCAGCGGTTCCAGGTGGATGCGCGCACCGGGCTGCGGCTGTCGCCCGAGTGCAGTCGGCCGCACGAAGCAGAGCAGCGCGAGATCGCGCGCTGGCCGGCGCTGTTGTCACCGTGGCTGCCGCAGGCCCAGCGCCAGGCCTCGCAGTTGCCGGCCCTGTCGCCGGATTGCAGCGACGATGGGCGTGAAAGCGGTGGCACCCTGCACATCGAAGGGTTGAGCGACCGCGCCACCCTCGCACGCGCACCGAATGCCGAACACGGCGTGCGCCTGCAACTGCGGGCGCTGGGCAATGAGACCACGGTCGATTGGTTGCTGGACGACCGCTGGATCGCCCGCACCGAAGGCGCGCGACTGTTCCAGCGTGATTTCGACGAGGTGGGCGAGCACACGCTGACCGCATTGGCCGCCGACGGTGCCTGGACGCAGGTGCGGTTCCGTATCCTGCGCTGACGTCGCGCCGCGAAGACGCCGGTAGTGCCGGCCGCTGGCCGGCATCCCACCATGAACGGTAGTGCCGGCCGCTGGCCGGCATCCCACCATGAACGGTAGTGCCGGCCGCTGGCCGGCATTGCAGTGCGTTCGAATCCTGTGCGGAGCCGGCCAGCGGCCGGCACTACACGTCTGTTCGGGTCCTGCGCGGAGCCGGTACGTGGCCGGGGTTACTCCCCGATCCAGCCGTCGAGCAGATCGGCGAATTCGTCGGCGTGTTCCTCTTCCTGGGCGAGGATCTCTTCGAGGATGCGCTTGGTCGTGGTGTCCTTGTCGCCCACGAAGTTGATCATCTCGCGGTAGCTGTCGATCGCGATGCGTTCGGCGATCAGGTTCTCACGGACCATGTCGCGCAGGTCGCTGCCTTCCTTGTACTCCGCGTGCGAGCGCGCGGTAAGCGTATCCGGGTTGAGGTCCGGTTCGCCGCCGAGCTGCACGATGCGTTCGGCCAGCTTGCCGGCGTGCGCCTGTTCCTGCTGTGCATGCTCCAGGAACTCGGCCTTGATCGAGTCGGCGAGCATGCCCTTGGCCATGAAGTAATGGCGGTAGTAGCGCAGCACGCACACGTATTCGGTGGCGAGCGCATCGTTGAGCAGCTTGATCACCGCCTCGCGGTCGGCGCTGTAACTGTCGGTGATCGCGCCGTCTTCGATATCCTTGCGGGCCTTGGCGCGCAGGGTCGCGGTGTCGCTGATGCCCGGCGGACAGGCGTTGTCGGGAGCGGCGTTGTGTTGCTTGTTGGCTGGCTTGGACATGGCTGGCCGGTTTCCTTTGTTGCGTGGGTCTAGCGGGGGAGATGCTCCAGCACGTACTGCGCTGAAGACACCTCGAATTTTCCGGGTTCCTCGATGAAGGTTTCGCGCACGACACCGTCTTCCACATACAGCGCGAAGCGACGCGAGCGCGTGCCCATGCCCGAACTGCTGGCATCCATTTCCAGGCCCAGCGCCCGGGTGAATTCACCATTGCCGTCGGACAGCATCTGCAGCCCCTCGGGGACCTGTTGGCTCTCGCCCCAGGCCTTCATGACAAACGGGTCGTTGACCGCCATGCAGAACACCTCGATGCCGCGGTGGCGGAATTCGGGGAACTGCTCGATGAAGCCGGGCAGGTGCCGGGCCGAACAGGTCGGGGTGAATGCGCCGGGCACGCCGAACAGCACCGCCTTGCGCGAATCGAACAGGGCATGGGTATCGATGGTCTCCATGCCCTCGCGGATGCGCTTGAGGGTGACTTCGGGGATGCGGTCGCCAACGTGGATGGTCATGCGGACTCCTTGGACACAGGCAGGGTAGTGAGGGGCATGGGATGGCCATGTCAACATGTTGAAAACCGGCCGTGCAGACCCATCTTCAGCGGGAAAGGCGGGCCACGGGGGCAGCGTAGCCGCCCGGGATGTCCGCCGCATTGCGCAGGATCATTCGCCTCCGGCGTCACGGTGGGCCGACCCGCAGCAGCTAGAATTGCGCGGACGGCGCCCGCCCACGCGGGTGGCCGAACTTAGTCGAGGTGTTTGGATGGAATTCAAGGATTACTACGCCACGCTCGGGGTGGAACCCACCGCGGGCGATGCTGAGATCAAAACCGCTTACCGCCGCCTGGCGCGCAAGTACCACCCGGATGTGAGCAAGGAAGCCGGGGCCGAGGACAAGTTCAAGGCGGTCAACGAGGCGTATGAGGCGCTGCGCGATCCGCAGAAGCGCGCGGCCTATGACCAGCTCAAGGCGCAGGGCTACCGGCCCGGCGAGGAGTTCCATACCCCGCCGAACTACGGCGGTGGGCAGGGCTATGATTTCGAGGAGGTGTTCGGGGGCGGCGCCGGTGGCGGCGGCTTCAGCGATTTCTTTGAAAGTCTGTTCGCGCGCCAGCGCGGCGGTGGCGGCGGGCGTGCCAGCGGTTTCGGCGGTGCCAGCCAGGGCCCGCAGCCGACCCGCGACACCCGCGCCAAGCTGTCGGTCCCGCTGGAGGCCGCCTACCAGGGCGACAGCCTGCGCATCAACGTCAACGGCAAGCAGCTGGATGTGCGCGTGCCCAAGGGCATCCGCCCGGGCCAGGTGATCCGCCTGACCGGGCAGGGCACCGGTGGCGGCAACCTGCTGCTGGAAGTGGAGTACGCCGAGCACCCGCAGTTCGAGGTGGATGGCCGCAACATCCTGTACACCCTGCAGGTGACCCCGTGGCAGGCGGCGCTGGGCACCAGCATCAGCGTGCCGACTCTGGGCGGTGCGGTGGACCTGAAGGTGCCGGCCGAGTCCGATGCCGGGCGCAAGCTGCGCCTGCGTGGCCGTGGCCTGCCGGGCAACCCGGATGGCGATCAGATCGTGGAGCTGGAAATCATCGCACCGGCGCCCACCGATGAGGCGCAGAAGAAGGCCTACAAGGCGCTGGCCAAGGCCTTCGGCGAGAAGGTGTGAGGCATCGGCATCACGCCGTCGGCGGTTCCTGGTGGCTGAAAACGCGCTCCAGCACCTCCGACAGCTCGTCTTCGGAGAACGGCTTGGTGATGTAGGCCTTCGCCCCCTGCCGCATGCCCCACATGCGGTCGGTGTCCTGGTCCTTGGTGGTCACCAGGATCACCGGAATGTGCCTGGTCGAGGCGTCGCGGGCCAGCGTCCGGGTCGCCTGGAAACCGTTGAGGTTGGGCATCACCACGTCCATCAGCACCAGATCGGGCAGCTCGGCCTTGGCCGCTTCCACCCCGGCCGCGCCGTCGGTGGCGGTCAGGATCTGGTGCCCGAGTTTCTCGACGATCCGCTGTATCCCCAACAGCTGCGACGGTGAATCGTCGACGATCAGAATGCGTGCCATGGTGTTCCCCGTGTGATGCCCGCAGTGTAGTGCGGGCATCGCGCCGTCGTGAAGCGCCGGGCGTGCCGTCCGTCGCCCGGCTGCCACGCTCAGTCGATTCGTACCACCGTGCGGCCGTGGTTGCCGCCCGCAAGCAGGGTATCGAACGCCGCCGGCAGGCCATCCAGCCCGATTTCGCCCGTACAGATCGCGTCCAGATGCGCCGGCTTCCACGCACCACCCAGCTTCTCCCAGACCGCTTCGCGCAGCTCGCGCGGTGCACTGGAGGAGGACACCCCGATCAGCGACACGCCGCGGATGATGAAAGGCATCACCGTCATCTCCAGCTCCGCGCTGGCGGCCAGGCCGGCACCGACCACGGACCCGTAAGGCACGGTCTGGGCCAGCAGGCTGGTCAGCATCGCGCCACCCGCGTTGTCCAGCCCACCGCCGAAGCGCGCCGACTCCATCGGGCGGGTGGTTGCCAGCACCTCACGCGGCAGGACCTCGCGCGCACCCAGGCCACGCAGGTAGTCGGCCTGGTCGGGCTTGCCACTGATCGCATGCACCTCGAAGCCCGCGCGGGTAAAGATGTCCACGGCCAGCGAGCCGACCCCGCCGGTGGCCCCCGTGACGGCCAGCGGCCCGTGGGCAGGGGTCTGCCGGTTGTCCAGCATCCGCACCAGGGCCAGTGCGGCGGTGAAGCCGGCCGTGCCCAGGATCATCGCCTCGCGCGGGGTCAGTCCCGTCGGTTGCCGGATCACTGCGCTGGCGGCCAGGCGCACATAGGGGCTGTAGCCGCCATCGCGGGTCTCGCTCAGCCCGCAGCCGGTAGCGAGCACCGCATCACCCTCGCGGTAGGCCGGATCGGTCGAGGCGACCACCGTGCCTGCCACGTCGATGCCGCCGACCAGCGGGAAACGCCGCAGGATCCTGCCCTTGCCGGTGCCAGCCAATGCATCTTTATAGTTGACCGAGGACCAGTGCGCGCGGATCACCACCTCGCCCGGGTTGAGCTGCGCCAGCCCGATCGGTTCCAGCCCGGCGTGGTAGCCGGTATCGTCCTGGTGGATGCGGAAGGCGTTGAACCGGTCGGGAATTGCCATGAAGATGCCTGACGGGGGGAAACCACTACCTTACCCGCTGCGGTTATGAATCGTTCCCGGAGATGCGTGACCCCTTCCAATCCTGTCGATCTGCCCCATCTAGTAGAATCGACAACGTTTTAACGGTTGACGGTGCGGGAGTGGCCCGCAGGCAACCTTACCTTGATGGAGCGTGCATGGCCTGGAATACACCCGGCGGCAACAAGGGCGGACAAGGCCCCGACGAGAATCGACGTGGGCCGTTCGGTCCTCGCGGTGGCGGCAATGGCGGCGGTTGGGGCGGTTTGCCCGGTCCGTTGAAAGACCTGTTCGATGGCGGCATCCTGCGGTGGGTCGCGGTGGCTGCAGTGTTGCTGCTGCTGTTCTCCAGCTTCCAGCTGATCGGCGAGCAGCAACGCGGTGTGGTCCTGCGCTTCGGCCAGTTCCATCGCATCCTGCAGCCTGGCCCCAACTTCAAGCTGCCCTGGCCGCTGGAATCGGTCACCAAGGTCAATGCCACCGAGATCAAGACGTTCAGCAGCCAGGTGCCGGTCCTGACCCGCGACGAGAACATCGTCAACGTCTCGCTCAACGTCCAGTACCGCATCGATGATCCGCGCCTGTACCTGTTCGGCTCGGTCGATGCCGACCAGGTGCTGGAGCAGACCGCGCAGAGCGCGGTGCGTGAGCAGGTGGGTCGTGCCGACCTCAACAACGTGCTCAACAACCGTGGCCCGCTGGCCGTGGCCGCCGAAGAGCGCCTGCAGGCCTCGCTCGGCATCTACCGCACCGGTCTGTCGGTGACCGGCCTGACCCTGCCCGATGCCCGCCCGCCCGAGGAGGTCAAGCCGGCCTTTGACGAGGTCAACGGTGCCCAGCAGGTCAAGGAGCGTCTGATCAACGAAGCCCAGGCTTATGCGGCCAAGGTGGTCCCGGAAGCGCGCGGCCAGGCCTCGCGGGCCCGGACCACCGCTGAAGGCTACAAGCAGGCCGTGGTTGCCAAGGCCGAGGGTGATGCCGAGCGCTTCAGCCTGCTGCAGGCCCAGTACAAGGACGCCCCGGAAGTCACCCGCAAGCGCCTGTGGCTGGAAACGGTGCAGACGGTGCTCTCGGAGAACCGCAAGATCATCGGCGGCGATGGCCGCCAGCTGATCTACGTGCCGATGCCGGGCGACACCCGCACCAGCACCAACGCCGCTCCGGCGGTGACCCCGGAAGTCATGCTGCCGTCGCTGCCTGCCAGCACGGCCGTGGATGGCGTTCGCAATGCGGAGCGTCCGACGACGCGCCCGACCGGTCGTGAGGAGGGCAGCCGATGAGAAGTTCACTGTGGATTGGTCTGGCCGTAGCGGTCCTGCTCGGCCTGCTGGGTTCGGTCTACGTGGTCCGTGAGGACCAGACCGCGATGGTGCTGAACCTGGGCAAGGTGGTCCGTGCGGACATCAAGCCGGGCCTGCACTTCAAGGTGCCGCTGGTGGAAACGGTGCGCGTGTTCGATCGCCGCTTCCAGGTGCTCGATACTGCCCCGGCGCGTTACTTCACCGCCGAGCAGAAGGACGTCAGCGTCGACTTCTTCGCCATCGGTTACATCTCCGACGTGCGCGCGTACTTCCGTGCGACCGGCGGCGATGCCCGCGTGGCCAACGCCCGTCTGGCCCCGATCATCACCGACTCGCTGCGCAACCAGATCAACTCGCGTTCGTTGCAGCAGCTGGTCTCCGGGGATCGCAGCGAACTGATCGCCAACCAGCTGACCGGCATCAACGAGTCGGTCAAGGCGCTCGGCATGCAGATCATCGACCTGCGCATCAAGCAGATCGACCTGCCGACCGACAGCCAGGTGATCAACGATGTGTACGAGCGCATGCGCGCCCAGCGCAAGCAGGAAGCAGCCAAGCTGCGCGCCGAGGGTGAAGAGCAGTCGCTGACCATCCGTGCCCAGGCCGACCGCGAGAGCACCGTGATCGTGGCCGAAGCCGAGCGCGACGCCCAGCAGCTGCGCGGTGCCGGCGATGCCGATGCCGCCCGCATCTACGGCAAGGCCGGCTCGGCCGACCCGTCGTTCTACGCCTTCTACCGCAGCCTGGAGGCCTACCGTGGCTCCATGACCGACGGCAACGGCGTGATCGTGCTCGACAAGAACGACCCGTTCCTGCAGTACCTCAAGAGCGATCGCTGAGGCCGCAGGCGGTAGTCATCCACGGGGACCCGGTGCAGACCGGGTCCCCGTTTTGTTTGTGGAGATGTCATGAAAGATCTGTTCTCGGCGCTGTGCCTGGTCGCCGTGCTGGAAGGCCTGTTCCTGTTCGCCGCCCCGTTGGCCTGGAAGCGCATGGCCGAGCAGCTGTTGATGCTGCGCAGCAGCGCCCTGCGTGCGTGGGGCGGGGTGATCCTGCTGGCCGGCCTGACCACGCTCTGGTGGATCCGTCACGCATAGCGTCGGGCGTTGCCCGGCCCCTGACCCGGTAATGCCGGCCACTGGCCGGCTCCGCTCTGCCCCGCGTCTGACCGGGTAGTGCCGGCCGCTGGCCGGCTCCGCAGCCATGGTCGGGAGCCGGCCAGCGGCCGGCACTACCCTGTGGGCCCGTCCTGACCGGTTGCCAACACGGGCTGCCAGCGGGGTGGCACCTGCCCAGGGAAACCCGGATAATGCAAAAAAGCCGGACGGGCCTCCCCGTTCGGCTTTTTCCGTGTCTGGGCCTTCCATCGCCGGCCGCTCCCCGTTTGGAGCCGCCATCACCGCGCTGGCCAGCCCTGCCACGGTTTACCCGTCCGCGGCCCCGATGGCCGCAACATATGAGGAGCCCGTCATGGGTCAGTCTGTCGTAGTGCTTGGTGCCCAGTGGGGCGATGAAGGCAAGGGCAAGATCGTCGATCTGCTCACCGAGGAAATCGGTGCCGTAGTGCGTTTCCAGGGCGGCCACAACGCCGGCCACACCCTTGTCATCAATGGCAAGAAGACCGTGCTGCACCTGATCCCGTCGGGCATCCTGCGCGAAGACGCGCTGTGCCTGATCGGCAACGGCGTGGTGATCTCGCCGGCCGCGCTGCAGAAGGAAATCGCCGAGCTGGAAACCTCCGGCGTGGAAGTGCGTTCGCGCCTGAAGATCTCCCCGGCCGCGCCGCTGATCATGCCGTACCACATCGCCCTGGACCAGGCGCGCGAACGCGCTGCCGGCGGCAAGGCGATCGGCACCACCGGCCGTGGCATCGGCCCGGCGTATGAAGACAAGGTGGCGCGTCGCGGTATCCGCATCGCCGACCTGCATTACCCGGCCCAGCTGGAAGAACTCCTGCGCACCGCGCTGGATTACCACAACTTCGTGCTGACCAAGTACCTCAATACCGACGCGGTCGACTTCCAGAAGACCTACGACGAAGCACTGGCCTTCGGCGAATACGTCGAGCCGATGAAGTCCGACGTCGCCGGCATCCTGCACGACCTGCGCAAGCAGGGTAAGCGCGTGCTGTTCGAAGGCGCCCAGGGCGCACTGCTGGACATCGACCACGGCACCTACCCGTACGTCACCAGCTCCAACACCACCGTGGGTGGTGCACTGGCCGGTGCCGGCGTCGGTGCCGATGCGATCGACTACGTGCTGGGCATCGCCAAGGCCTACGCGACCCGCGTCGGCGGTGGCCCGTTCCCGACCGAGCTGGACGATGAAGTCGGCCAGGGCATCCGCGACCGCGGTGCCGAGTACGGCGCCTCGACCGGCCGCCCGCGTCGCTGCGGCTGGATGGACATCGTCGCGCTCAAGCGCGCCGTGGCCATCAACGGTATCAGCGGCCTGTGCATCACCAAGCTGGACGTGCTCGACGGCATGGAGAAGCTGAAGGTCTGCATCGCCTACGAATACCGTGGCAAGCGTACCGAGTATGCGCCGCTGGACGCGCAGGGCTGGGAAGAATGCACCCCGGTGTACCTGGAGTTCCCGGGCTGGACCGAGAACACCCACGGCATCACCAACTGGGATGACCTGCCGCCGGCCGCCCGCGCTTACCTGCGCGCGCTGGAAGAGCTGGCCGGCTGCCCGGTCAGCATCGTGTCGACCGGCCCGGACCGCGACCACACCATGGTCCTGCAGGACCCGTTCGCCTGATCAGGCGCGTAGTGCCGGGCATGCCCGGTAGTGCCTGAAGGTGCAGGAAAAGCCCCGCGAAAGCGGGGCTTTTTCGTGGCGGGGGCGCCTCAGCGCTGGCCGATGCCCATCCGTACTTCGGACAACTCCAGGTTGCCGTCCTGGTTCGCATCCAGCCGTTGGAAACGCATCTCCGAGGAGCGGCGCATCTCTTCGGCACTCAGTTCGCCGTCACCATTCTGGTCGGCGATGCGTACCCACTCGGTAGCGGAGAACTCACCGTCGCGTTGCGGTCCCAGTACCGCCTGTACTTCATCGACGCTCACGCGGTAGTTGTGATCCGCATCGACCAGACGGAAGAACGCGTCACCGTCATACTCATCACGGCTGACCTTGCCATCGCCATTGCGATCCAGCATCGCGAAGCGGTCCGATGCGGTGGCAGGCAGGTCCTGCGCCGCGGCAGCACCTGCTGCGAGTACGCCAGACAACGCGAGCAGGGCGATACGGGGCGCGGACATCGTCACGGTCTTCTCCAGAACGGGCAGGGCGTGCCGTCAGGGCCCAGTGTCCGCCGCGTGGATGACCACGACAACGGCAATTTCCCGCATTCGCGCCAGTAGTTTTACTGAGTGCGCCCGGGCAGCTGACCGCAACGTTCGCGCCCGCGCCATCGACACCATGGCATGCTGTGCAGCCACTCAACGAGACACCGGGGCGGCATGGAAACGGGAGATCAGGCGGGCATCGGCATGAGCAGCGCGAACCGCGCCCTGCATGCGGTGGTATCCGAGCTTGAAGCGCTGTTGCGCGGCGACGGCGAACGCCACTGGGCGGACTGGATGCGGCGCGTCATCACCCAGCTCGAGCAGGGCAATCCCGGCGCGCCGGAAAGCCTGCTGCGCGCCTACGGTGGCATGGGGTCTTTCAACGACCTCGCGCTTGGCCAGGATTACAGCAACGGCCACTTCCAGTGGAAGGCAGACGCTGGCGAGCTCAATGACCGCCTGGATGCGCTGCGCGGCCGTGCCTGGGAACTGGCGCGGGCGATCCGGGACGCTACCCCCGGCCCCCGTTGATCAGAGCGCCTGCTGACCTTTCAGCACCGGATAGGGGTTGATGGATTCGCCTTTCCACCACTGCTTTTCCGGGCCCAGTACGTGGATCTCGAAATGCAGGTGCGGCGCGTCGGGGCTGGCATTGCCGGTGCTGCCGACATAGCCGATCACCTCGCCACGCTTGATGGTCTTCTTCTCGGCCAGACCGTCGGCATAGCGGTCCAGGTGCGCGTAGTAGTAGCAGTAGCGGCCGCTAGGCTCGAACTGGTACACGGTCAGCCCGCCCCGCACGCTGTCAAACAACTTTTCGACCGTCCCATCGGCAACCGCCAGCACAGGCGTGCCCTTTGGCGCAAGGATGTCGATCGCATCGTGCACGCGACCTTCGCTGCGTGCATCGGTGAAGGTGTCCTGCAGTTGCTCGGCACCGATGCCCTGCACCGGGAGCAGCAAGGCGCCGGCCGCGTTTGCCGGTGCCGGTGCGGCACCGCCCGCGTCAGGCGCGTGCGGTGTGGGCGTGGTCTGGATCGGTACCGGCGCCGGGGCCGGGGCCGGGGTGGCAGCGGGTGGCGGTGGCGCATCGAGTGCGGCGCGGGTGGAACTCGTGGCCGAGCCTATCTTGGCCGGCTCGGCGGCTCCCAGGCGGGCAGAGGGGCCAGGCCCCAGCAGCCAATACCCGACCACGCCGATGACCAGGCCCACCGCCAGCAGTCGCAGGATCTTCATCTGCTTACTCCTGCATCACGACCGGCACGGAGGCATCCACTGCGTCGGCCACCTGCAGCGCATCCCAGTTGGTCATGCGCACGCAGCCGTGCGATTCGGTCTTGCCAACGTGGCCGGGCTCCGGGGTGCCGTGCAGGCCGTAGTGCGGCTTGGAGATATCGATCCAGACCACGCCGACCGGATTGTTCGGGCCGGGCGGCAGCACCGCCTTGCTGTCACCGGCCTTGGCGTCCCAGAACAGCTTGGGGTTGTAGTGGAAGGTCGGATCGCGCGAAATGCCCAGGATCTTCCACTTCCCGATCGGCAGCGGGTCATGCTTGCTGCCCGAGGAAACCGGGAACTGCGCATAGACCTTGCCGTCGGCATCGAACAGGCGCAGCGTCGAGTCGGATTTGTCGATCACCAGCTTGCTGGCCTTGGCCAACGGCGTGACGGCGATGTTCGGTACCTGGATCACACTGCCGGCCTTGCCCAGGTCCACGCCCGGGTTAAGGGTTTTGAGCAGTTCCGGCGAGGCATGGAAGCGTTCGCCCAGCGCCTCTTCCACCGAGCCGAAGCCGAGCGCTTTCAACTTGGCCTGTTCGGCCGGGCCCTTCGGCACGGGGTGGAACGGGCCGGCAACGTCCTCGGCGGTCAGCGTATAGCGCACCAAGGGCGGAGCGCTGTCCGGCTGCAGGGCCTTCCACGTCGCATCGTCCAGTTCGCCGGTGACCTTCAATCCTCGTGCAGCCTGGAAGCCGGAGACCGCGCGTTTCTGGTTCGAGCCGACTTCGCCATCGATCTGCCCCGGCGAGAAATGGGCACGATCCAGCAGCACCTGCGCGTGCAGATCAGAGCGGACGCCGGTCGCCACGGGTGTCTTGGCGGTGGCCGTGTCAGTGGGAGTGGGCGCGGGTGCCGTCTGTGCGACCGCCCAGCCGGAGGACGCTCCCAAGGCGAGGGCGAGCGCGGTGAGGCGGGCGATTCGGTGCAGGCGAAGGGACATCGGCAACTCCAGCGGGAACGTGTTTCCACCATGCCTGCCCGGTGTGCGCACTCGCCGTGAAAACCCTGACGCGCGGCTGAGTGGCGTACGGGAACCCGCCTACGGCGCGCCTAAGGTGAATCCATTCACAGCGTGATCACGGCAGTCGGTCAAGCCGCTGGCCCTGGCGCCGATACCAGCCCACCCCCCACGTTTTTGGATGTCTCATGAATTATCTGCGCAACGTCAGTGTTGTCTGGCGTCTAGGTATGGGTTTTGGCCTGTTGTTGCTGCTGGTGGCGGCCGTGGTGGCCACCGGCGCGACTGGCAGCGCCGTGCAGAAGCGCGCGATGCAGCAGGTGGTCGAGGTCAACGTGACCAAGGTGAGGCTGCTCTCGGACATGCTCGATGCCAACAACCAGATGATGGTCGTGCGCCGGGAGATGCTGATCCGCCAGGGCGACGGTCTGGCCGATGACGAAGCGCGCATCGCCGCGCTGGTCGCGCGCTATGAAGCCAGCTGGGCCGCCTACCTGGCGCTGCCCACGCAGCCCCAGGACAAGGCCATCGGCGAGGCCATCGCGGCGGCCCGCGCGGTGGCGCGTCCGCTCAACAAGCAGATGAGCGAACAGCTGCAGCAGGGCGATGTTGCCGGTGCGACGGCGCTCACCCTGGGCGCCGTGCAGCAGGCGGCCAATGGCTGGAACCAGGCGCTCAGCAATGGCGTGGTCTACGAGGAAAAGCAAAGCCGCCAGGCCGCTGCCGAGGCGATCCGGCTGGGTGAGCGGACCCTGCTGCAGCTGCTGGTGCTGGGGGCGATCGCGTTGGTGGTCGGCATCGCCGCCTCCGTGCTGATCGGCCGCAGCCTGACCGGTCCGCTCGCCCGCGCCGTCGGCCTGGCGAACCGCATGGCCAAGGGTGATCTGGCCGACGACGTCGATCTGGGCGGCCGCGATGAGATCACCCAGCTCGGCAACGCGATGGCCACGGTTCGGCAGAGCGTCCAGGGCGCCATCGCCGCGCAGCTGGACATGGCGCGTCAGCATGAAGCCGGGGCCATCAGCCATCGCATGGATGAGACGGCCTTCCCCGGTGATTTCGGGCGGATGATCCACGCCACGAACGCGTTGGTCGGTTCCCAGGTCGCCGTCGAGTTCCACATGGTCGAGGTGATGCAGCGCTACGCGATCGGCGACCTCAGTCGCGACCTGGACAGCTACCCCGGCGAGAAGGCCGTGTTGACCACCACCATGGCCAACGTCAAGGACAGCCTGATGGCGATCAACCAGCAGATCGAGACGTTGGCCGCGGCCGCGCGTGCCGGTGACTTCTCGGTGCGCGGCAGCGAGCAGGCCTTCCAGTTCCAGTTCCGGGCCATGGTGGCCCAGCTCAACGGCATGATGGCCAGCTCACAGAGCAGCATCGCCGACCTGTCGCAGGTGCTGCGCGCGATCTCCACCGGCGACCTGACCGCGCGGATGGAGGGCCATTACGAGGGTGTCTTCGCGCAGATGCGCGACGATGCCACCGTGACCGCCGGGCAGTTGACCGGCATCGTGCGGCAGATCCAGGGCGCGGCCGGCAGCATCAACGATGCCGCGCAGGAACTGGCGGCTGGCCACAATGACCTGTCGCGCCGCACCGAGCAGCAGGCCGCCAATCTGGAGGAGGCGGCCGCGTCGATGGAAGAGCTGACCTCCACGGTCCGGCAGAACGCCGAACTGGCCAACCAGGCCGACCTTGAAGCCCATGCAGCCGGTGCCGCGGTCAAGGCGACCGAGCAGGCGATCGCGCAGGTGGCGGCGGTGATGAGCCAGATCGACCAGTCCTCGGCGCGCATCGCCGAGATCTCCTCGGTCATCGACGGCATCGCGTTCCAGACCAATATCCTGGCGCTGAACGCTGCGGTGGAAGCGGCCCGCGCCGGCGAGAACGGGCGCGGCTTCGCGGTCGTCGCCACCGAGGTCCGGACCCTGGCCCAGCGTGCCGGCACCGCGGCCAAGGAGATCAAGGAGCTGATCGACGACGCCAGCGCCAACGTCAGGACCGGGCTGAATGTCACGGTGCAGTCCGAAGCGGCGATCGCCCGCCTGACCCAGGCCAGTTCGCGCACCAACCAGCTGATGAGCGACATCGCCGCGGCGACCAAGGAACAGGCCGCGGGCATCGAGCAGGTCAACCAGGTGGTGGTGCAGATGGACCAGGTCACTCAGCAGAATGCGGCGCTGGTGGAAGAAGCCACGGCCGCCAGCCGCGCGCTGGAGCAGCAGGCGCACGCACTGACCGGGTCGGTGGCGGTGTTCACCCTGGAACCCGATGCCACGGCGCGGGTCCGGCCGGCGCCGTTGCAGGCGGCATGATCGCGCGGCCCGCCGGGTAAACCGGAACGCCCCGCGTCGGCGGGGCGTTGTGCCGGTCGAACCGGTCCGCCGGCGCACGCTGCCGGCGGACGGGCTCAGTCGTCGTTCTCTTCCGCCGCCTCGCGACCCTGCTGGCGGATCAGCGCTTCTTCGCGCGCATCGTTGATGGCATGGCGTACGCCATCCAGGTCGATGCTGCTTTCATCCTGTTCGAATTCGCCGGTCAGCACGCTGTCCGGCAGCAGGTCGCCGGCCTCGAACAGCGCCCACATCTCTTCTCCGTACCAGGTCTCCAGCAGTTCCGGCGCCCAGCGGCCCAGATAGGCGGTGAGGTTGTTGACGTCGCGCAGCAGCATCGTGCGCGCGGCGTTGTTGCCCGCCGCACTGACCACCTGCGGGAAATCGATCACCACCGGGCCTTCCGGGCCGACCAGCACGTTGTACGGCGACAGATCGCCGTGGATCAGGCCGCAGCACAGCATCCGCACCACCTGGCGGACCAGGATCTGGTGGAACTCGCGGGCCTGTTCAGGACTGAGCTCGACCTCGCCCAGGCGCGCGGCGGAATAGCCCTCGGCATCGGTGACCAGCTCCATCACCAGCACGCCGTGGAAGTAGCCGTACGGCTCGGGCACGCGCACGCCGGCATCGCGCAGCTGGTACAGCGCTTCGACCTCGGTGTTCTTCCAGGCCGCTTCCTGCTGCTTGCGGCCGTAATTGCTCGCCTTGCCCACGGCGCGCGCTTCGCGGCTGCCACGGACCTTGCGGCCTTCCTGGTACTGCACGCGCTGCTGGAAACTGCGCTGGGCCATGTCCTTGTAGACCTTGGCACAGCGCACGTCGTCGCCGCTGCGGACCACGTATACCGCTGCTTCCTTGCCGCTCTTGAGCGGGCGGAGCACTTCATCGATCACGCCGTCGTCGATCAGCGCCTGCAAGCCTTGGGGGGTCTTCACGGTATCTCGGGAATCGGCTGGCGCGGGGCCTGCCCTGGAGGGGGAGGGATTTTCGCATCTTCGGGCCGGGGGAGCCATCGACCCGGCCCGGCGCAGTGAGGTCGTTCAGCTGCGTGTACGTGCGCGACAGCTTGAAATCTGATTCACATCGGCGCGGCAGGCTGGGGCCACCTTCCAAGGAGTGTCGCCCATGATGCTGTCCCTGCTGCGCCGCACCGGTGCCGCCCTGGCCATGTTGCTGGCCGTTTCCACCGTGTATGCCCGCCCCGCGGCCACCGATACTGTGCTGATCGTGGTCAGCGGCGAAGGCCGCGACCAGGGCAAGACCCGTCCCGGCTTCGAGATGGACGAGTTCGCGCAGGCCTACCTGATCTTCCGCGACAACGGCCTGGCGGTGCAGGTCGCCAGCCCGCAAGGCGGACCGGTCGAGGCCGACAAGTTCAACGCCGAGGAGCCCTTCAACGCACGCGTCCTGGCCGATCCGGCCGCGGCCGCACTGCTGGCCGATACCCGCGCCACCGCGACCCTCAGCGCCGCCGACTATGCGGCGGTCTACGTGGTCGGTGGCAAGGGCGCGATGTTCGACCTGCCGGCCGACCCCGCGCTGCGGGAGCTGCTCGGCACGATGCACGACCGTGGCGCGGTGGTCGCGGCGGTCTGCCACGGCCCGGCCGCACTGGTGGACGTGCGGCTGGCGGACGGATCGCTGCTGGTCGCCGGGCGCCGCATGACCGGCTTCACCAATGCAGAGGAAGGGGTGTTCGGCAAGCGCTGGGCGAAGGAGTTTCCGTTCCTGCTGGAAACCGCGCTGCGCGAGCGTGGCGCGCGCTGGGAGCAGGCGCCGCTGATGATGCCCAAGCTGGTGGTGGACGGGCGCCTGATCACCGGGCAGAACCCCTATTCGACACCGGCCGTGGCCGAGGCGATCGTGCGGGCCACCGGCCGCACGCCGATCGCGCGCACGCCGTGGCGCGATGAGGCCAGCATGGCGCTGGTGCAGCGCCTGCTGGCCGGTGAAGGCGAGGCGGTCAAGCGCGAGCTGGCCAGCAACCGTACCGGCTATCACGATCAGCTGATCGGCGTGCTCGGCTACTACCAGCTGCAGGCCGCGCAGGACGATGCGGCTGTACGTGATGCGCTGTCGATCATGCAGCTGGCCGCCCCGTACATGAGCGAACCGCAGCTGCCGCTGGGCATCGCACAGGCGCATTGGCGGCTGGGCGAGGTGGCACAGGCGCGCGCGGTACTCGGCAAACTGCTGGAAACCCACCCGGACATGGCCGAAGCTAGGCAGCTCAAGGACACGATCGAAGGCTGACCCATGGACGATGGCCTGCACATCCTGGTGATCGAGGACAACCCGGCGCTGCGCACCGGCATGGCCACGCTGCTGGAGGCCCGCGGCCATCGCGTGGCCTTTGCCGCCGATGGCCGCAGTGGCCTGCAGATGGCATTGGAAGAGCCGCCGGATGTGCTGGTGCTGGACCTCACCCTTCCGGGCATGGATGGCCTGCGCGTATGCAGCCATCTGCGTGAGCAGGCCGACCGCCACATCCCGATCCTGATGCTGACCGCGCGCGACACGCTGGCCGACAAGCTGGTCGGCTTCCAGGCCGGTACCGATGATTACCTGGTCAAACCGTTCGCAGGCGAGGAACTGCTGGCGCGGTGCCTGGCCCTGGCCCATCGGCACGGCCGACGCGACGGGCATGTGCTGCGTATCGGATCTCTCGGCATCGACCGCCGCAGCGGGACCGTACACCGCGGTGAGCAGCCGATCGAGTTGCCGCAGACGGCCTACCGCCTGCTGGTGCTGCTCGCCGAAGCCTGGCCGCGTACGGTGACCCGCAGCGAGTTGATCCGGCGCCTCTGGGGCGATGAAGCACCGCCCTCGGATCCGCTGCGCTCGCATCTGTATCTGCTGCGACAGGGGCTGGACAAGCCCTTCGACCGACCGATGCTCAAGACCGTGCACGAGGTCGGCTTCAGGCTGGAGGCCGACACATGACGGCACGGGTGCATCGCCTGCGCAACCGGTTGATGCTGGCCTTCGCGGTGTTCGCGCTGGCGGTGGCCGGCCTGTTCGGCCTGTACGTGGCGGTGTTCGTGTACAGCGTCGAAGACCGGTTCTTCGACGCAATGCTTGAGCAGGAAGCGCAGCAGCAACTGGAGCAGCGGGCCGCAAGTGGGACCTGGTCGCCACCGCGCAATGCGTTCATGGCGGTCCATGACAGCCCTGCCAGCTTCCCCACGGATCTCAAGGGCGCCTTCGATGCTGAGCCGTGGCGCCGCGAGATCGCCGGCACCGAAGGGCGGCACTATCACCTGCGCGCGCTGCCGCCGGGCGGAGCCGGTACACCGGGATGGCTGGTCGCCGAGGTCAGCCAGCAGCTGGTGGTGCGGCCGATGCGCAGCCAGATTCTGGCGCTGCTGGCCTGGTCCGGGCTGGCCGTGGTGGTGGTCGCCATCCTGGCCGGCGCATGGCTGGCGCGACGGACCACGCGTCCCTTGTCGAAGCTGGCGGCGCTGGTCGACGGCATGGCGCCGGACAGGTTGCCGGTGGGGTTCGCCGGGGACTTCCCCGATGACGAGGTCGGCGTGCTCGCCCGCGGCCTGGACAATCTGAGCGGGCGCGTGCGTGCCTTCATTGCGCGCGAGCATGCCTTTACCCGTGATGCCAGCCATGAGCTGCGCACGCCCCTGGCTGTGATCCGCAGTGCCACCGAACAGCTGGCCAGCGAACCTGGCCTGTCCGGGGCCGGGCGGCGGCAGCTCGCGCATGTCCAGCATTCGGCGCGTCAACTCGAACAGACCGTCATCACCCTGCTGACACTGGCCCGCGAAGAGAACGTGGAACAGGACGCGACGCCGCTGGCGGTGCTGCCGGTGCTGGAACAGGTGGTGGTCGAGCAGGCCGTGCTGCTGGAGGGCAAGCCGGTGGCGGTGCGGGTGGACGTGCCAGCCGACGTGAGTCTGCCGGTACCGGGGCCGGTGCTGCACATGCTGCTGGCCAATCTGGTCGGCAATGCGTTCGCGCATACCCGGGCGGGTGAGGTGTACATCGATGTGGCGGCTGGACGACTGCGCATCCGCAACACGGCGCCGGCAGGTGACCCTGACACGATCATGCAGCCATTCGCGAAAGGCGAGGGCAGCGCCGGCTTCGGGCTCGGCCTGGCGATCGTGCACCGGCTGTGCGACCGCTTCGCCATCGATCTGCGCATCGAGGGAACCGAGCACGCCACGGTCGCCAGTTTCAGCGTGCAGTAAGGCCGGCCCGCTTCCGTCCATCGCCAAAGTGCGCGATGCTCTGCCGAACGGGGGAGGGGCGCATGGGCAACAGGGACGAGGGCAGCATTCACGGCGATGTCCCGGCGGAGCAGACGCCGACCGATTGGTCGTTGCTGCCGGTCACGCACGGCAATGAAGACTCGATGGTGGCTGTGATCTGGCGCCTGCTGCGGCAGGAGCCGGCGTTGATGGTGAGTGGGGGCTACGTATTCCTGTCCGTGCTGGGGTTGTGGTCGAGCTACTTCTTCTATTTCAAGTTCCGGCTGTCGATCCTGGATTACCTGCAGGTCAGCGACTTCCTGGTGGCCGGGCTGCGTGATCCGGCCTACGTGCTGATCCTGCTGTTGGGCGCGTTGCTGGCAGTGCTGCTGGGCTGGCCGGAAACACTGCGGCGGCGCAATCCAGCCAAGGTGGCACGCCTGCGTGCGCGGCATTGGGGATGGCGGATGCTGTTCTCGGAGTCGCCGTGGATGAACTGGGAATTCTCCGGGCTGCGTCCGCTGACCGGCATGTGTATTGCGGTGGTCTGCTTCATGGCATTCGGCGCGGCGCTGTATGCGCTGAGCTCGGCCGAGAAGATCCGCGATGGCAGGGGCGGTACACCAGTGCAGGTCGTGCTCGGAGGTGACGCTGCAGCGCTGCCGGGCACCGCGAAACTGCTGGGATCCAGCAGTGCGTTCGTGTTCCTGTGGTGGCCGGAGCAACGGCGCGCCGAAGCCGTGCCGATCAGCGCGATCCGTCGGCTGCAGTCGTTGCCCTTGCCGGTGAAACCGGTAGCGCCACGAACGGTCACCCCATCCAGGCCGTCCACCGCGCCAGCGCAGCGGTAAGCGCAACGGTAAGTGATCTGCCGCGTGCTGCTTCAGGCAGCACGCGGTAGATGCACGGTCGGCCCTGCGCGTATGTCAGGACTTGCCGGCCGCTCGCTTGCGGGCCCCGGTCGCTGCCGTCTTTTTCGCAGGCGCCCCGGAGGCGGTTTTCGAGGCCGGTTTGCCGGTGGCCTGCTTGGCGACGGTCTTCTTCGCCGCCTTCTTTACCGTTTTCTTGATCGCGGTTTTTGTCGTCGCTTTTTCAGCGGCCTGCGTCGCCGTCTTCTTTGCAGTCTTCTTGGTGGCCTTCCCGGGCGCTGCTTTCGCAGCGGCCTTCTTCGCAGCGGTTTTCTTTACCGCTGCTTTCTTCGTCGCCGCGGTCTTCGAGGTCTTCGAGGTCTTCGTAGTTTTGGCGGCGGTCTTGTTCGCACTACCGCTCTTCTTCCCGCCACCATCCTGCTTGTTGACCGTGGCCCAGGCGATGCGCTCCGCAGCCGCTTCGCTGCGGCCCTGGTCTTTCTCGCTTTCCTCGATGTGCTCGGCGTTGCGCTTCTGCTTGTCGGTATAGCTGGATTTATCACCGCGCGGCATGGTCATGCTCCTGTCTGGTGACGAAGGTGGCGCCGCTCAGGAGAGCGTGCGCACCTTCGGTTCGCGGGCCCATTGCCGCGTAGCGGCGGCGGCAAGGAAGGCCTTGGCATCCTCGGCTTCCACCACCCCGGCATCGTTGCCGACACGCGCGATCTTCAACAGCGCCTGCGCGCCATCATCGGCGGCGATCGCCTTCAGGTGGACCCAGGCATCGCTGACGAAATCGATTGCGGCCGATTCCTTGCCCAGCTTCTTTGCCGCCTCGGGGCTGAGTACGACGGCCACCGCATCGAAGACCACCGACGGCGTACCGGCCAGCTGGCCATCCGCCGCCAGCGTCTTGCCGTCACTGAGCCTGGCGCCACCGATCTTGGGCGCAACCAGCTTGACGCTGGCGCCGGCCTTGTCGGCCGCCTTGCGCAGGTTGGCGATCAGCGCCGCATCGGAGCCCTCGTCGAACAGGATGCCGATGCAGCGACCGGTCAGCAGGTCCTTGGTGCGGCCGATGATGCGCACTTCCGGCGCCTTCGGGAAATCCTGCGCCGGGGTCTGGGTGGCGGCCGGCTCGGGCAGGGCCGGCATCGCCAGACCATCGGCAACCCGCTTGGCCAGGGCCTCATCGATGTTGCGCAGATGGCTCACGGTGCGCTCGCGCACCTTGACCGTCTCCACCTTGGACAGCTCGAACACCAGCGCCGAGGCCAGATGGGCCTGTTCCGGTGCCTCCAGGCTGCGGAAGAACATCCGGGCCTGGCTGTAGTGATCGGCGAAGCTGTCGGCCCGCACGCGCCCCTTGCGGCCGTCATCCGGCGCGGTAGCGTGGCTCGGGAAGCCATCGGCGGTCTCGCGCGGGCTGTCGCCCTGCAGCGAACTGGGATCGTAGGCGACCCGTCCCTTGGGGATGTTCATCTGCATGTGCCCGTCGCGCTGATGATTGGCGAACGGGCACTTGGGGGCATTGACCGGAATCTGATGGAAGTTCGGGCCGCCCAGGCGGCTGAGCTGGGTATCCAGGTAGGAGAACAGGCGGCCCTGCAGCAGCGGGTCGTTGCTGAAGTCGATGCCCGGCGGCACGTTGGCCGGGCAGTAGGCGACCTGCTCGGTTTCGGCGAAGAAGTTGTCCGGCCAGCGGTCCAGCACCATGCGCCCGATCACGGTCAGCGGCACCAGCGACTCGGGAATGATCTTGGTCGAATCCAGATGGTCGAACGGGAAGGCCTCGGCCTGTTCCTCGGTGAACAGCTGTACCGCCAGTTCCCACTCGGGGAAGTTGCCGGTGGTGATCGCCTCGAACAGATCACGGCGGTGGAAGTCGTTGTCCGCGCTCTGCAGCTTCACCGCCTCGTCCCAGACGGTGGACTGGATGCCCAGCTTCGGCCGCCAGTGGAATTTGACGAAGGTCGACTCGCCGGCATCGTTGATCAGGCGGAAGCTGTGGATGCCGAAGCCCTCGATGGTGCGCAGCGAGCGCGGGATCGTGCGGTCGCTCATCGCCCACATGATCATGTGCATCGACTCGGGCATCAGCGAGACGAAGTCCCAGAAGGTGTCGTGCGCGCTGGCTGCCTGCGGAAATGCCCGGTCCGGCTCCATCTTCACCGCGTGGATCAGGTCGGGGAACTTGATCGCGTCCTGGATGAAGAACACCGGGATGTTGTTGCCGACCAGGTCCCAGTTGCCCTCCTTGGTATAGAACTTGACCGCGAAACCGCGCACGTCACGCGGGGTGTCGACCGACCCGGCGCCACCGGCCACGGTGGAGAAACGGGTGAACACCGGGGTGCGTACGCCCACTTCATTGAGGATCCGCGCCCGGGTGTACTCGCCAAGGGAGCGGGTCAGCTCGAAATAGCCGTGCGCCGCGCTGCCGCGGGCATGCACGATGCGCTCGGGGATGCGCTCGTGATCGAAGTGGGTGATCTTCTCGCGAAGGATGAAGTCTTCCAGCAGGGTCGGCCCGCGCGGGGTGGCGCGCAGCGAGTTCTGGTTGTCACCGACCGGAATGCCCTGGTTGGTGGTCAGCCCGGGGTGGCCGTTGCCCGCGCGCTGGTGCAGTTCATCCCCTTCGCCGCGGACATCGGTGGCGGGTGCGGGGGCGTTCTTCGTGCTTTTCTTGCTGGCGGCCATGAGGCGACTCCGGGAGCTGGCGGGAAGGGGGATCACCTCACACTGGCGGGCCGGGCGTTAATCGAAGGTGCGAAAACACGACGCTGCTTGCACCCGCGCTTCACATGCGGCGCCCGGGCGCTGGGTGAGGCGCGCGCGGGCAGGTATCCTTGGGCGCGTCTTCTCCTGTCTTTCCCAGCCGCATGCGCGTTGAACCCGCCGACATCGAAGCCCTGTTTGATGCGATCCCCGACGTCCTGTTCTTCATGAAGGACTGCGACGGGCGGTATACGCATATCAACCAGACCATGCTGCGCCGGCTGGGCCTGAAGTCGCGCAAGGAGGTGATCGGGCGGACCGCGGCGGAGATCTATCCCACCGGCCTGGGGGCCGATTACGCCACCCAGGACGAGCAGGTGCTGGCCGGCAAGGTCATCGAGAACCTGATGGAACTGCATCTGTTCGCCAACCGAGAGCCGGGCTGGTGCCTGACCTGCAAGCGGCCGCTGCTGGTGGACGGGCAGATCCGCGGGTTGATCGGCATCTCGCGCGACCTCGGCCAGAAGGACAGCCTGGGCACCCAGTACGAACAGCTGCGCCTGGCCCTGGCCCATCTGAATGCGCATTACGCCGAGAACGTGCGCATGCAGACCCTGCTCGACATCACCGGCTTCTCGCTGTCCAAGCTGGAGCGCACCTTCCGCAAGGTGTTCCAGATGACCCCGCAGCAGGTGCTGACCCGGCTGCGCATCCAGATGGCGGTGCACCTGCTGCACGGCCCGGACAGCATTGCCAGCATCGGGCAGGCGTGTGGCTTCACCGACCAGAGTGCGTTCACCCGGAAGTTCAAGGCCGAGGTCGGGCTGTCGCCCCGGGCCTATCGCGCCCAGATCGGGGAGCGCGCCGCCGCCTGAGGCGGGGTGGGGCTTCCGGCCTATGCCGCCGCGCGGCCGACAGGGTATGGTGTCGCACTTGTTGCCCGCCAATCGATTCCGATGCCCGCATCCCAGACTCCGGCTCCTGCCACTCCGCCCGCCGATACCCGCCTCGGGCACGCGCTCAAGCCCCGCCAGCTGATCATGATGGGCCTGGGCAGCGCGATCGGCGCCGGCCTGTTCCTCGGCTCCGGCGTGGGCGTCCAGGCCGCCGGCCCGGCGGTCCTGCTGTCGTATCTGGTGGCCGGCGCACTGGTGATCATCGTGATGAACGCGCTGGGCGAAATGGCCGCAGCCAAGCCGACCAGCGGCGCGTTCTCGGTGTACGCCGCTGATGCCATGGGGGCCACTGCCGGTGCCACGGTGGGCTGGCTGTGGTGGGTGCAGCTGGTGATCGTGATCGCCGCTGAAGCGGTTGGTGCGGCTGGCCTGCTCGCCACGGTGTGGCCGGCGATCCCGGTGCCGATGGCTGCGCTGGCCTTCATGCTGTTCTTCACCGCGATCAACCTGCTCGGGGTGAAGAACTTCGGCGAGTTTGAATTCTGGTTCGCGATCCTGAAAGTGGCCGCGATCGTCGGCTTCATCCTGATCGGCGTGGCGCTGCTGATGGGCTGGCTGCCGGACGTGGCCTCGCCTGGCCTGCGCAACTTCACCGAGCACGGCGGTTTCATGCCCAAGGGCCTGGCCGGCATCGGCGCGGCGCTGCTGGTGGTGGTATTCGCCTTCGGCGGCACCGAGATCGTGGCGGTGGCGGCGGCGGAAACCGAAGATCCCGAGCGCAGCATCGCCCGCGCGATCCGCACCGTGGCCTGGCGCATCCTGGTGTTCTACATCGGCTCGCTGAGCGTGATCATCGCGGTGGTGCCGTGGACCAGCGAGGCCCTCCGTTCGCCGTTCGCCGCGGTGCTCGAAGCGGCCAAGATTCCTGGCGCGGCCACGGCGATCACGTTGATCGCGGTGATCGCGCTGCTGTCGGCGCTCAATGCCAATCTGTACGGCGCGTCGCGGATGATGTACTCGCTGGCCCAGCGTCGCGAGGCGCCGGCCGTGCTGGGCTGGACCGATCCGCGCCAGGTGCCGATCATCGCGGTGCTGGCCAGTGTGCTGTTCGGTTTTGCGGCGACGGTGATGGAGCTGCTGTTCCCGGACAAGGTACTGCCGGTACTGCTCAATATCGTCGGCTCGACCTGCCTGCTGGTGTGGACCATCTCGCTGCTGTCGCAGCTGATCCTGCGCCACCGTGCCAACCGCGACGGCACCCGCCTGCCGTTCCGCATGGCCGGCTATCCGTACCTCACGGTGATCGGCCTGGGGGTGCTGGCGCTGATCTTCGGCCTGCTGCTGTCCGAGTCGCACACGCGCCTGCAGTTCCTGTCGATGGCCGCGCTGACGGCGGTGATCGCCATCAGCAGCGAAGTCGCCCGCCGCGTGCGCGCCAGCCGCCGGGCCGACTGACCCCGGGCGGGTGGTGGGTGCCGACCGTTGGTCGGCACACCCCGCAAGGGCACGCAACAAAAAACGGCCCGCGCGATGCGGGCCGTTTTCATTCCAGATGCATGCCGATCAAGGTAGGTACCGACCGTTGGTCGGTACGCCTGTCAGGCATCGTGCCGACCAACGGTCGACACCTACACCTCCACGCCCTCGTCTTCCTTGTACGCATCGACCGGGATGCAGGCGCACATCACGTTCTTGTCGCCGTAGACGTTGTCCACGCGCGCCACCGGAGGCCAGTACTTCTGCTGGCGCAGGCTGGCCAGCGGGAAGGCCGCCAGCTCGCGCGGGTAGGCGTGGGCCCACTCGCTGGCCGACACCACCGCAGCGGTGTGCGGGGCGTGCTTGAGCGGGTTGTCCTCGCGGTCCAGGCGGCCGTCTTCGATCGCGGCGATCTCTTCGCGGATCTGGATCATCGCGTTGATGAAGCGATCCAGTTCGTGCAGCGATTCGCTTTCGGTCGGCTCCACCATCAGCGTGCCGGCGACCGGGAAGCTCAGGGTCGGGGCGTGGAAGCCGAAGTCGATCAGGCGCTTGGCCACGTCCTCGGCGCCGATGCCGGAGGTCTTCTCCAGCGGACGCACGTCCAGGATGCACTCGTGCGCCACCAGGCCGTTGCGGCCGGTGTACAGGGTCTTGAAGTGCGGGGCCAGGCGCTTGGCGATGTAGTTGGCGTTGAGCAGCGCGACCTGGGTCGCCTTGCGCAGGCCGGCGGTGCCCATCAGCGTGATGTACATCCAGCTGATCGGCAGGATCGAGGCGCTGCCGAAGCTGGCCGCGCTGACCATGCCCACATCGCCTTCGCCGCCAAGCACCTTCGGCAGGAACGGGGCGAGGTGCGACTTGACCGCACACGGGCCCACGCCCGGGCCGCCGCCGCCGTGCGGGATGCAGAAGGTCTTGTGCAGGTTCAGGTGCGACACGTCCGAGCCCCACTTGCCGGGCTTGGCCACGCCGACCAGGGCGTTCATGTTGGCGCCGTCGGTGTACACCTGGCCGCCGTGCTTGTGGACGATCTCGCAGATTTCCACCACTTCTTCCTCGAACACGCCATGCGTGGAGGGATAGGTGATCATCAACGCGGCCAGGCGGTCGCTGTACTTCTCCGCATTGACGCGGATGTCGTCCAGGTCGACGTTGCCGTTGGCATCGGTCTTGGTCACCACGACCTTCATGCCGCACATCTGTGCCGAGGCCGGGTTGGTGCCGTGCGCCGAATCCGGGATCAGGCAGACGTCGCGATGGCCTTCGCCGCGCGAGCGGTGGTAGGCGCGGATCGCCAGCAGGCCGGCGTACTCGCCCTGCGCGCCGGAGTTGGGCTGCAGGCTGACCGCGTCATAGCCGGTACATTCCACCAGCATCGCTTCCAGGCCGTCGATCAGTTCCTTGTAGCCGGTGGCCTGGTCGGCCGGGGCCAGCGGATGGATGTTGGCGAACTCCGGCCAGGTCACCGGAATCATCTCGGCGGTGGCGTTGAGCTTCATGGTGCAGCTGCCCAGCGGGATCATGGTGCGATCCATCGCCAGGTCCTTGTCCGCCAGCGAACGCAGGTAACGCAGCAGTTCGTGCTCGCTGTGGTGGGTGTTGAACACCGGGTGGGTCAGGAATTCGCTGGTACGCACCAGGCCGGCCGGCAGCGCATCGGCGGTGGCGGCGTCGAGGGCATCGACATCCACCGTGGCACCGAACAGCTGGCCGAGCGCGACGATGTCGGCGCGGGTGGTGGTTTCATCCAGGCTGATGCCGACCGCGTCGCTGTCGATCGCGCGCAGGTTGATGCGCGCCGCGGCGGCCTTGGCGTGGATCGCCTTGGCATCGACATCCTTGACGTGCAGGGTGTCGAAGAAGTGCTCGCCCACGTTGACGCCGGCAGCGCGCAGCGCACTGGCCAGGATCGCGGCCAGGCGATGGGTGCGGCGGGCGATGCGGGTCAGCCCTTCCGGACCGTGGTACACCGCATACATCGATGCCATGACCGCCAGCAGCACTTGGGCGGTGCAGATGTTGGAGGTCGCCTTCTCGCGGCGGATGTGCTGCTCGCGGGTCTGCAGGGTCAGGCGGTAGGCGGCATTGCCCTGCGCATCGACCGAGACACCGATCAGGCGGCCCGGCATCGAGCGCTTGTACGCATCGCGGCAGGCCATGAAGGCGGCATGTGGGCCGCCGAAGCCGAACGGCACGCCGAAGCGCTGCGAGTTGCCGACCACGATGTCCGCGCCCCATTCGCCGGGGGCGGCGATCAGGGTCAGTGCGAGCAGGTCGGTGGCCACCGCGACCAGGCCGCCGCGCGCATGCACGGCATCGGCCAGCGCCTTGTAGTCGCCAATATGGCCGAAGGTGTCCGGGTACTGCAGCAGCACGCCGTAGGCTTCGGCTTCCATCGCCTCGGCCGGGGTGCCCACGCGCAGCACGATGCCCATCGGCTCGGCGCGGGTGCGCAGCAGTTCCAGCGTCTGCGGGTGCACCGCGTCGTGCACGAAGAAGGTATCGGACTTGCTCTTGGCCGAGCGCTTGGCCAGCGTCATCGCTTCGGCGGCGGCGGTGGCTTCATCGAGCAGCGAGGCGTTGGCGATCTCCATGCCGGTCAGGTCGGCGCACAGGGTCTGGAAGTTGATCAGCGCTTCCATGCGGCCCTGCGAGATCTCGGCCTGGTACGGGGTGTAGGCGGTGTACCACGCCGGGTTTTCCAGCACGTTGCGCAGGATGACGTTCGGGGTGAGCGTGCCGTAGTAGCCTTGGCCAATGAAGGTGCGGAACACCTGGTTCTTGTCGGCGATGGCGCGGATCTTGGCCAGTGCCTGCACTTCGGTCAGCGACTCGGGCAGGTCCAGCGGGGCCGGCGACTTGATCCCGGCCGGGACGATCGCATCGGTCAGCGCGTCCAGCGAGGCGTGGCCGACCACGTCGAGCATCTGCGCGATTTCGGCGTCGTTGGGGCCGATGTGGCGTTCGACGAACGCGTGGCTGTGTTCAAGCTCGCGCAGGGAGGGAGTGTTCTGGGACATGGCTGGCATCTCGGAGAGTGGGCACGCACGTTCGGAAGGCGGCCGGGCCAGGGCGCGTCGCGGGCGACAGCGATCCACCGGACCTTGCGGTCTTCCTGGGTGCCCCTCTGTCCTTTTGCCTGAGAGTTTAAAAGCGCGCATCGGCGTGCTTCGTGCCCCTTCGGCGCCGGCACTCGCCGGTCTCTCCAGAGTTTTGGTACGGGTGGTATCGGGCCTGAGCGATTACGGGCGTTGCGCCTTCGGCAGCGGGTGTCCGCTTCTCCCACCATGTAGCCCGGCGATTATAGCCCAGCGCTTTGGGCCGCTGGGCCTTTCCCGCACATGAATACGAGGCCGCGCAGGCACGCAAAGCCCGGCCCGGGCATGGTGCCGGCCGCGACAAAGGCCTATGATCACCGGATCCTCGTATTCATCTGGCGCCGCCCGTCCGGGCTGGCGCCCGCCGTGCATTGCGCATGGCCGCTGACGGAAGCCCGCATGACGCCCGCCTCGCCCTCGACCCGCCGCCTGGCCCTGCTGCTCGCAGGCCTGGCGATGTTCGGTCCGTTCTCGATCGACACCATTTTCCCGGCGTTCCTGCTGCTGGGCGACCGCATGCAGGTGGACCAGGTCGCGGTGCAGCAGACCATCAGCGTGTACCTGCTGTTCTACGGGCTGATGAGCCTGGCGCACGGCCCGCTGTCGGATGCGTTCGGCCGGCGCCGGGTGATCATCGGCGGGCTGGTGTTGTTCATCGGCGCCTCGATCGGGTGTGCGCTCTCACGGGACATGACCACGCTGCTGGTCTTCCGTGCCCTGCAGGGCGTGACCGCCGGCGTGGGCGTGATCGTCGGCCGTGCGGTGATCCGCGATCTGTACCACGGTGCCGACGCGCAGCGACTGATGAGCCAGGTCTCGATGATCTTCGGCGTCGCGCCGGCGATCGCGCCGATCATCGGCGGTTGGATCCTGCTCGGTGGCGGCGACTGGCCGCTGATTTTCTGGTTCCTGGTGCTGTTCGGCGTGGTGCTGCTGCTGGCCACCGGCAAGTGGCTGCCCGAAACCCATCCGGTCGAGGCCCGCACACCGCTGTCGATGCGCGCGCTGCTGCGCAGCTATGCCCGCATGGGCTCCAACCCGCGCCTGCTCCGTCTGGCCGCGGCCGGCGCCTTCAACTTCTCCGGCATCTTCCTGTACATCGCGTCCGCGCCGGTGTTCGTGATGCAGCATCTGCAACTGGGCGAGGGCGGCTTTGCGTGGCTGTTCATCCCCACCATCGGCGGCATGACCATGGGCTCGTTCCTGTCCGGTCGGATGGCGGGCCGGCTCACCGCGCAGCGGCAGATCGCGATCGGGTTCGGGCTGTGTGCGGTCTCGGCGCTGTTGAACGTCGGTTACGTGGTGTCGGTGCCGCAGATCGCGCTGCCGTGGGCAGTGATGCCGATCTTCCTTGGCGGTGTCGGCATGGCGCTGATCTTCCCGATCCTGGCGCTGGCCGTGCTGGACATGTATCCGCATCAGCGCGGCCTGGCCTCGTCCATGCAGATGTTCATCCAGCTGATGATCAACACCGTGGTGGCCGGCGTGGTCTCGCCGGTGCTCAGCAGCAACCCGCTGCATCTGGCCCTGGGCTACGCAGGCTTCTTCGCCATCGGCGGCAGCTTCTGGTACTGGGAGCGGCACTGCGAACGCCGCCGCGACCTGCTCACGCCGATCGAGTGAGCCACACGCACGCCCCGCCTGCACAGAATGCAGGCGTGGCGCCGTTGTCTACGCCTCGCCGCGGCGTATCCTGTTCGCTCGCCAGCCAGTTCGTGCATCACGACAGCCACTACGCTCCCTGCGGACCCCATGTCCGCCGCAACCCAGGGTGATTGGATGGCTGCACAGCAGACCTACCGCCTGTTCGACGTCGCGCTGAAGCAGCGCACGGTTCTCTCCCCCTCGCTGATCCGCATGGTCTTCGCCGCGCCCGACGTGGCCAACATGAAGACCGAGGGACCGGACCAGCGCATCAAAGTGTTCTTCCCATTGCCCGGCCAGGCAGCACCGGAGGTGCCGCAAGGCGAGGACTGGTACGCACGTTATCGCGCGCTGCCCGATACCGAGCGTGCGCCGATGCGCACCTACACCCTCCGCGCGCTGCGCCCGGACGCCGGCGAGGTCGATGTCGATTTCGTGCTGCATGGCCCGACCGGGCCCGCCTCGCGCTGGGCCATGCAGGCGCGCGTCGGTGATCGGGTCGGCCTGCTGGCGCCGGACGCGCAGGTCGAGGCCAGCAGCGAGGGCTACGAGTGGAAGCCGCCGGCGCAGGTGAAGCGGGTGCTGCTGGTCGCCGACGACACCGCGCTGCCAGCCGTGGCCGGCATTCTGGAGGCGCTGGCCCAGTGGCCGCAGCCGCCGGAAGTGCAGGCCTTCCTGGAGGTCGAGCACGAGGCGGATGTGCTGCCGCTGCAGGCACCGCATGGTGCGCAGTTGTTCTGGCTCGCGCGCGAGGGCGCCGCGCATGGCCAGCGGCTGCAGGACGCGGTGCGGGCGCGGATCGGCCCGTCGGGCATCGGTGGCGGTGAGCAGCCCCTGGCCGAGATCGACATCGACCAGGACATCCTGTGGGAGCAGGCCAGCGCCGAGCAGGACGGGCTGTATGCCTGGGTCGCTGGCGAAGCCGGGGCAGTCATGGCGATCCGCCGGCATCTGGTGAAGACATGCGGGATCGACCGTCGGGCCATCACGTTCATGGGCTATTGGCGGCACGGAAAAGTCCTCGATTGAGCTGGCCACGCAGGCTCCAGGACGGGCCCGCCAAGGCCCGTGCGGTATCCTTGGCGCTTTGCCGCAGTCCGGATTTCCCCATGTCGACCACCTCCAAACTGCGCCGCGACATCCGCCGGCGCCGCGAAACCCAGGCCGCCAACCGCGAGCAGGCCAACGCCACGCCGGTTGAGCCGCATGCCGAGCTGCGTGACCAGCAGCGCACGCTGCTGGCCGGTATCGTCCGCCGCGATGGCGAGTGGGTGCTGGGCATGGATGGCCGCATTGCCGGCCAGACCCCCAGCGCGGCGCGGGTGCTGGCCCTGATCATGCAGGCTGCCGAACTGCACGAACGCCAGGGCACCCCGGTGCGCCTGGTGTACTCGGATGCGCTCAAGGACGCGGCGCATGCCGAGGCCAAGGCCGACGGCATGGACTTCGACCAGTTCAAGGTGGAACTGGCCGCGAGCCTGAAGCCGCGTGCCCGCCAGGGGGATGCGCCGGCCGAGTGATGGCGCTACCGCACAGGGCCTGCTGCTGGTCGGCGGCGCTTTGCCCGGCAAAGCGCACCGATCGGTTCCCATGAAAAAGCCGGCCCGAGGGCCGGCTTTTTCGTTTGCCATGGTGCGCGGACCAGCGGCCAGCGCGACCGGTCAGTGGGCCGCAGGTGCGGTTGCGGTCGGTGCCGCCGCAGCGGTAGCCGCCGGCACCTGCCAGCCACACATCTGGCCCTGGTTCTGCTGCTTGAGCCATTCGTTGACCGGGGTGAAGTACTCGATCATCGGGCCGGCATCGAGCTTGTCGCCACCGGTGATCTCCTTCAGCGTGGCCTGCCACGGCTGGCTGGCACCCTTGCTCAGCATGGCCCAGAACTTCTGGCCGGCTTCCTTGTTGCCGTAGAAGCTGCACTGGTGCAGCGGACCCTTGTAACCGGAGGCATCGCACAGGCCCTTGTAGAACTGGAACTGCAGGATGCGCGCCAGGAAGTAGCGGGTATACGGGGTGTTGCCCGGCACGTGGTACTTGGCGCCCGCGTCGAAGAATTCCTCACCGCGCGCGGTGGCCGGCGCCACGCCCTGGTACTTTGCCTTCAGGTCCCACCATGCCTGGTTATAGTGGTCCGGCGTGATCGAGCCGTCGAACACGCCCCAGCGCCAGCGGTCGATCATCAGGCCGAACGGCAGGAACGACACGCCGCTCAGGGCCATGCGCATCTGCGCGTTGATGGTCGCCTCACGGCGTTCCTGCGGGGTGTCGACCAGGCCGATCGAGTTGAGGTACTGCGGGGTCATCGCCAGCACGATGGTGTCGCCGATCGCTTCGTGGAAGCCATCGTTGGCACCGCCTTGGAACAACGGCGGCAGCGGGTTGTAGGCCAGGTCGTAATAGATGTGGCCCAGCTCGTGGTAGATCGTGGTGAAGTTCTCTTCGTTGGGCTTGATGCACATCTTGGTGCGCACGTCGCCGTCCATGTTCATGTCCCACGCGCTGGCGTGGCAGACCACGTCACGGTCCAGCGGCTTGATGAACTGGGTCTTGTCCCAATACGACTTGGGCAGGGCCGGCATGCCGAGCGAGACGTAGAAGTCCTGCGCGCGCTCGGTCATCTGCTTGGCGGTACGCAGTTCGGCCTCACGCTGCGCCTTGTACAGCGCTTCCACGTTCGCGCCGCTGCCGGCCTTGGCCAGGGCACCACTCAGGTTGCTCTGGTACTGCTTTTCCAGCGCGGCGGTGATGTCCAGGTTGCCGGCACCGGGATACGGTTCCAGCTGGTCCCACAGATTGGACCAGTCCTGCTGCCACATGTTGCCGGTCAGGTGTGCGGCGATCAGGCCACCGTTGACCTCGGCCTTGTCCTTGCCGTACGTGCCGTCGAGCTTGGTGCGCGCGTAGCAGTGAAGCTGCTCGTACATCGGCTTGACCTGGTCCCACAGCCGGTCGGTTTCCGGGCCGATCTGGTCGGCGGGCATGTCATAGCCGCTGCGCCACATCTGGCCGGCATCGGCGAAGCCCATTTCCTTGGCGCCTTCGTTGACCAGGCTGACGAAGCGCTCGTAGTCGGCGCGCATCGGCTTGGTGGTGCCATGCCAGCCCTGCCAGGCGTCGAGCTGCTTGTCGTAGTCGCGGCTGCGCGCGAGCACCTGTTCCAGATCGCCCAGCTGGCGGCAGCTCTGCGGGTTGGCCTCGTCGGTGCAGTACTTGCCGGAGCCGTAGGCGCCCTCCATGCGGCTGGCGATGCGGGTCAGCTCGGAGAGCTTGGCCGGGTCGCGCGGGGCGGGCATGGAGGTCATCAGCTTGAGCAGATGGATCTGGCGCTTGGTGTCTTCGCTCATGGGCTGGCCGTCGTACTGGCCGGCCTGGGCGATCCAGCCGTTGAGGACGGTGAGCCAGCGTTCATTGGCCTTGGCCGCGACGCGCTCGGAATCGTCGTTGATGTAGGTCGACGACAGCCACTGCGCCGAGGTCATTTCCGGGTACATCGCCTTGTACTCGGCGTTGACGCGGGCGATGAACTGGTCCGCGGTTTCCTTGGACTGGGTGGTGCCCGTGGCCGGTGCATCGGCGGGGGACGGTTCCTTCTGGCAGGCCGCCAGCGTCAGTGCGGCAGCACTGACTGCCAGGGCCAGCAGGAGCGGGCGGTGGTTCACGGGCACATCCTTGGGTGGTGTCAGACCGGCGAAGGCTAGTGAAGCGCCGGGCGCACCGCAAGGGGCAGGGCAGCAGAGGGGGTTCGATTGGCACCGCCAACGTCAACGTCAAGGTCAACGGCGATGCGTCCGTGCTCCGTGAGGCGGGGCGGTGCGCATGGGACAAGCCTGCTTATGCCTCGCACCCAGCAAACAGATCCCGGCCACGCTCATACACCGAGGTCTTGACCTGCATCAGCCCCAGTACCGAGGGGAACAGATTGTCGTGGTCGGTGTACTTGCCCGCGCGCTCCCGCACGCAGGTCAGGTTGAGCCCGCGGTTGGTCGCGAAGGAAGGGGAGAACCACATCGTCATCGGCACGCGGGTCTGTTCCTGCGGGGCGATCGCGTACGGCACCCCGTGCAGGTACAGGCCCTTCTCGCCCAGCGACTCGCCGTGATCGGAAAGGTAGATCATCGCGGTGTCGTAGTCGTCCATGCCCTTCAGCGTGCCGATCGTGCGCGACAGCAGGTGATCGGTGTAGAGCAGCGCGTTGTCGTAACTGTTGGTGATCTGCGCGCGGCTGCACTTGCCCAGGTCCGGGGTGTCGCAGGTGGGGGTGAAGCGGCGGAAGCGCGCCGGGTAGCGTTCGAAGTAGCTCGGGCCATGGTTGCCCAGTTGATGCAGCACCACCACGCGGTCGCCGGGCCTGGCGCGGACCTGGGCGGCCAGGTCGTCGATCAGGATCTCGTCCATGCAGCGCCCGTTGGCGCACAGGGTCGGGTGCTTGGCATCATCCAGCGGCTGCATTTGCAGGCCCTCGCACACGCCCTTGCAACCGGACTGGTTGTCGCGCCACAGCGTGGCGATGCCGGCGTGATCCAGCACGTGCAGCAGCGACTGGTGCGCACGGATCTTCTTTTCGTCGTAGTCGTGGCGCCCGTAGGGCGAGAACAGGCAGGGCAGGGAGACTTCGGTGCTGGTGCCGCACGAATGCATGTCCGGGAAGTTGATCACCCCGGCCTGGGCCAGTTCCGGCGTGGTCTGTCTGGCATAGCCGTTGAGGCCCCAGTTCTGTGCGCGTGCGGTTTCGCCCATCACGATCACCAACAGGCGCGGGCGGCTGCCGACCGCGCGCGGGGTGGCCTTGGCATCGGACCCGATTGGCAGTTTCGGGGCGCGCTGGATCGGGTTGTCGCCGCGCAGCGCCTTGGGCAGGCCGAGCAGGACGTTGCCGGGGGTCGCCAGGTAGCGCACTTCGCGCTGGTTGCGCATCAGCGAGGACATCTCCTGGAAAGACAGCATCGCCCCGCCGAAGGCGATCAGGGCCGACAGCAGCAGGAAGCCAATGCGCCACAGCAGCGCCCTGCCCAGCGTGCGGCGGCGCAGCTGCACGCGCCACAGCAGCAGCATCGGCGCCAGGGCCAACAGCAGCAGTGGGGCGATCAAGGTGGGCGTGATCAGTTCGCGGCTTTCCTTGTGGTCGGTGGCCAGCACGTTGCGCAGCATGTCCGCATCCAGATAGATGTGGTAACTGCTCATGTAGTGCGCGGCCAGCGCCGTAGCGATCAGCAGCACGCTGAGCACCACCTTGGCGTTCCAGCGCCACACCAGCAGCCCCATCAGCAGACAGTGCGCGCCGACCAGGAACAGCAACAGCGAGACGGCGAAGCCGATGCTGCCCGGGTGCGTGGCCATCGCGCTGTGCCAGAACAGGCCATTGCAGGCCACCGCGAAGAAGATGCTGGTGAGCAGGATCAGGGTTTCGGTGGTGCACTGCGGGCGCCAGGCACGCAGGGTGGCCAGCGCCGACAAGCGCGTGGCGCGCGGAAGGGTGGTGCTCATGCCACTTCTCCCTGCGCGATGCCTGGTGACGTGCCGCGTTCGCGCAGCCGCACCGGTTCGATCAGCAGATACAGGCCAAGCGAAACCGTCCAGCAGATGGCCAGCGTCCACAGGTCATGCGACAGGAAATGCGCACCGCGCAGCTGCTGCGAGACGCCGAACACGCCGCCAGCCAGCAGGCCGACGGCCAGGCCGCGCCAGCGCCAGGCCGGGTGCACCATCAGCGCGAAGAAGTACAGGCTGACCCACGCAAACCCCGCGCTGGAATGCCCGCCTGGAAAGCACACCCCACGCGGCATCCCGGGTGGGCGTGTTGCGAACAAGCCGATGAACTGCCGGGTGCCGCCATAGCGGGCCAGATCCCACGGGCAATCCATGTTGGTCAGCGACTTGAGCAGCGAGACCACGCCGGTGCCCAGCGCGACGGCCAGCACCAGATACAGCAGCGGCCAGCGCCATGCGGGTGCGCGCTCGGTGCGCCAGGCGTGGAAGCACAGCACGATCGCGACCAGCGCCGCGACACTGCTGGTCCACTTGCCGGCCTGGTGGATCAGGTGGGTGGTGACCCAGGCGTTCTGCAGCGCCCACTGCTGCCCTTCGAGTCGATAGAGGCGATCGGCCAGCCACTGGTCGCCACCGGCGCCCATCAGCATCGCGCTGGCGAGCAGCGCCAGCGCCAGCGGTACCCAGAGGTGGCCGCGGAGGAAGCGTGGGGTGACCGCGGTGGCCGACGTGGATGAAAGGGCAACGCTGGACGCTGGGAACATGGACAAAGGGGCCGGCGGGAGATTCCGGCGCCATGGTCGTCAGCGCAGTGTCGGAGACCGGTCGGAGCGATGTTGGCCGCTGGTTAAGCGCGGCCTGCCGTTCAGTCTTCCTCGTCCTGCGCGGTGTCGGTGGCCGTGACGGCGGCATGGCAGTCGGCCTGCCAGGCAGTACCCGGGAACAACAGCCACCGGTTGCGGTTGGCGCTGCCGATCTCGATCACCGCCGCCGGGTCCACGCAGGGACTGATCGCTTCATCGAGCACCAGCAGCCAGCGCTGGCGCGGCGCCTGTGACAGCCACGGCCCTGCGGCCTGCCATTGCTGGTCCCACGGGGTCTTGAAGCCGAAATCGGTCACCGGGCGGTCGGCCTGCAGCAGGTTCTGTTCGCGCCAGGCGACCACGCCGAGCTCGGCCTCCGGCCCGATCCGCAGGCCGACGCGCTGCATCACCGCCGAGGCGGAGCTGTACGGGTCCAGGGTCGGCATCAGCACCCAGCCGTACAGATTCCAGAGCAGGAAGGCCGCCGCGACCACCAGCACGCCTGCCCGGCGCTGGCGCCACCACAGGGCCAGCGCCAGCAACACCACGCCGAAGGCGATCAGCCAGCCGCCAAGCACGGGCAGCAGCGTATCGGGCATCGCGCGCCGCGCCAGCTGCACGTGCGCCCATTCGCTGGCCGACCACAGCTGGGTGCCGACATACAGCGCCGCCACGCCGAGGACGGCGACATAGGCCCACAGCAGCCAGCGCAGCCCGGCCCGGCGCAGCAGCCCGGGCAGCAGCGGGGCGGCGGCCAGGCACAACGCGGGCAGCATCGGGAAGATGTAGACCTCCCGCTTGCCCGGGCTGGCACTGAAGAACACCAGCACCAGCAGGGCCCAGCCCAGCAGCAGCCACCAGCGTCCATCCAGCCGCTTGAGGCGGCGCCACCATGCCGGAACCAGGGCGGGCAGCAGCAGGCTGCCCGGCAGCCACAAGGTCGCCATGACCTGCAGGTAGTACCAGGCCGGCTTCACGTGGTGCCAGGCGTTCGCGTAGCGGGTGCCGGTCTGCTTGAACAGCAGCTCGCGCGCATAGGCGTGCAGGGCCGGGTCGGCCGAGTGCAGCAGCGCCACGCCCAGCGGCGCCAGCCACACCGCCGTGCCGAGCAGGAAGGCCGGCAGCAGCCACCACAGGTCGCGGGCAGTGCCGGCCGGCAGCCTGGCGCCGCGCACGCGCCAGCGCCAGGCGGCGAACGGCAGCAGCACCAGCAGCGGCAGGAAGCCCACGCCCTTGGTCACCGTGCCCAGCCCGGCGGCGAAGCCGGCCAGCCACAGCGCGGGCCGGTTGCGGCCTTCCAGCAGGTGGCGCAGCAATCCCCATAGCGACAGGGTGGTCATCGCCACGAGCACCATGTCGATCTGCGCCCGCTTGGCCATCAGGCCGAACTGCAGGCAGCTGAACAAGGCGAGCATCGCCCACCAGCCAACACGCCGGTTCCACAACCGCCGGCCCAGGTCCCAGGTCAGCCAGAGTGTCAGCAGAGCGGCAAGCAGCGAAGGCACCAGGAAGGCGATTGTCCAGCCGCCGAACAGCTGGTGGCTGGCGGCCTGCAGCCACATGAACACCGGCGGTTTTTCCGCGTACAGTTCGCTGCCACGGTGAGGCAGCAGCCATTGCCCGGAGGCGACCATGGCCCGTGCAGCCAGCACGAAACGGGGTTCATCGGGCGGGGAGGGCTGGCGCAGGCCGATGCCCGCCGCCAGGGCCAGCAACAGGGCAAGGCAGACCAGCACACGCGGCCAGCGCCGCAGGAAGAAGGATTCGGTCACGCCAGGCTCTTTGGCAAAACGGCCACTGTCTCCCCGACAGCGTAGGAAAAGCGTCGTAACCACCCCCATTGCGACCGGATTCCGACATGGTTCCCGCTACCATGCGCCCAACCGGTCAAGAGAGTCTCCCATGCGGCTGCTGGTCATTGAAGACAACCGTCAGCTGGTTGCCAATCTATTCGATTATTTCGAATCGCGGGGCCATGTACTGGACGTCGCACCCGATGGCGTGACCGGCCTGCACCTGGCCGTGTCGCAGCCCTATGACGCCCTGATCCTGGACTGGATGCTGCCGCGCATGGAAGGGCCCGAAGTGCTGCGCCGGCTGCGTGCCGACCACGGCTCGGAAGTGCCGGTGATCATGCTCACCGCGCGCGACGAACTCCCCGACAAGATCGCCGGCTTCCGCGCCGGCGCCGACGACTACCTGACCAAACCCTTCGCACTGCCCGAGCTGGAAGTCCGGCTGGAAGCGCTGATGGTGCGCGCCAAGGGGCGCAACCCGCGCAAGGTGCTGGAAGTGGCCGACCTCAAGCTGGATCTGGCCACCCTGGAGGCGCAACGCGACGGCAAGCCGCTGCACCTGTATCCGGCCTGCCGCAAGCTGCTGGAGGTGCTGATGCGCGCCAGCCCCGGCGCGGTGACCCGCCAGCAGCTGGAATTCGCACTGTGGGGTGACGAGCTGCCCGACGGGGATCTGCTGCGCTCGCACGTGTACGAACTGCGCCGCAGCGTGGATGGCCCGTTCCAGCAGAAGCTGATCCACACCTTGCCGCGGGTCGGTTACCGCCTCGGCGTTTCCGCGGCGGGCGGTGCAGATGAAGTGGCGTAAGCGCCCGCCCACGCCATCGCCGATGCACCGGCGCATGGTGTGGTGGCTGCTGGGCTACCTGGCGCTGATTTCGCTGGCGGTGTTCAGCGTGGGCAACTACGTGCACGAACACGCCGAACACTCGGCATGGCGGGCGCTGCTCAACTCCGAGCTGGACAGCATCGTCAACCACATCGAACATGAGCCGCACTACCGCTGGCAGGATTCGGACACGCTGCGGCTGTTCTACATCAACGGCAGCCCGACGGTGCCGGACAGCCTGCGCACGCTGCACCCGGGGCTGCACGACGGCGTGGAGGTCAACGGCCGCGCCAGCGCGGTGATGGTGCGTGAAACCACCCAGCTTGGGCGCTTGGCGCTGGTGCTGGACATCAACGATTTCCACGAGCTGGAGCAGTTCGCCACGCGCTGGGTGCTGCTGGCCGGCGTGCTGATGATCATCGTGACCGTGCTGATGGCCTCCTTCGGCGTCGGGCGGCTGGTGCGGCCGCTGAGCTCGCTGGCACGGCGCATTGACGATCTGCACCCGGGGGTGCCCGGGCAACGGGTGGAGGTGGACCCGCGCGCCAGCTCCGAGCTGTACGTGATCGCCAACGCGCTCAACGACTACCTGGCGCGCAACGAACAGTTCGTCGAGCGCGAGCGGGTCTTCATCAGCACCGCCAGCCACGAACTGCGTACGCCGATCGCGGTGATCACCGGGGCCTCGGAACTGGCGCTGGGCCAGCCGGACATTCCAGAGCGTGTGCGCCAGCAGATGCAGCGTGTGCACCGCACGGCCCAGGGGGTAGAGCAGCTGATCCAGCTGCTGCTGGTGCTCGCACGCGACCCGGCCCGGCTGGCCGCGCTCGGTGAACGCATTCCGCTCGACCTGCTGGTGCCGGACATCATCGAAGACCATCGCCATCTGATGGGCGACAAGGACCTGCACATCGAGATCGACGGTCTTGCGCGCGTGGATATCATCGCCCCGCTCGGCGTGGTCCAGGCCGCGATCGGCAATCTGCTGCGCAACGCGATCGAGAACAGCGGTCGCGGCACCATCCACATCCAGGTCTCCGGGCAGGCCGTGGTGACGCTGCAGGACCCCGGGCTGGGCATGAGCCCGGAAGAGATCGCCGCCGTACATGCGCGCATGGCGCGCGGCGACCGCAACGAGCAGAGCGGCATCGGCCTGGAGCTGATCGCCCGGCTGTGCGAGCACCTGGGCTGGGCGCTGCAGATCCAGCCGCGTGTACCGCGCGGTACCTGTGTGATCCTCGATCTGGGCGCTTCGCTGCCGGGTCGCTCTGAACGCGCATCGCTGCCCGCGTCGTGATCGGCCCGCGCGCTGCGCTGCAAAGTGTGGCGTCGTGAAGACAATGTTAAGCTCCGGAGGCGCCGCTCTATGCGGCGCTTTTTTTTATCCCTTCGATCGACAGAGGATGGCTTGATGCCGACCGAACCCAGTACTGCCCTGATCACCAATGACATCGTCGGCCTCGGCCTGATCGCCGCCACCCTGGCCGTGATCTTCTGGGCCGCCAGTGGCCCGACCCCGATCCTCAAGAAGATTTTCGCGTGGGTGCCGGCGCTGTTGCTGTGCTACTTCATCCCGGCCATCTACAACACCGCCGGCCTGATCGACGGCCACAACACCTCGCTGTACAACCCGATCGCCCGTGACGTGCTGCTGCCCGCAGCGCTGGTGCTGCTGACGCTCTCGATCGACCTGAAGGGCATCATGAAGCTGGGCCCGAAGCTGCTGGTGGTGTTCTGCGCCGGCACGCTGGGCATCATCCTCGGCGCGATCGTGTCGTTCCAGACGATGTCCTGGATCCACCCGGCCACCGTGGCCGGTGATACCTGGAAGGGCATGGCCGCCCTGGCCGGCAGCTGGATCGGCGGCGGCGCCAACATGGTGGCGATGCGCGAAGTGTTCGGCACCGATGCCACCACCTTCGGCCAGTTCGCGGTGGTCGATGTGGCCTGCGCGAGCCTGTGGATGGCGGTGCTGCTGTTCCTGGCCAACCGCGCCCAGCAGATCGATACGCGCAATGGCGCCGATACCCGTGCCATCGATGAGATGAAGGCCCGGATCTCCGCCTACGAGGCGCAGAACGCCCGTATTCCCAGCCTTACCGACCTGATGGTGATCGTCGGCGTGGCGCTGGGCGGCGTCGGGCTGGCGCATGCCATCGCCGCACCGCTGAGCGGCTGGTTCAAGGCGAATGTGAGCTGGGCCAGCCAGTTCAGCCTGGACAGCGCGTTCGTCTGGGTGGTGCTGTTGTCCACCGCGCTCGGCCTGGGCCTGAGCTTCACCCGTGCACGCAGGCTCGAATCGGCCGGTGCGTCGCGCCTGGGCACCCTGTTCCTGTACTTCCTGATCGCCTGCATCGGCATGCAGATGGACCTGCTCTCGCTGCTCGACCGCCCGTGGCTGTTCGCGCTGGGCGCGATCTGGATGCTGACCCACATCCTGGTGCTGTGGATCGCGGCCAAGCTGATGCGCGCGCCGCTGTTCTTCTTCGCCATCGGTTCGCAGGGCAACATCGGTGCAGCCGCTTCGGCGCCGGTGGTGGCCGCGGCGTTCCACCCGAGCCTGGCGCCGGTCGGCGTGCTGCTGGGCACCGTGGGCTACGCCACCGGTACCGGGCTGGCCTATGTGACTGGCCTGATCCTGAAGTGGATGGCGGGCGCGTAAGCGCGGCCTCCACGTCGTGCCCCCGGGGCGGCCTTGATGGCCGCCTCTTTTTTGGACGGGTGGTCAGGGGTCAAACCTGACCCAAAAAAACGGCGGCGCCTGCGCGCCGCCGTTTCCGTGTTCACTGGCCGCCATCGTTCAGCAGCAGCGCCCCCCGTTCTTGCCGCTGTACCGCGCCTCCTGGCGCTCGCGGAAGAACGTCTTGTAGTCCATCGGCACGCGGTCCGGATGCTTTTCCAGCACATGCCGGACGTAGTTGTCGTAGTCGGGAATGCCGCAGCACAGCCGCGCGGTCTGCACCAGGCGCCGCCAGATGCGGCGGTGGGCCTGGTACTGACCGGCGGGGACGAGTTCGGTGCTCATCACAGGTCCGCCATCTGGTGCGGCTGCAGTGCCACGTACGGGGTTTCCTTGTCGGTCCGCTGCGGCGTGCGGCGGGCCATGAAGATGGTCTTGATCGCGTAGAACAGGATCGAGAACACCACGAACAGGAACAGCACGGTCAGGCCGGTGTTGACGTAGGCGTTGACCACGATCTGGTGCATCTGGCCGACGGTCTTGGCCGGGGCGGTCAGGGTGCCGGTGGCGATCGCGTCCTGGTACTTGTGCGCCTGGGCCAGGAAGCCCTGCGCCGGGTTCTTGTCGAAGATCTTGATCAGCCCTGCATAGGTGGTGCAGATCAGCAGCCACACCGCCGGCACACCGGTGACCCAGGCGAAGCGGTCACGCTTCATCTTGAACAGGACCACGGTACCCAGCATCAGCGCGATACCGGCCAGCATCTGGTTGGAGATGCCGAACAGCGGCCACAGGGTCTGGATGCCGCCGAAGGGATCCACCACGCCCGTATAGAGCAGGTAGCCCCACAGCGCCACGCAACCGGCGGTGGCGATGATGTTGGCCGTCCACGATTCGGTCTTCTTCAGGGCCGGGATGAAGTTGCCCAGCAGGTCCTGCAGCATGAAGCGACCGGCACGGGTACCGGCGTCGACCGCGGTGAGGATGAACAAGGCTTCGAACAGGATCGCGAAGTGGTACCAGAACGCCATCATCGCGTTGCTGCCGCTCGGGATCGCCTCGTGCAGGATCTGCGCGATGCCCACCGCCAAGGTCGGTGCGCCACCGGCGCGGTGCAGGATGGTCGGCTCGCCGATCGCCGCGGCCGTGGCCTCCAGCTGCTCGGGGGTGATGATGAAGCCCCACGTGTTGCTGATATAGGCCGCAGCGGAGACCGCATCCGGGCCGATCACGGCGGCCGGCGCGTTCATGGCGAAGTAGATGCCCGGGTCGATGATCGAGGCGGCTACCAGCGCCATCACCGCGACGAACGATTCCATCAGCATGCCGCCGTAGCCGATGTAGCGCATGTGGCGCTCATTGGCGAGCAGCTTGGGCGTGGTGCCCGAAGCGATCAGAGCGTGGAAACCGGAGACCGCGCCACAGGCGATGGTGATGAACAGGAACGGGAACATCCCGCCCTTCCAGACCGGGCCGTCGCCGCTGGCGGCGAACTGGGTCAGCGCCGGCATCTTCAGCTCGGGCATGACGATCAGGATGCCGATCGCCAGCGCCACGATGGTGCCGATCTTGAGGAAGGTGGAGAGGTAATCGCGCGGGGCCAACAGCAGCCACACCGGCAGCACCGAGGCGACGAAGCCGTAGCCGATCAGCATCCAGGTGATCTGGATACCGGTGAAGGTGAAGGCCGGGCCCCAGACCGGGTCGGCGGCGACCTTGCCACCGAACCAGATCGCGGCGAGCAGCAGGATCAGACCGACCACGGAGATCTCACCGATCTTGCCCGGGCGGATGTAGCGCATGTACACGCCCATCAGGATCGCGATCGGCATCGTCGCGATGACCGTGAACATGCCCCAGGGGCTTTCGGCCAGCGCCTTGACCACCACCATCGCCAGCACCGCCAGGATGATGATCATGATCAGGAAGGCACCGAACAGGGCGATGGTGCCGGGCACCGGCCCCATTTCCTCACGCACCAGGTCACCGAGCGAGCGGCCGTTGCGGCGGCTGGAGAGGAACAGGATCATGAAATCCTGCACCGCGCCGGCCACGACCACGCCCACCACCAGCCAGAGCAGGCCGGGCAGGTAGCCCATCTGGGCGGCCAGCACCGGGCCGACCAGCGGACCTGCACCGGCGATGGCGGCGAAGTGGTGGCCGAACAGTACGTGCTTGTTGGTCGGAACGTAATCCAGACCATCGTTGTTGATCACCGCGGGCGTGGCCCGGGTCGGATCGAGCTGCATCACCTTGTCGGCGATGAACAGGCTGTAGAAGCGGTACGCGATGAGATAGATGGAGACCGCAGCGACGACGATCCACAGCGCATTGATGGGCTCACCGCGGCGCAGTGCGACGGTGCCTAGACAGAAGGCGCCGAGCAGTGCGATGACTGCCCAACCCAGTTTCGAAAAACCTTTCATGAGATTGCGTCTCCCTGGAGATCGTCGTAAGAGTCCGCCTTGGCACTGACGGGGTCAATGCAATGGCGGGGGCTTGCCGCTAGTACTTTGGTCGTAGGGTGGGCGCGGTGCGTGCCCGTGCACGTCATCGGAACATCACGCTTGGAACAATCGGTTGCGGGCGTGGCGGTTGGCCGGCGGGGCCGGCGCGCCCATCTTGTAGGCAGTTCACCGATCCTGGAGTCATCATGAGCAGCCCAACCCCGGTGCGCGTGCTGCGCACCATCCGTGGCATGGCCACCTCCGATGGCGCCGGCGTGCGCCTGACGCGCGTGATCGGCGGCCCCTCGCTGCCCGACCTGGACCCGTTCCTGCTGCTGGATGAATTCGGCACGGACCGCGCCGAGGACTACATCGCCGGCTTCCCGAGCCACCCGCACCGTGGTTTCGAGACCGTGACCTACATGCTCGATGGCCGCATGCGGCACAAGGACAACCATGGCAACGAGGGCCTGCTCACGCCGGGCAGCGTGCAGTGGATGACCGCCGGCCGCGGCCTGATCCACTCGGAGATGCCCGAGCAGGAATCGGGGCAGATGCGCGGCTTCCAGCTGTGGGTGAACCTGCCCGCGCGCGAGAAGATGACCGAGCCGAAGTACCAGGAGTTCGCGCCGGACCATATTCCGGTGACGGCACCGGCCGGGGGCGTGCAGGTGAAGGTCATCGCCGGCCAGGTGGGCGACACGGTCGGGCCGATCGTGCAGCCGGCCACCGATCCGGTGTACCTGGACATCACGCTGGATGCCGGCGCGGGCTGGAGCTACGTGCTGCCCGATGGCCATAACGCGTTCGCCTATGTGTTCGAAGGCGGGCTGGAGATCGGCGAAGGCGACGATGCGCGCCCGGTGGCCCGCCAGGAAATGGCGGTGCTGGGCGGCGGCGAGCAGCTGGTCCTGCGTGCCGGTGAAACCGGGGCGCGCCTGATCCTGGTGGCGGGCCGGCCGCTGCGCGAGCCGGTCATGCGGCATGGGCCGTTCGTGATGAACACCAAGCAGGAGCTGATGCAGGCCTTCGTGGATTTCCAGGAAGGCCGCTTCTGAGGGGCGCTGGCACCGCTCGCTGGCCGACAAACGCATGACACCTGACGGTGTGGGAGGCGCCGGCCAGCGGCCGGCGCTACCGTGGATGGCGGGATGAGTGCGGTGCACTGTCCCGGCCTCGTGCTCAGCGCCCGGCGGCGACGGCCGAGGGCGTCAGGCTCATGCCCTGCGCCAACGATTGCAGCGAGCCGAGTTCGCTGGCGTCACCGGCATACAGCGCGATCTGGGCAAAGCGGTTCCTGTCGAACTTGACCACGGTGATACGGCGGGTTTCATACCCCGGCGGCTTCTGGCCGCCCAGGTCGGGCTGGTACCAGTACAGGGTTTCACCGGCGAAGCTGCCTTTTTCCTGGCGCAGCGAACGGTTCAACGGCAGCTCCGGATTGCGTGCGCTCAAGGTCAGGCTGAGCACTTCACGCCCATCGGCGGTGCTGGCCCTGCACAGGATCAGGTCGCGCTGGGCCAGTTGCTGCCAGTGCAGGCCGCTGCTGGCGGGCAGGGACGGACATTCGCTGGTCGCTTGCGCCGCGACGGCGCCGGCAGACACCAGCAGACACACACACACGACAGCGCGCAGGACGTTCATGCATTCCCCCAAGGTCGATGATCGCGTCCGTCGCTGACAGGCGTTCCGGTGGCCGTCCACACCCCTGGCCGTGGTGGCGCATTCCCCGCGCGCCTACCGGATCACTCGCTGCCGTCAGTGTCGGACGAGTGCTCGGGACCTTAACGGAATGTGACTCAGTGTACAAATAACGGTTTCAGTTGATTCTTTTGTCAGCGGCCGGGCGGGGGTTGCCCGCCCGGCCCTGAGCATCAGCGCGGCGCGGTGCCCATCCACTTGTAGAGGGTGCCGCCGATCAGCCCGCCCAGCAGCGGCGCCAGCCAGAACAGCCAGAGCTGGCCGAGCGCGCCGCTGCCGGCGAACAGGGCTACGGCGGTGGAGCGCGCCGGGTTGACCGAGGTATTGGTCACCGGAATGCTGATCAGGTGGATCAGGGTCAGGGCCAGGCCGATCGCGATCGGGGCGAAGCCGGCCGGTGCGTTGCCATGGGTGGAGCCCATGATCACGATCAGGAAGAACGCGGTGAGCACCACTTCGCAGAGGGCGGCGGCGGCGACGCTGTAGCCCCCTGGCGAAAGTGCGCCATAGCCGTTGCTGGCGAATGCGCCGGCCTGGCTGCCATCGATCTGGAAACCGGGCGCGCCGGAGGCGATCTGCAGCAGGATGAAGCCGGCCAATGCGCCGCCCAGCACCTGCGCCACGATGTAGGGAAGCAGCTCGCGCGCGGGGAATCGGCCGCCGGCCCACAGGCCAACACTGACCGCCGGATTGAAGTGCGCGCCGGACACGTGCCCGAACGCGTAGGCGCCGGTCAGCACGGTCAGGCCGAAGGCCAGCGCGACGCCCAGAAAGCCGATCCCCAGCGGATTGCCATCGCCGCCGAACGTGGCGGCCAGCACGGCGCTGCCACACCCACCCAACACCAACCAGAACGTGCCCAGGAACTCGGCGGCCAGACGTTTGCCCATGCTCATCGACGTGCTCCACGTGTATGCCCGGGGTGGGCAGGCGCAACGTAGCTGAATCGGGGTTCATCGGGGTGACGGTGGCGTCAACACCCGACGAACGGTCGATGGCGGTGCGCGGGTCAGTACGTGGGCAGCGGAATGAACTCTTTGTCGTCGCCGGGAATGGTGCCGAAACGCCCGGATTCCCAATCGTGCTTGGCCTGCTCGATACGCTCGGTGGAGCTGGACACGAAGTTCCACCACAGGTGGCGCGGGCCATCCAGCGGTTCGCCGCCCATCAGCATCGCCTTGATCGGGGTCTTGGCACGCAGGCGGCCGCGGGCACCGGGCTCGGGAATGATCAGGTGCTGGGCAGGAACATCCACGCCATCGAGCTGGGCCTGGCCTTCCAGGATGTAGAGCGAGCGCTCGGCGTGGCCGGTATCGAGATCGATTTCCGCATCGGCATCCAGATCGATGGCAACGTTGAGGGTATCGGCGAAGACCTTCACCGGCGATTCTTCGCCGTACGCGCGGCCGGCGATGACACGCAGCCAGGCTCCCTTGCGGCGCTGCTGGGGCAGGGTGGCGGCGGCATGGTGGTAGAACGCGGGGTCGGTCTCTTCAAACTGCTTCGGCAGCGCGAGCCAGGTCTGCATGCCGTGCAGCGGATGGTCGTGCTCGCGTTCGACGGCGGGCGTGCGTTCGGAATGGGCGATGCCGCGGCCGGCGGTCATCCAGTTGACGTCGCCGGGGCGGATCACCTGGTCCGAGCCGAGCGTGTCGCGGTGGCCGATGGCGCCGGACCACAGGAAGGTGACGGTGGCCAGGCCGATATGCGGATGCGGGCGCACGTCGATGCCGGTGCCGGGGGAGAGCACGGCCGGGCCCATCTGGTCGACGAAGACGAACGGACCGACGCTGCGCGCCTGCAGGGTCGGCACGGCGCGGCGTACCTGCAGGCCACCGATGTCATGGATGCGGGGGGCGATGATGGTCGTCATGCGGGCGGTCTCGCTGGCGGGGACAGAGCGGGAGGATCGCATGCGGGGTGTGGGGGCGGGAGGCCTGTATCGGTAACAGGTTGTTCTGGTCGCACAGGGACGGCAGCACAAACGACAACGCCACCTCACGGTGGCGTCGTCACATCACATCATCGCGCCTCAGATCACGGGCTCACGCAGTACCGGCGAGTCCCAGCCCGGGCGCGGGGCGAAGCGATCGCCGTAGCGCTGCTGCAGCACCTTGAGGCGCTCGACCAGGGCATCGGCACCGGTGGCACGGATGTACTGGATCGGGCCACCGCGGAACGGGGCGAAGCCGGTGCCGAAAATCACGCCGGCATCGAGCAGGTCCGCATCGGCGACCACGCCGTCGTGCAGGCAGGCCACCGCTTCGTTGAGCAGCGGCAGGATCAGGCGGTCTTCCAGATCGGCCGGGATCTCGTAGTTGGCGGGGACGTCCGGCTTCTGCGCCCGGCCGTTCTCCCACTTGTACAGGCCCTGCCCGTCCTTCTTGCCGCGCTTGCCCTGTTCCACCGTCGCCAGGGCAGCCGGCACCTGCAGCCCCAGGAAGGGCGCCAGTTCCTTGCCCACGCCTGCGGCCACGTCCAGACCGACGGTATCGAGCAGTTCGATCGGGCCCATCGGCATGCCGAACTTGACCGCGGCCTTGTCCAGCACCGGCCCGGGCACGCCTTCGGCGTAGGCGGTGGCGGCTTCGAGCATGTACGGGAACAGCACGCGGTTGACCAGGAAGCCAGGGGTACCGGCGACCGGCACCGGGAATTTGCCCAGTGCCTTGCAGAACGAGGCCAGGCGACGCTCGGTTTCCGGGGCCATGCCGTCGTGATGGATGATTTCCACCAGCGGCATCTGCGCGACCGGGTTGAAGTAATGCAGGCCGGCAAACTGCGCCGGGCGCTGGATGTGGTCGCGCAGTTCGTCCAGCGGTATCGAGGAGGTGTTGGTGGTCAGCAGCGCATCGGCCTTCATCTTCGGCTCCAGCGACTGGTACAGATCACGCTTCGCTTCCGGATTCTCGATGATCGCTTCGATCACCAGATCGGCCAGCGCCACGCCCTCGCCCGCGAGATCGGCCTTCAACCGCGCGGCCACGGCCGGGCGCTTGCTCTCGTCCTTCACCCGCTTGGCGAACAGCGCCTGTGCGCGTTCCATGGCCGGATCGATGAAGCGCTGCTCGCGATCCTGCAGAGTCACGTTGAAGCCCTTGTAGGCCGACCACGCGGCGATGTCACCGCCCATCACGCCGGCACCGACCACGTGCACGTGCTGGATGCCATGGTCCTTGCCACCCAAGGCCTTCAGGCGTTCGGTCAGGAAGAAGATGCGGATCAGGTTGCGTGCGGTCGGCGTGCCGGCCAGCTTGACCACCGCGCGGCGCTCGGCATCCAGGCGGGTCTGGATCGGGCTGCCACCGGTGCGCGCCCAGGTGTTGATCAGCGCGTACGGCGCCGGGTAGTGCTCCTTGCGCGCCTTGCGGGCGACCTGCTTGGCCATCTGCGGGGCGAGCAGCCTGCGCGCCAGCCAGGTGTTGGTGATCCACGCCGTCGCGCGCTGCTTGAACGGGCGGGTGGTGCCCTTCAATGCAAGCGAGACCGCGGTATCGAGAAGCACGGCGGGCGCGACGACCTTGTCGACCAGGCCGATGTTGCGCGCGGCCGAGGCCGACAGATTGCGGCCGGTCAGCATCATGTCCATCGCCGCCGGCGCGCCGACCAGCTGCGGCAGGCGCGAGCTGCCGCCCCAGCCCGGGAAGATGCCCAGCTGGGTTTCCGGCAGGCCGATCCGGGTGGACGGATCGTTGGAGGCCACGCGGTAACGGCAGGCCAGCGCCAGCTCGGTGCCGCCGCCCAGGCAATGCCCATGGATCGCCGCCACGGTCGGGCAGGGCAGTTCGGCCAGCTTCTGGTAGGTGCTCTGGCCACGGCGGATCGCGTCATTGACGGTGCCGCGGCGGTCGAACGCCTGGAATTCCTTCAGGTCCGCCCCGGCGATGAAGCCGGCCGCCTTGATCGACTGGATCACCACCGCCTTGGGCGGGTCCATCGCGATCCGCTCGATCAGGTCCCCCAGTTCGAGCAGCACGTCCTGCGACATGGCATTGACGCTGCTGTCCTGGCGGTCGAGGCTGAGCACCACGACGCCATCGTCACGGATCTGCGGGTGCCAATGCGAGAAGCGGAGCCCATCGAAGCCTGAGAGCATGGGAACGTTCCATCCGGTTGTGTATGGAGAAGGGGGCTATGATCCAGAGGTTGTTTCCTCCCCGTCAAATCCCTATAGCTGGGGAGAGATACCGTCGATTCATTGCCTGGATCGGAAACCTTAACGGAACGGTGGTTAAAAGCTGGTGCGGCGCTGTGTGATCGAGCGCTGAACTTTTCCCGGGATTGGCAGTCTCATTGCCCGACGTCGGTTGGGCTGACAGGAGTGCGGCCCCCCATGGCCGAGGTTGAAACACCACAGGAGCTGGACCTGGAGCTGGTCCGACGTGTGCAGCGTGGCGAGAGCGCGGCGTTCGATGTCCTGGTGCGCAAGTACCAGCATCGGGTCATCGCGCTGATCGGGCGCTACATCGCGGACTGGAGTGAATGTCAGGACGTCGCCCAGGACACGTTCGTCCGCGCGTATCGCGCGATCGGCAGTTTCCGCGGCGACGCCCAGTTGTATACCTGGCTGCACAGGATTGCCGTGAACACTGCCAAGAACCATCTTGCCGCGCACAACCGCCGCCCGCCCACCGATGACATCGAAATCGGGGACGCCGAGCAGTACGACAGCGGCACCCGCCTGCGCGACACCGACACGCCCGAACGCGAGTTGATGCGACAGGAACTGGAACAGACGGTGATGAAGGCAGTGTCCGCGCTGCCTGAAGAACTGCGGTCAGCCATCACCATGCGCGAGGTGGAGGGCCTGAGCTACGACGAAATCGCGCAGAAGATGGGGTGCCCGATCGGCACCGTGCGGTCGCGGATTTTCCGTGCCCGCGAGGCGATCGACACTGAACTTCGGCCGCTGCTCGATGTGGGCAGCGCCACCCGCGAGAAGAGCCGCGCATGAGCCACGATATGTCCAATGATGCTTCCCGGGGCGCGTCCCCCGATAAATTCGACGCCCATTACCGTCAGCAGCTGTCCTCGCTGATCGATGGTGAACTGTCGGCCGATGAAGCGCGCTTCATGCTGCGTCGGCTGGAACACGATGAGGCCTTGTCCAGCTGCAACGAACGCTGGCAGATGCTGGGCGATGTGCTGCGCGGGCAGGCCTGCGCACCGGCCCCGGTCGATTTCGCCGAGCGTGTGCGCGCGTCCGTGGCCGTAGAGCCCGCCCCGGCGATGCAGGCCAGGGTGGAGCGTGGCCCGGAGCAGGCGCAACGGCGCGGCAGCTGGCGACGCTGGGGCGGTGGCGCGGCGTTGGCCGCCTCCGTGGCCGCGGTGGCGATGTTCATGACGCGCGAACAGCTGCCCGCCCAGGCCCCGCTGGAGGCGCCGACCACCATCATCGCCAGCCAGGCCGAACTGCCGGCCGCACCGGTTACCGGAGCCTCTGCCGCCGAACAGGCACTCGCCGTGGCTGCGGTGCCAGCGGCTGCGGTGGCGGCGGCCAGCCGCCGCCAGGACGTGGCCACCGCACGCCGCGCCAGCGCCAGCGCCACGCGCACCCAGCAGGCCGCGCGTGGCAGCGCCGCCGAACGCAGTGCCGAACCGCAGCGGGCGGTTGCCAGTCAGGCGCCGTTGACCCCGGCCATCCCGGCGGCGACCGTGCGGCAGTTCCCGTTCGGTGAGGTCGGCAACCTGCAGGCCAAGCCCTGGCCGCGGTCCAGCCTGGCCCCGGCTGCGGGCGGGGCGCTCAATGCGAGCTTCTCCACGCAGGCGCCGCAGGCTGCGTTCTATCCCTTCGAGCCGCGTCTGCAGGAGTCAGACGAAACGGCCGAACCCGCACGCCGGCACCGCGACTGAGCATCGTCGCGGCGACGCTCCGCTCCGGCCCGTGCGCCGGAGCGTTCCCCCCCCTTTTTTTCCTGACCCGGAGGTTCGTGTCTGATGACCGCCCGTATCCGTACCCACGCCCTGGCGCTGATCGCCATGACGCTCCCGCTCGTGGCCTGCGCCCAGTCGCCGTCGCCGGCCACCGCTGCCGCCCCGGCGGCGGCCGCCGCTCCGCGGGCGCCGGCGCCGCAGCTGGTCAGCGGTCTGCCTGACTTCACCAACCTGGTCGAACAGGTCGGTCCGGGCGTGGTCAATGTCGAGACCACCATCGTGCGCAGCAACCGCCAGGCGCGCATGGCCGGTCCGGCGGACCAGGACATGCCCGAATTCTTCCGCCGCTTCTTCGGTCCGGACTTCCAGATGCCGGGGCAGGGCGCCGACGGCCCCGATGACGGCACGCCGAGCATCCGCGGCCGCGGCATGGGCTCGGGCTTCATCATCTCCGCCGATGGCTACGTGCTGACCAATCACCACGTCGTTGCCGATGCCAGTGAAGTGAAGGTCAAGCTCGGCGATCGCCGCGAGTTCACCGCCAAGGTGGTGGGCAGCGACCAGCAGTACGACGTCGCCCTGCTCAAGATCGACGCCAAGAACCTGCCGACGGTGCGCGTGGGCGATTCCAATACGCTCAAGCCGGGCCAGTGGGTGGTCGCGATCGGTTCGCCGTTCGGGCTGGACAACTCGGTGACCGCCGGCGTGGTCAGCGCGGTCGGGCGCAGCACCGGCGGTCCGGACCAGCGCTATGTGCCCTTCATCCAGACCGACGTGGCCATCAACCAGGGCAACTCCGGTGGCCCATTGCTCAATACCCGCGGCGAAGTGGTCGGTATCAACTCGCAGATCTTCTCCGCGTCCGGTGGCTACATGGGCATCAGCTTCGCGATCCCGATCGACCTGGCGATGGGCGCGGTCGAACAGATCAAGAAGACCGGCCGGGTCAGCCGGGGCCAGCTGGGCGCGGCTGTCGGGCCGATCGACAGCCTCAAGGCGCAAGGGCTGGGCCTGCCGGACAGCCGCGGCGCGCTGGTCAACGAAGTGGTCGCGGGCAGCGCGGCGCTCAAGGCCGGTATCGAACCGGGTGACGTGATCCGCTCGGTCAATGGCAGCCCGATCAATACCTTCAGTGATCTGCCGCCGGCCATCGGCGCGCTGCCGCCGGGCAGCAAGGTCCGCCTGAGCGTGCTGCGCGACGGCAAGGAGCGGGAAATCACCGCCACCCTGACCGAACTGGCCGAAGACGCCGAGCGCGGCGCCACCCGTCCGGCCGCGGAAGCGGCCAAGCCGGAGACCGGCGCCAATGCCCTGCTGGGGCTGGACGTGGCCGATCTGACCGCCGCGCAGCGCCAGCAGCTGGGCCTGTCGGCCGTCGAGGGCGTGCGGATCACCCGGGTCAACGGCCAGTCGGCGCGTGATGCCGGCCTGTCGCCGGGGCTGGTGGTGCTGCAGGTCGGTCGCACCCCGGTCGGCAGCGTGGCCGCGCTGAACAAGGCGCTGGGCGGTTACAGCAAGGGTGACGTGGTCATGTTGCTGGTCCGTGCCAACGGCAACAGTGCCTTCGTGGCGGTCAAGGCCGGGCAGTAAGCCCGCCCCGCCTGTGTTTCCGGGCCCGCTTCGGCGGGCCCGGTCGTTTCCAGGGGGCCGTTGGCGACAATCGCCGCCGGGCCCACGCGGGACCGGGCCGGCCATGCGATAATCCGCAGTCATCCTGACGACGCGACGCGCCGCCGCCACCTATGTCTTCTGATTCGATGCGGTTCATCCGCAACTTCTCCATCATCGCCCACGTCGACCACGGCAAGTCCACGCTGGCCGATCGCATCATCCAGCTTTGCGGTGGCCTCCAGGCCCGTGAGATGGAGGCGCAGGTGCTCGACTCGAACCCGATCGAGCGCGAGCGTGGCATCACCATCAAGGCCCAGTCGGTCTCGTTGCCGTATGTCGCCAAAGACGGCCAGACCTACCACCTGAACTTCATCGACACCCCCGGGCATGTCGACTTCTCCTATGAAGTCAGCCGCTCGCTGGCCGCCTGCGAAGGCGCGCTGCTGGTGGTCGATGCGGCCCAGGGCGTGGAAGCGCAGTCCGTCGCCAACTGCTACACGGCCGTTGAGCAGGGGCTGGAAGTGGTGCCGGTGATCAACAAGATCGACCTGCCCACCGCCGATATCGAGCGCGCCAAGGCCGAGATCGAGGCCGTGATCGGCATCGACGCGACCGATGCCGTGCCGGTCAGCGCCAAGACCGGCCTGAACGTGCAGGACGTGCTGGAGGCGATCGTGCATCGCATTCCGCCGCCGGTGCCGCGTGATACCGACAAGCTGCAGGCGCTGATCATCGACTCGTGGTTCGACAACTACCTGGGCGTGGTCTCGCTGGTGCGCGTGATGCAGGGCCAGATCAAGGCGGGCGACAAGCTGCAGGTGATGTCCACCGGCCGCAACCACCAGGTCGACAACGTCGGCGTGTTCACTCCCAAGCGCAAGGTGCTGCCGGCCCTGCGCGCCGGTGAAGTGGGCTGGGTCACGGCCAGCATCAAGGACGTGCACGGCGCGCCGGTCGGCGACACCCTGACCATGGCCGCCGACCCGGCCGCCAAGCCGCTGCCGGGCTTCCAGGAAATGCAGCCGCGCGTGTTCGCCGGCCTGTTCCCGGTCGATGCCGAGGATTATCCGGACCTGCGCGAAGCGCTGGACAAGCTGCGCCTGAACGATGCCGCGCTGCGCTTCGAGCCGGAAAGCTCCGAGGCGATGGGCTTCGGCTTCCGCTGCGGCTTCCTGGGCATGCTGCACATGGAAATCGTGCAGGAGCGCCTGGAACGCGAATACAACCTGGACCTGATCAGCACCGCACCGACCGTGGTCTATGAAGTGCTCAAGACCGACGGCACCATCATCAACATGGACAACCCGGCCAAGCTGCCGCCGGTGAACCAGGTCGATGAGATCCGCGAGCCGATCATCCGCGCCAACGTGCTCACCCCCGAGGAGTACATCGGCAACATCATCAAGCTGTGCGAAGAAAAGCGCGGCAGCCAGCTTGGCATCAACTACCTGGGCAGCCAGGTGCAGATCAGCTACGAACTGCCGATGGCCGAGGTGGTGCTGGACTTCTTCGACAAGCTCAAGTCGGTCAGCCGTGGCTATGCCTCGCTGGACTACCACTTCGTGCGCTTCGATGCCGGTCCGTTCGTCCGCGTGGACGTGCTGATCAACGGCGACAAGGTCGATGCGCTGTCGCTGATCGTGCACCGCAGCCATGCCGATCGCCGCGGCCGCGAGCTGTGCGAGAAGATGAAGGAACTGATCCCGCGGCAGATGTTCGACGTGGCCATCCAGGCCGCCGTCGGCTCGCAGATCATCTCGCGCACCACGGTCAAGGCGATGCGCAAGAACGTGCTGGCCAAGTGCTATGGTGGCGACGTTTCGCGCAAGAAGAAGCTGCTCGAGAAACAGAAGGAAGGCAAGAAGCGCATGAAGCAGGTCGGCCGCGTGGAAATCCCGCAGGAAGCCTTCCTGGCCGTGCTGCAGATGGACAAGTAAGGCCGGATGGCTTTCCCGGCAGCGGCGGGCGGCACCGGATCGGTGTCGCCGGACGCGCAGGGGCACACCACACCGCTGCAATCGTTCCCAAGGACACTGCATGAAATTGTTTGAGTTCCTCCTGGTCGTACTGACGTTGGCCTCGGGCCTGATCCTGCTGGCTGAAAAGCTGTACTTCGCCAAGCGCCGCGCCCAGCGCGCCGGCCTGCTGGACACCGAGCCGGTGGTGGTCGATTACGCCCGGGCGTTCTTCCCGGTGCTGGCGATCGTACTGGTGGTGCGCAGCTTCATCGCCGAGCCGTACAAGATCCCGTCCAGCTCGATGATGCCCAACCTGCTGATCGGCGATTTCATCCTGGTCAACAAGTTCTCCTACGGCCTGCGCCTGCCGTTGAACAACGCCAAGGTGATCCCGTTCGGCGAGCCCAAGCGGGGCGACGTGGTGGTGTTCCACTTCCCGGGCCACTCGGACAACGATCCGGCCAAGGGTGAGAACTTCATCAAGCGCGTGATCGGCGTGCCGGGCGACCAGATCGAGTTCCAGGGCAATGGCCTGATCCTCAACGGTGAGCCGGTCAAATACGACAACAAGGGCCTGTACGCCGGCCATAACGGCCAGGGCGAGGGCAGCTCGCTGCTGGTCGAGCACCTGCCGGGCCGCACCCATACCGTGCTGGAGACCGACTACGCCCGCGGCGAAGGCCAGTGGACCGTTCCGGCCGGCAAGTACCTGGTGATGGGCGACAATCGCGACAACAGCGACGACGGCCGCTTCTGGGGCCTGCTGCCGGAGGAAAACCTCCGCGGCAAGGCCTTCCTGATCTGGCTGAACTGCTCGGGCTGGTTCTGCAAGGACGGTTTCGAGCCGTCGCGGATCGGCACGGGTATCCATTGATTGATGGCACACGCGTATCTGGGGAGAACGCAATGAAGAACATGACATCGCAGCGCGGCATCACCTTGACCTCGTTCCTGGTGGTGCTGATCGTGGTCGCCTTCTTCTTGTACATCGGGATGAAGCTGTTCCCGATGTACCAGGAGTATTACGCCGTGCGCACGGCGCTGAAGAGCCTGGCCAAGGAGCCGGGGGTGGCCAACATGGAGCCGGCCAGGGTCCAGGAGCTGTTCTTCAAGCGCATCCACATGAGCTATTCCGAGAATCTCAAGCCCTCCGATATCAAGTTCGACCGCATCGACGGCGGCTGGAACTTGAAGGTCAACTACGAAGTGCGCCGTGAGCTGATCGGCAATCTCGACGTGGTGGGCAAATTTGACACCAACCAGGATCTGACTCTCCGCGGTGCCGACTAAGACCTTCCAACGCGGTGACCTGATCGGTCACGCCTTCAACGATCCGGGCCTGCTCCAGCAGGCGCTGACGCATCGCAGTGCCGGCACGCCCAACAATGAGCGGCTGGAATTCCTCGGCGACAGCATCGTCAACATGATGGTGGCCCAGGCGCTCTACGAACGCTGGCCCAAGGCCGACGAGGGCGCGCTGACCCGCGCCCGTGCCGAACTGGTGCGCGAGGGCGCGCTGGCGGTGATCGCGCGCGAGCTGCACCTGGGCGAGCGCCTGATCCTGGGCCCGGGCGAGATGAAGACCGGCGGCCATCGCCGCGATTCCATCCTGGCCGATGCGCTGGAAGCGGTCGTCGCTGCGATCTACCTCGATGCCGGCTTCGCCGCCTGCCGGACCGTGGTGCTGCCCTGGTTCACCGCCTCGATGCAGGCCCTGCCGGCCACCGGCAAGCCGGAGAAAGACCCCAAGACCCGACTGCAGGAATGGCTGCAGGCGCGGCAGAAGGCATTGCCCCTGTACGAGCTGGTGTCAGAATCGGGTGACGATCACGCCAAGACCTTCCGGGTACGCTGCGGCGTAACCGACCCCGCTGTCAGCACCGAAGGCGAAGGTGCCTCGCGACGGCTGGCCGAACAACAGGCGGCTGCCGCCGCCCTCGAGCAACTGGATTCCAAGTGAACGAAGCAACCCCCCATCGTTCCGGCAGCGTGGCCGTCATCGGTCGCCCGAACGTCGGCAAATCCACCCTGACCAACGCCCTGGTGGGCGCCAAGGTCAGTATCGTCTCCAACCGGCCGCAGACCACGCGGCACCGGCTGCTCGGCATTGCCAGCTACCCGGAAGGGCAGATCGTGCTGGTCGACACCCCCGGCCTGCACCGTGCGCAGAAGCGCGCCATGAACCGGGTGATGAACCGCGCCGCGCGCGGCTCGCTCGAGGGCGTGGACGCGGGCATGCTGGTGATCGAAGCCGGCCGCTGGGACGAGGAAGACACGCTGGCCTTCAACGTGCTCAGCGACTCGGGGATCCCGGTGGTGCTGGTGGTCAACAAGATCGACCGGCTCAAGGACAAGGGCGCCCTGCTGCCGTTCCTGCAGCAGGTCACCGAGGGCCGCACGTTCGCCGCGGTGCACCCGATCTCGGCGCAGAAGCGCAATGGCCTGGAATCGCTGGTCCGCGACCTGATGAAGCTGTTGCCGGAAGCCCCGCCGATGTTCGGCGAGGACGAGATCACCGACCGCAGCCAGCGCTTCCTCGCCGGTGAGCTGGTGCGCGAGCAGCTGATGCGCCAGCTCGGCGAAGAACTGCCGTATGCGACCACGGTCGAGATCGAGCGCTTCGTCGAAGATGGCAACCTGCTGCGCATCGGTGCGGTGATCTGGGTCGAGCGCGAAGGCCAGAAGGCGATCGTGATCGGCAAGGCCGGCACCCGCCTGAAGGAGATCGGCGCCAAATCCCGCCTGCAGATGGAACGTCTGTTCGGCGCCAAGGTCTTCCTGGAAACCTGGGTCCGGGTGCGCGAAGGCTGGTCCGACGATGAAGCCGCGCTCAAGGCGTTCGGCTACGAATAAGCCGGCCCCTCCAACCCCGGGCGGTTGAACCATGCGCATCGAGGATGAGCCGGCGTTCGTGCTCCACGCCCGCCCGTGGCGGGAAACCAGTCTGCTCGTGGAGGTGCTGACCGAGCAGTACGGCCGGATCGGGGTGCTTGCCCGAGGCGTATCCAGCCCGCGCAGCCAGGCGCTGCGCGCGGCCCTGCAGCCATTGCAGTGGATTCGCCTGACCGCCGTGCAGCGGGGCGAGCTGGCCCAGCTGCGCGGGGCCGAGGCCCTGGACGCTGCGCCACGCCTGACCGGCCAGGCGATGCTGGCCGGGTTCTACATCAACGAACTGCTGATGCGGCTGGCGCCCCGCCAGGACCCGCTGCCCGAGCTTTACGACCATTACGCGCAGGTCCGCGCACGGCTGCGCGATGGCGAGCCGCTGGCCTGGACCCTGCGCCGTTTCGAGCGCGACCTGCTGGAGGCCCTGGGCTTCGGCTTCGATCTGCTGCACGGCAGCGATGAGGAGCCGGTCGACCCGGCCGCACGGTATGAGCTGGACCCGCAGGAGGGGCCGCGCCGGCTGCTCAGCGACCGCGGTGTGGATCAGCGCCGTGGCGCCGCGACCGGCAGTGCGTTGCTGGCGCTGGCCGCCGATGAACTGCCCGGGCCCGAGGATCTGGGCAGCCTGCGCCGGCCGATGCGCGCAGTGCTGATGCACCATCTCGGCGGGCGAGGGCTGAAATCCTGGGAAATGCTGGAGGACCTGGCGCGACGGGGCACCTGAGCGCAGGCGGCCCGCGGCGCCGTTGCGGGGGGGACTCACGCGGCAACGCTGCACGCGCTGCCGCCCGTGCTCACTGCAGCAGGGCGTCGACCGCCACGCGAAAGCGGCTCTGCGCCCCGGTGGAGTCCGGGGCCTGGTGCAGCTGGCGGACCGCCCGGGCCAGGCGCGCGGCGCCGACAAATCCGCAGCTGGCCTGCAGCCGATGCAGCTGGCCGCGCAGGGCCCGCACATCCTCCTCACGCAGGGCCTGGGCCACCGCGTCGCGAACCCCGGGCAACTCGGCCAGGAACAGCTCGCGCAACGCGATGAGGTGGTGGCGCTGCCCATTCAGCGCGGCCAAAGCCGTGGTTTCGTCCCAGTCCTGGCGCTCGCCCTCCACGTCCTCGGCGTCGGCAAGCACCGGGGCGGACAGGCTGCCAGCGGTATGCACCAACGCGCGGCGGACGGCCTTGAGCAGGTGCTCACGGCTCAGCGGCTTGACCAGGGTTTCACTGAAGCCGGCATCGCGCAGCCGCGAATGGATCGAGGTGTCGCCATCGGCGGTATGTGCCAGTGCTGGCGTATCTGGCCGCGAGCGGCGCAGCTCCTGCAGCAGTTGCGTGCCGTTACCGTCGGGCAGGTTGACGTCGATCAGCCACAGATCATGTTGGTTGCCACGGGCGCGGTCCATGGCCGTGGCCAGGGAATCGGCGGTATCCACCTGCGCCGGCAGGGTTTCCAGCGCGGCCTTGAAGAAGCCGCGGCTGATGGTGTCGTCCTCGACGAGCAGGAATCGGGGCATGGGATCCCTCGGGGTCATCTGCATTGGGGCTGCCTCCATGTCAGCTGCGCCCATATTAAACGCGAAGTCCCCGCCTGCAAGCGGTTTCAGCGGGCGGCAAGTCAGTTGGCAGTTGGTATCTGCGACAATACGCACCCTTTTTGCCCGCAGCCTGTTGCCACGTGGCCCGAACCCGCTCCCGCCTCGACCGTACTCCCTTCCAGACCGACATCCTCGACCTCAGCCATGACGGCCGTGGCGTTGCCCGCCGCGACGGCGAGGGTGGCAAGGTCACCTTCATCACCGGCGCGCTCCCCGGTGAGGTGGTGACCGCCGAGCCGACCGCGCGCAATCGTCATTTCGATGAAGCCCGGACCATCGAGGTCGTAAAGGCCTCGCCGCAGCGGGTGACCCCGCGCTGCCCGCATTTCGGCGTCTGTGCCGGCTGCGTGCTGCAGCACCTGGAAGAGTCGCAGCAGATCGTGGCCAAGCAGCGGGTGCTGATCGACAACCTGACCCGGATCGGCCACGTCACCCCGGGCACGGTGCTGCCGCCGCTGGTGGGCGACAGCTGGGGCTACCGCCGCAAAGGCCGCTTCTCGGTGCGCCGCGTCGAGAAGAAGGACAAGACCCTGGTCGGCTTCCGCGAGCTGGACCCGCGTTTCGTCGCGGACCTGAGCCAGTGCCTGACCGTCATTCCGGAAATCGGGATGAAGGTCGGCGTGCTCTCCGAGTTCATCGAGACCCTGGACGGCAAACGCGACATTCCCCAGATCGAATTCATCGCCGGCGATGACGCGATCATGCTGACCATCCGCCACATGCAGCCGCTCAGCGATGCCGACCGTGCCGCGTGGATCGCCTTCGGCCAGGCACACGGTTTTGCGATCTCGCTGCAGCCCGGTGGCGTGGAGTCGGTGCAGCCGCTGTGGCCAGCCGAGGTGCCGTTGTCGTTCAAGCTGGCGCCGTGGGATGTCGAGCTGGCGTTCCGCCCGCTGGATTTCATCCAGGTCAATGCCAAGCTCAACGTGCAGATGATCGCGCACGCGCTCGCCCTGCTCGATGCCGGGCCGGATGAGCGCGTGCTCGATCTGTTCTGCGGGCTGGGCAATTTCACCCTGCCGCTGGCGCGCACCGTGCGCAACGTGGTCGGTGTGGAGGGTGATGCAGGCCTGGTGGCGCGTGCGCGTGAGAACGCGGTGCGCAACGGGCTGGAGAATGCCGAATTCCATGCCGCCGATCTGACCCAGGACCAGCGCCAGGCCTCGTGGATGCGCCAGGGCTTTGACAAGCTGCTGCTGGATCCGCCGCGCTCGGGCGCCATCGAAGTGCTGCAGCAGCTGCCGCTGAAGCAGTTCAAGCGCATCGTCTACGTGAGCTGCCATCCGGGCTCGCTGGCGCGCGATGCCGGCTACCTGGTCAACGAGCAGGGCTTCACCCTGGTCTCGGCCGGCGCGATGGACATGTTCCCGCACACCGCGCACGTGGAAAGCACCGCGGTGTTCGAAAAGCGCTGATCAGCGCCCGTCCCCGGGCGCAGCGTTCTGCCACTGGCCGTGTGCGTCGAACACATAGGTCTGCGGTTCGGTGCCGCGCTCGGTCGCATCCCCGGCGGTGACATTGCAGCGGATCTCCGGCGCCTGGGTGCTGCGCAGTTCGCAGTCGTCGATCGCGAAGATCTGCAGGCGCTGCTGGAACGCGCGCAGTTCCTCGCGGGTGGCGGCATCGTCGATGGACGCAGCACGGCGATCAAGCTGCGCATTGAGCAGCTCGCGGACACGTTCGCGCGGGGGCACCGGCGCGTCGACATCGGCGCGCTGCATCGCCCAGCCCATGCCCTGCGGAACGAAGCGAAGCATGCGGTAGCGGTTCTTGAGGCCGATCTCCATGCCGACCAGGCAGTCGTATGCACCGGCGAGCGTGGTGCTTGCCCAGCACGGGCCATGTTCGAACCGGCGAGGGGTGAACATCGACTGCAGCAGCAGATCCTGGGTAGAGGCGGCCGGCGTCTTTTCCGCCTCGACCATGGCCATCACCGCCGCCTCGATCTGTGCAGGCGTGGGCGGCGAGGTGGCGAGCGCGCCCAACGGCAGCAGGGTCAGCAGCAGGGCGGGGAAGAGCGGTTTCATCGGGGGCGTCCTTGCAAGGCAGCCGGGCAGTATAGAAGCACGCCGTGGCCGCGGTGCCGCGATCGCCGCATACTGTGCGCATGGGCATTGAAATCGAACGCAAATACCTCGTCACCGGTGAGGGCTGGCGCACCGCTGCGCACGCGGTGATCCCGATGGCACAGGGCTATCTCAACGATGCCGCCTCGCTGGAGAGCGGCGCGCAGAAGGCGTCGGTGCGCGTGCGCATCCAGGGCGCGCAGGCCTTCCTCAACATGAAGTCGCGCGAGATCGGGCACACCCGGCAGGAGTTCGATTATCCGATCCCGGTGGAGGATGCGCGCGCGCTGCTGGCGCTGTGCGTCGGCGGGCTGATCGACAAGCGCCGGCACCTGGTCGAGCACGACGGGCTGCTCTGGGAGGTGGACGAATTCCTGGGCGAGAACGCCGGGCTGGTGGTGGCCGAAGTGGAGCTCGAGCACGCCGAGCAGACGGTTACGCTGCCCGAGTGGGCAGGCGAGGAGGTCACCGACCAGGTGCGCTATTACAACCTGGCCCTGGCCGCGCACCCCTTTTCACGCTGGTCAAGCGCTGAACGCGGCTGATCCGCGGCCCTTGTGAAGCGGCCTTGCCGCCCAAAATCTGGCCAGATGAAAATCGATATCTGGTCGGATGTGGTGTGCCCCTGGTGCTGGATCGGCAAGCACCGGTTCCAGCAGGGACTGGCGTTGCTCGGCGATGACGCGCCCGAGGTGGAGGTGCATTGGCACCCGTTCCTGCTCGATCCCGACGCCGGCACGGCCCCGGTACCGCTGCGCCAGGCGTACGCGGCCAAGTTCGGCAGTGCCGAGCGCACCGAACAGATCCTGACCCAGACCCAGGCCGCGGCGCGCGCCGAGGGCCTGCCGATGGATTTCAACCAGGGCCAGGTCCGGGTGACCACGCTGCCGGCGCACCGGCTGATGTGGCTGGCCGGGCGTGAAGGCGTCCAGGCCGAGGTCGGCGAGGCACTGTTCCGCGCGCATTTCGTGGAGGGGCGCAACCTGGCCGATCCCCAGACCCTGATTGCCGCCGGCGCCGCCGGCGGGCTCCAGGCCGAGCGCATCACCGCGCTGCTGGAAGGAGAGGAGGGGCTGGAGGAGATCCAGGCGCAGCTGGCGCAGGCGCAGCGCTTCGGCATTCAGTCCGTGCCCACCTTCGTGATCGACGATAAATACGCCATCCAGGGGGCCCAGCCACCGGAGGCGTTCGCCCAGGCCCTGCGCCAGATCGCGGCCGAACGCACGCCTGCAGGCCCTGCGGGGCACGGCGATGGCTGCGGCCCGGACGGTTGCGAGGTCTGACGCTGCGCGCGGGTTCTGCGACAATGCGGCAGTGCGCCATGGTGGCGCCCCGTATTGGAGACACCCCATGCTCGTGATCGGCGTTGCCGGGACCGAACTCACCGCCCAGGAACGCGAGTGGCTGCAGCACGACGCCGTGGCCGGCGTCATCCTGTTCAAGCGCAACTTCGCCTCGCGCGAGCAGATCGCCGAGCTCTCGGCGGCCATCCGTGCCGCCGCGCCGCGCCCGCAGCTGATCTGCGTGGACCAGGAAGGCGGCCGCGTGCAGCGCTTCCGCGAGGGGTACAGCGCGCTGCCGCCGCTGCAGGGCTTCGATGCGCTGTATGCCTCCGATCGCGAGGCCGCGCTGGCCCTGGCCGAGCAGCACGCCTGGCTGATGGCCAGTGAAGTGCGCGCCAGTGGCGTGGACCTCAGCTTCGCCCCCGTCGTCGATCTGGGCCGTGGCAACCTGGCGATCGGCAATCGCGCCTTCAGCGCGGACCCGCAGGTGGTCGCAGCGTTCACTGCCGCGTATGTGCGCGGCATGCACAGCGTTGGCATGGCCGCCACGCTCAAGCATTTCCCCGGGCACGGCACCGTGCTGGAAGACACCCATTTCCACGACGCCAGCGACCCGCGCTCGCTCGATGAACTGCGCGCGCTGGACCTGATCCCGTTCGCGGCCGGCATCGCCGCCGGCGCCGATGCGGTGATGATGGCCCACGTGGTCTACCCGCAGGTCGCGCCGGAGCCGGCCGGCTACTCGCCACGCTGGATCCAGCAGATCCTGCGCGAACAGATGGGCTTCCGCGGCGTGGTCTTCTCCGACGACATCGGCATGGCCGCTTCATTCGCCGCCGGTGGCGTGAAGGCGCGCGTGGATGCACACCTGGACGCCGGTTGCGACGTGGTGCTGGTCTGCCACCCCGAACTGGTGGAAGAATCGCTGCGCGCCGTCGAAGGTCGCACCCTCAACACCGCTGCGCTGCTCGGCCTGATCGGCCGCGGCGCGCTGGGCTGGGACGGCCTGCTGGCCGATTCCCGCCACGGCACCACCCAATCCCGTTTGCTTGACACCCTTGGAAGAACCGTCTGATGCCCAACCTCACCATTTCCCAGGCCCTGGCCCAGGCCGACCTGCTGGTCGACCGTCCCACCATCGACAAGGCCATCGCTGGCATCGCCGACGCCATCGCGCGCGATTACAAGGGCGAGGTCCCGCTGTTCCTGTCGATCATGCACGGCGCGCTGCCGTTCGCCGGCCAGCTCGCACTGGAACTGGGCGCACGCGGCCAGGACGTGCAGTTCGATTACCTGCACGCCACCCGCTACCGCGGTGAAACCACCGGCGGCGACCTGGTCTGGAAGCACAAGCCGGCCACCGCGCTGTTCGGCCGCCGCGTGCTGCTGGTCGATGACATCCTCGACGAGGGCTACACGCTGCAGGGCGTGCGCACCTGGTGCCTGGAGCAGGGCGCCACCGACGTGCGCATCGCCGCGCTGACGGTCAAGCTGCACGACCGCGCGCTGCCGGACGTCAAGGCCGACTACGCCGGCATCGACCTGCCGGACCGCTATGTGTTCGGTTTCGGCATGGACGTCAACGAAACGCTGCGCTGCGTGCCGGCCATCTACGCGATGAAGGAATGATGGAACACATTTCCCTTGCCGTCATCGGCGGCACCGGCGTCTACAAGCTGGCCCAGCTCGACGATGTGAGCAGCCACCAGGTGCAGACGCGCTACGGCACGCCGTCCGGCCCGATCCGCGTCGGCACGCTGCTGGGTCAGCGCGTGGCCTTCCTGGCCCGCCATGGTGAAGGCCACTCGCTGCCGCCGCACAAGATCAATTACCGTGCCAACCTGGCCGCGCTGCAGCAGATCGGCGCGCAGCGTGTGCTTGCGCTCAACACGGTCGGCGGCATCACCGAACTGTTCGGCCCGCGCGTGCTGGCCTGCCCGGACCAGCTGATCGATTACACCTGGGGCCGCATCTCCACCCTGTGCGAAGAGCCGGGCACCGACGTGCTGCACGTGGACTTCGGCCACCCGTACACGCCGATGCTGCGCAGCAAGGTGCTGGCCGCGGCGAAAGTGACCGGCGTGCGCCTGCAGGACGGTGGCTGCTACGGCGCGACCCAGGGCCCGCGGCTGGAAACCAATGCGGAAATCGCGCGCATGCGCCGCGATGGCTGCGATCTGGTCGGCATGACCGGCATGCCCGAAGCCAGCCTGGCCCGCGAGCTCGGCCTGGACTACGCCTGCCTGGCGATCGTGGCCAACTGGGCCGCCGGCTGTGGCGATGGCGATGAAATCACGATGGCCGAAGTGCTGGCCAATGTGGACGCCGCCTCCTCCGGCCTGCCCGAATTGATCGGTGAATTGGCACGGGGGTGATTGTCATTACCGTACAAGGTTTGCATACTCCGCCAGTGCGCTGGTTGAGCGTACACCACCCATTCATAGAAGAAGGTCTCGCATTACCATGCCGAACGGTACCGTCAAGTGGTTCAACGACGCCAAGGGATTTGGCTTTATCTCGCCGGAGGACGGCAGCGCCGACGTCTTCGCGCACTTCTCCGCGATCAACTCCAAGGGCTTCCGCAGTCTGCAGGAAGGCCAGAAGGTCACCTATGACGTGACCCAGGGCCCGAAGGGCGCCCAAGCCTCGAACATCGTGCCGGCTGAGTGATTTTCTCGGCTGCGCATTGAAAACCCCGCTTCGGCGGGGTTTTTTTTCATCAGTGAGTCCCCCATGACCCCTCGTCGCACCATCGCCATCGTCGGTTACGGCACCGCTGGCCAGGCCCTGTCGATCCTGCTTTCACGTGACCATCACCAGGTGCACGTGTTCGAGCGCGCGGCGCGGCCCGGTCCGGTCGGGGCCGGCTTCCTGCTCCAGCCGACCGGGCTGGAGGTGCTCTGGCAGATGGGGCTGCTGCCCGCGGTGATGCAGCACGGTGCCCCCGTGCGCCGCTTGCACGGCCAAACCCCGTGCGGGCGCACGGTGATGGACATGCGCTATGCCGACTTGAATCCAGCGCTGCACGGCGTGGGCATGCAGCGCGGTGCGCTGTTCTCGCTGCTGGCCGCTGCGTGGGAGCAGCCGGGCAATCTGCAGCCCGCTACGTCCATCGTCGAGGTGGACACCGCGCAGGGGCGCGTGCGTGACGCACAGGGGCGCTGGCATGGCCCCTATGATCTGGTGATCGCCGCCGATGGCGCGGCCTCGTCGCTGCGTGCGCAGGTGCAGGGCACATCGCTTGACCGCGAATACCCGTGGGGAGCGCTGTGGTGCCTGCTGCCGCGCGGCGATTGGCCGCACATCGATGAGCTGCGCCAACGCTATGTGGCGGCGCGCAAGATGATCGGGCTGCTGCCGGTGGGCACGCGACCCGGCAACGATGAGCCGCAGTTGAGCTTCTTCTGGAGCCTGCCACGCGACCGGTTCGCCCAGTGGGAGCGTGACGGCATGGCGCGCTGGCTGGATGAGATCGCCACATTGTGGCCGCAGGCGCACGCGCGGTTGGCGGGCGTGTGTGAACCCACACAGTTGGCTCGCGCCGGGTATCGCGACGCGGTGCTCGCGCGCTGGCACCGCGAGCGGCTGGTGCTGGTGGGGGACGCCGCCCACGCGATGAGCCCCCAGCTGGGGCAGGGCGTGAACATGGCGCTGATGGATGCACTGGCGTTGCGCGATGCACTGCGCGCGCACGCTGATCGCGACAATGCGCTGCAGGCCTACCAGGCACAGCGCCGCGCGCATGTAGCGATCTACCAGTACTGGAGCCGCTGGCTGACGCCGTTGTTCCAGTCCGAACGGGATGGCCTGGCGCGCGCCCGCGATGTGCTGTTCCAGCCGATGGGCCGCATCCCGGGCGGGCGTGGACACATGCTCCGCGTCCTCAGTGGAACGCAGTGCGGCTGGCTCGGCAGACTGCCGTTGTCGCCCGCGTTCATGCAGGCGATGCACGGGCTGCAGGACACGCGCGAGCGCGACGGCATCTGCTGATAACCCCGCGTAGCAGCCCATCGCAGCGGATGTGAAGGCGTGAATAACATCCATTGACGGTGGACTCACCGCCCACGTGGGACAACACTCAGGCAAACGCAGCGTGCATGTGGTTCATCCATGCACGACCTGCTGCTTCCACGGACGCGCTGTCCGATGCCTGATCGCTTGGAGCCCCGCGACTGCGGGGGGGTTGGGTGGGGCTGCGTTTGCGACCTACGGTCCGGTGGACCGATCGCAACCCAAGGAGATTGAAATGCTGTTCTCGGCCGAAACTCTGGAAAGTGAAATCCGCAAACTGCGCGGACTGCTGCAGATGCTGCATGAGGATCAGCCGGACGTGATGGAAGACGTGTTCGAGTTCCATGTCACCAGCCTCATCACGCACGCTGCGCCGGAACACCACCCGCGCATCCGCAGCGCTGCCCATGAGATGTTGACCGCGATCCAGCGGCAACCCGTGCGGCCCAATCCGAATGCACCGGATATCCGGTTGATGCCCAGCCTGTTGGCCTCCGCTGCCTGATGCAGGCAAGGTAACTGCGTCACCGACGTCGCGCGCTGTCCGGATCAGCGCGCCGGCAACGCGATGGCCTGGTCCTCGACGCAGGCCACCAGCCTTTCGCCCGAGGCCAGTACCGGTGCGATGCCGGCAGTGAAGCCCGAGAACGCTGGCAGTATCGTCATTCCTTCGCGCATCCAGAACGCTGGCCAACGCCGCTGCATGCCCGGCAAGCGGGCCAGCGGATGCAGGTGACCACACAGCACATGCAGCCCTGGCTGCGGCTGCGGTGCATGACGCAGCAGGAACGGTCCTTCCTGGATACGCTCGCCCAGCAGTTCGATGCCCAGGTCGGCCTTGGGCAGCACACGGTCATGATTGCCTTCCAGTGCGCCGATCCACAGCTGTGGATGCTGCTCGCGCCATCCCTGCCACTGGCGGTACCACGCAGCGCGGTGCGCAGCGCCATGCAGCACATCGCCGAGTATCCACAGATGGCGGATGGCGCGCTGCTGCACCACCGCGCCCAGACGCTGCAGGTCATCGGAGGTGCCGCCACTGGGCAGGCCGATGCCCGAACGCCGGAACAGATCGGCTTTGCCCAGGTGAAGATCGGCGATCAGCAGTGCATCGCGCGCCGGCCAGTACAGCGCACGCGCACCGAGCAGATGGACGCTTTCGCCGGCGAGGGTGATCGGCAGTTCAGGCGCCATGGCGCTTCTCCAGTTGCTGTGCGGCGCGCAGGACGCGGGTCTTCCAGTCTTCGTTGCTGAGCTGGCCGCGCAAGCGTTCTGCCCAGAGCGGGAAAGACAACGGTCCCAGGCTGGTCGGATGCTGCACGCTCAGTGTTCGGGCCTGGCAGCTCGACAGAGCGCGGGCCAGGCTTCCCAGATCGAGTTGATCGTGCAGCACTTCGTGTTCGGCCAACGTCAGCAGGATGTGATCCGGATCGTGCTGGCGCAGCACGTCGTACAGCAGCCCGCTGGAGGCCTGCAGCTGGCGCAGGCTGCGCGGCGTGCGGCCGGGCAGTGCCGGTACGAGCATGCCTGACACCCGCGCGATATCGCGGAACTGGCGCCGCGCCAGTTCGCCCAGGTTGAGGCTCTCGCGCAGATCGGTGAGCAGTCCCTCCGGTGCCAGCAGGGTGCGCACGCTCGCCGCATCGAGTTCGACCGGGCGCGCCGGTGCGAGCACGAATCCATAGTCGTTGGCCGCGTAGCCGAAGGTATTGCTGTGCTGTCGCGTCCAGCGCAATGCCATCAGCGCGGCCAGCCCTTCATTGACCTGGCGACCGGCGAAGGGATACACGAACACGAACTGGCCATCGCGACGCCGCACGTGTTCCACCAGCAGCAGCTCCGGACCGGGGAGGACGGACAGGCGCGTCTGCAGCGCGAGCAGCGGCGCCAGCCAGCGCATCTCCGGGCTGTCGGCAGGGCGGGCCAGCACCGTTTCCATTTCATGGCCCAGCGCGTCGGACAGTGGCAGCCGGCCGCCCTGCCAGCGCGGCACCACGCCATCGCCGCCCCGGGCCAGGCGCACATACGCGGTCAGGTTCTCCAGCCGCACCAGTTCCAGCAGGCGCCCGGCGAACTGGAAGCGATCACCGGGGCGCAGCCGGCTGAGGAACTGCTCCTCCACCGCACCCAGCCTGCCGCCGCGCAGGAACTGCACCATGACACTGCCATCGCTGGTGATGGTGCCGATCGACAGCCGGTGCCGCAGCGCGACGCGACGGTCGTGCACGCGGTAGATGCCATCGTCATCGCGCACCACCTTGTGGAAGTCCGGGTACTGCGACAGCGCGCGGCCGCCCTGCACGATGAACTCGAGTACGCCCTCCCAGTGCGTGCTGTCCAGCCCGGCGAACGCGTGCGTGCGCCGCACCTGCTCCAGCAGCGCGTCCGGATCGAAGCCGCCGCCCAACGCGCAGCTCACCGCGTGTTGCGCCAACACATCCAGCGACAATCGCAGCGGCCGGCGGGCTTCGATGTGCCCCTGGGCCAGCGCGCGACGCGCGGCGGCATACTCCACCAGCTCCAGCGCGTGCGAGGGCACGCACACGATGTGCCCGGATTCGCCGGGGCGATGCCTGGCGCGCCCGGCACGCTGCAGCAGCCGCGCGATGCCCTTGGGGCTGCCGATCTGCAGCACCTGGTCGACACTGGGGAAATCGACGCCGAGATCCAGGCTGGAGGTGGCGACCACGCAGCGCAGGCGGCCTTCGCGCAGGCCCTGCTCGGCGGCGCGGCGCAACGCCGGGTCCAGTGAGCCATGATGCAGTGCGAGGGTATCCGGGTCTTCCGGCCACACTGCCGCCAGTGCCTGGTGCCAGAGTTCGGCATGGGCGCGGGTGTTGGTGAACAACAGGCTGGTGCGCACCGTGAGCAGCTTCTCCAGCACGCGCTGCAGCTGCGACAAGCCCAGGTGGCCGGCCCAGGGAAAACGCTCGCCCTGCGCGGGCAGCAGTGTTTCCACGCTGACCGGACGGGGGCGTGCGCCGGCCACCAGCGGCGCGTCGGGCACGTCGCGCAACAGTACCTCGCGCGCCTCCTCCAGATTGCCCAGCGTGGCCGACAGCCCCCATACCTGCAGGGCGGGCAGGGCGTCGCGCAGGCGGCGCAGATTCAACTGCAACAGTACGCCGCGCTTGTTGCCCAGCAGTTCATGCCACTCATCCACGACCACGCAGCGCAGGTGCTGCAGGCGGGCCATCGTGTCGGGGTAGCTGAGCAGCAGGGCCAGTGATTCGGGCGTGGTCACCAGCACATCCAGCCGACCCTCGCGCGCCAGTCGCTTGTCGCGCGCGCTGGCATCGCCGGTGCGCAGGCCGACCTGCCAGTCCAGCCCGAGGGCATCCAAAGGCTCGCGCAGCGCGCGCGCGGTATCGGCGGCCAACGCCCGCAGCGGGGTGATCCACAGCACCTGCAGGACCGGCACCGGTGTCTTGGCACGGCCACGCGTGGTGCGTGGTGGCGGATCGTGCAGCGCCTGCAGCAGCGGCCCGCCGAACATCGCCAGCGTCTTGCCGCTACCGGTGGGTGTGTGCAGCAGGCCCGAGTCGCCCGCCAGGTAATGCTTCCACATCGCTTTCTGGAACGGCAGCGGCGCCCAGCCCCGGCTGGCGAACCACGCTGTCAGGCGGGCCATGGCCTCCCGTCGCGTCACCGCGCCAGTGCCTGCAGCTGGGCCAGCGTGTCCGCTTCGCTGGCCGGTTTGTCATGCCGCCAGCGCAGGATCCGCGGAAAGCGCACGGCGATGCCGGACTTGTGGCGCTTGCTGCGGTTCACCGCCTCGAAGCCGAGCTCGAACACCTGCTCGCCACGAACGCTGCGGACCGGCCCGAAGCGCTCGATCGTGTTCGCGCGGATCCAGCGGTCCAGCGCGAGGATTTCCTTGTCATCCAGGCCCGAGTACGCCTTGGCTACCGGCACCAGCGTCTGGCCATCCCACACGCCGAAGGTGTAATCAGTGTACAGCGTACTGCGGCGGCCATGGCCGGACTGGGCATAGATCATCACCGCATCGATGGTCAGCGGCGCGATCTTCCACTTCCACCAGTCGCCGCGCCGGCGCCCGGCCTGGTAAACCGACTCGGCGCGCTTGAGCATCAGCCCTTCCACGCCACGCTCGCGGGCCAGGTCGCGCTGCAGTGCCGCCGCGTGCCAGTCCGCCACGCTGAGCGCCGGTGACAGCCGCAGGCGCGGGTCGTCCAGCGTGGCCAGTACCTCGGCCAGGCGCGCCCGCCGTTGCGAGAGGGGCAGGGCGCGCAGGTCTTCACCGCCCAGCTCGAGCAGATCGTAGGCAAGCACGCGCACCGGCGTATCGCGCAGTGTCTTCGGGCCGGGCTTGAGTCGCTGGATGCGGGTCTGCAGGGCGGTGAAGGGCAGCGGCAGATCGTCGCCGTCCGCCCAGGCCAGCAGCTCGCCATCGATCACGCAGCCATCGGGCAACGCCATCGCTGCCGCCTCGATCTCGGGGAAGCGACCGTCCAGCCGCTCCTCGCCACGCGACCACAGCGCGACCTCACCCTGGCGGCGCAGCACCTGCAGGCGGATGCCATCCCACTTCCATTCCAGCAGCCAGTCGTCGATCGGGCCCAGCGTGTCGACCCCCGCCTCCAACGGCGATGCCAGGAAGAACGGGTAGGGCTGCTGGCGATCCTCGGGGCGCTCTTCGGGGGACAACAAGGCAGCCAGCAGGCCCGGCGCGGGCACCCAGCTGCCGAGCATGCGCTGGGCAATGCGTGCGATGTCGATGCCCGACCATTCGGCCAGCGCCTGCTGCACCAGCCGCTGTGACACGCCCACCCGCAGCGCGCCGGTCAGCAGCTTGTTGAACACCAGCCGCTCATCGAAGGCGAGCTGTTGCCACGCCCCGGTGACGGCGGCATGACGCACCGGCTCGGGCTGATTGGCCACCGGCAGCAGCTTCTGCTCGATCCAGTCGGCCAGCCCGATATCCGCGCCGGCCTGCGCCGGATCATTCATGAGCAGGGTCAGCGTCTCGGCCAGATCGCCAACCTGGTCATAGCTGTCGTCGACCAGCCAGGCGGGCGTATCGGACAACTCGGCCACCCACGCACGCAGCTCGGCGTTGCCGGCGATCTTCTGGCGCGCGCTGGTGACCTTGCCGCCGGCCAGCAGGAACAGGGCCCATGCGGCGTCGTGCGCAGGGGCCTGCTGGAAGTAGCGCACCAGCGCGGCGCGTTTGTCGCCGGTCGCGGTGCTGCGGTCCAGCTCGCTGTAGAGCGCGGCAAAGCGTTTCATTCTTCGTCCCCGTAGCCGGTGGCGAAGGCCTCGGCGGCGACGCCACGCTCGCGCAGGAAGCGGATCAGCGCGTCGGTGTTGCCGTGGGTGGCGATGACGCGGCGCGCACCGGTCTCGGCGATGGTGCGCAGCAGGTCAGGCCAATCGGCGTGATCGGAGACGACGAAACCGCGATCGTAATTGCGCCGGCGACGGTTGCCGCGCACGCGCATCCATCCGGAGGCAAAGCCCAGCTGCGCGCGCTTGAAACGGCGCATCCACGCGCTGCCCGCCGCCGAGGGCGGCGCCAGGATCAACTTGCCGGCGAACGCCGCCCCGCGTTCCTGCTCGCTGACCGGTTCGGTGGCCAGCATCGGGATTCCCGCCTCGCGATAGACCGCCACGCCGGTGGCGATCGCCCCATGCAGCAACGCCGGTTGGGTTTCCAGCGGCAGCAGTTCGGCGAGGATCCGCTGCGCCTTGCCGAGTGCGTAGCACAGCAGCACGGCTGCCTCGCCACGCGCTTCGCACTCCCGCCGCCAGGCCACGATGTCCGCGGCGACCTGTGCGGTGTCCGGCCAGCGATACACTGGCAGGCCGAAGGTTGCTTCGGTGATGAAGGTATCGCACGGCACCACCTCGAACGGCGCGCAGCTCGGATCGTGCTGGCGCTTGTAGTCGCCCGAGGCCACCCACACCCGGCCCGCATGCGCGATCCGCACCTGCGCCGAGCCGAGCACATGCCCGGCCGAGTGCAGGGAGACCTCGGTGTCGCCAAGGGTGAAGCGTTCACCATAGGCGTGCGCGGTGCAGTCCACATCGCCCAGCCGCCAACGCAGGATCGGCAGGGTCTGCGTGGTGCAGTGATAGTGACCCATGCCGTTGCGCGCATGGTCGCCGTGGCCATGCGTGATCACCGCGCGCGGCACCGGCCGCCACGGGTCGATATGGAAGTCACCGGCCGGGCAGTACAGCCCCTCCGGGCGCAGCACCACCAGGTCGTCGTTGTCGGCATTGGCGTTCATGCCTGCACTGTGCCGCCGCGCTCGTGCAGGAGGTGAGAATCCGCATGAACGGCGGCCTGCACGGGGATGCGGCAGAATCGGTGCATCTGTCTGCAAGGAGGTCGCCCTGATGACGTCTGCCTGGCCCGCGTTCGAGACGCACGAGGTGAGCAACCAGCCGCCACCCTTCGGAGGCCGGAACCTCTGGGCCGACGACAGTGCACTGGCCGATGCCGTCCAGCGCGAGGGAGGTGGCATTTTCGTGAGCCCGCTGGCGCGCTACGGCGGCCTCGCCGGCGATGCGCTGTACCGGCTCGGCTTCGATGCCAACCGCGACCGCCCGCGTCTGCGCACGCACGACGCGCAGGGCCATCGCATCGATACCGTCGAGTTCCATCCGGCGTACCACGAGTTGATGAGCACGGCCAAGACGCATGGCGTGGCGGGGCTGTCCTGGCACGACGGCCGCCCCGGCGCGCATGTCGCGCGCGCTGCCTTGAGCTACCTGCATCACCAGGCCGAGGCGGGCACCAGCTGTCCGTTGACGATGACCCATGCGGCGGTCGCGGTGCTGCGCCAGGCGCCGGCGCTCGCCGAATGGGCGGACAAGGCGGCGGCACCGCACTACGACCCGCGTGACGTCCCGATTGCCGACAAGGCCGGGATCACCCTGGGCATGGGCATGACCGAGAAGCAGGGCGGTTCTGATGTGCGCAGCAACACCACGCGCGCCGAGCCGCAGGCCGATGGCAGCCATGCGCTGATCGGGCACAAGTGGTTCTTCTCCGCGCCGATGTCCGATGGCTTCCTGGTGCTCGCGCAGGCACCGGGTGGGCTGAGCTGTTTCCTGATGCCGCGGCGCCTGGCCGACGGCAACCGCAACGCGTTCCGTCTGATGCGCCTGAAGGACAAGCTTGGCGACTGGTCCAACGCCTCCAGCGAGGTGGAACTGTGCGGGGCCTGGGCGCAGCGCGTGGGCGAGGAAGGGCGTGGGGTGGCCACCATCATCGGCATGGTGATGATGACGCGGCTGGACTGCATGCTTGGTGCCGCGGCGGAGATGCGCATGGCACTGGCGCAGGCACTGCACCACACCCGGCACCGCAGCAGTTTCGGCACGCGGTTGAGCGAGCATCCGCTGATGGCCAATGTGCTGGCCGACCTGGCGATCGAATCCGAAGCGGCCACCGTGTTCGCCATGCGCGTGGCGCGTGCGGTCGACCAGGCCGGAGGCGATCCGCAGCAGGCGGCCTTCGCGCGCATCGCCACGGCGGTGGGCAAGTACTGGGTGTGCAAGCGGGCTGCCGTGTTCGTCAACGAAGCGCAGGAATGCCTGGGCGGCGCGGGCTATGTGGAGGAGTCGATGCTGCCGCGGTTGTACCGGCAGGCGCCATTGAATTCGATCTGGGAAGGCAGCGGCAACATCCAGTGCCTGGACGTGCTGCGTGCGCTGTCGCGCGAGCCGCAGGTACTGCAGGCGCTGCAGGTTGAGCTGGACGCGGTGGCCGGGACCGATGCCCTCTATGACGCCGCGTTGCGGGCACTGCGGGCGCAGTTGGCGGTGCCACCAGAGCAGGCGCAGGCACGCCGGGTCACCGAGCGCCTGGCGCTGTTGTTGCAGGCCGCGGTGCTGCTGCGTGCGCAGAGCCCGAACGCGTCCGCCTTCATCCGCTCACGGCTGGGGGCCGAGCATGGGATGGCCTTCGGCACGCTGCCGGCCGATGTGGACTTCGCGGCCGTGCTGGGCCGCGCTCTGCCGTAAGCGGCCGCCAATGAAAACGCCCCCTCCGGAGAGGGGGCGTTGGTCACCACGCTGTGGCGGTGCGTAACGCCGACTCAGCGCTTGGCTTCGTTGGCGTTCTTCTTGGCATCATCGGCCACGTCGCGCGCCTTGTCGGCGACCTTCTGCGCGGCATCGGCGGTGGAATCGCTCGCGTGGGCCGCGGCATCCTTGGCCGCGACCTTGGCTTCGCCGGCGGCTTCGGAGGTGGCGGCGGCAGCTCGGTCGAGTGCCTGCTGGGTATCGGCGGCAGCGCGCTCGGAGGCGGCGGCGGCATCGTCGGCGGCACTGCGGGTCGCCGCAGCGGCCTTGTCGACTGCTTCGCGGGCGGCAGCGTTGGTGCTGTCGGCGGCCTGGGCGGCATCACGGCGCGCCTGTTCGGCTTCCGGGCCCTTGCAGGCGGCCAGGCCGAGCAGCAGGGAAGCGGCCAGCAGGGAGGTGGTCAGCGGACGGATCTTCATGTGGCGCTCCAGAACGGCGATGGATGGGAGGCCAGCCTATTCATGCGCCTGTGAAGAACCGGTGGGTGGCGGCCCGGCCACCAAAACGCGCCCAAAGAAAAAGCCGCTGGCGAACCAGCGGCTTCTTCAGACTTGCTTGAAGAAAGAAGTGATTACTTCTTGGCTTCTTCAGCAGCGTCCTTGGCCTGCTCAGCGGTGTTTTCCGCAGTCTTGGCAGCGTCCTTGGCCTGCTCAGCAGCAGCGTCGGTGGCAGCGCCAGCAGCCTGGGCAGCGGCATCAGCCGAAGCGTCAGCAGCGGTGGTGGCGGTGTCAGCAGCAGCCTGGGCAGCGTCAGCAGCCGGGGCGCCAGCAGCAGCGGCCTGGTCAGCAGCGGCCTGGGCGTCAGCGGCGGCTTCGTTGGCCGAAGCGGCGGCGTCAGCAGCCTGCTCCTGCTTCGAGCAGGCGGTCAGAGCCAGGCCCAGGGCCATTGCGATCAGCAGCTTGTTGATGCTCATTGTTGTGAATCCTCGTCGTTAGATTAGGCAACGCGCTATTGCGCGCCCGGCAACATGATGACAAGCCACGATTGGCTGTCAAGCGATCGCGCATTCAGTTTTGAGAAATGCGCGTTAAACCAAATCAAATCAATTCGATAGCGATGGCGGTCGCTTCGCCGCCGCCGATGCACAGGGTAGCAATTCCGCGCTTGGCCCCACGCGTGCGCAATGCGTTCACCAGCGTGACCACCAAGCGTGCGCCCGAGGCACCGATGGGATGGCCCAATGCGCAGGCCCCGCCATTGACATTGACCTTGTCGTGCGGGATGCCCAGCTCGCGGATCGGCGCCATCGCAACTACGGCGAAGGCTTCGTTGATCTCGAACAGGTCCACCTGGTCCAGCGTCCAGCCGGTCTTGTCCATCAGCTTCTGGATCGCACCGATCGGCGCGGTGGTGAACCACTCCGGCGCCTGCGAGTGGGTGGCGTGGCCGACGATGCGCGCCAGCGGCTGCAGGCCGCGGGCGGCGGCATCGTCCTCGGAGAGCAGCACCACGGCAGCGGCGCCGTCGGAGATGCTCGAGGAGCTGGCGGCGGTCACCGTGCCGTCTTTCTTGAAGGCCGGGCGCAGGGTCGGAATCTTGGCGATGTCCGAGCGGCCGGGCTGCTCGTCCTGCGCGTACTCGACCTCGCCCTTGCGGGTGCTGACCTTGACCGCGACGATTTCGCCATCGAAGGCGCCGTTGGCCTGCGCGGCCTGCGCGCGGCGGACCGATTCAATCGCGAAGGCATCCTGGTCCTCGCGGCTGACCTGGTACTTCTCCACGGTGCATTCGGCGAACTCGCCCATGGCCTTGCCGTCGTACGCATTGACCAGGCCGTCGTGGGCCATATGATCCACGGCCTGGAAGTTGCCGAAGCGGTTGCCGGTGCGCGAGTTGGGGATCATGTGCGGGGCGTTGGACATCGATTCCATGCCGCCGGCGACCACGATGCTGGCCGAGCCGGCCTTGATCAGGTCATGCCCCAGCATGATGGCCTTCATGCCCGAACCGCACACCTTGTTCAGGGTGGTGGCGCCGGTGGACACCGGAATCCCGGCGGCGATCGCGGCCTGGCGGGCCGGCGCCTGGCCGAGGTTGGCCGGCAGCACGCAGCCCATGATCACTTCGGAAACATCCGCGGCCGGTACTCCGGACTGCTCCAGGGCCGCAGCGATCACGGTGGAGCCCAGGGTCGGGGAGGGCACGCCGTTGAACTGGCCCAGGAAGGAGCCGATGGCGGTGCGCTTGGCGGCGGCGATGACGATGTTGGACATGTGCAATCTCTTTGGTGCGTGAGCTAAGAGCGGAATGGGAACGCGGGCGTTGGAAGCCGACGCATTTCCCGGCAGACTGCGTGGGGGTCGGCCCAGTATAGAGGGTCGGCATTGACTGCCGGTGTCTGCCCGGGGGGGCAGGCAGGTGGGGAAGGTCCATTCACTAGGGGAACAGGGATGAAGCAGGTTGTGATCGGCAGGTCGGCCTTGGCCGCGGCATTGGCATTGGCACTGAGTGCCTGCGGAGGTGGGGGCAGCAATGTCCGGGGGGATCTGGAGCCGTCGCCGCCCCCGACCACGCCCCCGTCGCCGCCGCCAACGACGCCCCCCACAACGCCGCCGGTAACGCCACCGGTAACGCCTCCGCCTCCGGCCGTCGATGCACACCTGACGGTGATCAATGCGCGCGATGCGCAGTTCACCGGCAAGGGCATCCGCATCGGCGTTGTCGATTCCGGCGTGAGCCGCACCAATCCGGCGGTGTCCGGGCGGGTGGTGTCCAGCCGCGCCTACATCGATCCGCTGGTCAACAATCTCAACATCGATGACGTGGTCGGCCATGGCACGACGGTGGCCTCGCTGGCGGCGGGACGCGCGTTCGGCGCCTGGCCGGGCGGCGTCGCGCCGGAGGCGCTGATCGTCTCGGCCCGGATCATCGCCGACAAGCGGCCTGCCGACGATGGCACGGGCAATGGCAACGAAGTGACCGGCGCGCTCGGTCTGGCCGGCGTCCACCAGGATCTGATCACCGACGGTGTGCGGATCATGAACAATTCGTGGGGCGGGCTGTATTGGACCAACACGGCCGCCACCGCACCCATCGCCGCGGAGTATCGCCCGTTCATCGTCGGCCACAACGGTCTGGTGGTGTTCGCGACCGGCAACGAGAGCCGCGCCAATCCGTCCAGCATGGCCGCGCTGCCCAGCCAGCCGGGCCCGGGCAATACCCGGCCGGCGGCGGATCTGGAGCGCGGGTGGCTTGCGGTGACCGCCGTGGACACCAACAAGCCCGATACCCTCGCGTCCTACGCCAATGCCTGTGGTGTGGCAGCCAATTACTGCCTGGCCGCGCCGGGCACGGCCGTCTTCCTCGATCCCAAGAACCCTGGCGGTCCGTTGCTGTACGGGTCTGGCACCTCTTACGCGGCGCCGCTGGTCTCCGGGGCCGCCGCGCTGGTCTGGGAAGCTTTCCCGACGTTGACCACGGACCAGGTCCGGCAGGTATTGCTGGGCACCGCGACCGATCTGGGCGCGGTCGGTACCGATGCGGTCTTCGGGCATGGCCTGCTCAACGTGGGTCGCGCCGTGCGCGGGCCGGGTCGGCTGGACTGGGGCGACTTCCATGCGGCGCTCGGCACCGCCTACACCGTCTGGTGGGGAGGCCTGTCGGGCGCGGGCGGGGTGGTCGTTGACGGCGGTGGCAACGTGGTCGACGGGATCGATGATCCGGGCATGACGCTCGGCGGGGAAAACCGCAATGCCGGGCAACTGCGCATCACCGGCGGCGCGACCGTAGCCATCAACGACCTGTATCAATCCGACATCGTGGTGGACGCCGACTCCTATCTTTACGCCTGGGATGTGATCACCAACGGGACGATCACCAACAACGGCGTCATGCAGATCAACTCCAACGCGAACCCGCGGATCGCCACGCAGTACAACGGCGATCTGTACAACAACGGCATCCTGTTCAACCGCGACCACGCCAACAGCACCCTCAACGGCAACTTCATCCAGAGCGCGACGGGTGAGTTCTGGATGTTGCTGGGCACCGATCCGCTCCACATCGGCGGCCGGGCGACGCTGGATGGCGGACTGTTCGTCTATGGGTTGGCGGAGGGCTACGTCGCACGGCGGGAGCATGAGGTGCTGGTGGCCGACGGGGGCGTCAACGGACAGTTTTCCTCGCTGGGCTTCAATGCGGCCACGTTGCCACTGCTGCAGGCGACCGTGCACTACGACCCCAACCGCGTGTATCTGGACGTGGAGCCTACGTCGGTCACCACTGCTGCGGCGGCCCGCACATCCGATGTCGGCACACTGGCCTCGGCCGCACGTGTGGAAGCGGCGTTCCAGGCGCTCGATGCGCGCCTGCAGCCGTCGGCACCCTCGACCGCGATCGTGCTGGATCCCGACCTGACTGCAGCGGCGGGGGCGATCCAACAGACGCCCACCGACCAGGCGTTGAGCCAGACGCTGGACAGCTTGTCCGGCAAGGCGCACGGGCTGGCCGCTGCGATGACGTTCGATGCGATCGACATGAACCGTCGCGGTCTGTCGGCGCGTCTGGATGCAGCGATGGCCACGCCCCGTCTGCGCGGCGCATGGCACAGCGCGCTGGGCGAGGCGGGGCAGGGCAGCTTCGCCGGCACGGGGGCGCAGACCCAAGGCTGGATGATGGGTCAGGATCTGGCCCTGGGCAGCAGCGGCATGATGGGCGTCGCCTTCGGCGAGACGCGCAGCAACAGCAGTCGTGACTGGGGCGGTGACCGTGGCCGCGATCGTCAGTCGCAGGCGCAGGTATATGCCGGCTGGAATGTCGGCAACGGCTATGCCATCGGCCAGGTCGGGGTCGGTCAGTTCACCCGCAACATCGACCGGCAACTGCTGCTGGGCGCTGGGCAGTACGGCGTCAACGCGCGTTACGGCGGCCACTTCAGCACCGCCAGCATGGAGTCCGGCTACCGCTTCGGCTCGGCGGTGGCGGGGCTGACGCCCTACCTGGGCGCGGAATACGCCCGCGTGGACAGCGACAGCTTCAGCGAGGACGGCGGCTTTGGCTTCGGCCTGCGCGCCGAAGGCAACGTTGCCAGCCGCAGCCAGGCGCTGGCCGGCCTGCGGGCGGAGACGCGCTGGGGCAGCTGGTCGCTGCGCGGTTACGCCGAGTGGCAGCAACTGCTGTCCAGCACCGGGCTGGATCCGCAGGCGAGCTTCGTCGGCGTGGAGGCCTGGGCACCGTTGGCAGGCCTGCAGCCGGCGCGCTCGGGCGGCTTGTTCGGGCTCTCGGTGGAGTCGTGGCTGAGCCGCAGCAGTCGCCTGGCGTTCGGCTATGACCAGCGCTTCGGCCCGCGCGGCGATCTGCGCCAGGTGCAGCTGCGCTACTCGGCCGGGTTCTGACGGCCGGTCTCACTGCGACGTGTATGAAAAAAGAGGGCGCGATCGATGATCGCGCCCTCTTCGTTTTTCACGCCGGCTCAGTTTCCGCGCAGCGTGCCCCGCCGCGGCGTGCTGCGCCCCAGCGGCATTTTCAGCTTGCCGATGGAGAGGATGCGCGACTCGGCGATCTGGTCGGCGGCGCGCTGCGGGGCGATGCCCTCGCTCTGCGACAGCGCGAAGATGCGGCCGAGGTTGTGGTAGATGCTGCGGATCAGGCGCATCGCGCGCTCACGGTTGTAGCCGTCGATCTCCAGCGAAACGTTCATCACGCCACCGGCGTTGACCGCGTAATCCGGTGCATAGAGGATGCCGCGGGCATGCAGTTCATCACCCACTTCCAGGCTGGAGAGCTGGTTGTTGGCCGTGCCGCAGACGATCCTGCACTTCAGGCGCGGCAACGTGTCCGGATTGATCGCGCCTTCGAGCGCGCACGGCGCGAAGATGTCGGCGTTGACGTCGTAGATGTCCTCCGGCTTGACCGCTTCGGCACCGTACTCGGTGACGGCGCGATCCACGCGCGCGCTGTCCAGGTCGCTGACGTACAACTTGGCACCACGGTCGCGCAGCAGCTTCACCAGTTCCATGCCGATGTGCCCCAGGCCCTGCACCGCGATGCTGGCCTTGCCCACTTCCTCATGGCCCAGCTTGTGCTGCATCGCCGCCATCAGCGCCTGCAGCGCGCCATAGGCGGTGAACGGGGCCGGGTCGCCGGAGCCGCCATGTACCTGGTGCACGCCGGTGACGTACTCGCTTTCCAGGTAGATGTTCTCCATGTCGTTGACATCGGTGCCCACGTCCTCGGCGGTGATGTAGCGGCCGCCCAGCGAATCGACATAGCGGCCGAACGCGCGGAACAGCACTTCGCTCTTGTCCCGCTTCGGATCGCCGATGATCACCGCCTTACCGCCGCCCACGTTGAGCCCGGCCAGGGCGTTCTTGTAGGTCATGGTGCGGCTCAGGCGCAGCGCATCGGCCAGGGCCTCGTCGGTGCTGGCGTAGGGACGCATGCGCACGCCGCCCAGGGCCGGGCCCAGGGTGGTGTTGTGGATGGCGATGATCGCCCTCAGACCGGCATCGCGGCTGTGGCAGAACACCACTTGTTCGTGACCGGTGGTTTCGAGGGTTTCAAATAACATGGTGGCTCCGATGGTGCGAACGGTGGCGAACAGCGGCGAACGCGCCAGCAAAAGGTGGGTTGTAAAACAAAAAAAGCGACGTCGTCGGGTCTCGGACGGGTCGCGCGGCGCCATTCTAGTCCATTCCGATGGAGGGTGCTGTCAGGGGATCTCCCTTCGCGCCGTCATTAAAGTTGCTGAAGCGCAGGCCGATGCCGTGGCAACGGTGTGGATGGCCGGTCATCGCAGGAAGGATCACGTGGGCGCAGTCGCAACAGGGCAGGTGCGGGACCCGGTGCATCCGGGGCGATGGGCATGAGCGTCGCGATCTGGGTGGGGGCTGCGGTGCTGGTGCTGCTGGGTGGGGTCGCGCTGCTCCGCCAGCGGCGTGTCGCGCCGGTACCCGCGACGGGGCGCGCAGCCGCCACGCAGGCGTGCGAAGCGTTGCCCGCAGGCAGCGTTCCGCCAGGCACCGACCCCGTGGCGGTGCTGCAGGCCGGGCTGCACACGCTGGCGCTGGTGCCCCGCAGTGGCGATGCTGCCGATGCAGCGGCCCCGCACGCGCTTGAGCTGCGCGATGCGGTCACCGCCTCGCTGCTGGCGCGGGACTGGTCGGCCCGCCACCTGCCTCGCCGCCCACAACTGCTGCCGCAGCTGATCCAGACCGTCAACGACAGCGATGCCTCGGCGCGCGCGATGGCCGGGATCATCAGCCAGGACCCGGTGCTGACCGGCAACCTGCTGCGCATCGCCAACAGCCCGGTCTACCGGGTACAGACACGGCCGGTGGAAACGCTGCAGCGGGCCGTCACCCTGGTAGGGACCGATGGCATCCGCCAGATCATCAGCGCGGTGCTGGTGCAGCCGGTGATGCAGCTGCAGTGCGATGCCTTTCCGCAGTTCAGCGCGGTGATCTGGGAGCACGCGCTGCTGGCATCGCGCGCCGCCGCTGATCACGCACGCACGGTGACCCATGAAGATGGCTTCGCCGCGCAGTGGCTTGGTCTGACCCAGGGCCTGGGGGCGGCGCTGGTGATGCGGCACCTGCTCGATGCCTGCGCCGAGCAGGGCGTGGCGGTGCCGCCGCGCGCGCTGGCGGCCGAACTGCTGGACAGCTGGACCCTGCCGGTGGCCAGCCGGATCGCCGCCGCGTGGGAGCTGCCCAAGGCCGTGCACGATGCCTTGATCCGCCAGAGCGGCAGTGGGCTGGCGGCCAGCCTGCGCCTGGCGCGCGCGGCGGCCGCGGCCAGCCTGCTGTGCCGCCACGGCCAGATCGGCCAGGCCCAGGCGCTGGCCCTGCTGGAACAGCTGGACGACACGCCGCCGCACGCGCTGCAGTGGATCTGGCGGCGGGTCCACGGCCGGGCGGTGGAGACCGTGGACAGTGACGAGGCCGAGTACGACGTGGCCCGGGCGGGCTGAGCTAGAGCTGAGATTCCAGTGGCAGCCAGCTGATCGCTCGCGCGCTGGCGCGCAGCCAGAAACCGGCGTCCGGTTCGCGGTACAGCCAGTGCGGCGGCTGTGCATCGCGTTCCAGCCAGCGCACGTCGCCCTCCGGGCCCAGGGCCACCCAGTAACTCTGGCTCGGGCTGGCCAGGCGCAGATACTCCTGGCGCAGTTGCGCGGCAAGCACTGGATCGTTGAACAACACGCCCATCTCGGTGTTGAGGTACGCCGAGCGCGGATCCAGGTTGAACGAGCCGACGAAGCCACGCTGGTCATCGATCATGAACGCCTTGGTGTGCAGGCTGGCCCCGCTGCTGCCGAACAGGCCACCGCCATCCACGTTGCCGCGTGATTTGAGCTCGTACAGCTGCACGCCACTGCGCAGCAGCGGCGCACGGTAGTGCATGTAGCCGCTGTGCACGGCGGCCACGTCGTTGGCCGCCAGCGAGTTGGTGATCACCCCGACCTGGGCACCGCGCGCGACCATCGCGCCCAGCCCTTCGGTGCCGTCCTCGCCCGGGACGAAATAGGGCGAGATCAACAGCGCCTTGTGCCGCGTGCTTTCCAGTTCCTCCACCAGCCGCGTCACCAGCCAGCCGGCCTGGTCGTCGCGGCGGTGCTTCATCGGCGGGTCCGAGGCGATCTCCACCTTGCCGCTCCAGTGCAGGTCCAGTGCATCGCGGTAGTACGAGCGCTGCGCCTGCGAGCGCGCGACCCTCTCCAGGTAGGGCCTGGCACTGTCCAGGCGCGCTTCGTGCTCGCTTTCGCGGATCAGCAGGCGCAGCTGCGGTTCGGTGTAGAACGCCAGCGCGCGGATCGGCACGGCGGTGTCGCTGTTCCAGTAGTCGTCGAAAATGGTGTTGGCCTGCTTTACCGCTTCGCCGGCGACGAGCAGGTCCAGGTCGCGGAAGTTCACGTCCTGCCGCGCGCTGAAATATTCCTCGCCGATGTTGCGGCCACCGACGATCGCCACGCGCCCGTCGGCGATCCACGACTTGTTGTGCATGCGGTGGTTGACGCTGAAAACGCGCTGGACCATCTCGACCAGCCGCCACAGCCCGCTGCGGTTGCGGAACGGGTTGTACAGGCGGATCTCGATGTTGGGGTGCGCATCGAGCGCCATCATCAGCGCGTCCTTGTCCTGGGCATTCATGTCATCGAGCAGGATGCGCACCCGCACGCCGCGCTCGGCGGCGCGGTACAGCTCGTTGGCCATCAGGTGGCCGATCAGGTCGTCCTGCCAGATGTAGTACTGCAGGTCCAGGCTGCGCCCGGCGTGCTGGGTGATCACCGCGCGCGCGGCGTAGGCATCGAGCCCATCGGAGAGGAAGGCCACGCCGGTCTGGCCGGGATGCTCGGCCTGCAGGCGGACCAGCTCGCGATCGATCGCGGTCTGGTCGGCCTGCGTGGGCAGCACCGTGGAGCGCTCGCCGAGCGCCTGCGGGGTGAGGTGATCGGCCAGCAGCAGGCCACTGAGCACCAGCAGCACCAGCAAGGCCACGATGATCCCCAGCCAGCGCAGCAGCCGGCGCCAGAACGGTCGTTTCTCGGTCATGCCCCGATCGTAAGCGGCAGGGGCGTGCAGGGCGAGTGCCGGGACGGTCTAGAAACGCTCGTCCGGCGCCAGGTAACGCCACTGGCCCGGGACCAGCTTGCCCATCGCCACGCGGCCAATGCGCAGGCGGCGGATACTGACGACCTCCAGCCCGACCTGGCGGCACATGTCGCGCAGCTGGCCCGGATGCACCGGCTTGATCGCAAAGCGCAGGCGCGTTTCGTTCTGCCAGCTCACCTTGCACGGCGGCAGCGGCCAGTTGCGGAAGCTCAGGCCATGCGCGAGCCGCTTCATGCCGTAAGGCGCCAGCTCGCCACTCACTTCCACCAGGTACTCCTGCTCCAGCGTCGCGCCGCGGTCCTTCAGGTGCGAGATCACGCGCCCGTCCTGGCTGACCACGACCAGGCCGCTTTCGTCATCGGACAGCGGCATCACCAGTTGCAGGGCGTGGAAATGCCGCTGCAGCAGGGTCACCCCGGTGGCGTCGAGCTCACTGCGGCTTTCCGGTGTCACCAGCGCGCACAGTTCGTCCGAACGCATGCCGGCCGGCTTGTGCAGCAGCATGCTCACGGTCTCGGTGCGGGTTGCCTCGGCGTTCTCGCGCAGCACGATCACTTCGTCGGTGACCAGGGTCTGCGGCTGCTCGACCACCTGGCCGTTGACGGTCACCCAGCCGCCCTCGATATAGCGCTGGGCGTCGCCACGGGAGCAGCCGATCAGGCTGGTCAGGCGTTTGTCGAGTCGGATCGGGTCGGTCATCGGGCAGGCAACATAAAACGGGAAGCGGGCGGGGAGTGTACTGGCTTGGGCCCGGCGCTGCGCGATGACGGCGGCCGTGGCTCAGGCCGCGGTGCGTTCCAGGTGGGTCAGGTACAGGCGCAGATCGAACTCCAGCTGGTGGTAATCCGCTTCCATGTGGGTACACAGCTGGTAGAACGCCTTGTTGTGGTCCGATTCCTTCAGGTGGGCCAGCTCGTGCACCACGATCATCTTCAGGAACGGCGCCGGCGCCTCGCGGAACACCGTGGCGATGCGGATCTCCCGGCTGGCCTTGAGCTTGCTGCCCTGTACCCGTGAGACGGTGGTGTGGGTGCCCAGGGCATGCTTGAGCACCTGCAGCCTGCTGTCGTAGATCACCTTGGACAACGGCGCGGACTGGCGCAGATAGCGCTCTTTCAGGCCTTGGGTGTAGTCGTAGAGCTGGCGGTCGTTGCGCACGGTGTGCAGCTGCGCATAGCGGCGCTCCAGCCACGGCCCCAGCCGGTCGCCCGCGATCAGCTCGCGCACCTGCTGCTGCAGGGCGTCGGGATAGCCGGCGAGGTACTTCAGGGCGGTCATGCGGGCGGTTGGGGCGGGGCGGGCAGACCAGTATGATGGCCCCCGGAATCCCGCAACAACAGATGCTAGGCGTATGGCGAAGGCAAATCCCCTCCAGGAGCAGCTGCTCAAGGCTGGGCTGGTCAAGAAATCCCAGGTCTCCCAGGCCGCCCGTGAACAGGTGAAAGCCCGCCACGGCAAGGCCCCGGTCGCGCCCAGCGAAAGCCAGCGCGAGGCCGAGCGCCTGCGTGCGGAAAAAGCCGAGCGTGATCGTGCGCTGGAAGCCGAGCGCAAGGCCAGGGCGCACGCGCAGGAGCTGCAGGCCCAGGTCCGCCAGATCATCGAGGCGCACAAGGTCAAGCGTGAGGGCGAGAGCGAATACCGCTTCAACGACGGCACCGTGATCCGTACCCTGCTGGTCAACAACGTGCTGCGCCGGCAACTGGCCTCGGGCAGCCTGGTGATCGCCCGCCACGGCGAGGGCTTCGAACTGCTGCCCCGCGCGGCGGCCGAGAAGGTCCGTGAGCGCGATGCGAGCGTGATCGTGCTCGACAACAGCCAGCCCGCCGGCAGCGAGCCGAGCACCGGCAACGCCGAGGATGATGCGTACTACGCCCAGTTCCAGGTGCCCGACGACCTGGTCTGGTAAGCGCTGCCTGAAGCGTTCACCCGGCGCAGTCCGCGTTCAGCCCCACGTCGGCTGGCCGCGTCGGGCCGGGTCTATGCTGGTGTCCTGACACCGGCATGGGAGACACATCATGGCGACAGGTTGGGCAGGCGACGGCGCCGTCCAGGATCAGATCGACGCCACCGTCGATGACGCCATCCAGCGGGCCCGCGCACAGCTGCGCGACGGCCCCGGGCTGACCCACTGCGAACACTGCGAGGCGCCCATTCCCGAGGCGCGGCGCAAGGCCGTGCCCGGTGTGCGCCTGTGCGTGCGCTGCCAGGAAGAAGAAGACGCCGCCCAGCACGAAGGCAGCGGCTACAACCGCCGCGGCAGCAAGGACAGCCAGCTTCGGTAGGTGCCGACCGTTGGTCGGCACGCAACAACCCATACCGACCAGCGGTCGGTATCTACAAGCGGCCTGGCACGCGCCCTCAACCGTCCCCCTGGATTCCGCCCGGTGCCTGTGACGGATCCCGCCAGCGACGCACGGTGCGCTGGAAGAACATGTTGTTGGGCATCTGCAGCACCGTGCCTTCGTGGCCGCTGCCGGTTTCCTGCAGCGTGGTGTAGATCAGGTTGATGTCGATCACCCGGCCCTTGAGCCCGGGCTTCTCACCGTTCTCCAGCAGCTCGATGTAATCGTGCAGGCGGAACGGGCGCGTGGTGAAGATCAGCAGCGTGCAGAAAATGTTGGACAACACGCTCCAGGCGGCGAAGAACGCCACCGCGCCCACCGCAGCGAAGCCGGTGAACGCCGTCCACAGTACCGTCGCCGAGACGCCCACGATGTTGAGCACGATCAGCAGTACCGTGAAATACACCACGAAGGTGAACACCCGGCGCGCGCCCATGATCATTTCCGGCGGCAGTGTGTAGTGGTCGCCGACCCGGCGGATCAGGCGCCGGGCGACCAGCCGCAGCAGCCAGGCCACCAGCAGCGTCACCAGGATCTGCAGGGCAGGGACCCCGTAGTGCAGCCATTCGTGGGTCCAGGCGGGCAGATGGTCTTTCATGGGGGCGGAATTCCTTTGCAGCGATAGTGCCGATCCCACCATGGTAATGCCGATGCGCGTCACCGCATCGTGGTATCGGCTTACTGCAGCGGCCTGCCGTACACATCCAATGCAGCAATCATCGCCGAGGCGCACAGCGGCGCGTTCTGCGCGTATTGCACACACACATCGGGTGCTGCGGGCGCCAACGACAGCTGTATCTGCAGCGGGCTCCACGGCAGCGTGCAGCTGGTGGCCAGCGAGAGCAGCACGGCCAGGCAACTGGAAGACATGGGGATACTCCTTGGCGAGCGCCGGTAGTGACATGGGATTGGATGCCGCTGCCACCGGAAAGGTTTAAAGGCCGCGCAGAAAAAGAAATCCAGCGGCGGCTTAAACCTTTTCCGTGCCCCCCGCATCCAACGGATATGCTCGACACGACCATGTCCCCTTCCAGCGCCCCGACCGAGGCCGACGCCGCCGATGACCACGCCCTGGTGCGTGCCGCGGCGGCTGGTGACGTCACCGCGTACGAGCGCATCTACCGGCGGCATTCGCCGCGCGTGTACGCCGTACTGTGGCGGCTGTGCGGCGGCCACGCGGCCCGCGCCGAGGATGCCCTGCAGGAGGCCTTCCTGCAGGCATGGCGCGCCCTGCCGGGGTTCCGCTTCGAAAGCAGCCTGGGCACCTGGCTGCACCGCCTGGGCGTGAACGCGGCATTGATGGAACTGCGCGCCAACGCCACCGGCGATGCGCGCGATGCCGGCGAGGAGGGCTGGGAGTCGCTGGCGACGCTGCCGGCCCAGGACCGCTGCGCCGGTACCTCCATGGACCTGGAGCGCGCGCTGGAAACACTGCCGCCCCGTGCCCGGGCAGTGCTGGTCCTGCACGACATAGAAGGCTGGAAACACCAGGAAATCGCCGACCAGCTGCAGATGGCGGTCGGCAGTTCCAAAGCACAGTTGCACCGTGCGCGTGGCCTGCTGCGCGCGCGCCTAGGAGAAACCGCATGAACCCCCATGATTCCGATGACAACGCACTGAGCGCACGGCTGCGCGCCCTGCCGGCCGAGCGTCTCCCGCCGGCACGGGTGTGGCAGGGCATTGCCGCACAGTTGCCGGCGCAGACCCCGGCCCCGACCCCGACCCCGGCGGCTGCCGTGGCAACGCTGTCGACACGCCGCCGGCGGGAGCGCTGGCCGCTGCGCATCGGGCTCGGCCTGGCCGCCGCGCTGGCGCTGCTGATGGTGGTGCCGACGCCGGTCCCGCATACGCCGGCGCCCTCGTTGCTGCAGCGCCAGGCCGACGCCATGGCCGGTGAATACCAGCAGGCCATCGCCGCCTTGCCCAGTGACGGTGTCACCGAGGAGTGGCGCCCGGCCCTGCACGAACTCGATGCCAGTGCGGTCAACATCCGCGCCGCCATCGCTGAAAACCCCCGCTCGGGCTATCTGCTCGGGCAACTGCAGCGCACCTACGCGCTGCGCCTGCAACTCACCCAGCAGGCGGTGTTCTCCGCCGGCCTGCCCACCTGAAGGAGATCCCCATGCGTAGTCCTCTGTCCCTGATCGCGGCCCTGGCGCTGTGCCTGCCGCTGGTCGCCCAGGCCGCCACCAGCGTCAATGAGCGCCATCCACTGGGCGCCGGCGGGCGCGTGGAAATCAGCAACATCGCCGGCAAGGTCACCGTGCGTGGCTGGGATCGCAACGACGTGGCACTGACCGGTTCGATGGCCGACGGGCTCACCCTCAAACAGGACAGGAGCAGCAACCGCGTGCGCTGGGAAGTGGAGTATCCGCGCGGCCGCAGCAACGGTGGGGCCACGCTGGAGCTGCGCGTTCCGCGCGCGGTGGAAGTGCAGCTGGGCACCGTCAGCGCCGACATCGACGTGGCCGACATCGACGTGCGTCGCCTGCAGGCCAACAGTGTCAGCGGCAGCATCACCGCGGCCGGGCGCAGCGGAGAAACCACCTTGAACACGGTCAGTGGCGGCATCCGCTCGCAGGTGCAGACCCCGCGGCTGGACGCGCGCACGGTCAGTGGCCAGTTGCTGGCGGGCGGCGGTGCCTCGGGCGAGGTGGCGGCCGAATCGGTCTCCGGCCGGGTCAACGTCACTGCCGGGCGGATCCAGCGGCTGGCGGTGGAAACCGTCTCGGGCAGCCTGGACGTGAGCGCGACCGGCATGGCGCCGGGCGGCAAGGTGACGATGCAGACGGTCAGCGGATCGGTCGCGCTGAAGCTGCCGGTGAATGTCTCGGCGCAGCTGAACGTCAAGACGTTCAGTGGGGGTATCCAGTCCGATGCCGGGCAGGTGGAGAAGCCGCGCTATGGCCCGGGCAGCAGCCTGGATGCGCGTCTGGGCTCGGGCGATGGGGATATTTCGATCAACTCCCATTCCGGGAGCGTGCGGGTCAGCCTGGGCCGCTGAGTGCGGCCACCGCACCGGCCGATGCCGGTGCGGTCGGCAGCAACGTCAGCCGGCTTTTTTCAGCGCCAGGGTATTGCCCAGCACTTCGATCTTGCCGCCACCTTTACGGAAGGCAGCCAGATCCGCAGCGATGCTCTGGCTGCTGACGGCGGAGTTGGACCCTTGCTTGCGGTCGACGCGAACGGTGTTGCTTGCCTTGGGGGAGGTCTTTGGCGTACGAGCCATGGATGCTCCTGCTATGGATGAAGCGTGGAAGAAAACGTCGACAGATCCTGCTGTTGTCGACGGTAGTCCTGCCGCACGAGGCGGCAATCATCGCCGCCCATGTCGAACTGGCGGCAGATCGCGGGTCGCTGCGAGTAGATCGTGCAGCGCAGGTGATACGGGTCGATCGCGGCGCACCAGCCTTCTTCGTTGCGTGCCATCACCGTGCCGCCACGCGCATCGGTGTCCAGCAGGTAGCCGGGCACGTTGTCGTCAGGCATGACGGTGACGGTGAGCCGACAACACACCGCATCGCAACGACGGCAGTCGATGGGGTCGGGCTCGGACGATGTAAGGAGTGCAGCCAGGCGTTCGCCCAATCTGAAGATCTCTTGGCGGCTCGGGGTGCAGCAGGCTGTGAACGAGCCGGATCACAGCGATGAGCGATCCCGGCACCGCGGACGAATCCGGACGGTGGCAGCATCGAAGAGGACGGTGGCCTGGGAGGCCCGGAAGATGGTGCTTGTTGCGTCAAGCGCATTGCGCTTTGAAGCCGAAAGATGATAGCGCTTCCGGCGTAACGTTTTGTTAATAAGGCCGTTCACGCCTCTTCAGGCCTTGTGCGACAAGGCCTGGTGCAAAAAAAGGGTCAGTTGGCGGCGGCCAGCGCCAGCCCGTGGACCACACCGAAGGACGGATTGCCGCGGACCAGGGTCGAGCCCGGGAAGGCATTGGCGACGGCCTGCTGCAGGTAGCCGGCGCGCGACATGCCCCCGGTCAGGAACACTGCTGCCGGGTCGTGGCCGATATCGCTGCGGACCTGCTCGAGCAGGGCGGTCAGTTCGCCCAGATAGCCGCCAGCGGCGGTTTCCAGCCGCGAGGCATCGATCTGCACCTGCAGGTCGCGTTCGATGAACCCAAGCGTGCTGTCGTGACTGGACACACTGCTCAGGGCGATCTTGCAGCGTTCGACCTCGCGGTACAGGCGCGCGGTGTTGCCGGTGTCCTGCAGGGCAGTCAGGCGCGGGCCGAACGGCGCGTCCACATCGCGGTAGGTGTGCTGGCGGAAATCGCGCTGGCGGGTCATGTCCTGCACCATCGCCGCTTCCACGTAGTGATGCGCGGGCACGCGGGTGATGCCGCGGCCGAACAGCGGCATGTAGCCGCCCAGGCTCAGCGCCAGGTCGATATCGGTACCGCCGCGGGCGATACCCCAGGCACGGTGGATGGTCGGGGCCTGGCCACCGCCCACCCGGGCATGGGCGATATCGGTGGTACCACCGCCGATGTCCACCACCACCGCGTCGTGTTCCTGCGGGCTTTCGGCGTGGTAATGCATGGCCGCGGCCGCGGGCTCTTCGAGGAAATCGATGCTGTCAAAGCCGGCGGCGATCGCCGCGCCGTGCAGGATCTCCAGCGCCTGGGCGTTGCCGGCCTCGCCGATGGAACTGCGGAACTGGACCGGACGGCCCAGCGTGGCGGTGCGGATCGGGGTGTCCAGCTGGCGCGAGGCGGTCAGGCGGATGTGCTCAAGGATGTGCGTGGCGATGCCGGCGATGGTCTGGCGCGCGCGCGGGTGCAGGTTGTAGCCGAGCATCGATTTCGGGCTCTGCACCAGGTTGCCTTCGTTCTCTTCGAAGTAGGCCTCCAGCGCGTCATCGCCGTAGACGGCGTTCTGCAGCAGGGTGGTGGAGCTGAGCGGGGCCCGCATCTGCTCTTCCATCCACTGCCGGCGCACCACGCGCAGGGCCTCACGGCGCAGTGCATCGGGCGCGCGCTCCTGGCCGGCGGCGCGGGCATCGCGCGCGGCCGCGTCGACCAGCCGGGCCAGATCGTGCTCCAGCGCCGGGGTCAGTTCGAAGTCGTTCGGGTCGCGCATCACCTCGGGGAAATACACCGTGGTGCGGAACTGTTCGGCCTGGCCGAACTGGATCGGCACCACCTTGCCGTCGATCACCACGGCGGCGGCGGAGTTGCTGGTGCCAAAGTCGATGCCGAGTTTCATGCGGTGGGCCGGGCCGGTGGTCAGGGGGCGCGCACTTTGCGGCAACGGGACCGCCGACGCAAGGGCAGGCGGTAACGGGCGGTTACACTAGTGGCCGTTTCGTTACCGAAGAGCTGTCGATGTCCGCCATTCCCGCCTGCCCGCAGTGCACCCTGGAAAACACCTATGCCGATGGCGCGCTGTTCATCTGCGCGGACTGCGGCCACGAGTGGGCGGCCGGTGACGGCGGCGGCGAGGCCCTGGTGGTACGCGACAGCAACGGCAACGTGCTGGCCGCCGGTGACACGGTCACCGTGATCAAGGACCTGAAGGTGAAGGGCTCCTCGATCCCGCTCAAGCAGGGCACGGTGATCCGCAACATCCGCCTGGTCGAGGACGACGCCGAGCACATCGAGGGCAACTCGGAAAAGATCAAGGGCCTGGTCCTGAAGACCTGCTTCCTCAAGAAGGCCTGAGCGGGCTCAGTTGGCGTTGGTGCCGCGCTGGCGCCAACGCTGCAGGCTGTCCAGCTTGGCCTGGTAGCGGGACCTGAGCGCATCGCCGCTCTCCCCGGCCAGGTCCCGCGCGCGCTGCATTTCGATCGAGGCCCGGCGTGCATCGCCGGCCAGGAAATAGCTCCGGGCCAGCGCGAAGTGGAACGGATGCGCCGTCTCGTACAGATGGACCGCCCGGCGGTAGAAACGCACGGCTGCTGCATAGTCCCGGCGCTGCTCGGCCTGGGCGCCGAACATGTACTGGGCGAACGGATCGCTGCGCTGCACACGCGCCAGCCGGCTCGCCAGCAGCGCCGCCTGGCGGGTGTCGCCCATGCGGCGGTACAGGGCGCTGGCGTTGCTCAGGCTGGCGCCATGCCGCGGCTGCAGGCGCAGCGCGGTTTCATAGTCCCTGCGGGCCTGGTCCAGGTTGCCGATGCGTGCATCGAGGACGCCGAGGTTGTTCCAGGCCGCCACGAAGTCCGGTGCCATGCCGAGGGCTGCGCTGAAGTAGGCGCGGGCCGTATCGATGTCGCCGGCGGTCATGTGGTCCGCGCCGCGGTTGTTGTAGAAATGGGCCAGCGTGCGCTGCCGGTTGATGCGCTGCGGGCCGAGGTGGTCGTAGAGCACGTTGTGGTCCAGATCGACGGTGCCGTTGCGCCCGTCCAGCACGATGCCCGCGTTGACGTGGCCCACGCTGTAGATCACCCCGGAAGCCTGGTACCAGCTCACCACCTGCGCCACTTCCTGGACATGCGCGTCGATGCCGGCCAGGTTGGCCAGGGTGACGAACAGCAGCGTAAAGGACAGGCAGTTGGCACGCCGCGTCTGCCAGGTTTCGGTGATCGTGTAGGTCGCCTCCGGGTCGTAGGCCAGGTGCAGCCCCTGTGCGTCGAAGATCATCTCCACCAGCCGCTGCAGGCGGCGCTCGCGCGAGTAGCCGGGATCGATGACCCGTTCGTGCAGCAGCGCCAGCAGCGGCGCGGGCACCTCCAGGATCTGCGCGGGCGTGGGTGGGACGGCCGCGCTTGGCCCGGCGGTGGTCACAACGGGCGCGGGGTCGGCTGCCCAGGCCGGTGCGGCGGCCAGGGCCATGCACATCATCAGCAGGAATCTGCACGCGGTCATCGCCGTCACCTCGCAGGGCGCTGGGGTCCGTCGGGTCCAGTCTAGGCGCGTTGATGGGCCCCGGCATGCCGTTCATCGGCTGTCCGCGCCATCCACAGAGGATGTGGACCAGCGGTCGACAAACGTGTGGATAACCGCGCGCACCGCCTGCACGGCAACGGTTCTGGGAAGGTGGTCAAAAAACCACCGCCCGGCTTGCCAGCGTCGCGGCGACGGCCAATCATGGTGCATGCGCTTCGAACCGATCCCCCTGCCTGCCGGGCAGCGTGCCGAGCTGGAAACCGCCTACGCCCTGCCGCCGCGGGCGTACCACAACTGGTCGCACGTGCAGGCCGTCCTGCAGCACTGCAGCACCGTCGCCGAGGCCGGCCCGGGCTGGACCCGGCCGCGCGAGGTGCAGTTGGCCGCGCTGTACCACGACGCCATCTACGAGGCGGGACGGGGCGACAACGAAGCCCGTTCGGCGGCGCTGGCGCGCGAGGCGATCGCGCGCTGGTTGCCGGCGGCCGGGATCGATGCGGGCCGGGTGGTCGAGCTGATCGAACTGACCGCCCGCCACAGCAAGCTCGCGCCCGGCGATGTCGACCCCGAAGCGGCGCTGTTCCTGGATTGCGACATGGCCATTCTCGGGGCGCCGGCGGCAGTGTTCGACGCCTACGACCGCGGTATCGCCGAGGAATACGCCGGACACGTGCCGGGCTTTGTGTTCCGGCTCAACCGGCGGCGCTTTCTCAAGCAGGTGCTGGGGCAGCCGCGGATCTTCCTGAGCGACTTCTTCCACCAGCGACTGGATGCGGCCGCGCGCGACAACCTGCGCCGGCGGGTCGGGCGCTGAAGCCCCGGCGCGAAGCATGCCCGTTACACTGTGCGCGCTGTTTTTCCTCCCTGTGTGGCCATGCCTGTGTCCGTTCCAGCCTCCGATCCGCGTCCGCAACCGCCGGAAGAACCCGGCCCCAACGAGTGCTGCGGCAGTGGCTGCCCGCTGTGCGTGCTGGATCTGTACAGCGATGAGCTGCAGCGCTACCGCGCTGCCCTGGCTGCATGGAAACAGCGCCACCCCGAGGCCACCGACTGACGCCAGGAGCCGCGATGTCGCTGCCGCTGCCACGCCCCTCCCGCTGGCCCGCCCAGCATCATGGACGCGTCGCCATGGTGACCCTGGTGGCGCTGGCGCTGTTCGTCACCACCGCGCTGTGGACGCAATGGGCACGCGATGATCTGGACTGGGTGCAGGCCACCCTGAGCCTGTACCTGCATGGCCCCTGGGGACTGGCCCTGCGCACCGCCTATTGCGTGCTGGCGCTGGCGATCATGCTGCTGGCGGTCTCGCTGCATGCCAACAGTCGTTCGCCGCGCCGCAGTGCGGCGGCGCCGCTGCTGTTCTGGGTCGCCGCGCTGGGCCTGATGGGGGTGGCGATCGGCGACAGCTGGCTGCCCGAGCGCGCGCCGCTGCTGGCGCCGCTGGTGCACGGGCTGTCGGCCAATACCGCGTTCCTGTGCGTGAGCGTGGCGATGCTGCTGCAGAGCTGGTATCTGCGCGCCGACCCGCGCTGGCGCGATTGGGCCGCTCCGGCCTGGTGGTGGGCCTGGTTGTGCTTCGCACTGCTGTGGCTGCACGTGCTGTGGCGGGGCCCACCCCGCGGCGCGGGACAGAAGCTGGTGATCGCAGTGGTGGTGGTGTGGCTGGTGTCGGTGGCCTGGCAGCTGTGGCGCCAGGCGCGCCGCGAGCCGCGCTGAGCGTCCGGCCACGGTTTGTACATGCCCTTGGCCGGGCAGGGGCGTATCGTTGGCACTCTATCCATGGGGATGCGCGACGATGCGGCGAGCCGGTTTGGGGGTGATGCTGGGACTGGTGATGGCAGGGATGACGGGGGCGGCGCTGGCCGCGCCACCGCAGCAGCTCAGCCATGGTCGTTTCGAGAACGTGCCGGTCCATCTGCCCGACGGCCACCCGCAACGGGTGGTGGTGTGGTTCGACGGCGCGGCCGGCCGCGCCGTCAGCCAGCAGCGGATCGACGCGCTGCGTGCCGACGGCGCGCTGGTCGCCCAGGTCGATGTCGCGCATCTGCGCCAGGTGCTGGCCCGCGAGAACAGCGGTGACTGCGCGTTCGGTGCGGGCGACGTCGAGAATTTCTCGCGCTGGTTCCAGGCCTATCTGCATGTGCCCGGCTACCACCTGCCACTGATCGGCGGCGATGGTGAGGGGGCGGCGCTGGCCTACGCGGTGGCCGCCCAGGCCGACACCCAGGTGTTCGCCGGGCTGATCACCACGGGGTTCTGCCCGTCCGGCGTGCGCGAGCGCAAGGTCTGCGGGGCTGGCAGCAGCCATGGCCGCCTGCAGCCGACCGAGCTGAATTTCCCGTGGTTGAACGCGGCCGGCGATGTGCATTGCCCGGCGGGAGAGTCAGCCGCGTTCGTGCGCAAGGTCGGCATGGGGCGCCAGTTCGAGCGCACCGCGCAGGGCGACGCATTGCCCGGGCTGTTGGCGGCGGCCAAGGTGATCGGCGCCCAGAAGGGCGTCAGCCTGGCGCCGCCGCCGGATGACCTCAACGGCCTGCCGGTGGTCGATGTGCCGACCACCAAAGCCGGTGACACCTTCGCCATTTTTGTCTCGGGCGATGGTGGCTGGGCGGGGCTGGACAAGGAAGTGGCCGCGTCGCTGAGCGAGGCCGGCGTGCCGGTGGTCGGCGTGGATTCACTGCGTTACTTCTGGACCGCGCGCACGCCGGAAGGGTTCGCCCGCGACCTGGAGCGCATCGCCACTCACTACAGCCGGCAGTGGCAGCGCCGCAACGTGGTGCTGGTCGGTTTCTCGCAGGGCGCCGACGTGTTGCCCGCCGCGATCAACCAGCTGTCACCGGCAACGCGGGAGGCGGTCTCGATGATCGCGCTGCTGTCGGTCGGCAAGAACGCCGATTATGAGTTCCATGTCAGCAACTGGCTCGGCGGCGGTGGCGATGGCCTGCCGATCGCGCCGGAAGTGGCCCGGCTGCCCGCCGGGAAAACACTGTGCGTGTATGGCGAAGAGGATCGCGATGCACTGTGTCCGTCGCTGCCTGCAGCGGGCAACGCGCAGATCATCAAGCTGCCCGGCGATCATCATTTCAAAGGTGACTACGATCGCCTCGCCGATACCATCGTGCAGCATCTGCCGGCGCGCTGAGCGCCGGCAGTCCCGGTGCGGCCTCAATCGTGCCGACGTGGATCCAGGGAGATCAGCCGGGTCGCATCGAGCAGGGCGGCGGGCAGGTGCACGCCGCCGGGCGCGGCCAGATAACGGGCGCGCCAGACCGGGGCGAACTTCGATTTGAAGCGGCGCAGGCCGCTGAATCCGTAGAAGCGCTCACCGTGCCGCGCGACCACGTTGGCGAAACGGTTCCAGCGCCCGGCCAGGCGATGCTGGGCGAGCCCGGACAGCGGCGCCATGCCCAGCGAGAAGCGGTGGAAGCCCTGCGCGCGGCCCCACAGGAACAGCTCGATGAACAGGAAATCCATGGTGCCTTTGGGCGCATCGTCGACATGCCGCATCAGGTCGACCGACAGTTCATTGCCGGCCGGCGCCTGCCATAGATTGGCGAAGGCCACGATGCGGCCCTCGGCCTCGACCAGCGCCACCGGGAAGCGGGACAGGTAGGCCGGGTCGAAGCTGCCCAGGGAGAAGCCCTTTTCATCACCGGCCTTGTCGTCCAGCCATTGCTGGGAGACCACCGACAGGGCCGGCAGCAGGGCCGGTACTTCCTCGGGGGGCGCGACGCGGAAGCTCAACCCGCCGCGCTTGCCGCGGTTCCAGGCCTGGCGCAGATCGGCGCGATCGCGGCCTTCCAGGGTGAAGTCCTGCAGCGGGACCATCGCCTCTTCGCCGAGTTTGACCAGGGTCAGGCCGAGATCGAGGTAGGTCTGCCAATGCGCTTCGCCGACCTGGTAGAACACCGGGCGCAGGCCGAGCCGGTCAGCCTCCTCGCGGAAGCGCCAGATCAGCGCACGCACCACCTCCGGCGGGCCGACCGGATCGCCCATCGCGATCAGCGAGCCGCCGTAGCGCTGCATCATCACGAAGCCGCGCTGCGCCTCGTCGCGCAGCACCGCCTTGTCCGCGGTGAGTACCAGGCAGGCCTGGGTGTCCTCGGCGGTGGCGAGGATCGGGGCGAGTGCGTCCAGCGTGGCGGCGTCGGCGGCCGGCAGCGGGCTGCGCGTGCTGTGCAGCAACCGCGCCAGGCCGAAGATGGTCAGCGCGATCGCCACCAGCAACAGCGCCCGCAATGCACGCGGCGCGTTGCCCTGCAGCGCGAACTGCCACCACAGCTCGTTCTGGTATTCGACGTGGCTGTAGACGAAGAACAGCAGCCAGATCACCGCCACCAGCACCAGCCCGAGGTTGCGGATCCACGGCCACGACCAGGCCTCATCCAGCAGCGCGCCCTGGCGGTAGAACTCGCGGCGCGAGGCCCACAGCGCGGCAGCCACGAGCAGCGCCGACAGCGCGATCAATACCTGCCCGCCGCGCAGCCAGATCGGCAGCGGGGACAGCACGCAGATGCCGAGTGCCAGCATCCACGCGGCATGGCTGCGCCGCTGCAGGCCCTGACCGATCAACAGCAGCGCGACACCGGCCAGACTGCCCAGCAGATGCGAGGTTTCCAGGATGGGCAGCGACGCGGTGATCAGGTGCCGACGAGGGGTCGGCAGGGTGCCGTCGATCACCAGCGCGGCGCCGACGCTGAACACCGCCAGCGCGATGATCTGCGGCAGCCACGGGCGCAGGGCGGTCCAGCCGACCCGGGTCGCACCGGCACCGGCGCGCAGCGGGCGACGCAGCGCGGGCGCCACCGCCAGCACCGTGGCCAGCAGCAGCGGCAGCACGTAGTAGGTCACGCGGTAGATCAATGCCGCCGCCAGCACCGCAGCGGGGGCAACCTGTGGCAACAGCTTCAACAGGCTCCACTCGAATACGCCCAGGCCGGCCGGCACGCTGGAGATCAGGCCGGCCAGCACCGCGACCAGGTACAGACCGACGAAACCGGGCAGCCCGGTCGGCGTATCCATCGGCAGCAGCACATAGAAGGCTGCGCTGGCCAGCACCAGTTCGACCACGCTCAGTGCCGTGACGCCGAGCATCGTGCGGCGATCCGGCAGCCACAACGCATGCCCGCGGATCCGGAAACTGCGGCCCTCGCGCCCCACCAGCAGCACCGTGCCGGCATAGGCCAGCAGGCCAAGGACGCCAATCACACGCACCGCCTGCACCGGGATCGGCAACGCCAGCGCGGCCGCGCCGGGCTCAAGCACGAAGGCCAGCGCCAGCAGCAGCCAGGCGCCGAACATGAAGCCCAGCGTGCTCATCAACACCACCTGGCCGATCTCGCCGAGCGTCAGCCCCGCGCGACCATAGCCACGCAGGCGCACCGCACCGCCGGTGAGCGCGGCAAAGCCCAGCGTCTGCCCCAGCGTATGGGCGAGGAAGGCGGTGATGCCGACCCGCGCTGGATGAAGGCGTTTGCCGCTGCGGCGCAGGCCGATCGCATCGAAGCCGATCAGGCAGGCGTAGCTGGCCAGGCCGAGCAGCACGGTCAATGCGATCTGGCCGGCGCCGAGATGACGGAACGCCTCGCGGATCGCGCGGTAACCGTGTTCGTCGAATTCGTTGGCCAGCCCGCGCAGGGCCAGGGCCAGGATCACCAGCGGGATGACGACGGTCGCGGCGCGACGCCAGGGGGCGCGGGCCGGCGTGGGAGCAGGGGCGGTGTCGGTCATCGGTACAGCGTGCTCCGGGATGGGCGATGAAAGAGTCAACGGCGGGCGTGCCTGCCGGGTTCGGCAAATCGTGCGCCTGATGCCGACGCTTGCCAAGCGGCGGCGCTGTGCGTGCTGTGGCTGCTTTGCGCACCGGCCCCGGCAGGCGCACGCTGCATCGGTGACAATGCGGTTTCATCCAGAGGAGCAAACGCCATGTTGGAACGTTTCGACGTAGGTCCGCGCATGTCCGAAATGACCGTGCACAACAAGGTCGCGTATCTGTCCGGGCAGATCCCCGAAGACACCAGCCAGGACATCACCGGCCAGACCCGTCAGGTGCTGGAAGAGATCGACAAGCTGCTGGCACTGGTGGCCAGTGACAAGCAGCACATCCTGCGCGCGGAAATCTTCCTGGCCGACATCGGCGATTTCGCCGGCATGAATGCCGCGTGGGATGAGTGGGTGGTGGCAGGCATGACCCCGGCGCGCGCGACCGTGGAAGCCAAGCTGGCCGACCCGAGCTGGAAAGTGGAGATCGTGGTGACGGCGGCCCTGCCGTAACCGTGCCGTGAAGCAGGGGCGCCATGGAGATCGACGCATCGCCATGCGCCCCGCTGTCACCGCTGTCACCGCTGTCACCGCTGTCGCGAGCAGGGCCGTAGCCGGCCTACCGCGTTACGCTGACCAGTGCGATGCAGTCCACCGGGCACGGCGGGATGCACAGTTCGCAGCCGGTGCACAGATCGGCAATGACGGTGTGCATGTACTTGGCACCGCCGACGATCGCATCGACCGGGCACGCCTGGATGCACTTGGTGCAGCCGATGCAGTCCGCTTCGATCACCACCGCGACCTGCGGTGCCTTGTGTTCGCCGCGCGAGCGGTCGAACGGCAGCGCGACGACCCCCAGCACATCCGCCAACGCGCGTGCGCCGGCATCGCCGCCTGGCGGGCAATGATCGACGCCCGCCTCGCCGCGTGCCATCGCCTCGGCATACGGGCGGCAGCCGTCGTAGCCGCATTGCCCGCATTGGGTCTGTGGCAACAGCCGGTCAAGGCGTTCGGTGAGGGTGTCGATGGGAAGGCTCATGGCGTGGCGGTGGCTGCGCGGTGGGGCATCAGGCCCGGCTGTCGCGGGCGGGTGGGGCACTGGCCGGCGCCGTCCGGCGCGGCTTCATGGGTTTGCCGCGGTACCAGCGTTCGTGGGCGAGGGCGAGCATCGGGCGGTCCTCGCTGCTGTCGCCGTAGGCATGGATGCGCAGATAGCGCGGAAGGTCGAAGCGACGGCGGATCTGCGCCGCCTTGTGCGGAGCACAGTCGCCCTGGGCATAGCGCCCGGTGAGGCGCCCGTCGCGGCTCTCCAGCCGGTTGCAGATCAGCTCCAGCCCCATCGCCTCGCACCACGGGCGCAGGTACAGGTCCAGCGAGCCGGACACGATCACCACCGTGTGCTGCTGCTTGAGGTGCCACTGGATCTGCTCGAGCATCTCCGGCCGCATCACGCCTGGCAGCACGTCACGCGCGTAGCCAGCGGCCTGCGCGGTGATGTCCTCCAGATGGCGATCGGTGAAGGTCAGGCGGGTGACGCGGCGGCGGAGCCGTTCGGCCGAGATCAGCTTCAGGCGATAGGCCAGCAGCCACGGGCCCACTTTCCACCAGGCCTGCGCGAGCTGTTCGGGGGTGGCCACACGGCGCAGGAAACGCCCATAGGTATCGCAGGTGGTGACCGTGTGGTCGAAATCGAACAGCGCCAGTTCCAACCCACACCTCCAGGCAGAAAAGCGTGGCAGGGCGACCGGGTGGCCGCCCTGCCGTCGCGGTCAGCGGACCGGCATGCCCGGCAGCGCGGCGCTGTCGGCGTCCAGCAGGGCGAGTGCGCCGCCGTCGAAACCGGCCGACAGGATCATGCCTTCGCTCAGACCGAAGCGCATCTTGCGCGGGGCCAGGTTGGCGATGAACACCACGCTGCGGCCGACCAGCTGCTCCGGCTCGCCGTAGCTGGCGCGGATGCCGGAGAAGATCTGGCGCTTGCCCAGGTCACCGGCGTCGAGTTCGAAGCGCAGCAGCTTGTCCGAGCCCTCCACGAACTCGCAGACCAGCACCTTGCCGATACGCAGATCCAGCTTGGCGAAGTCGTCGATGCCGATGTAGGCCGGCGCGGCCTCGCCATCGGTGGCCACCGCCGGTGCCGGTGCGGCAGCGGGCTTGGCCGGCTTGGCCGGGGCGGCGGGGGCCGGGGTGGCGGCCTGCAGGGTGTCCTTGGAAGCGTCGGTCATGGCGTCGATTTTTTTCGGGTCGATACGGGTGAACAGGGGCTCGTACACCGCGATGGTGTGCGCGGTCAGCGGGGTGGCGATGTCGGTCCAGGCCTGCACCGGCGCGGCCAGGAAGGCCTCGGCCTGCGCAGCGGTGGCCGGCAGCACCGGCTTGAGCGCGGTAACCAGCACGCGGAACAGGTTCAAGCCCTGGGTGCAGACCGACTGCAGCTGCGCATCGGCGCCGTCCTGCTTGGCGATCACCCACGGCTTTTCATCGTCGATGTAGCGGTTGGCTTCATCGGCCAACGCCATGGTCTGGCGCAGTGCACTGGCCGGATCGTTGCGTTCGTACGCCTCGCGGATCGGCGCCAGCGCGGCGACGAAGCGGTCGTACTGGGCGGCATCGGGCAGCGCAGCGGCCAGGCGGCCCTCGAAGCGCTTGCTGATGAAGCCGGCGCAGCGGCTGGCCAGGTTGACGAACTTGCCGACCAGATCCGCGTTGACGCGCGCGATGAAGTCGCCCAGGTTCAGGTCGAGATCGTCCACGCCGCCGGAGGACTTGGCCGCGAAGTAATAGCGTAGCGCTTCCGGTTCCAGCCCGGCATCCAGGAAAGTGCGCGCCATCACGAAGGTGCCGCGCGACTTGGACATCTTCGCGCCATCCACGGTCAGGTAGCCGTTGACGTGCAGGCGGGTCGGGGCGCGGTGGCCGGTGCCGTGCAGCACCGCCGGCCAGAACAGGCCGTGGAAGTTCACGATGTCCTTGCCGATGAAGTGGTGCAGCTCGGTGCTGGTGCCCGCGCGCAGGTGCGCCTCGAAGTCTTCGCCGGTCTTCGCGCACAGCGCCTGGAAGCTGGACAGATAGCCGATCGGCGCATCCAGCCAGACATAGAAGTACTTGCCCGGGTGGCCGGGAATCTGGAAGCCGAAGTACGGCGCATCGCGCGAGATGTCCCACGCGCGCAGGCCACCGTCGGCATTGAGCCACTCACCTAGCTTGGCCTTCACGCCCGGCAGGGCGACGTCGCCGGCCAGCCACTCGCGCAGGAAGCTTTCGAAGCGGCCGACCTCGAAGAAGAAATGCTCCGAATCGCGGATTTCCGGCGTCGCGCCGGAGATCACCGATTTCGGGTCTTTCAGGTCGGTCGGGCTGTAGGTGGCGCCGCAGACTTCGCAGTTGTCGCCGTACTGGTCCGGGGTGCCACAGTTCGGGCAGATGCCCTTGATGTAGCGGTCCGGCAGGAACATGCCCTTGGCCGGGTCGTAGAACTGGGCCACGGAGCGGCGCGCGATGTGGCCTTCCGCCTCGAGCTTGAGGTAGAAGGCTTCGGTCAGCGCCTTGTTGGCCGCCGAGTTGGTCGAGTCGTAATGATCGAACGCGACGCCGAACGCGGCGAAATCGCGCTCATGGCTGGCCTGGATGCTGGCGATGAAGGCTTCCGGGGTCACGCCGGCCTTTTCGGCCGCGAGCATGATCGGGGTGCCATGGGTGTCATCGGCGCAGACGAACCAGGTCTTGCCGCCGCTCATTCGACGCGCGCGCACCCAGATGTCAGCCTGGATGTAGCCGACCAGGTGGCCCAGGTGCAGCGGGCCGTTGGCGTAGGGCAGGGCGGTGGTGACGAGAGCGGTGCGGGTCATGGTGAGCGCTGTTGCCAGGGGAACCAGGGATTATCGCATGCCAAAACGCAGTAACCCGGCCGAAGCCGGGTTACCGGGGCTGGAACCTGCGCGGGGCTTACTCGCGCACCCAGGTCTGGGCGCGGCAGATGAAGGCCACGCAGCCGGACACGTCCAGCTTGGCGCCACCGGTCTGCAGCTTCATCTTGGACTTGTAGGTCTTGCCGTTGCCCGGGTCCAGGATGGTGCCGCCGGACCAGGCGTTGGCGCCATCGGCCTTGAGGTTCCACAGGATGGTCATGCCCTTGACCGGCTTGTTCTTGTTGGCGCCCTCGCAGCCATCGCAGACCGGGTTGGGGCCCTTGTCCGAGTGCAGGATGTCCACGACCTTGCCGGTCAGGGTGCCGTTGGTGGCCTGGGTGATCTCCACGATCGACTTCACCTTGCCGGTCTTGTCATCGATGGTCTTCCAGCGGCCGACGGCGCCATCGGCGGCGCTGGCCGACAGGGCGGCCATCATCAGCGGCAACGCCAGCAACAGGGTCTTGAAGGTCTTGCGCATGTTCCCCTCCCAGGGATGTCCGTGAACGCCGGCGCAGGCGGCCGGTACAAGGCCGACTGTATACCCATTCGCTCCGGTACGGAACGTGCCCGGCGCACGGTTCAGCCGGCGTCGGCCGGGATCTCGTACAGCTCCAGCGGCAGGTCGTCGGGATCGGCGAAGAAGGTGAACCGGCGCCCGGTGTACTCGTCCACCCGGATCGGCTCGCAGGCCACCCCGGCCGCGGCCAGGCGTTCGATCATGGGCTCCAGCAGGTGCACGCGGAAGGCCAGGTGGCGCAGGCCCTGGGCCTCGGGGCGGCTGGGGCGCGGCGGCGCCCCCGGGAACGAGAACAGCTCCAGCTGGCTGCCGTCGGGCAGGGCCAGGTCAAGCTTCCAGGAGTCGCGCGCCGCGCGGTAGTTCTCGGCGATCACCCGCAAACCGAGCACGCGGGTATAGAAATCCTTCGAGCGGGCGTAATCCGAGGCGATCAGGGCCACGTGGTGGATGCCGGTCAGCGGCGAGGTGTCCGAAGCGTTCATTGCAGGGTGTCCAGCCAGCGCCGGGCGATCTGCAGCGCCAGCGGATAGGGTTCGGGTGCGTTGCGGTTGCTGAGCACGATCACGGTGAGGCGCTGCGCCGGGTAGCGCAGGATCACGTTGCGGAAACCGATGCTCTCGCCGCTGTGCCAGTGTGCGCCGCCGTTGAGGCGCCAACCGAAGCCGTAGAACGGCACGTCCGGTTCGGCGGTGGGCGTGGCAGGGGAGAACATCTGCGTCAGCGATGTCGCTTTCAGCAGCCGCTGGTCATACAGCGCGGCATCCCACCGGGCCAGATCGTCCACCGAGGAATAGATGCCGCCATCCCCGAGCACCGCGCTCGTCAGGCTCTGGTCGGTGCGCTGCCAGCGCCCGTCGACCTCGCTGTAGCCATAGGCGCGACGGGCGATATCGTCCACCCCGTCCTGATGGGCCACGCTGTCGCGCATGCCCAGCGGCAGGAAAATCCGCTGGCGCAGGAAGGTCGCGAAATCGCTGCCGGAGGCCTTGCCGACCACCAGCGCCAGCAGTGCGTAGCCGCTGTTGCTGTAGCGATAGGCCGTGCCGGGTGTGAAGTACGTCCGGTCCTGAGCCTCCAGCAGATGCAGCACATCCTGGTCATGCACCTGCGCGGTCGCGTCGGCGGCCATCAGGTCTTCGTAGTCGAGCAGGCCGCTGGTGTGGCTGAGCAGCTGGCGCAGGGTGATCGCATCGGCGGCGGCCGGCAACGAGGGCAACCAGCGCTTCAGCGGATCATCCAGGGTCAGCGCGCCGTCCTCGGCCAGCAGCAGGATCGCCGCGGCGGTGAACTGCTTGCTGACCGAGGCCAGCCGGAAGTTGGTCTGTGCGGTCACGGCGGTGCGATCTTCCAGAACCGCCAGCCCGTAGCCGCGCCGGAACACCGGTTTGCCATCATGCAGGACCAGCACCGCGGCGCCCGGCACCTGGCCGTCGTAGCGCTGCATCAGGGCATCGATGCCCGGATCCGGCGGTGTCAGCGCCGGCGCGGCCATCACTGAACCGCTGCCGGCGATGCACATCGCGCCGATCCACCCACGTAGATGCCGCACGATGTGCATGTCCGGTTCCTTCTGCGGTCAGGGCGCGGGCGTTGCCGCACCGTTCTGGCTGGCGATCCAGCGGGCGATCTTGGCATCCAGGATATCCAGCGGCATCGAACCATCGCGCAGCACTTCCTCATGGAAGCGACGTGCATCGAAACGCGGCCCCAGTGCCGCCTTGGCCTTGTCGCGCAGCTCCATCATCTTCAGCTCGCCCAGGCCGTTGGCCAGGGTCTGCCCGGGCAGGGCCATGAAGCGCTCGACTTCGGCATTGGCATCGCTGGCACTCATGTCCGCAGTCTTGACCAGGTAGTCCACGGCCTGGCGCTTGCTCCAGCCCTGCGCGTGCACGCCGGTGTCGGCGGCCATGCGTGCGGCGCGGGTCAATGCGGCCTGGAGATAGCCGATGCGTTCGTACGGATCCTGATAGACGCCCAACTGCTCACCCAGCGACTCGGCGTACAGGCCCCAGCCTTCCACGAAGGCGATATCGCCGCCCAGTCGACGGAAGCGCGGCAGCTTGTCCAGCTCCTGCTGCAGGCCCAGCTGCACGTGGTGGCCGGGAATGCCTTCGTGCAGGAACTGCATCGGTGCGGCCCAGCGGCGGCGGCTCGGCAGATCGCCGGTGTTGATGTACAGCACGCCCGGGCGCATGCCGTCCGGCAGCGGCTGCTGGTAGCTCACCGCGCCGGCGGTGGCGGCACGCTCGGGCTCCACCGCGCGGATCTCCATCGGCGCCTTGGGCAGCGTGCCGAGCAGGGTCGGCAGGCGCGCATTGACCTGGCTCTGCAGCTGCTTGTAGCGGTTGATCAGTGCATCGGCGTTGGCGTACTGGAAATCGCGGTCGGTGCGCATCGTGCGCAGCAGCTTCTGCTGCGAGCCGCGGATCCGGTTGTCTTTCATGATCGTGGCGATCTGTGCCTGCAGCGAGGCCACGCGCTGTTCGGCCAGTGCGTGGATCTGCTCGGGCGTCAGCGTGGAGGCCGTGCTCTGCACGATGGTCTGCGCATACCAGGCCTTGCCGCCGGGCAGGCCGGCCAGGCCATCGGTGCTGCGCGCGGCGGGCAGGTACTCGGTGGCGATGAAGCCGCGCAGGGCGCGGTAGGACGGCATGATGCGCAACTCGATCATGCGCTTGTACTCGGCCGTGATGCGCGCCTTGTCAGCCTCGGGGAAATCCTCGGGCAGATTGCGCACCGGCGCCCAGAAGATGCTTTCCTCGGCGGTGGGCTTGATCACCGCATCCAGCTGCGGCAGCACTTTTTCCATCAGGTCGCGCGGCTGCACCACGCCGGCAGCCATGCCTTGGCGCATGTTGGCGATGGCCTGTTCGAACAGTGCGGGGATGCCCAGCGAACGGCGCGACCAGCCGTCGTAATCCTGCACCGTGTTGAACGGCTGGGCGCCGGAGCCGGAGCCGAGAATGGCCATGATGCTGCCGAGGTTGTAGTACTGGCTCACCGGCAGCATCCAGCCCGGGAACTGTTCGGCCGCCAGCGACATGCGCGCATCGCGCACGAAGATTTCGTAGCTGAGCAGGTCCTGGCCGGTCAGGCCATCCGGGCCGATCTTCTCGACCTTGCCCAGCCATTCCACGGTGAAATCATGCGACTGCTGGCGGTACGCAGCCGAGAGGATGTTGGGGAGTTGATCGTTGTGGCGGCTGTCGCCCTGGAAAGTGGCCTGCAGCGGGTTGAGCCGCATCGAGGCATCCCAGTACTCATCGTAGATCCGGTCCAGCTGCGCGGCCTTGCTCTGCTGGCGTACCAGCGGCTGGCGGGCAGGGGCGGCGGCCGGGCGTGCACGCGGCTTGGCCTTGGGCTTGGCGGCGGGCCGGGACTGGGCCGCGGCGGGCCGGGTGGCCTTTTTCTTGGCGGCTTCGGCCGGAGCGGCGGCACTGAAGGCCATCAGTACGGCGATGGCAAGCGCCAGGGCGCGGGCGGGGTGGGGCATCGGCTGTTTCCGTAAACGCACAGACGAGGGAGCTTGCCCGATTCGCCTGCGTACGGCCAGCATCGGCCCCCGGTCAGCTTTGTCATGTACGGCGCGCGGTCAGCTGCGGCAGCGCGAGGCTGCCGCCACGCTCAACGATCGCCGGCGCGGGTGAACGGCATGGTTTCCGGCGCGACCGCACCGCCGGAAATGATGAAGCTCATCGCCTGGTCCACGGTCCAGTCGGTCGGGGTCAGCAGCTCGACCGGCACGATTTCCAGATAGCCCGAGGTCGGATTGGGGGTGGTCGGCACGTACACCGCGGCCAGCTCGCGCCCACTGCCTTCTTCCTTCATCACCCGCGTGACCAGCCCGACCGACTTCATGTCACGGTGCGGGAAATCGATCAGCACCACGCGCTGGGTGCTGCCCGGTTCGGTCTGCAGCATGTCCAGCAGTTTCTTGGCGCTGTCATAGATGATGCTGGCCAACGGGATGCGCTTGATCACCGCGCCGAACCAGCGCAGCAGGCGCTGGCCGATCACGCGGCGGCTGAGCACACCCACCGAGAGGATGACCAGCAACGTGGCGGCCAGGGCGATGATGTCCTGCATCCACTCGACCTTGATCCAGCCCAGGTAATGCGGGAAGGAGGCGGCGATCTGCTCCGACAGCGGTACCACCAGCGGGCTGGAGATGCCCGAGAGCAGCACGAACACGAATTTGACCACCACCCAGGTCAGCCAGATCGGCAGCAGGGTCAGCAGGCCGGTCAGGAACAGGCGTTGCACGGAGGGGCGCGGAACGAGTTGGGGGGCTTCGGGCGACATCCGCGCATTGTAGCGGCGGCGATGCCCGGTTTACGCTGCCGGTCCCCGCAGGACGCGGGTACGGGGAGAATGCTGTGTTGAGGAATGGACTGAAATGGGTGGGCATCTCGATCCTGAGCCTGGTGCTGGCCGTGGTGGGACTGTGGGCAGCCTCCCGGTTCTGGCCGCTGCCGGCACAACAGCGCGAGGCGATGCGGCTGCTGCAGGCGCCCGTGCCCACGAACGGCGGCAACGGCTTCTCCGCGTTGTGGACCCTGCGCTACGACGGACTGGATGCCAACGCACGCGAGGCGGTGCTGGCGCACGATGTGGAGCGTTGGCGCACCGGCACGCCCGGCCAGCGGCCGGTGGACTCCAGCGCGGAAGGACGCTACGCCGCTACGCCGCTGCCCGCGCTGGCGCGGTGTGGCCGTCGGGGCATGGGCTGTCTTGCGGCGGTGCGCGCCGACCCGGAGCGTTTCGCCGCCGCGCATGCCGGTCATGATGCGCTTCACCAGCGCGTGGCCGCGATTGCCGGCCATGGGCACTTCGTCTCCCCGTTCATGCCGTTCGATACCGACCCGATGGTCCCGCTGCCGGCCTTCCACCCGATGCTCGACCCGGTATCGGCGCATGCGCTTGCCCACGTGCGTGGCGACAGTGGCGCCGCACTCGCTGGTGCGTGTGCGGACATCCTCAGTGGGCGCCGGATGACGGGGCAGGGCGATACGCTGATCACCAGCATGATCGGCGCGGCGGTGGTGGAGACCAACGCGCGGCTGCTGGCCGACATCCTGGTCGAACTGCCCGCCGATGCGACGCTGCCTGCGGCCTGTGAGGCCGCACTGACACCCATGACGTCCGGCGAGCAGAGCCTGGGCATGGCGATGCGCGGTGAGTTCGCGCTGGCCGGGGCGGGGTTGCGCCTGGCCAGCGGAGACCCCAAGGGCAATCGCCTGCTGCTGGATGTGCCCCGTACCCAGGCGCGCATGGCGCCGCGCTACGCGTGGGCGTGCGCTGCCAGTGCCGAGCTGGTGGCAGCGCGCGATGCGCCCGCCCCGATTCCCGGGCCGGCGCAGGATCGCTTTGCGTGCATCGCCAATCCGCTGGGCTGCAGCCTGGCCAATCTTCCCGGGCCGGACATGCAGCAGTACGCGGGCCGCCCGCAGGACGCCGCCGCGATGCTGCGCCTGGTGGCAGCACAGCGCTGGCTGCGCCAGCAGCCTGGCGAGGCATCCGTGGCGCTTGAGAGGTTGCCGGAGGCGCTGCGTTCGCCCACCCGCACCCCGGTGCTCAGCGACGATGGCCTGTGGCTGCAGGTGGACCGGCGCGTGGTGAGGGACGAGGGCGGGCCGACCCTGCAGGTGCCGATGCAGGCGCCGGCACATTGAACCGCGCGCGGTGCGGCGGCGGTTCAGCGCCCCTCGGCGTCCGCCAGCGGTTCGAAGCTGCTGCCGTCGCCCACCGTCTCCAGGGTCCAGCGGCGCGGTGAGGTCAGCGTTTCCCAACGCACCGTTTCGCGGTCGGCGTCGGTGCTGCCCTCGGCGTGGCGCACCCGGCGGGTCGAGTAATTGATGCTCAGGTCTTCGGTCTGCCCGGAATTGCGCATCAACGAACTGCGGTCGTAGCCGATCAGCGCGAAGGCGCCATCCTGCCAGCGGAAGGTGAAGCTGGCCGAGCCGGTGGACCAGCTGCCGGCATTGGAAAAGAAGAACAGGGTGGTGCGCAGGGTGCCGCGCACGATCGAGACGCCCGCGCCGTCCTCGAATACGTCGGACAGGTTCGGCGCCTCATGGCGGGTGATCAGCGTGTGGTTCTGCGCGGCGAGCGCGTAGCCGTCCTGCGTGGCCCACGCGATGGCAAGCAGGCGCGGATTGCTGTCCAGCGGGCTGATCCCGAAGCCATCGTGTTCGACGATGTTGCGCGGGTCCTGCTGGCGCAGCACCAGTACCAGGTCATCGCGCCTGTCACCGTTGAGGTCGCCGCTCAACTGCTGCTCGATACGCCAGCCTGCGGGCACGAAGCCGGCCGCGGAGGTGGCACTGGCCGGCAGCACCGGGTAGGCGACCGGCGGGATCCGCAGTTCCTGGCCAACGGCGGGCAGGGCGGTGAGCAGCAGGGTGATCAGAAGCGGCAGGCGCATGGTCGTCCGTGGGGTGGAGCCGGCGCGCGAGCATAGCAGCGCGCTGTCGTTCACCCCGCGCGCTGGCGCGCCCCGGGCTTGAGGCGCAGGTAGACCTGCTTGCGCACGCGCGCGATGACCTCGCCCTGGGCATCGACGATGTCATTGCTGAACCAGTGCAGGTATTTCCCGCCGTCGGCGGTGGCTGCGCGCAACTGGTCCAGCAGTGGCTCGTCCAGACGGAACTCGGCCGCCACCGTGCCGCGGCCCGGCTTGAGGAATTCGATCTCGCCGGCGCGGTCCCAGACGTAGTAATCGCGCCCCAGGTTCTGCATCACGGTGAGCATCCAGAACGGATCGGTCATCGCGAACAGGCTGCCACCGAAGTGGGTGCCGACGTAGTTGCGGTTCCACGGGCGCATGCGCAGCTCGACGCGCACATGGCGGTAGTCCGGGCTGACATCGGTCACGTGGATGCCGGTGAACAGGAACGGCGGCCACAGGTTGATGCCGTGGCGGAAGACAGCGGCCTTCATTCGGATCACGTCACGCTGGGGAGGTGATCGGAGTCTAACATTCGCTTGCGTATGGTGCTTGGCGGGGCTCAGCCCGGGCCGCCGTCATCGGCCGCATAGCCGTTCCGCCCGGCCGCCTTGGCCTGGTACAGCGCCGCATCGGCTCCTTCGAAGAAGTGACGCGGTTCGGTGCCCGGCGTCGGCACCCGGGTGAACACGCCGGCGCTCAGGGTGATATGGGTGGTCGCACCGCGGCCGGCCGGAATCTCCAGCCCCTGCGCCCGTGCGACCAGGTCCTGCACCACCTGCACCGCACCTTCCGGCGTCGTGTCGGGCAGGATCAACGCGAACTCGTCGCCGCCGAAGCGCGCGGCCATGTCGCGCGGGCGGCGCGCGTGCGCACGGATCTCCTGGGCGATCCGGCGCAGCACGGTGTCACCGGCCTGGTGACCGAACTCGTCGTTGTGGCGCTTGAAGTGATCCACATCGATCAACACCAGGCTCAGCGGCCGCCCGCTGCGCCGACCGGCGTCGTGCTCGGCCTGCAGGGTCTGCTCGAAGCGCAGCCGGTTGCCCAGCCCGGTGAGCGCATCGCTGTTGGCCTGGCGACGCCAGGCGCTGACCCGCCACAGCGTCCAGGCCAGCAGCACGGCCAGCATGCCGGTCAGGGCCGCAGCCGGTGCGAACCACAGGTTGCCCGCGCGCAGCAGCACGAAGCTGAGCAGCAGCGTCAGCGGGAGGGCGAGCACGCCGATGAGCCATGCCCGCGGCAGCGTCAACAACAGGCAGCACAGCGCGACCAGCACCCCGGCGAGGGCGCTCTGCCATGCCGACGGCAGCGGGTTGATGACCTTGTCGGCCAGCAGCATCGAAGCGACGTTGGCCTGGTACTCGCTGCCACTCATCCAGCGCTCGCGGGTGGTGGGCGTCAGCAAGCGCGGCGCGATCCCGCTGGCAGTCGTTCCGACCAGCACCCGGCGCCCGCGCAGCAAGGCCGGATCAACCTCGCCGTTGAGTACGTCGGCATAGGAAACCTGCGGGAAGCGCTCGGGCGGGCCGGCGTAGCGCACGCGCACATAGTGGTCGCGCCGCCATTGATAGGGCGAGGCCAGATCGGGCTGGGGGTCATGCAGGCCCGGCAGCGGGCCGCGCGTGTCGGCCAGCGCCAGCCCCAGTGCCGGCCAGTGCGGTGAGCCGATCCCGGCGGTGAGGTACAGGCCACGGGCCACGCCATCGCCGTCGACTTCGATATCGCTGTGCCCCAGGCTGGCCGCGTTGGCGGCGATCAGTGGGATCGGCAGCAGTTCCTCGGCCATGCGCGGGCCACTGGCCGGGGCCGCCAGTACCGGCAGCACCACGTGCCCGTTGCGGCGGATCGCCGCGGCCAGCTCGGCATCCTGGGCGCTGTCCTGCCGGTCCGGCTCGGACAGCATCAGGTCCAGCACCACGCGCTCGGCGCGGGCGTCGGTGAGCCGGTCCAGCAGGCGCGCGTGGGTGCCGCGCGGCCACGGCCACTGGCCCAGCTGCTGCAGGCTGTTGTCGTCGATCGCCACGATCAGCAGGCGGGCGTCGGGGGTGTACTCCCACCCGCCGACGTAGGCGTCGTAGACCGCCTCGTCCTGCTTCCAGAACCATTGCCAGTGACTGGCCGCGACCGCCAGCGCACCGACCAGCGCGGCCAGCAGGAGGCGGTGGGGCCAGGGCAGATGCAGCGGCGTCACAGCAGCAGCCACAACAGCAGCGCACTGCCCCCGGTGGCGTAGCAGGTGCGGCACGGCAGGGCGATCTGCTGTGCCGGCGAGAACGGCCCCGCGTAACCGTCGTCGTCGATGTACTGCACGCGCACATGCAGGGTGCCGCGCCAGGGGCGCTTGATCGACACCTCCGGCTGGTCCAGTTCGCGATCCAGCAGCGGCGCACTGAAATCGCCGCGGCGGTCCAGCTGCACGCGATAGCGCTGGCCCGGTTCGCCCGCCTGCCAGCGCAGGGTCAGCTGGCCCTGGGCGGCTTCCGGCGGTTGCAGCGCCGGGTCGACCGGCTCGTCGGTGATGGTCAGCGGCAGCGGCTGGCCGAAGCGGCCGCGGTCGCCGTTGCGATCCACCGACGCCACGCGCCAGACATAGTCCCCCGGGGCCAGATCCAGGATGGGACGCAGGTGGGTGGCGCGGGTGTCCTGTTCAAGCAGAAGAGTGAGGAACTGCGGATCGCGGGCGATCTGCAGCACCGTGCGCTCGGCCTCGGCCACCCGGGTCCACTCGAAGCGCGGGCGCGCGCTGTTGAGGGTCTGCCCATGCAGCGGGCGCACGGTCAGCGGCGGGACCGGCTGATCGCGCACCAGGAAGTCCTGCCTGGCGTCCAGGCCTTCGACCTGCGCTGCGCTGACCGCCCGTACCAGCAGGCGCAGCTCGCCTGGCGGCAGGTCGGGCAGGGTGAGCGTTGTGGCAGCGGTATCGCGCCCGAACAGCAGCACGTCGGGTTGATCGGCGCGGACCACCTCGACCCGGTATCCGGCAGCATCGCTGACCGGCTGCCAGGCCACGGTAGCCGGCAGGGTGGCGAGCCGCTGCGGCTGGGTCGCCATCATGGGTGCGGGCAGCAACGCCTCCAGGCCGGCCGGGCGCGTGTCCAGCGAGGGGCTGCGGGTGGCCTGGCCGCGGCTGACCAAGCGCTGGCCACGGCGGTTGCCGACCTGCACCCGGCCTTCCAGCACTTCGGTCGCCGCGCCGCGGCCGTCCTGGCCGGCGCTGACCCGGAACACGGTGCCGCGCACGCTGCTGGTCGCGGTCGGTGCATCGATGATGTAGCGCGAGGCCGGTCCCTTGGCAGGGGTCACCCGGTTGCTGGCGCGGCCCTGTTCCAGCCGCAGGCGGGTATCGACCATGCCGGTGTGCCCGTAGCGCGAGAGCTGGTCGAAGCGCAGGCGCGAGCGCTCGCGCAGCTGAAGACGCGAATCATCGGCGAACACCACGGTGACGCTGGCGTCCTCGCCGGTGACCAGCTCCTGACCGATCCGCAGCAGATCACCTTCGATCACATCGCGACGGGGCTGGCCGTCGGCCTGGCTCTGCACCGGGCCGCGCACGGCGAGCACGCGTGCCGGCGCGGGCTGCACCTGCAGCCAGGCCACCGGGAAGCGCAGCTGGCTGCCGGGGGGCAGGCGGTAGGGAGCGGCGATGCCGTTATGCGACTGCAGCTGTTCCCAGGCAATGGACGGCTTGAGGTAGCGGGCACTCAGGTCCCAGATCGTGTCGCCGGGACGCACCCGGTAGGTCCAGTCCTGTGCCAGCAGCGGCGCGGCGGACAGCAGCAACGCCACCAGCACCACAAGGCGGGCAGCCAAAGGGAAACGAGGCAATCGGGTCAATCTCACGGTCATTCACGGCCCTGCAAGGCGGGGCGCAGCCAAGTAGGCCGCCATGGCCCAGACCTCATCCTCCCCGATGGATCGCAGCCTCCAGTGGGCCGCGGCGGCATTATTGCCCGGGAGCCGTGCAGGGTTTCTGAACGTGATTCACGTCACACATCAAAGCTGCCAGTTGGGATAGGCAGGTTCGACTGGCCAGCGCCCCGAGAGGCGCTGGCCGCCGGCGATCAGAACAGCAGCGACGCCATGCGGCGGCGATACTGGCCGACCAGATCTTCATCCTCGATCACCTTGAAGGCATCGATCAGCAGTTTGCGCGGACGCCCGTCGTCATAGGTGCGATCCCGGCGCAGCATGTCCAGGAACTGCTCCAGCGCAGCGGCGTCCTGGCCGGACAGCAGCAGCTGCACGCCGCGCAGGTGGCGGGCCTGCAGGTCGTCGCCGTTGGCCGCAATGCGCGCGTCCAGCATCTCCGCGGCCGGGGCCTCCTGCAGCGCACTGGCGAACTCCAGGCGGGCACGGGCGCGCACGGCGCGGTCATCGGTGGACAGATTGGCCGGCAGCGCATCGATCAGCGCGGTGGCCTCGGCGGTGGCGCCGGTCTGCAGCAGGGCCAGGGCGAGGTCGAGCTTGAGTTCTTCCTTGTCCGGCTCGGCGGCGATCGCCGCGCGCAGCACGTCGACCTGGGCCTGCGGATCCAGCGGAGGCGCCTCGACGGCTTCTTCCTCGTCCGGGGCCGCCTCCAGCGGGACCACGCCATGCTGGGTCAGGAACTCGCGCAGTTGACCCTCCGGCACCGCACCGGGGAAGCCGTCCACGATCTGCCCGCCCTTGACCAGGAACACGGTGGGCACCGAACGGATCTGGAACGCGGCCGCGATCTGCTGTTCCTTGTCGACATCGACCTTGGCCAGCTCGAAGGCACCGTGGTATTCGCCCGCCAGCTTTTCCAGCATCGGGCCCAGGGTCTTGCAGGGGCCGCACCAGGTGGCCCAGAAATCGACCAGCACGGGGGTCTGCAGGGACTTCTGCAGGACCTCGGTCTCGAAGGTCTCGGTGGTGGCGTCAAAGACGTGGGGCAGATCGCTCATGGTTTCAAATCAACCGGGAAACTGGAGATCAAGTGTATGGTGCCGGCCGCGGCCGGACGCAACCCCGGCCGGCGGATCGGCGTGGAAGCGGCGACAATACGGGCCTTGTAACGCAGCCGGGTGAGCAACATGCAGGGAATCCAACGTTGGGAAGGGGCGCTCGGCATTGCCGCCGCCGTGTTGTTCGTGGGCGCGGTGCTGGGTTTCGGCGCGGCGCTGCCGCTGTTCGATCCGATCGGCCACCCGGTGGCGCTGCTGGGCGCGATGGGCGTGCCGCATGCGCTGGCCTTCAATATCGTCGGGTTCGCGTTGCCCGGCCTGCTGGCCAGCCTGGTGGCGCTGCGCCTGCTGCTGCGGGTGCCGCGCACGGCGCCGTGGTCGATGCGCGTTGGCGCCCAGCTGCTGATGCTGGCCGGGGTCGGCTTCACCGCGATGGGCGTGCTGCCGCTGGATACCAGCGACCTGGACAACCCGGCCAGCCAATACCACGCCAGCGCGTGGATGGTCTGGGTGCTGGCCTTCGTGCCCGGGGCGGTGATGTCCGGGATCGGCGCGCTGCGGCTGCCGGCGTGGCGCGCCGTGGGCGCGCTGCACCTGGCCTGCGGGCTGGGCGTGCTGCTGGCGGCGTTCGCCCTGCAGGCCCTGCTGCCGGCACCGCTGGCCCAGCGCGTGGCCTTCGGTGCGTGGCTGGTCTGGCTGGTGGCGGTACTGCCGCTGGCCCCGGGCGCGCGCCGTGCCTGAGCGCGGTTCACCTGCCGCTGCGCCCCGGCACCGCGCCGGGGCCAGGGCAGGGCGATGACGTATTCGGCCAATCCCCAGTCAATTCAATGAGATGACGGGTTTGGGCGCTGCGGTGGGCCACCTCGATTGGAGCCCTATGCCGCACTGCGGTACCCTGTGCCGCTTTGCCGCCGCACTAGCGTTTTTATGACCAGCGTCGAACCCAACGTTTACGATCCGCAGCAGGTTGAATCCGCCGCCCAGCAGTACTGGGATGCCACCCGTGCCTTCGAGGTCACCGAGACCTCGGACAAGCCGAAGTTCTACTGCCTCTCGATGCTGCCGTATCCGTCCGGTGCGCTGCACATGGGCCACGTGCGCAATTACACGATCGGTGACGTGATCAGCCGCTACAAGCGGATGACCGGCCACAACGTGCTGCAGCCGATGGGCTGGGATGCGTTCGGTCTGCCGGCCGAGAATGCGGCGATCAAGAACAAGACCGCGCCGGCCAAGTGGACCTACGCCAACATCGAGCACATGCGTGGCCAGTTCAAGGCCATGGGCTATGCGATCGACTGGTCGCGCGAGTTCGCCACCTGCACGCCCGAGTACTACGTGCACGAGCAGCGCATGTTCACCCGCCTGATGCGCAAGGGCCTGGCCTACCGCCGCAACGCGGTGGTGAACTGGGACCCGATCGATCAGACCGTGCTGGCCAACGAGCAGGTCATCGACGGCCGCGGCTGGCGTTCCGGCGCGCTGGTGGAAAAGCGCGAGATCCCGCAGTGGTTCCTGCGCATCACCGATTACGCCCAGGAACTGCTGGACGGCCTGGATGAACTGCCGGGCTGGCCCGACTCGGTCAAGACCATGCAGCGCAACTGGATCGGCCGCTCGGAAGGGCTGGAGATCCAGTTCGACGTGCGCGATGCCGACGGCAGCACGCTGGACCCGCTGCGCGTGTTCACCACCCGTCCGGACACCGTGATGGGCGTGACCTTCGTGTCCATCGCCGGTGAGCATCCGCTGGCCCAGCACGCGGCCAAGTCCAACCCGGCACTGGCCGCGCTGCTGGCCGAGATGAAGCAGGGCGGCGTCTCCGAAGCCGAACTGGAAACCCAGGAAAAGCGCGGGATGGATACCGGCCTGCGCGCCATCCATCCGGTCACCGGCGCCCAGGTGCCGGTGTGGGTCGCCAACTTCGTGCTGATGGGCTACGGCACCGGCGCGGTGATGGCCGTTCCGGGCCATGACCAGCGCGATAACGAATTCGCCAACAAGTACGGCCTGCCGATCCGCCAGGTCATCGCGTTGAAGTCGCTGCGCAAGGAAGAAAGCGCTTACGACGCCACGCGCTGGCAGGACTGGTATGGCGACAAGACCCGCGACACCGAACTGGTCAACTCCGAAGAGTTCGACGGGCTGGATTTCCAGGGCGCCTTCGAAGCACTGGCCGAGCGCTTCGAGCGCAAGGCCCAGGGCCAGCGCCGCGTGAACTACCGCCTGCGCGACTGGGGCGTCAGCCGCCAGCGCTACTGGGGCTGCCCGATCCCGGTGATCTACTGCCCGAAGTGCGGCGCCTTGCCGGTACCGGAAGAGCAGCTGCCCGTGGTCCTGCCGGAGAACGTCAATTTCGTCGGCACCGGTTCGCCGATCAAGGCCGATCCGGAATGGCGCAAGACCACCTGCCCGGACTGCGGCGGCGCGGCCGAGCGCGAGACCGACACCTTCGATACCTTCATGGAGTCGAGCTGGTACTACGCGCGCTACACCTCCCCAGGTGCCCGCGACGCAGTGGACAAGCGCGGCAACTACTGGCTGCCGGTGGACCAGTACATCGGCGGCATCGAGCACGCGATCCTGCACCTGATGTACTTCCGTTTCTTCCACAAACTGCTGCGTGACGCGCGCATGGTGGACAGCAACGAACCGGCGCAGAACCTGCTGTGCCAGGGCATGGTGATCGCCGAGACCTACTACCGCCAGAACCCGGACGGCTCCAAGGACTGGATCAACCCGGCCGACGTGGATGTGCAGCGCGACGAGCGCGGCCGCATCGTCGGCGCGACCCTGATCGCCGACGGCCAGCCGGTGGTGATCGGTGGCACCGAGAAGATGTCCAAGTCCAAGAACAACGGCGTGGACCCGCAGGTGATGGTGAGCAAGTACGGTGCCGACACCGTGCGCCTGTTCTCGATGTTCGCCGCGCCGCCGGAACAGTCGCTGGAGTGGAACGAAGCCGGCGTGGACGGCATGGCCCGCTTCCTGCGCCGTTTGTGGGCGCAGGTGCAGAAGCACGCCGCCGACGGTGCCGCCCCGGCGCTGGACGTGGCCGCGCTCAACGCCGAGCAGAAGGCGCTGCGCCGCAAGACCCACGAAACCATCGGCAAGGTCGGCGACGACTACGGCCGCCGCCACAGCTTCAACACCGCCATCGCCGCGGTGATGGAGCTGATGAACGCGCTGGCCAAGTTCGATGACGTCAGCGAGCAGGGCCGTGCGGTCCGCCAGGAAGCGCTGCGCGCCACCGTGCTGCTGCTCAACCCGATCACCCCGCATGCCAGCCATGCGCTGTGGCAGGTGCTGGGCCACGCCGAGGAACTGCTGGAAGACCAGGCGTTCCCGCAGGCCGATCCGGCCGCGCTGGTGCGCGACGCGGTGACGCTGGCAGTGCAGGTCAACGGCAAGCTGCGCGGCACGATCGAGGTCGCTGCCGATGCCCCGCGTGATCAGATCGAAGCGCTGGGCCTGGCCGAGCCGAACGCGGCCAAGTTCCTGGAAGGTCTGACCGTGCGCAAGATCATCATCGTGCCGGGCAAGATCGTGAACATCGTGGCCGCTGCGCAGGGCTGATGCTGTCGTGCCGCCGGGTGCCTGCGCGCCCGGTGGCACGGATCTCCAGGGGCAGGGTCCGGACGCGCCATGCAGGCCGCCCGGTATCAAGTCCTGTTCACGCGGCATCCGGCACGATCACTGCTTGTTGCCGCGACCGCCCGGCTCCTACAGACTGTGTCCATGACCCGATTCCTGCTTGCCCTTGTCCTGACCTCAACCCTCGCTGGCTGCGGCTTCCATCTGCGCAACAAGCTGATGCTGCCAGCCGATACGGCGGCGGTGCAGGTGGTGTCCACCGCGCCCTACAGTGAACTGGTCAAGCTGCTGCGTCGTGGCCTGCAGGCCTCGGGCGCGCAGATTGCCGACAGCGACAGCACCGAACCTGCCGCACAGCTTCAGGTGCTGTCCGAGCGTTGGGGCGATCTGCCGATCGCGATCGATGCCCAGGGCCGTGCCCAGGAATACAGCCTGCGCTACGCGGTGATCTTCATCTTCCGCCGCGAAGACGGCAGCGAGCTGGTGCCGCAGCAGGTGATCGAGCTCTCGCGCGATTACGTGTCGCCGCCGACCGACGCCACCGGTACCACCACCGAGCGCGAGATCCTCGCCGACGAACTGCGTCGTGAAATGTCGGCCTCGATCATGCGCCGCATCGACAGCGTGGTCCGTGCCGAGCTGGAGCACGGCCGTGCCCCGGCCAAGCCCGGCACGACGCCGGCCACCACCCCGGCCACGCCGGCGGTGCCGGCCGACGTGCCGCAGGGGCGCTGAGCCCGCTCCGCCCGCGGATCGGCCTGCCCGGATGGAACTTCGTCCCGAACAGCTTGCCAGCCAACCGGCCAGCCAGCCGCTGGCTCCGGTGTATCTGATCGCCGGGCCGGAAACACTGCGCGTGCTGGAAGCGGCCGACGCCGTGCGTGCACGTGCTCGCGCCGACGGCGTCAATGAACGCGAAGTGTTCGATGCCGATGGCCGTGACTTCGACTGGAACCAGCTCGACGCCAGCTTCAACGCCCCCAGCCTGTTCAGTGCCCGGCGCCTGATGGAACTGCGGCTGCCCAGCGGCAAGCCGGGCAAGGAAGGCGCTGAAGTGATCAGCCAGTTCTGTGCCAACCCGGCGCCGGACGTGATCCTGCTGATCACCTGCAACGAATGGAGCAAGGCCCACCAGACCAAGTGGGCCGATGCGGTGGGCCGTGCCGGGGTGATCTCGGTGGCGTGGGCGATCAAGCCGCATGAACTCACCGAGTGGATCGAGCGCCGCCTGCGTGGCAAGGGCCTGCGCGCGGATCCGCAGGCTGTGCAGCGCCTGGCCGAGCGGGTGGAGGGCAATCTGCTGGCCGCCGCCCAGGAAATCGACAAGCTGGCCTTGTTGGCCGACGGCCAGACGCTGGACGTGGACACGATGGAGTCGCTGGTGGCCGATGCCGCCCGCTATGACGTGTTCCGGCTGGTGGAAGCCACCTTCTCCGGCCAGCCTGCCGCGGTGCTGCGCATGATCGCCGGGCTGCGTGCCGAAGGCGAAGCCGTGGCGGCCCTGACCCCGATCGTGATCCGCGAGCTGCTTTCCACCGCCGGCCTGGCGCGGGTGCAGGCGCGCGGTGGCAACCTGGCCGCGGAAATGAAGAGCCGCGGCATCTGGGAATCGCGGCAGGCGCCGTTCAAGCGCGCCCTGCAGCGCCATCCCGAGGTCAAGCGCTGGGAGCGCTTCGTGGCCGAGGCCGGGCTGGTGGACCGCATCGCCAAGGGGCGCGCCGATGGCGATGCCTGGCTGGCGCTGGAGCGGCTGTTGATCGCCGTGTCCGAAGCCCGTGCCGTGCGCCTGCTCGCCCGGGCCTGAGCCCATGGGGCTGCGCATCTATTACGGCGGGACCTTCGACCCGGTTCATCTGGGCCACCTGGCCATTGCCCGCGCCGCGCGCGACCAGCTGCAGGTGGCCGTGCGCCTGCTGCCGGCCGCCGATCCGCCGCACCGCGCCGCCCCTGGCGCCGATGCCGCGCAGCGCCTGGCCATGCTGGCCCTGGCCGTCGGCGACGAACCGGGCCTGCTGCTGGACCGGCACGAGCTGGACCGCGCCGAGCGCCAGCCCGGCGTGCCGTCCTACACCGTGGATACCCTGCGCGAGCTGCGCGCCGAACTGGGCCCGCGCCAGCCCATCGCCTGGCTGGTGGGGGCCGACAGCCTGTTGGCCCTGCCCAGCTGGCACGAGTGGGGCGCGCTGTTCGAGCTGGCGCATTTCATCGTGGCCGACCGCCCGGGCAGCCCGCTGGCCGACACGCTCGACCCGGTCCTGGCCAAGGCCCTGGAAGGACGCTGGGCCAGCCACGAGCGCGCGCTGTTCACCGCCCCGGCCGGGCGCCTGCTGCGTCTGCAGGCCCCCTTGCGCGAGGAATCGGCCACCGCCGTACGGGCGCAGATCCAGGCCGACGGTCCCTGGCAGGCGCTGCTGCCGGCGCCGGTGGCCGACTACATCCTCGGTCACCGCCTGTACGGCGCAACACCGTCGTGAATACGCGCGGCCCCGCCGCCCCGTATAATCGGCCCCACATTTATCGAGTTGACCCGCTTTGAGCAACCAAGCCCAGCCCCAGACCATCAAGGTCCAACTGCCCAATCCGGCGCCCTCCGTCATGCAGCTGCTCGAGTGCGTGCGCGGGGCCACCGAAGAACTGAAGGCCAAGGATCTCGTTGAGATCGACGTCATCGGCCGCTCCAGCGTCGCCGATTACATGGTGATCGCCTCGGGCACCTCCAGCCGTCACGTCAAGTCGATTGCCGATGAAGTGGTGAAGTTCGCCAAGAAGCTGGGTGTGATGCCGCTGGGCGTGGAAGGCGAGCGCGAAGCCGAATGGGTGCTGGTCGACCTGGGCGACGTGATCGTCCACGTGATGCTGCCGCGCGTGCGTGAGTTCTACGCGCTCGAGCGCCTGTGGACGGTGGGCGACCAGCCGCCGATCGAGCTGCTCGACGATGCGGACGACGACTACGACGCGCGCTGATCGCAGCGTGCCCGGTCACGACAACGGCGCCGATGGCGCCGTTGTCTTTTGCGGCGCCGCCTGCGGTAGCTGCGGAGGACACCGATGAAAGCCAGGTTGATCGCCACCGGCGAGCGCGCGCCATCCTGGGTCGCGCAGGGGTTTGCCGAGTACCAGAAGCGGCTCTCGCACTGGCTGCCGTTCGAGCTGGTCGAGATCGAGCCCGGCCTGCGCGGCAAGGGTCGCGATGCGCGCCGCGCGACCGATGACGAAGGCAAGCGGGTGATCGCCGCGCTGCCGAAGAATGCCTATGTGGTCGCGCTCGATGTGCCGGGCCGCCAACTCAGTTCCGAGCAGCTGGCCCAGCGCCTGGAGCATTGGCGTGGGCAGGGCAGGGACCTGGCGTTCCTGATCGGCGGGCCGGAAGGCCACTCGGCCGAGGTGTCGGCGATGGCCGACGAGAAATGGTCGATCGGGCCGTTGACGCTGCCGCACATGCTGGTGCGCCTGGTCGTGGCCGAACAGCTGTACCGCGCTGCGGCCATGCTGGCCAATCATCCGTATCACCGTGCGTGAAATAGTTGTCGCCAGACGGGTTACATCTCGCGAAAAACGGGCTACAATGCGCACCCCGCCCGAATAGCTCAGCCGGTTAGAGCACTTGACTGTTAATCAGGGGGTCGTTGGTTCGAGTCCAACTTCGGGCGCCAAGATTTGAAAAAGCCTCGCAGCGATGCGGGGCTTTTTTTTGCCTGCGATGTGCGCAACTCGCGTGGCCGAGCAACAAAAAGCCCGGGCACTGCCCGGGCTCCTTGCTCCCCAAGTGCGGCTACCTCATTCGAAGGTGTACTTGGCACCGACGGTGAAGTAACGGCCGATCGCACCGCTGAAGTGCAGCGGGTTGTAGTTCACGCCACCGTAGGTGGTCGGATCCAGCGGAGCGATGCGGTCGAACAGGTTCTGCACCGATGCATTCAGTTCGAAGGCCTCGGTGATGTTCCAGCGACCGGACAGGTCGAAGGTGGTGAACGAGGAAATCTTGGTGACATCCGTGCCGTCGGCATAGGCGAACTGATACGAGCCGTCCGGACCGCGGAAGTCGGTGTTCTCCATCTTGGAGATGTAGTTGGCCACGCCGCTGACGCTCCACGGGCCCTGCTTCCAGGTGGTACCGAAGTTGATGCGGTCCTTCGGGGTGCCGATGCAGTTGGTGACGTCGCAGTTGCCGTGGGTACCGGCATAGTCGACGGTCACGTCGGCATCGGTGCGCTCGAACTTGAGCACGTGGCTCCACTGCAGGTCCATTTCCAGCTGGCCCGGACCGATGTCGAAGGTCTGGCGGATGTCGGTATCGATACCGCGCACGCGGGTCGATGCCGCATTGATGTACTGCGTATTGACCGCCAGGATGCTGCCGGTGCCCGGAACGCCATTGAGCAGGTTGTTGTCACGCAGCACATTGCCCGCGGCAATCGCTTCGGCCGTACTGCCCTGGGCGATTTCGTTGGTGCGCTTGATCTGCCACGCGTCGACCGTCATCGAGGTGCTGGAGGTCGGCTGCAGCACCAGACCCACCGAGTAGCTCTTGGACTCTTCCGGCTTCAGGTCGGCGTTGGGGCGGGTGATGATGGCGACCGGCAGTGCGCCGCAATCGTCATCGTTCGCGCCCGGGGCCGGGTTGCCGCCGGGGCAGCGCACGGGATCGGAAGCGTTGGAGAACGCGGCCAGGCCACCGTCGCCGTTCTCGGCCGGGTTGGGGGCACGGAAGCCTTCGGCATAGCTGCCGCGGACGGCGATCCAGTCGGCCGGGGTCCACTTGATCCCGACCTTCGGCGTCGCCTTGCCTTCGCCGCTCTCATACTTGTCGTAACGGACCGCGCCGGACAGTTCCAACTGCTCCAGCACCGGGGCGGACAGCTCGACATAGCCGGCGTACACGTTCTGCGTACCGTCGTAGGCCGAGTAGCCCAGGCCGATGATCTGGCCCTGGTCGGTGAAGGTCTGCGGGGTCAGGCTGTTGCTGGTCTTGCGCCATTCGGTACCCAGCGCCAGGCCCAGCGGGCCACCCTTGAGGTCGGCCAGGCTGCGCGACACGGTGAAGTCGAACATGTCCAGGCTGGACTTGGCGCGGGCGCTGATGTCCGGCGAGATGTAGTCATACAGGGCCTGCGAGTTCAGCCCCGCGTTGTCGCCGATGCGCCACACGCCTGCCGGGCAGGCCGGATTGCCGAGCACGCAACGCACGGCGTCGTAGTTCAGGAAGCCGGTACGCTTGTTGACCAGGTCGGTGCCCGAATGCAGGTAGGCCGTGTCGTAGCTCCACTCGCCCCAGTTGCCCTTGACGCCCACCAGGAAGCGGTTGAACTCGTTGGTGTTCTCGGTCACACGCGGGCCGACATCCCAGGCCGAGTAGCGCAGGCGCGAGGCCTGGCCGGGGATCGGGTTGTCCGGGTGGGTCGGGCTGAGCACGGTGGCGCCATCGCCGCTGTTGGCGTTGACCGGGCCACCGGGATAGCCCCAGCCACCGGAAACGCCGGAGGGCGTGTTGCTGAAGGTGGTTTCCTTCTTGGAGTAGCCGATTTCGGTGTAGATCTCACCGCCCTCGCCGAAGGCGAAGCTGGCGCGACCAAATACGTTGACGTACTTCTCTTCCGGGGTCAGGTCACGGTACAGCTGGGCCGGATCCCACAGGCAGCCCTGCTGCTGGGCGGTGACATCGTTCTGGCCGGGGATGGTGGTCAAACCGGCGCAGCCCGGCAGCGCGACGAGGAAGGCCGGGTCGTCATCCGTCACCGCACGGTCGTCGAACACCGAACCGTTCGGACCCACACCGCCACGGGTACCGCCGGAGAGCGCGGCGCCACCCAGGAACTGGGCGTTGTTGCCATAGCCCCACGGGCGGATATCACCGGTGCCGATCCACTTGCGGTTCTTGCGGTCGCTGATCTTGATCGCGTCGGTCTTGCCCACGTCCAGACTGAAGAACGCGTTCCAGCCATCGGTGGCCAGGTCGCCGGTGCCGGCGGTCAGGGTGGCCTTCTTGGCATCGCCGTCGCTGTCGCCGGACAGGCCGTAGGAGGCGCGCAGAATGGCGCCGTTGAAGTCGCTGCGCAGGATGATGTTGACCACGCCGGCGATGGCGTCCGAACCGTAGATCGCAGAAGCGCCGTCCTTCAGGACTTCAATGCGCTCGACCGCATCCAGCGGAATGGTGCTCAGGTCGGTGAAGACTTTCTGGCCGTCATCGGCCAGGCCGTAGGTCGCCATGCGGCGGCCGTTCAACAGCACCAGCGTGGAGCCGGCGCCCAGGCCGCGCAGCGAGATGCCGGCGCCACCGCCGGCAAACCCGTTGCCGAAGGTCTTGGGAATGGAGCCTGACCCGTCCGCGGTCAGGGTCTGCAGATACTCGGCGACCGTGGTCTTGCCGGTACGGTCGATTTCCTGGCGGGTGACCACCTGGACGGGGGAGGGAGTTTCGGTATTCGTGCGGGGGATGTTCGACCCGGTGACGGTGATCCGGTCAAGGTTGGTCGCCTGCTCCTGCGCGAACGCGGAGGACGACGCCATGGCCCCTACCAGCAGCAGCGCGCCGCTGGTCAGGATCGTGGAAATGGAATGGGCCAGGGTATTGCGGCGGCTGTCGTCGCGGCGTTGGGTCGGGTGTTTCACAGCTTCTCTCCTGACTGGGAAAACCTAGATGTCAATAAGTCGACACCAGAACGGTGGCAACGGCGCCAATCTAGGTTTCCGGCAGGTGACGCAAGTGTGAAAAATTGCTTAATTCGGGAAAGATGGCGTGAGGGCGTTGTATGAATGGGGAGAGCCCCGTCGCGGGGCTCTCCGGACGCATCAACGCGGCAACGAGAATTCCACCGGCACCCATCGGTCCCGGCGACCTGACCATCGACGATGGCGGTGCGCCGCGGACTGCAGTCGGGCTCCGACCGCGGACAGCATGACGGCGCCCTAAGGCGCCGTCATCCCAGGCAGGAGCGGACCGTGGGTCCGCTCTGCTGCGACGTGTTACCGGCCCAGATCGAACACCACGTCCAGGTTGACCGACACGGTCGATTCGCCCGGCGACACCGGCGTGGAGACATCGGCCGCCATCGGCGCGGCTGCCGCACGCATCATCACCGGGCGGAAGTTGCCGCCACCGCTTTCGGAGATGCTCACGATCCGGCGCACGCGCAGGCCCAGCGACTTGGCATACGTTTCGGCGCGGGCCTGGGCCTTCTTCAGTGCGGCCAGGCGGGCTTCGTCGTAGACCGGCTCGGGCTGGTCGATCTCGAACTGCGGGCCGTTGATCTGGTTGGCGCCCTGCGCGGCCAGTGCATCAAGCACTTTGCCGAGCTTGGCGATGTCGCGCACCTTCAGGCTGACCGTGTTGCTGGCCTGGTAGCCGGTGATCTTCGGCGCCTCGTTGTCGGCGTAACGGTACTGCGGGCTCAGGTTGACGCCGCTGGTCTGCACATCGCGCTCGGCAATGCCGGCGGCCTTGATCGCGGCAAGCACCTTGGTCATCTGCTCGGCGTTCTGGCGCATGGCGGTGTTGCCGTCCACGGCCTGGGTGACGACACCGGCCGACAGCGTGGCCACGTCCGGCACGCGCCTGGCCTCGGCATTGGCCGAAATGTTGAGCAGGGTGCCGTCGGCCGGCACGGCGATGGCGGGCTGGGACTGGGCGTGGGCGGTCATCGAAGCTCCCAGGGCAAGGGACAGGGCGAGCAGCAACGGGGACAGGGACGGGCGGCGCATGTACATCTCCTTGTGAAGGCGTTGAGGTTGGTGTCGGGGCGATGAACGCGTCGTGAGGTTTGATGGGGTTGATGACGATTGGAGGGTGTTGCTTGCGATTCAGACAGTAGCCTCAGGTTATGCTTCCTCGATGCTTTATCTCGCCTCTCGATCCCCCCGACGAAACGAACTGCTTGCGCGCCTGGACCGACCGTTCCAGGCGCTCGACCTTCACGTGCCTGAAGTCCGCGCGCCCGCCGAGTCGGCCGCCGATTACGTGCAGCGGGTCGCCGCCGACAAGGCGCGTGCCGGGCTGGCGCTGGTCGCCCATGACCCGGACGCGGTGGTGCTCGGCTCGGACACCGAGGTGGTGCTGGATGGGCGCGTGTTCGGCAAGCCGGTCGATGCCGACGATGCGCGCGCGATGCTGCGCGCGCTGGCCGGGCGCACCCACCAGGTGATGACCGCCGTGGCGCTGGTCGCCGCCGGCCGGGAGCTGGGCGTACTGGTGGTCTCGGAGGTGACGTTCGCGGCGATCGACGAGGACCGGATCGCCGCCTACGTGGCCACGGGCGAGCCGATGGACAAAGCCGGCGCCTATGCGATCCAGGGCGGCGCCGAACGATATATCCGCCACCTGGCGGGAAGCTATTCGGGTGTGATGGGTTTGCCCCTGCAACAGACCGAGCAGTTGCTGCAGGCGTTTGAACTGAAGGGAGTCGCCCATGTCTGAAGAAATCCTGGTCAATGTCACCCCGCGGGAAACCCGCGTCGCCGTCATCGAAAACGGCATGCTGCAGGAGCTGCATATCGAACGCGGCTGGCGCCGTGGCGTCGTCGGCAACATCTACAAAGGCAAGGTCCAGCGGGTGATGCCCGGCATGCAGGCGGCGTTCGTGGAGGTCGGGCTGGAGCGCGCCGCGTTCCTGCACGCCAACGACGTGATCCGCCCGGCCCCGGTGGCCAGCGCCGATACCGAAGGCACCACCCTGCCGCCGCCGTCCTCGGTGCCGATCGTGGAGCTGCTGCGCGACGGCCAGGACATCGTGGTGCAGGTGGTCAAGGATCCGATCGGGACCAAGGGGGCCCGGCTGACCACGCAGATCAGCATTCCCTCGCGCTACATGGTGCTGCTGCCGCAGTCCAAGGTGGTGGGCGTGTCGGCCCGGATCGAAGACGAGGCCGAGCGCGCGCGCCTGAAGACCCTGGTGACCGAACTGTCGGCCCAGCACGGCGGTTACGGCTATATCGTGCGCACCAACGCCGAAGGCCAGCCGGCCGAAGCGATCGCCGAGGACGTGGCCTACCTGTCGCGGGTCTGGAACGTGGTCGAGCGCCGTGGCCGCGATGCCGCCCCGTGCAGCGTGATCTATGAAGACCTGAGCTTGCCGCTGCGCTCGGTGCGCGACCTGATCCGCAAGGACGTGGACAAGGTCAAGGTCGACTCCAAGGAGACCTTCAACCAGTTGCAGGCATTCGTGGCCAAGTACATGCCGGTGCTGGCCGAGAAGCTGGAGCTGTACAGCGGCGATCGCCCGATCTTCGACATGTTCGGGGTCGAGGACGAGATCGGCCGGGCGCTGGACAAGCAGGTGCCGCTCAAGTCCGGTGGCTATCTGGTGATCGACCAGACCGAGGCGATGACCACGATCGACGTCAACACCGGTTCGTTCCTGGGCCAGCGCAATCTCGAAGAGACGGTGTTCCGCACCAATCTTGAAGCGGCGCAGGCCGTGGCGCGCCAACTGCGGCTGCGCAACCTGGGCGGCATCATCATCATCGACTTCATCGACATGGATGACGCCGAGCATCGCCGTCAGGTGCTGCGCACGCTGGAGAAGGCGCTGGCCCGCGACCATGCCAAGACCACCGTCTACGACTTCTCGCCGCTGGGCCTGGTCGAGATGACGCGCAAGCGCACCGTGGAAAGCCTGGAGCGCCAGCTGTCCGAGCCGTGCCCGGAGTGCAGCGGGCGGGGCTCGATCAAGACCGCCGAGACGGTGACCTATGAGATCTTCCGCGAGATCACCCGGGCGGTGCGCCAGTTCGATGCGGCCCGCCTGCTGGTGATTGCCTCCTCGAAGGTGGTCGCGCGCATCACCGACGAGGAGTCCTCGGCGGTGGCCGAACTGGAGGAGTTCCTGGGCAAGAGCATCCGCTTCCAGGCGGACGAGCAGTACCTGCAGGAGCAGTTCGATGTCGTGCTGCTCTGACCGCGGCCGGTCCGGCGTACCCAGGTTCCGATGAGCACACCGCTGCGCCTGCGCCTGCGCCGGATCCGCCGCCATGCCGTGTATGCGGTGGCGGTCCTGCTCGTGGGCGTGGCCCTGCTGGTCGGCACCGCCAGCCAGCTGCTGCCGCTGGCCGAGCGCCATCCGGACAGGGTGGCGGCATGGCTGAGCGCGCGTGCCGGCCAGCCGGTGCGTTTCGATGCGCTGGATACCGCCTGGACCCGGCGTGGGCCGCTGCTGCAGCTCAAAGGGCTGCGGATCGGTGAAGGGCAGGGCCTGCGCATCGGCGAGGCCGAGGTGCTGGTGTCGATGTATGCCGGGCTGCTGCCGGGTCACTCGCTGACCGAGCTGCGCCTGCGTGGCCTGGCGCTGGTGCTGCAGCGCGCCGATGACGGCCGCTGGTCGGTGCAGGGGCTGCCGCAGTCGGCTGCGGGTGATCCGCTGGAAACGCTGCGCCGCTTGGGCGAGCTGCAGGTGATCGGCGGGCGGCTGCGGGTCGATGCGCCCTCGCTGGGCGTGAACGCCTCGCTGCCGCGGATCGACCTTCGCCTGCGCGTCAACGGCCAGCGCCTTCGCGTGGGCGCCCGTGCCTGGGCCGATCCTGCCGCCCAGCCGCTTACAGCGGTGCTGGAGTTCGAGCGCAAGCGCGGCGATGGGCAGGCGTGGCTGTCGGCCGATCCGGCCGATTTCCGTGCGTGGTCCTCGCTGCTGCAGTTCGGCGGCATCGGTCTGCAGCAGGGCACCGGTGAATTCAATGCATGGGTGGATCTGCGCGATCACCGGGTGGTGATGGTCACCACGGATGCGGACCTGCAGAACGTGCAGGTCCGCGGCGTGAAGCTTGCAGACGGCACCCACCCGCAGCTGGCGCTGGACACGCTGGAGCTGCGCGCGCGCTGGCGCTGGGTGCACGGTGGCTGGCGCGCCGATGCGCCGCGCCTGCGGATCGGCATGGAAGGCAGCACCCAGCAACTGGATGGGCTGTTGCTGGCCGGCGGGCAGCATTTCGCGCTGGCCGGCGACAACATCGATGCCACCGCGCTGTTGCGCGGCCTGGCGCTGACCGACAGGATCGACCCCGGCCTGCGCGAGTGGCTGCATGACGCCGCGCCGCAGGTCCGGATGACCCGCGTGCGGGTGGCGGGCGAACAGGGCGGCCCGCTGTCGGTCGAAGGCGACCTGGAAGACATCCGTTTTGCCGCGGTCGGGCATTCGCCGGGGCTCAGTGGCGTGGGCGGCCGCTTCGATGGCGACGCCGATGGCTTCACCCTGGAGCTGCAGCCGCAGCGGGTCATGCAGTTTGATTGGCCCAGCGGCTTCGGCGAGCGCCACGACGTGCGCCTGGCTGGCCGCCTGGTCGGCTGGCGTGATGAAGCCGGTGGCTGGCGCATCGGCACCCCGGCCCTGCGCGTGCAGGGCACCGATTACGCGGCCGATGTACGCGGCGGGATCTGGTTCCAGAACAACGGCACGCGCCCGTGGCTGGAGCTGGCGGCCAAGATCGACGATGTACCGATGACCGCCGCCAAACGCTTCTGGATCCATTCCAAGATGAGCAAGGCCGCCACCGATTGGCTGGACGCCGCGCTGGTCTCCGGGCAGGTGCGCGGCGGCGTGGGCCTGGTGACCGGTGATCTGGAAGACTGGCCCTTCGACAAGAACAATGGCCGCTTCGAAGCGACCGGACATATCGACGCTGGCAGCATCCGTTTCCAGCACGACTGGCCGGCGATGAACAAGGTCGATGCGGACATCGCCTTCATTGGTCCGGGCTTCGAACTGCATGGCAAGGGCGACCTGGCGGGCGTGGCGGTGGACCACTTCGACGCCGGCATCCCGGATTTCGGCGTGACCGATCTGTACGTCAAGGCGACCAGCCGCAGCGATGCCGGTGCACTGCTGGCCATGCTCAAGCAGAGCCCGCTGCAGGCCACCTACGGCGAGACCCTGGACAACCTGACCGCGAAGGGACCGGCTGCGGTCACCTTCGATCTGCTGCAGCCGCTGCACCACGACGAAGGGGGCGGCCATCTGCAGGGCACGGTCGATCTCAACGGTGCGACGCTCACCGAGAAGCGTTTCGACCTGGTCTTCGAGAACATGCGCGGCCAGGCCCGTTACGGCCATGGCGGCTTCGATGCGGAACAGCTTGCCGTGCGGCATCAAGGCCAGGACGGGCTGCTCAGCCTGCGCGCCGGCGAGTTCGTGCGCGACCCGCAGCAGGCCTTTGAATCCGAGTTGACCGCTTCGCTGGCCGCGGGTGCGCTGCTGGACCGCGCGCCGGAATTGAACTGGCTCAAACCCTATATCCAGGGTACTTCGCGCTGGACCATCGGGGTGACCCTGCCCAAGGTCGCCGCCGGCAGCAAGGTCGAGCCGCCGACCGTGCTCAAGCTGCATTCGGACCTGGTCGGCACCACGCTGGAGCTGCCCGCGCCGCTGGACAAACCGGCCGCCACGCCGCTGGCCACGGCCGTGACCGCGCAGCTGCCGATGGGCAGTGGCCGCGTGGACGTGGCGTTCGGCCAGCGCCTGGCGCTGGCTGCCCGCACGCATGACAACCAGACCGGCGTACAGGTCACGCTCGGCAGTGACCATGTGGATCGGGATCCCCCCGCCAGTGGGCTGGTGGTCAACGGCCGCAGCGGCTCATTGGATGCGCTGGAATGGGTCGGCCTGGCCCGTTCGCCCGAAGGGGGCGATGACAAGGACCCGATGCCGCTGCGCCATGTGGATGTGCAGGTCGGCCAGCTGTTGCTGGCCGGTGGGGTGTTCGAGCAGACCCGGCTGCAGCTGCGTCCGACCGGCAACAGCGTGGACGTGCGCCTGGATGGCCCCTCGCTGGCGGGCAGCCTGAGCGTGCCCAATGCCGATGGCGGCACCATCGTCGGCAAGCTCAGCCGCGTCCACTGGCAATCGCTGCCCACGCCGGTCAAGGCGCCCAGTGATGGCGCCCCGATCCTGCTGCCGCCGGACGTGGCGTTGCCTGCACGGGTCCAGGCCAGTGCCAATGACACCAACCCGGCCAAGGTGCCGCCGCTGTCGCTGGATATCGATGACCTGCAGTTCGGCAAGGCCAAGCTCGGCCAGGCGGTGCTGCGCACCCGCCCGATGGCCAACGGCCTGAGCGTGGACCAGCTGCAGTTCCGCGCGCCCAAGCAGGAGATCGACGTCAATGGCCGCTGGATGGGCATGGGCGCGGCCGCGCGCAGCCAGTTCAACGTGCAGGTCAGCAGCGAGGACCTGGGCGGGCTGATGCAGAACCTGGATTACGGCGGCCAGCTGCGTGGCGGGCAGGGCCAGCTGAGCATGACTGCCGGGTGGCAGGGGGGGCCGTCGGATTTCCAGCTGGGCGCGCTGCAGGGCCAGCTCGACGTGCATGCCCGCAACGGCCAGCTGCTGGAGCTGGAGCCGGGCGCCGGTCGCGTTCTCGGGCTGCTGAGCGTGGCTCAGCTGCCGCGCCGGTTGATGTTCGATTTCCGCGATTTCTTCTCCAAGGGCTTCGCCTTCAACCAGGTCGAAGGCAGCGTGGCCTTCGGCGACGGCATGGCCACCACCGACAAGGTGCTGATCGAAGGCCCGGCGGCGAACATCACCATCCGCGGCCAGACCGATCTGCGCCAGCAGCGCTTTGACCAGACGATCGACGTCAATCCGCGCGCGGGCAACCTGCTGACCGTCGTTGGCGCCGTGGCCGGCGGCCCGGTGGGCGCCGCGGTGGGCGCGGCGGCCAACGCGGTGCTGTCCAAGCCGCTGGGCGAGATCGGCGCCAAGACCTACCGCGTGACCGGCCCCTGGGCCGAACCCAAGGTCGAGGTGATCGACCGCGACACCGCGCCCAGGCCGGCGCCGGCCGCGCCCTCGGCGCGCTGACTCCTTTCCCGCGCCCGGGTTGCGATTGCGCCCGGCGCCCATAGATCAAAGAGCATGAACAACAACGCACTTTCGCTGGCCACCGACCGTCTGCTGCTGCCCGCCGGGCTGGATGCGGGCGGTCTGGAACGCACGTTCGGCACCCTGCTGGGGCCGGGCATCGATTTCGGGGATCTCTATTTCCAGCACGCGCGCCGCGAGAGCTGGAGCGTGGAGGATGGCATCGTCAAGGACGGTGCGCATTCGATCGAACAGGGCGTGGGCGTGCGCGCCATCGCCGGTGAAAAGACCGGTTTCGCCTATTCCGATGACATCCACAGCGATGCGCTGCTGGCCGCCGCCCAGTCGGCCCGCGCGATTTCGCGCGAGGGCGGGGCGCAGTCGGCCCGCTCGCTGGTGCGTGGCAGCGGCCGCGCGCTGTACCCGGCGCTGGACCCCATTGATGGCATGGGCAACGAGGCCAAAGTCGAGATGCTCAAGCGCCTGGACCGCTACCTGCGCGCCGCCGACCCGCGCGTGCAGCAGGTGATGGTCAGCCTCTCCGGGGGCGTGGACACGGTGCTGATCGCGCGCAGCGATGGCGTGCTTGCCGCCGACATCCGCCCGCTGGTGCGGTTGAACGTGCAGGTGATCGTCGAGCAGCACGGCCGTCGCGAATCCGGTTACTCCGGCGGCGGCGGCCGCTACAGCTATGAAGAGCTGTTCGCCGAGGGGCGCCCGGAGGGCTTCGCCCGCGAGGCGCTGCGCCAGGCACTGGTGAACCTGGAGGCGATCCCGGCCCCGGCCGGCGTGATGACCGTGGTGCTCGGCCCGGGCTGGCCCGGCGTGCTGCTGCACGAAGCGGTCGGCCACGGCCTGGAAGGCGACTTCAACCGCAAGGGCACCAGCGTCTACGCCGGCCGGATCGGCGAGCGCGTGGCCGCGCCGGGCGTGACCATCGTCGACGACGGCACCCTGGACGGGCGCCGCGGCTCGTTGAACATCGATGACGAAGGCCACCCGACCCAGTGCACCACGCTGATCGAAGACGGCATCCTGGTCGGCTACATGCAGGACTCGCTCAACGCGCGCCTGATGGGCGTGGCGCCGACCGGCAACGGCCGCCGTGAGTCGTTCGCGCACATGACCATGCCGCGCATGACCAACACCTACATGCGCGCCGGCCAGCACGATCCGGAAGAGATGATCCGCTCGGTCAAGCGTGGCCTGTACGCGGTCAACTTCGGTGGCGGCCAGGTCGACATCACCAGCGGCAAGTACGTGTTCTCGGCCACCGAGGCCTACCTGATCGAAGACGGAAAAATCACCGCGCCGGTGAAGGGCGCGACCCTGATCGGCAATGGCCCGGAAACCATGCAGAAAGTGCGCATGATCGGCAACGATCTGGCCCTGGACGAAGGCGTGGGCATCTGCGGCAAGGATGGCCAGAGCGTGCCGGTCGGCGTGGGCCAGCCGTCCCTGCTGATCGATGGCATCACCGTGGGCGGCACCCAGGCCTGAGCCGGGATGCGTGCCCTCGTGCTGCCCGACGACGCGGCCGCCAGCCTGGTGCTGGCGGTGCCGCGTGAGCGGCGAGGCTCAGTCCTCGGCGTTCTCGTCGCCGTCGGTATCCGTATCGACCGCGTCGTCCAGGTCATCGTCGGACGAGGCGTTCACGCCCTCCAGGCCGAGCGCGGCCGGCAGCAGCAGCGTACGCAGCACCTGGAAGATCTCCCGGTAGGCGCGCGGCGGCTTGTTCTTGGCCTTCTCGGCCTGGGCGTTGCGCACCAGCGTGCGCAGCTCCTGGCGGTCGGCATGCGGGTACTCATCCAGCAGCGCACCCAGCGCCTTGTCGCCGTCCTTGAGCAGGCGCTCGCGCCAGTCTTCAACGCGGTGCATGGTGGCCACTTCACGGCGCGAGGTCTCGCTGTTGGCATCCAGCGCGTTGCGGATCGCATCCAGCACGGCGTCGTCTTCGCGGCGCATGTGCTTGGCCAGGAACGCCAGCTGGCGCTTGTGGGCGATATGAGCGGTGATGCGCTTGGCCTCGGCGATGTGCGGCAGCAGGTCTTCGGGCACCGGCAGGCGCGCCAGCTGGGCCGGGGTCAGCGAGACCAGCTTCTCGCCCAGGGCCAGCACGTCCAGCGCAGCCCGGCGGTTCTGGCTGCGGCTGATATCAAGGAATTCACCGGTTTCTTCGTCGCGTCCGCGCATCGTCTTATTTCCACATCCGTAAACTGTGCCGGCGTCGCGCCGGGCACTCACCTGTACAGGATAAAGCATTGAACGTGATCTCCCCTGAAGTCTCCCCGGCCGACGACAGCCTGCAGCGCCTGGAGCAGCTGGCCGACATCTCCCAGCGCCTGCTGGAGCGGGCCAAAGCCCTGGGCGCCACCCAGGCCGAGGTCAGCTGCAGCGATGAGCGCGGGCTGGATGTGAACGTGCGCCTGGGCGAGGTCGAAACGGTCGAGTCCACCCGTGACCGCGGCATCGCCGTGACCGTCTACTTCGGCCAGCGCAAGGGCAGTGCCAGCACCGCCGACCTGCGCGAGAGCAGCCTGGAGTCGACCGTGGCCCAGGCCTGCGCGATCGCCCGTCACACCGAGGACGACGAAGCCGCCGGGCTGGCCGAGGCGGCGCTGATGGCCCGCCAGTTCCCGGATCTGGACGGCTGGCACCCCTGGCAGCTCAGCGCCGATGCGGCGCTGGACCTGGCGCTGGCCTGCGAAGCGGCCGGGCGTGAGGCCGACACCCGCATCAGCAATTCCGACGGTGCCTCCGCCGCGACTGCGCAGAGCCTGTCGGTGTATGCCAACTCGCATGGCTTCATCGGCCGCGAGCGCAGCAGCCACCACTCGATCGGCTGCGCGCTGATCGCGGGCCAGGGCGATGGCATGCAGCGCGATGGCTGGTACAGCAGCGCGCTGGCCCGGGAAGACCTGGATGATGCCGCCTCGATCGGCCGCCGCGCCGCCGAGCGCACCGTCGCCCGCCTGGAGCCGCGCTCGATGACCACCGCGCAGATGCCGGTGCTGTATTCGCCGGAGGTGGCCCGCTCGCTGATCGGACATCTGCTCGGCGCCGTCTCTGGCGGCGCGCTGTACCGCCGCGCCAGCTTCCTGCTCGACAGCGTTGGCACCCGGCTGTTCCCGGCGTGGTTCGGCATTGAGGAACTGCCGCTGCTGCGCCGCGGGCTGCGTTCGGCCGCCTTCGACGGCGATGGCGTGGCCACGCGCAATTCGGCGCTGATCCGCGATGGCGTGCTGGAGCGTTACATCCTGGGCAGCTATTCGGCGCGCAAGCTGGGCCTGCCGACCACCGCCAACGCCGGTGGCGTGCACAACCTCAAGGTCACCGCCAACGCGGACGATCTGGTCTCGATCGCCCGGCAGATGGGCAATGGCCTGCTGGTCACCGAACTGATGGGGCAGGGCGTCAACAGCGTGACCGGTGATTACTCGCGCGGCGCCGGCGGGTTCCGCGTGGAGAACGGCGAGATCAGCTACCCGGTGGACGGCATCACCATCGCCGGCAACCTCAAAGAGATGTTCGCCAGCATCGAAGCGGTGGGTGCCGACATCGACACCCGCTCGCACGTGCACACCGGTTCGATCCTTGTAGGACGAATGACCGTTGCCGGTAACGATTGACGTATTCTATTGGGGCTGCCCTGGCAGGCGGGGAGCCTGCCGCGTGCAATACCCATTACCTCGAACAAGGAGTTTCACGTGAGCGATTTCGACAACGTCACCACCCCGCCGCCGCCGGTGAGCGCCCCGGCACCGGCCGATCAGCGCACCATGGCGCTGGTGGCCCACCTGCTGGGCATCTTCACCTGGTTCCTCGGCCCGCTGATCATCTGGCTGATCAACAAGGACGACAGCAGCAAGCGCTTCGTCACCGACCAGGCCAAGGAAGCGCTGAACTTCCAGATCACCATCACCATCGCGATGCTGATCTGCATCGTGCTGACCATCGTCATCATCGGCGGCCTGCTGGCGCCGATCGTCGGCCTGCTCAACGTGATCTTCTGCATCATCGCAGCGGTCAAGGCCAACAACGGCGAAGCCTACCGTTATCCGTTCGCCCTGCGCCTGATCAAGTAATCGATCCGCAGCGCTGGAACGAAAAACGCCCGGGATTCCCGGGCGTTTTTCTGTGTCCTGGCGTTGTGCAACCACGCCATGCGTGGCTGCCGGCACGGTCGCTCAGTGATCCCGCTCAACCGCCAGCGTCGCCAGCGCACGCAGTGCATCTGCCGGCTCGCCATACCCGGCCAGGCCATCGAACATCTGCTCGCTCAGCGTGCGCAGATGCGCCTTCGCCCCGTCCATGCCGAGCAGTGCCGGGAAGGTCGACTTGGCCTGTGCCTCGTCCTTGCCGGCGGTCTTGCCGAGCTGTTCGGAACTGGCTTCGACATCGAGGATGTCATCGCGCACCTGGAATGCCAGACCGAGCGCCGAGGCGACCGTATCCAGCGTTGCCAGATCGGCGGCGGGTGCCTGGCCACACAGCGCGCCCATGCGCACTGCCGCGCGGATCAGTGCGCCGGTCTTGAGCGCGTGCATGCGCTCAAGATCCTGCAGCGGTTGTTGATGACCGGTGGCGTCGATATCCAGCGCCTGGCCGCCGCACATGCCGGCGGCACCGGAGGCGTGGGCCAGCGTCTGCAGGCAGGCCACGCGCAGTGACGCGGGCAGCGGCGCATCGGCGATCAGGCCGAACGCGCGCGTCTGCAGGGCATCACCGGCGAGGATCGCGGTGGCTTCATCAAAGGCGATGTGCGTGGTCGGGCGGCCGCGACGCAGGGCGTCATCGTCCATCGCCGGCAGATCGTCATGCACCAGCGAATACGCATGGATCAGCTCCACCGCCATCGCCGGCGCGTCCAGCGCGTTCTCGTCGGCGCCGAAAATCCGGCCGCCGGCATACACCAGCAGCGGGCGCATGCGCTTGCCGCCCCCGAGCACCGCATAGCGCATCGCCTGGTGCAGTCCACGCGGGGCATCGGACGGGGAGGGCAGGCTGGCGTCGAGCTGGCTTTCGATCCGGTCGCGCCAACGCGCGAACGTGGCCTCAACCGTCATGGCTGGGCGGGTCGAATGGCACCGCGGTGTCGGGCTGGGCCGGATCGCTGAGCAGGCGCACGCGCAGTTCGGCCTGTTCCAGCGCCTGCTGGCACTGGCGGTACAGGCCGACGCCACGTTCGTAGGCGCTGAGCGATTGCTCCAGGCTCATTTCGCCGGTTTCCATCTTCTCCACCAGCTGTTCCAGCTCTTCCAGCGACTGCTCGAAGTGGGCGACCGGGGAGGTTTCATTGGGGGACTTCTTTGCCATGTGCCAAGTGTGGGCTGCTGGCCGGGCGGGGTCAATTCAGGCCGCGCCGGGTGTCCACTGCAACTGCGCGTGATGGGCCAGCAGCCACGGTTGCAGGGCGGCACCGATGACCCGGTCACCGGCGGCCAGCAATGTGTCCTCGTCGAACAGCAGCGGCAGCTGGCGACGCTGCCACGGCGGCAGGCCCTGCTGCTGCAGCAGGTCCTTGAGCGCATGGGAATGCGTGCGCCCGGGCAGCTGGATGCGCTCGCCGCCGCGGCGTGCGCGGATCTGCACCGGGCTGTCGAAACCGGCGTCCGTGCCAAGCAGGCGCAGCTCGCCACCATCTGGCAATGCCAGTGGCGCGCGGCCATCCCAGTGCACGCTCCAGTCGGCCGGCAAGGCCAGGCTGGCCGAGAGCAGGTGCAGTTGCCCGCGCCAGCGGCGGATGCGTGCCCCCTGCCAGGCGAACTGCGCATCGGCGTGGTGGGCAGCCGGGAGCAGCTCGCGTTCCACCGCCTCCACGCCCGCGGCCGGCAGCGGCGGCAGGCCACTGCCGCGCACCCAGTGCCGCAGCAACCGTGCGCGGCGCTCGAGCGGCTGGCGCAGCAGCCGCGCACAGTCGATCACGCCCGGGCCGACGCTGCAGCGTTCCAATGCGTCGCGGTCGGCACTGTCGAGCAGGTGCTGGGACTGCGCGCACAAGGCGGCACTCCGGGCGAATGCCGCATCGGCCTGCGGCCAGCGCTGGCGCAGTTGCGGCAGCACGTGCAGCCGCAGGAAGTTGCGATCGGCGTCATCGCTGGCATTGCTGGGATCTTCGATCAACTCCAGCCCCTCGGCCTGCGCATGTGCGCGCAACGCACTGCGCGGAACCTCCAGCAAGGGCCGCCACACGGTGCCGGCGCCAAACGCGCTGGTGACCTGCATGGAGGCCAACCCATCCACGCCGGAGCCGCGCAGCGCACGCATCAGGAAGGTCTCGGCCTGGTCATCGCGGTGATGGGCCAGGGCCAGGTGTTCACCAGGCAGCAGCTGCGAAGCGAACGCCTCACGGCGCGCATGCCGCGCGGCGGCTTCCAGGCCTTGTCCCTGGTGACGCGGCACCTGCACGCGGATCACCCGCAGCGGGATGTTCCAGCGCGCACAGAGCTGCGTGCAGTGCACGGTCCAGGCGTCAGCCTGTTCCTGCAGGCCGTGATGGATATGCACGGCGCGCAGGCCGGCCGTCCGCTGTGCCGGCGAGGTGGCCAGCCAATGCAGCAGGACGGTGGAATCGAGGCCACCGCTGAAGCCGACCAGCACAGGGTGGACGACAGAGGGCGGTGGCGGCAGCAGGGAGGTCATGGGAAGTGCGATCTCAGGCAGACCGGCAGTATCGGTGCTGCGTGGCGACGTTGCCACGCGGGAATCACGGTGTGCCGGCATCCATCGCCGGGCGCCCCTGCCGATCGATGCGATACCAGGTGCCGCCAACCATCGCGATGTGGCCGTGGTCGTCCGGCGTGCCCGGACGGCAGCCTTCGCAGACGCGGGCCACCCCATCATCGAACGCCCAGCCAAAATCGAACGTGCCCGGAAAGGCTTGGCGCAGCTGGGTATCGAAGTAGCCGATGCGCTGCCCGACACGCCCACGGACCAGCCCCTCCACGACGTAGTCCGGGCCGTTGTCGAAGGTGATCACCGGCAACTGACGGCCATCGGCACGGACGTAGTGGAATCCACCGCCGGCGTAGACCGCTGCCAGCCCGTCCTGATCGTAGGACAGCGACGCCAGGGACGCCGCGTCGAGTTCCAGATGCCCATCGAGCCACTGGCAACCGGGCAGCGGCTGCAGCCCATCTTCCTGGGTCAGGGCGGTGCAGCCGGTGCCGGTGTCGGTGTCGGTGCCGGCGGCCAAGGCCAGCGGCGATGCGAACAGACCGGCCACCAGCAGCAGGGGCCGCGCGAGACGGCCCCTGTTCGCTGCATTGCGACGAATTTGATGCATTACTTGCTGTCGCCCGCCTGGCGCTCGAACGCGGTCGGCTTGGGCAACTCGACCGGCACGCCCTTGGCATCACAGGTGCCGGCTTCGCACAGGCGCTGGCGCAGGCGCGGGGTGGCCTGCACGATCATGTGGTAGATCGCGTTCTGCTCCATCGTGCCGCGGACCGCCTTGCTGCCCGGGCCACGTGCCCAGATGCCGACGTCTTCGCCGCCATGCGATTCGCTCTTGGCCGGGACCAGCGCTTCCTGCATGTAATCGGGATGCTCGGTATCCACCGCGGTCAGGTCCGGCCGGCCCGTGGTCGGATCGAAGCTGCTCGGGTTGTGCGGGTAGCGCTTCGGGCCGACCGGCTGCTGGTTGGTGGCACCGGTGTAGCCCGGGCCGTTGGCGTAGGTCAGCGTGGTGTACGGCAGGCCGAGGCCGTCGCGGGCCAGGTCCAGCTTGCCGGCACCGTCTTCGCCCCCCTTGTCCTTGACCTTGCCCAGGATCGGGTTGCCACGGGCCGGGTAACCAACGAAGTTCAGGGTGTGGGAGTGATCGGCGGTGACGATGATCAACGTGTCCTGGTCGGAGGTGGCCTCGACCGCGGCGCGCACCGCATCGGACAGCGCCACCGTATCGGTCAGCGCCCGGTAGGCGTTGCCGCTGTGGTTGGCGTGATCGATGCGCGCGCCCTCGATCATCAGCACATAGCCTTCCTGATGGCGCGACAGATTGGCGATCGCCGCCTTGGTCAGCTCGGCCAGGCTCGGCTCACCGGCCGGATCGTCCTTGCGCTCGGCTTCGTAGCGCATGTGGTCCGGCTCGAACAGGCCCAGGATGGCCGGCGCATTGGCCGCCGCCTGCAGCTGCCTGGCGTTCCACACGTACGCGCCCTGCGGGTGCGCCTGCTGCCATTCGGTCACCAGGCTGCGCCCGTCCAGGCGCTGGCCGACCTTGTCGTCGTACTCGGGATCGCGCTCTTCCACCGTGGTGAACTCACCGCGTCCGCCGCCGAGGGCGACCAGCGGGCCGCGCCCGAAGCGCGAGGTCGACAGCAGCTGCTGGGCGATGTCACGGCAGCCGGCGGCCTTGGCCTCTTCCGGCACATCGGTGTCGTTCTCCCAGTTGCGCTCCGGCGAGTGCGCGTAGGTCGCTGCCGGGGTGGCATGGGTCAGGCGGGCGGTAGAGACCACGCCGGTCGCCATGCCGGCACTGTCGGCCAGCTGCAGCCAGGTCAGCAGCCCCTTGTCGAGGCTGTCGGCGCAGTCATTGCGGGTGCCCGCGCTGACGCCGATCGCGCCCATGTGGGTCTTCACGCCGGTGGTGATCGCGGTCATGGTGCCCGCCGAATCCGGCGTCTGCGAATCGGTGTTGTAGGTCTTGCTGAACGCCGTCGCCGGGAAGCGCTCCCAGGAAAGCAGGTTCTCCTCGCCCGGGTGCCCGTTGCGCTGCCCCTCGAAGATGCGCGCCGCCGCCACCGTGGTCAGGCTCATGCCGTCGCCCAGGAACAGGATGACGTTCTTGGCCTTGCCGTCCATTGCACCGGTGCTGGCCGCCCGTGCCGCGCCGCTGCGGTACCACCACTGCGGTGTCTCCCCGGCGGGGTGGGCAATGGCCGGCACATCGACCTGGACCGCGCCGGCAGAGGCGCTGGAGGAGGGAGCGGTACTGGCGCAGGCGCCGAGCAGCAGGGTGGTGACGGCAGCCACCAAGGGCGTGAAACGGGACATGGATGAATGAATCTCACATGTGAAACGGGCGTTCATTATGCAGAACGCCGCAAGGCACGCCGATGACACGCTGATTTTCCGTCCACGCCTCGTTCCGCGGCCCGGCTTGGGCTAAGGTGCCTAGCTGTCAAATCATCTCTGGAACGCACATGAAGCTGGTCTCTGCCTGGCTGCGGATCCCCTTCTGGCAACGGGTCCTCGGCGGCTTCGTGCTGGGCGCACTGGCCGGCTGGCTGCTCGGCCCGGCGGCCGAAACCTGGTTCGGCCCCCTCGGCGATCTCTACGTCACCCTGATCAAGATGATCGCGGTGCCGCTGGTGTTCTTCGCCGTGATCAACGCCATTTCCTCGCTGCACGGGCAGAAGTCCGTGGCGGCACTCGGCGGGCGCACCTTCCTGTGGTTCATCATCACCGCGGCCCTGGCCGTGTGCGTGGGGCTGGGCGTGGGCACCCTCATGCAGCCGGGCAGCGGCGCGCTCAGCCTGAGCATGGACCACAGCTACACCCCGCGCGAAGTACCCAGCGTGATCAAGGTGCTGATGGATGTCGTGCCCTCCAACGTGTTCTACGCGTTGACCGGCATCGGCACCCGCGTCAACGCCGCCGGTGAAACCGTCCTGGCCGCCGGCCGCGGTTCGATCCTGCCGGTGATCTTCTTCGCCGGCCTGCTGGGCTTCGCCATGGTCAAGCTGGGCGACAAGGTCAGCGAAGCACGCAAGCTGACCGGCCAGATGAGCGACATCATGATCCAGGTGACCCGCTTCGTGCTGGAGATCACCCCGCTGGGCACCTTCGGCCTGATCGCCGGCCTGGTCGGCAGCTATGGCTTCGAGAAACTGCTGCCGCTCGGCAACTTCGTCCTGGCCCTGTACATCGCCTGCGCGCTGCACATCGTGGTGGTCTACGGCAGCCTCCTGCTCATGCACGGCCTGAACCCGCTGAAATTCTTCCGCGGCGCCGCCCCCGGCATGCAGGTGGCCTTCGTCAGCTCCTCCAGCTTCGCGGCCATGCCGGCCGCGATGCGCTCGATCACCCACAACCTTGGCGTCAACAAGGACTACGCCTCCTTCGCCGTCCCCCTGGGTGCCAGCATCAAGATGGACGGCTGCGGCGCGATCTATCCCGCCCTGTGCGCCGTCTTCATCGCCCAGTACACGGGCGTTCCGCTCACCCCCGAGCAGTACATCGTCGTGCTAATCGCCTCGGTCCTGGGCAGCTTCGGCACCGCCGGCGTCCCCGGCACCGCCGTGGTCATGGCCACCGTCGTGCTGAGCGCGGCCAACCTGCCACTGGAAACCATCGGCTACCTCTACGCGATCGACCGCATCCTGGACATGATGCGCACCATGACCAACGTTACCGGCCAGATGCTGGTCCCGGTGATCGTCGCCAAGGAAACCGGCCTGCTCGATCGCGCGGTCTACGACAACCCATCCACCAACCTGGGTGTGGACGAAGGCGAAGAACGAACGTCCTGATGCAGGCACGAACGCAGCACCCAAAGACCGGCGAGAGCCGGTCTTTTTTTTCCGCTTTGGGTGTCCGCGAGCGTTACGCCCCGAAGCGACCGGCAGGCCCCTCGGCAAATGTCCCCCGGCCGCCGCCTGGCGGCGACGGCCTCCTCCTTGATTTTGCCCAGGAGCCTACCGGCCGCTTCGGGGCTCGTGCGCGGTGGTAGGCGTACTGCAAACATGTGCTTGCTGAGGGGGGCGCCAGTGGCTGGACACGATGGGCCTCGCTGCGCTTGTGGGCGAAATCAAGGAGGAGGGGACGGCCGCAGGCCGGCACCGGGGGACATTCGCCGACAGGCGTAGCGAGGCCCAGCGCTCGACACACCGGCCGCCCCCGCCAGTGAACAGTTGAAGCGTTGCGCGCGCCAGGCAACCACCCTGAATCCGCACCGTAAACCCCTGTATCACCCGGTGTAACACCCGTGATACACCCGCACCGCGTCTACCTGTCAGCAACGCGTGATCACCGCACCGACCCATTCATTCGCCCAAATGCCAACGCCCCTGTAACAGCAATGTTGCGTGCGATTAAGCCGAACCGCACGGAAAGCTAGGAAGCACGGGCGTTCGGAACTTGGCACGAATGCTGCTCCAACCCTCCGCATGTCATCGGAGGTCGCCATGGACAGCGTTGCCGCACACCGCACACGACACATCACCCTGTGGCTGCTCGCCGCTGCACTCGCCGTGCCGGCCGCAGCCAACGCCTCCGGCGCACGCCAGGGCGTCAAGGCCCAGCCAGGCGAAATCGTCCTCCTGCGTGACGTCTCCGCACGACCGGCCTATCGCCCCGCACCTCCGGGCATGGCCCTCATCGCAGACCCCTCGCCGCGCCGCGAAATCGGCCACGCCCTCGGCACCTCCACCGGCATGGATGAACTCAGCGATGACGATTACGCCTCGCTCGGCTCCAACACCGGTGCCGGCATTCCGCGCAACGCCACCACCATCGAGCGCGTCACCGGGCATACCGTCAACGGCACGCTCGGCAAGGTCACCGACAGCGGCATGCTGTCCAGCGGCCAGTTCAGCAACACCATCGGCGGCCCCATGGGCGCGGTCGGCAACGCGACCCGCGGCATAGGCGATCAGGTGCGCGGCGCGCTCGCCCAGTTCCCGCTCGGCCAGCCTGCGGGCGGGCCCGGCAAATGAACACCGTCCTGCGCACCGCACTGCTCACGGGCCTGATGCTCGCGCCGTTGGCCGCGCATGCCCAGCAGGGCAACGACTACGCCGCGATGCTGTCCTATCTCAACCAGAGCCGCATCGACGGCCGCACCCTGGCCGGCGCCGATGGCGCCATGACCGTCAACATGGCCGCCGGTGATCTCAACCAGCAGGCCAACCTGATGGGCATCGCCAACGGCCGCAACGCCCACATCAACGTCGATGCGCGCCAGCAGCAGTCCAACAACCTCAGCATCAGCGACACCGCCATGGACGCCAGCGCCACGATCGGCGGCCAGGCACTGAACGGCGCCAGCGGCGTCGCATCGATCAACCAGGCCAGCGGCAATGGCAACGCGACGCTCAACGTCGTCACCGCCACGCTGGCGCAACAGGGCATACGCGAAACGAACGACGAGGCCTTGGCCGCGTCGGGCGCGCTCGCGTCAGCAGGGGGGCAGGGGGCCGTCAACAGCGGTCGGTCGGCCGGAGCTCGCAGGGTGGCGGTCGAAGCCTCCGCACTGCAGGGATTCGACGGCGTCCTGCAACTCAATCAGATCGCGGGATCCGGCAACGCCACCGCAAACCAACTGAGCATTTCGGTGCAGTCCACCCCGTGAGTAGTCACATCCACCCGATTGTCTGTGATGAGAGAGAGGGCACCATGAACACCAACATGAAACGGACCGTACTGGCCATCGCCGTCGCCGCTGCATCCGCCTCCGCCGGCGCCAATGGCTGGGGCAATGACCGCGACAACCAGAACCAGAGCGCCAACATCAACCACCTGCACAACGTGGCTGAAACGCGCACCAACACGAACACCGATACCAACACCGAAACCAATACCACCACCAACACCAATACCGATTCGCGTACGCGGAACCGGACCTGGAACGACACCCGCAACAACAACAGCACCACCAACACCACCATCAACGACAACGTGACGAGCAACACCAACGTCACCAGCAACCGCAACGTGACCAGCAACCGCAACGTCACCGAGAACGTCAACAAGAACAGCAACATCCAGGCTGACGAGCGCCAGGAAAAGAACAACCACGGCGTCGACGTCAACATTGAAAAGGACCTGCGCCTGAGCTCGGACATCAGCTTCTCGGGTGATCCGGAAATCACCGGCTCGATCGACATCGATTCGGCCGCCATCGCCGTCATCGACAACCGCCAGTCGGTCACCAACAATCTGGCCGGCAACAGCCTGGTGACCAACAGCGCCTCGATCGCCGACGACGTCGGTGCCGATGCCTCCGGCAACCTGGGCTTCAACGTCGCCGCCGGTGACAACAACGCGCAGGACAACGCCGCTTCGCTGTCCGCCGCCGATGCCTCCTTCAGCTTCGGCATGGCCGATGCGGAAGTCTTCGTCAACCAGTTCGGCGGTGGCAACACCACGATCAACTCCGGCGTGACCAACGCTGCGGGCCTGGGTGGCAATGCCTTCAGCGGTGCGTCGGGCAACATCGGCGCCAACGTCGCTTCCGGCAACAACAACGAGCAGAAGAACGCGCTCGCCGCATCGGTCGCCACCAGCGCCTATGCGACCTCGAGCATCAGCTCCAACCAGGTGTCCTCCGGCAACACCGTCAGCAACGCCGGCTACCTGCAGTCGATGACCGACACCGTGGACGTGAACCTGAGCGGTCGCGTCGCCGGCGCCACGTTGGCAGTGGGTGCGGGTCGTTACAGCGGCACGGGTAGTGCCTACCAGAAAGACAACTACTACCTGGACAGCTGGAGCGGCGCGCTGGATCACCCGAGCGGCAGCGCGAACGGCCACATCGATCTGGATAGCGACATCCAGAATGCCACCGCCAACCCGAATCGTCCGGGCGTGGGCGGCATTGCCTTCGATACCGATGAGCGCGGCACCAGCCAGTTCGTCGAACTGGGCGTGGCCGATCTCTACGCAAGCCTGAGCGGCACCGTCTCCACCACCCGCTGGGTGAACGTGGATGCGACCAACACCGCGGCGTTGTCCGGCAGTGCGTTCTCCGGCGCCTCCGGCAACATCGGGGTGAACGTCGCCTCCGGTACCGGCAACCTGCAGGCCAACAGCCTGGCCCTGGCGGTTGCGCAGCCCTCCACCGGCGGCGGTGGCGGCGGCGGTCCGGAACAGTAAGAAGGTTGTCCGTTTTCGCAGGCAGTACGCGTTGAGCGCAACAAACCCGGTCATCCGCCAATGACCGGGCTCCCCGGGAGCCCCTGTCCCTTCTCCCCCTTGGGGCAGGGGCTCCTTCCTGAGCCGGAGTAGACGATGTCCACACGTATGCGCACCTGGATGCTGGCCTGGGCACTGTCGATGCTGATGATGCCCATCGGCCTGGTGCGGGCCGGCGACATCGGCTTCAGCGGGGTGCTGCCCAACGGGGCGGTGCTCACCCAGCGCGTGGAGAGCATGCAGGAACGGCGCTTCCGCAACGTGGTAAGGCAACACACCGATTACAGCTGTGGCGCGGCAGCCCTGGCCACGATCCTGCGCTACGCCTACCACCTGGAGGCGGATGAGGGCACGGTGATCGAAGGGATGATGGGGGTCTCGGATCCACAACTGGTCCACCAGCGCGGGTTTTCACTGCTGGACATCAAGCGTTATGTCGAATCGATGGGCATGCGTGGACGCGGCTACCGCGTCAATGAAGAGCGCCTGCGCTCACTGCGCGTGCCCGGGCTGGTGCTGATGGATGTGCGGGGCTTCCGCCATTTCGTGGTCCTCAAGCAGGTCCGTGGCGATGTGGTGGATGTGGCCGACCCGATCCTGGGCAACCGCAGCATTCCCGTCAGCGAATTTCTCCAGGCGTGGCCGTCGCGCGCCGTGTTTGTCGTGATCGGCAGTGACTTCGATCGCAACACGGTGCTGCTGCAGCCCGGTGAACGGCCGAGTGCCCGTTCGCTGTACGCCAGGCAGGGACCGATCACCGACGCCGAACTGGTCGATTTCGGATTCACCCATGCCGATCTGTTTTAAGGAGGCAACATGAACATCGCAACCTGGACGCCCGGCATCGTGCTGCTTGCCCTGCTGGGCATTGCACCGGCACATGCCGACGACAGCCGGCCCGGCAAGGGATTGAGCGAAATCCCCGATCCGGAATTGAACCTCATGCGTGGCCGCTACACCGTTGGTGGCAACACCGTGGCGTGGTTCGGGGTCACCATGGTCTCGCAATGGCAGACCGCCGGTGGGCAGTCGGCACAGAGCGCGCTGAAGCTGGGCATGGACTTCAGCCACGGCGGCAACACGCCGAAGATCAGCTTCGCGCCCAGCGTGAGTGTCACCGCCGCGGATGCGCCACTGCCCGTGACACCCGGGCGCAGCGTGGACGCCAGCGGCCTGCAGAACGTGGCCGGCCTGAGCCAGAGCATCCAGGTTGCCGGTGACGGCAACCTGGCCAGCAACGCCACCCAGCTGACCGTGCGCGATGGCACCGCGCCAACGCCCACCGGCGAAGGCGTGAACCTGGCCAGCGTGCACCAGGGCGGGGTCAGTGCGCTGGCTCAACTGGAAGGCAACACGGCCAAGGTGCAGTTGCAGATCGAGGGTGTCGGCGCGGTCCAGCAATGGATCCGCAACGGCAGCGTCGGGCAGAGCATCGCGCTGGGCAGTGATGGGCAGTCGGTCACCAACCGGCTGCAGATCGACCTTGTCAGGCAGTCAATGGCCAACAACGTGCCGCTCAACCAGAACGTGGCGCAGGCGATGACGCTGGTACGCGGGGTAGGCATGGGGCCGGGCCAGTGATCCATCGGCACGGCAGGGGGAGCGTCAACACAACAGTGGGCCAAGGCAATGCACACGATGATCCGCGCAACACCGCTGGCGCTGGCGGCGCTGGCACTGATGGCGGCTGCGTCCGCCCAGGCACAGGCGCAACAGCCTGCGCCGGTTGACGAGGCCGAGGTCAAGGCACTGATGGCGCAGCTGGAAAGCCTCAAGGCCAACTACGCGCAGGAAGTACGTCGCCTGCGCGAACTGGACATGCAGGTGCAGGCCATGCAGGCACGGCTGACCGGCAAGACCGCGCCGGTGGCCTCCAGCGCGCCTCCCCCGCAGCAGGCCCTGCCGGCGGGCACCCCGGCCGCACCGGCCAGTGCCGATGGCTATGCCAGCTCGGCGGCCGAAGCGCAGCAGGCCAAGCAGGAGTCGCGGCGCAGCGTGGATGATGTCAAGCAGCAGCAGGCCGCACTCTTCAGCCGCCGCTTCACGATTGAAAACAGCCTTTCCTACGCCCGCTACGACCGCAAGCAGCTCAGCCTCAACGGCTTCCTGGCGCTGGATGCGATCTTCCTCGGCAACATCGCCATCGAGAACGTGGAGTCGGACACGCTGACCTACAACCTGGCCGCGCGCTGGGGCATCAGCCCGCGCCTGACCTTGAACCTGGACGTGCCGTACCTGGCGCGCAAGACGGTGTTCCAGAAGGGCGGTGCCGGTGGCTCGGCCGCGGCCATCGCGCAGGAAGAGACGACGGGCAACGGCATCGGCGACGTTGGCCTGAGCGCCAACTACCGGCTGTTCGCCGAACGCGGGCGGCTGCCCGAAACCGTGCTCACCGTGGGCGCGACCGCGCCGACCGGGCGGGCGCCGTACGGCCTGGACTGGAAGGTGCTCGAGCGCGATGACGATGACTTCATCCGCTTTGCCGTGCCCGAGCAGCAACCGACCGGCAACGGCGTGTGGCAGGCCAACGTCGGCCTGTCGGCCGTGAAGACCGCCGACCCGGCGATCCTGTTCGCCAATATTGGTTACATCCATTCCTTCCCGCGCAGCTTCGATGACATTGATGCCAACCCGGACACCACCAACCCGGGCGACGTAAAGCTTGGAGGCTCCTATTACTTCGGCGCCGGCGTGGCGTTCGCGTTCAATGAGCGCACCAGCCTGAGCATCTCCTTCAGTGACAAGCTGAGCGCGCGTGCCTCCACGCGCTACAAGAACGGGCAGTGGTTGAAGGTGATCGGCAGCGACGCCAATGCAGGCACGCTCAACCTGGGCATCACCTATGCGCTCAACCAGAAAACCACCCTGGTCAGCCTGCTGGGTATCGGCCTGACCCCGGATGCACCGGACTTCACCCTGGCCTTCAAAGTGCCGTACAGCCTGTGAGCGCGCCCGCTCACTCGCTGCGCCGTGCGGCTCAACGCAGTTCGGGCAGCGCGAGCTGGTGCTTGCGGCACAACCGGTAGACCGTCACCCGCGAGACCTGCATGTGACGGGCGCAGGCGGTGACGTTGAAATCGTGCTGGCGCAGTGCATGCAGCAGCGTTTCGCGTTCGGCGATCTGCTTTGCGCCGTGCAGGCCGCGTTCGGTGCTGGCCAGAAGCGGCTGGCTCAACTCCAGGTCCGCCGCCGTGATCAGCTCGGCATCGCTGACGATCGCCGCACGCTGGACCCGATTGAGCAGCTCGCGCACGTTGCCCGGCCAGCCGAAGCGTTCGAGCGCCTGCACTGCCTCGGCCGTGAAGCCGCGCGCGCGGGTGACATGGCGATGCCGGAAGCTGCTGAGGAAATGGTGGGCGAGCAGTGCGATATCACTGCCGCGCTCACGAAGCGGCGGCAACGGCAGGCGCAGCACATTGAGCCGATAGAACAGGTCGCGACGGAAATGGCCTTGTTCGACCGCCTTCTCCAGATCCACGTGCGTGGCCGCGAGCACGCGCACATCGACCTCCAGCGGCCGGTTGCTGCCGACGCGTTCGACTGTGCCTTCCTGCAGCACCCGCAGCAGGTTGGTCTGCGCATCCAGCGGCAGGTCGCCGATCTCGTCCAGGAACACGGTGCCGCCACTGGCCGATTCGAACAGGCCCAGGCGCCGCGTCGCCGCGCCGGTGAAGGCGCCGCGCTCATGGCCGAACAGTTCGGACTGGACCAGCGCAGCCGGAATGGCGCCGCAGTTCACTGCCAGGAACGGGCGCGCATGCCGTGCCGATAGCGCATGCAGCGCCTGGGCGGCGAGTTCCTTGCCGGTCCCGGTTTCGCCGGTGATGAGCACCGGCAGGTCCACCGGCGCGTACTTGCGGATGGCCGCACGGGTGACCTGCAGCACTGCGCTGTCGCCGATCAGGGACTGCGGGCCATGCGCGGCGGGCAGGGATTCGGCGCCGGCCAGCTGCTGCAGCCGCTGCACGACGCGCGGCAGGTCGATCGGGGCGGCATAGGTATCCACGCACGCCGCCAGCAGCGCATCGAGCACCGGCGAGGAGCGCAGCGGCGCAGCAGGCAACAGCGCCAGCAGGCTCATGTGGCGGTGATCGACCAGCAATTGCTGCAGGTGGGCCAGGTTGGCCGGCACCACCGTGCGCAGGTCCAGCAGGCCGACCACCTGGTCGCTGCCGCGCATGCCGATCCCGGCGCATTGTTCGGGGGCCACGCTGCGGACCTGCCAGCCGGCCGCAGCCAGCGTCGCCCGTTCAAGCGTGAGGGGTTGCCCAAACCAGATCACACACCGGGCAGGAAAATCGGGGACAGCCGCCATGCGTCACCTTGTCGACAGGAATCGCGGGCGGTGTCTGCTGCCTGATCGGTTGCCACGGACGTGCCGCCCCACGTCCGGGTCCGTCCCCCGCCGCAGCACGTGTGCGCCGGGCGCGTCGCCGGTCGGGAAAAAGACCGTGACAGAGAAGGGAACGCGGGTTGGGGCGATCAGCGGCCACTGCCGCGGCCCAACGAAAAAGGCCGCTGCAGGGCAGCGGCCTTCGATCCGGTGGTCCCGCAGGGCGGGTCAGAGGTCGACGCGGCGGGCCTGCATGAACTTGCCACCCCAGTAGCCGCTGACCAGGCTGTCCACACGGACGTCCTTGCCGGTGCTCGGGGCGTGCAGGAAGCGGCCTTCACCTACATAGATGCCGACATGGTCCACACGGCCCTTGCGGCCGAAGAACACCAGGTCGCCAGCGGCCAGGGCGTTGCGATCGTTGATCAGCTGGGCGGCGCCGTCATGGGCCATTTCGCGCGAGACACGCGGCAGCTCGACGCCCAGCGCGGTACGGAACACATAGCCGACCAGGCCACTGCAGTCGAAACCGCTGTCCGGCGAGGTGCCACCCCAACGGTACGGGGTGCCCAGCAGGGTCATCGCACGGCGCAGCAGGGACTGGACCTTGCCGTTTTCGGCGGCGTCGCCGGCCACGGTAATCGCGCCGGTGCTGGCATCGTAATTGGCGAGCAGGCGGCTCAGATCGCCGGCGAACATCGCCGAACGGTCCATGAGGGGGATGGTGTCGTTGGCCGCCAGGTGCGGAAGCAGGGCGGCGAGGGTGGCGCTGGCAGCGGCATCGGCCTTGCTGCGGGCCGGCGCATCAGCCTTGGGCTTGGCCGGCGCGGAGGAATCGGGGGCAACAGTGACAGGGGTTGCAGAAGCTTCGGGGGCGATCGTCGGTCCGGACTGCGCCCAGGCCGGAAGGCTGGCCAGGCAGAGCGCTGCAGCGAGGAAAGCGGGTCGGGCACGTCGCCGGGTTGCGGCGGTCTGGCCTTTGCAAGTCAGGTCGTCTGTCGTCACGCGGCGGTCACTGAATAAAAACGATGGGTGATGATGCCGTGTAAGCGCAGTGATTAGGTACAAATTCCGTTAATTTTTCGTTTACAGCTATGTGATTCGCGTCACAAATTTGTACCTTACCCCTGTTCAGCTTAGTTAAGGACGCGTTTCGCGCCGGTGTAGTGGTCCTTCCAATAGGGGCCACCGAGCGAGTCCAGCCGGACCGTGCCCCCGGTGCTCGGGGCATGCACGAAGCGCCCTTCACCCACATAGATCCCGACATGGAAGACGTTGCCCCTGTCGCCGAAAAAGACCAGGTCGCCCGGTGCCAGTCGTTTGGGGTCGATCTTCGGCCCCTGCACCGCGGCCAGATCGCGCGAGGTCCGCGGCAGGCGCAGGTCGAGCATTTCCCGGTACACATACGCGACCAGGCCGCTGCAGTCGAAACCGGATTCGGGGGTGTTGCCGCCATAGCGGTAGGGCGTGCCGACCAGTCCGATCGCGCGCATCAGCACCGAGTTGGCAGCCTGCGGATCGTTGGGGGTGACGTTGGGCCAGACCTGGGCCGAGGCGGGCGGCGGGGCCGGGCGGGTGGTCTTGCCGCCGCCGCAGGCGCTCAGCAGGGCGATGATCGCCAGCAGGGCCACGTGGCCGGGCAGGCGGGTCAGGCGCGAAACTGGCGTCATGTGCATGTTGTCCGGATAATGCGCGACCTTAGAAGGCCGTCATGATGGCGGCGTATCCGGCAGGCCACAACCCGCCTCACCCGTCTGCCCTCGGCAGTCTCCAGACCAGAGTTGCGCATGAAGATCGAAAAAGACCGCGTCGTCCGTTTCCATTACACCGTCGCCGAGCAGGGCCAGGAGCCGATCGAGAGCTCCAGGGACCGTGATCCGCTGGCGATCCTGATCGGCCACGGCAACATCATCCCCGGCCTGGAAAACGCCATGATGGACAAGGAAGCCGGCGCCACCTTCGAGGTGGACGTCAAGGCGACCGACGCCTACGGCGAGCGCCGCGAAGGCCTGACCCAGCGCGTGCCCAAGAAGCACTTCGGTACCAGCAAGCTGGTCCCGGGCCAGCAGGTCGTGCTGCAGACCAACTTCGGCCCGCGCGCGGTGACCGTGGAGAAGGTCGGCATGAGCGTGGTCGACGTCGACCTGAACCACCCGATGGCCGGCAAGGACCTGCACTTCAACGTCGAGATCGTCGACGTGCGCGAAGCCAGCAAGGAAGAAATCGAGCACGGCCACGTGCACGGCGACGGCGGCCACCAGCACTGAGTGCTGCGCCCCCTCGTTGATCCAACGGCCCGCTTCGGCGGGCCGTTTTCGTTTCCGCGGCAGGCCGCCGTGCGCACGGCATAATGACGGACCTGGTCAGCGGATTGCCTGTGAACGCAGCTTCTTCTCCTTTGCAGCCGGTGGGCGCGCATGAGCGCATCGCCGTCATCGATATCCTGCGCGGGTTCGCGTTGCTGGGCATCCTGCTGATGAACATGGAGGCGTTCAGCGGTCCGCTGGACCTGTCCTTCACCGGCATCGATCCGCACTGGCAGGGCGCGGACTACTGGGCCGACGCGGCGATCTACGTGCTGGTCCAGGGCAAGTTCTTCACCCTGTTCTCGCTGCTGTTCGGCGCCGGCTTTTCCGTCATGGCGCAGCGCGCCGAAACGGCTGGCCGCGCGTTCGCACCGTTCTATCTGCGCCGCAGCGCCGCCCTGCTGCTGATCGGCCTGTGCCATGCGCTGCTGGTGTGGTCCGGCGACATCCTGGTGATCTACGCGTTGATCTCGCTGCTGTTGCTCGCCTGCCGCGAAGCGCCGCGCAGTTGGCTGCCGGCGATGGGCGCGATCAGCTACCTGGGCGCGGCCGGGCTGGTGCTGGTGCTGGGTGCACTGATGAGTTGGATGGCCAGCATGGAGCACGCGCAGGACCCGCTGCGCGAGGCCATCGCCCAGGCCCAGCGCACGATCGAACTGCAACGGCAGGCGTACGCGCACGGCACGTGGGGCGAGGCCGTCGGCCAACGCCTGCGCGACCTCGGCGCGATGCTCTCGGGCATCTTCGTGATCGGTCCGGAAGTGCTGGGCATGTTCCTGATCGGCAGTTGGTTCGCCCGTAGCGGCGCGCTGGCCGAGCCGGAACGGTTCGCGCGGCTGTATGCGCGGCTGCGCTGGATCGCCCTGCCGGTCGGCCTGGTGTTGATGCTGGGCAGTGCGATCTGGCATCCGTACCAGGCCCCTGGCACGCTGGATCTTGCCGGCGGCGTGGCCTACGCCGTGAGTGCATTGGCGGGGCTGCTGATGTGCCTGGGGTACCTGGCCTGGATCGTGCACTGGCGCGCGCGGCTGCAGTTGCTGGCGCCGATGGGGCGGATGGCGTTGACCCACTACATCGGGCAGTCGCTGGTCTGCACCTGGGTGTTCTATGGATACGGACTGGGCGCGTTCGAGGCGATGCCCCGGCTGTGGCAGATCCCCTTTGCGCTGGCGCTGTTCGCGCTGCAGGTCGGCATCAGCCATGTGTGGCTGCGCTGCTTCCGCTTCGGGCCGCTGGAGTGGATCTGGCGCGCGATGACCTATCTGCAGTGGCCGCCGCTGCGCCCGACCTGACCCCGTCGCGCCCAGCCCCTCACGTCTGGATCGCGGCCGGTCATGGCATGCTGGGAATGCGCATGAGCGTCGGCACCGGCGGTTGATGGCAGAGCTGATCAACTGCCCGCGCGCCGGCGATCGATCCTGCCCCTTACCGAGTTGAGCGATGCCAATGACGACGCAATACGACTATGACCTGATCGTGCTGGGCGGTGGTTCCGGCGGCCTGGCCGCGGCTTTCCGCGCTGCGCAGCATGGGCAGCGGGTGGCGATGCTGGAGCCGGGCGAACTCGGTGGCACCTGTGTCAACGTCGGCTGTGTCCCCAAGAAGGCGATGTGGCTGGCCGCCGATCTGTCTGCACGCATCGGCCTTGCCGCGGCGATGGGATTCGATGTCCCGGTACGCCCCTCGCTGGATTGGAAAGAACTGGTGGTACACCGCCAGGCCTATATCGCCAACATCCATGCCAGCTATCTCAAGCGCCTGGACGAGAACAAGGTGGTGCGCGTGCCGCGCCGTGGTCGGCTGGTCGACGCGCACACCGTGGAATGCAGCGATGGTGTACGCATCAGCGCCGGGCACATCCTGATCGCCACCGGTGCGCATCCGCAGCGCCCGGACATTCCCGGCGCCGAGCTTGGCCTGGTCTCCGATGATTTCTTCAACCTGTGCAGCGCGCCCGAACGCGTCGCGATCGTCGGTGGCGGCTACATCGCGGTCGAGCTGGCCGGGCTGCTGCAGGCCCTTGGCAGCCGCGTGACCCTGCTGGTCCGTGGCGAGCGCCTGCTGGAGCGCTTCGATGCGGAACTCACCGGGCAACTTGCCGAGAATCTGCGCCATCAAGGCGTGCAGGTCCACTTCGGCTACCGCCTGCGCGAGCTGCGCCGTGACGGCGATGCCGTTGTGGCGTTCGGGCACGATGGACCCGCGGATGGCCAATTCGATGCCGTGTTCTTTGCCACCGGCCGGCGCGGCAACAGTGCCGATCTCGGGCTGGAGGCGATCGGCGTGGTGGTGGGCGACAAGGGCGAGGTCGAGGTCGATGCGTGGCAGACCACCGCGGTACCCAGCGTGCACGCGGTGGGTGACATCGCCGGCAAGGTCGGCCTGACCCCGGTGGCGATCGCCGCGGCGCGCAAGCTGATGGACCGCCTGTTCGGTGGCCAGCCCCAGGCGAAGATGGACTATGAGAACGTGGCCAGCGTGGTGTTCTCGCATCCGGCGCTCGGCGCCGTGGGGCTGAGTGAAGAGGAGGCGTGTGCGAAGTACGGCGACGTGCGCGTGTACCGCAGCAACTTCCGCCCGATGCTGCAGGCGCTGGCCGACGGCACCCAGCGCAGCGTGTTCAAGCTGGTCTGCGTGGGCGAGGAGGAGCGCGTGGTCGGTGTGCACCTGCTGGGCGAATCCGCCGATGAAATCCTGCAGGGATTTGCGCTGGCGGTGAAGATGGGCGTGACCAAGGCCCAGTTCGACGACACCGTGGCCATCCATCCGACCTCTGCAGAAGAAGTCGTACTGATGCGCTGAAAGCGCGCCAGCGGCGTGTCGCCGCCGAAGCCGCGCCCGGGATCCGGGTAGTGCCACGCCATGCGTGGCAACCGCGCACGAAGCGGCACAGCCTTCCGCAGGCGCCGGGTCTGTCGGTCGGCCGAGCCCTTTCCGCCGTTGAAACAGGCTCGGAGCGCCGTCCCTGCAGGGTCTGCCGGCACAGAACACCCGCCGCCAGCATGCGACAATGGCCGCCCCACCTGCTGCCCAGCCGCCTCCGTGCGGCTGTTCGCCGTCCTGATGTCGTCACCCGCTTCCTCGCTCCCCACGTCCTCCAGTCGCATCGCCGCCGGCGGCATCGCCTTGGCCGCGATCGGGGCCATTGCCGCCTCGGGCAAGGCGGTCATCGTCAAACTTGCGTACCGGCACGGCGTGGATGCCACCACGCTGCTGGCACTGCGGATGCTGATGGCCTTTCCGTTGTTCGCGGTGCTGGCGGTATGGTCGGCACGGCGCGCGCCGGCGTTGTCCTGGGGCGACCGCGGGCGGGTGGTGTGGCTGGGCTTCACCGGCTACTACCTGTCCAGCCTGCTGGACTTCCAGGGCCTGCAGTACATCAGCGTCACCCTGGAACGGCTGATCCTGTATCTGAACCCGACGCTGGTGCTGCTGATCAGCCTGGTCCTGCTGAAAAAGCGCCCCGGTCGCTGGCAGGTGGCGGCATTGGTGCTCAGCTATCTCGGCGTACTGCTGGCCTTCGGCCATGACCTCCAGCTGGAAGGCGGGCGCATCGTGCTGGGTAGCGCGCTGGTGTTCGCCAGTGCGCTGAGCTACGCGCTGTATCTGTTCGGCAGTGGCCAGGTGGTGGCGCGGATCGGTGCGATCCGCCTGACCGCCTACGCCAGCTGCGTAGCCTGCGTGCTGTGCGTGCTGCACTTCGCGGTGCTGCACCCGATGTCCGCCCTGGGCCAGGCACCCCCGCCGGTGTACTGGCTGTCGCTGATCAATGCGACGGTCTGCACCGTGCTGCCCGTGATGGCGATCATGCTGGCGGTAAAGCGGATCGGCTCGTCGCTGGCCGCGCAGGTCGGTATGCTCGGTCCGGTCTCCACCATCGTGATGAGTCTATGGCTGCTCGACGAACCCATGGGAACGTGGCAGATCCTCGGCACGGCCCTGGTCCTGCTCGGCGTGCTGCTGGTCAGCCGGGTCCGCGCGTGAACGCCGCTGCCGTGGGCGATGACCCGGCCGCGCAGGCACGGGCGCGGATCCTGGCGGTGATCCATGCGATTCCGCGCGGGCAGGTGATGGGCTACGGCCAGGTCGCCGCCAAGGCCGGGCTGCCGGGCAGGGCGCGGCTGACCGCACGCGTGCTCGGCATGAATGACGATCCAGCTCTGCCGTGGCACCGGGTGCTGCGCTCGGACGGCCGCATCGCGATGCCGGAAGGCTCGGCCGGCTGGAAGGAGCAGAGCCAGCGGTTGCGTGCCGAGGGCGTGGTGGTGGAGCGCGGCCGGGTCAAGGGAATGCCGGTGGCCGGTGCCAACGATCTGGATGCCGCGCTGTGGGGACCGGGCTGACGCTGCCTGCGGGTTGAACGCGGGCGCTGGCGCGCAGATCGCAGCGGGGTGCTGCGGCTATGATGGAGGCAGTTCCAAAGGATGCCCCCATGTTTCCCCGCCTGCCTACCGTCACCAAAGCGTTGCTGATCGCCAACGCCGTGCTGTTCCTGCTGCAGCAGCCGTTCCTGCTCGGCAATGCCACGTTCGAGCCCTTCATGCTGCAGCCCCTGGGCGGCGGCTTCGATCCGTTCTCGCCTGGCGGCAACTTCCAGCCCTGGCAGCTGCTGACCTATGGCTTCCTGCATGGCAGCTTCGGCCATCTGTTCTTCAACATGCTCGCGCTCTTCATGTTCGGCGCGCCGTTGGAACAGACCTGGGGCGAGAAGCGTTTCCTGACCTATTACCTGGTGTGTGTCGCTGGCGCCGGCCTGTGCCAGTTGGTGGTCGGCATGATGCTGGCCGATCCGGCCACGGTGCTGGGTGCCTCCGGTGGTGTGTTCGGCCTGCTGCTGGCCTACGGCATGCTGTTCCCCAACCAGCGGGTGATGCTGCTGTTCCCGCCCATCCCGATGAAGGCGCGCACGTTCGTGATCGTGTTCGGTGCAATGGAGCTGATGCTGGGCGCCACCGGCTGGCAGCCGGGCGTGGCCCATTTCGCCCACCTGGGCGGCATGCTGTTCGGCTGGCTGCTGATCCGCTATTGGCGCGGCCAACCGCCGTTCAACAACCGGCGACCGCCGGGCCCGCCGAAGCGGCCCAACCATCTGCGAAGCATCAAGTAACGCAAATAACAGGGACGGAGGTAGTTAATAACCACCTCCGTCCCTGTTAAATGAAAAGGGCGCCCAGTGGGCGCCCTTTTCGTTTCTGCTGTGCAGCGGGGCTCAGCGCCAGACCTTGATCTGATCGTTGTCCACGCGCTGCATCGGCTGGCCCGGCTTGCAGGTGAACGTGGCACCGAAGGCCGGCAGGTTGGACAGCGGGCCGTTGGTGCGCCAGCGGCCCGGGGCCAGGATATCCGAGCTCAGGCGCTGGGCGGCGACGTTCGGCGAGAGCTGCTGCGGCCACAGGCTCGCCCAGGCACGGAAGAAGCCCTGCTGTGCGGCCGGCTTGGCGGCCGGCTCAACGGCCTTGTAGGCCTCCCACGCCAGTTCGAGGCCGGCCAGGTCGGCCAGGTTCTCTTCACGGGTGAGTTCACCGTTGACCTTGGCGCCCTTCACGCCCGGGTAGTCATAGCCGCTGTACTGCGCGGCCACGCGGTTGCCGAACAGGGTCCAGGCGGTCTTGTCGGCCGGGGTCCACCAGCTGCGCAGTTCGCCCTTGGCATCCACCAGCGCGCCCTTGGCGTCGATCGCGCGGGTCAGCTCGTGCGCGACCAGCGCGCCGTAGCTGCCGAACAGGTCGGCGGTATCGCCCTTGGCATTGAACACCGGGCCCTGCAGCACGGCGGCGGTGACGATCAGGCGGTTCTGCGCGATGTCGTAGGCCAGGGCCGGCTGCTGCGGCAGCACGTCCCAGCGACGGTCGGCGTTGCCCTTGCCGATGCGCTTCATCTCTTCGCGGTGGCGCCAGGTCGAGGCGATCAGCATGTTGCCGCCAAAGCTGCCACGGCCCATCGGCTGCACGGTGTAGTCCAGATCGCGCAGCGGGGTGCCGATCTCGATCTTCAGCGCGGCCAGCTTGGCCTGCGCTTCGGTCTTGGCCTCATCGCTCATCCAGGTGCTGCGCTTGACCGCATCGATCTGCACTTCGCGGATCTTGTCCACCACCAGCGCCGCCTTGCGACGGTCGTCGGCCGAGAGATGCTTGGCGGCGTACTCGCGGCCGACCATCGGGCCGGCGGCGACGTTGATCGCATCCAGCACCTGCTCCCAGCGTGCCGGCGGCAGGGTCTGGCCACGCATCACGCGGCCGCGGAACTCGAACTCGGCGTCGCGGTAGGCCTTGGACAGGTACGGGGCCATCGCATCACCCACGCGCCAGCGCAGGTAGACCTTCCACTGCTCCGGCTTGAGCCGGGTGACCATGCCGTCGAGCTGCTTGAACAGCGCCGGATCGGACAGCGAGACCAGGTCGTCATTGACGCCCTGTGCCTTCAGGAAGGCGTCCAGCTGCAGGTTGCGGTAACGGCTGTTGAGCTCTTTGGTGGAGATCGGCGCGTAGTTGTTGAACGGGTTGTTGATGCCAGCCAGCGACTGCGCATTGCGCGCCAGTTCGGTTTCCAGTGCGATCACCGACTGCGATTCGGCATCGAGCTTGTCCGCCGGGGTGCCGGTCAGCGCCAGCACCTGCTTGACGTAGGTGCGGTAGCGCGCCATCAGCGCGACGGTGTCGGCATCGGTACGGGTGTAGAACGCCGGGTCCGGCAAGCCCATGCCGCCCTGCATGAAGTAGCCGATGTGGCGGTCCAGTGCCTTCAGGTCCACGTCCGGGGCGAAGTTGAAGGCCACCGGGATGCCCACCTGGTGCAGCGCGGCGATCGAGGCCGGCACGTCCTTGGCCTTCTTGATCGCGTTGATGCGGGTCAGCAGCGGGGCGATCGGGTTGGAGCCATCGGCTTCCACGGCGGCTTCGTCCAGGCCGCTGGCCCAGAAGTCGCCGAGCAGCTTCTGCACGTTGCCCTGCGGCGCGGTCATCGCGCCATCCAGCAGTTCACGCTGCTGCTGGCGTGCGCGGTCGGCCAGCTGGCCCAGTGCGGTGGTGGCACCGGTCTGCGGCACCGGATTGGCTTTCAGCCAGGTCGCATTGGTGGCCTCGTAGAAGTCGCTGCACTGGGCGCTGACGGCCGGCGCACGCGCGGCGGCCTTCTTCTTCGGCGCGGCGTGCGCATCGGGAGCAGCGACCAGGGTGACCAGGCTGATGCCCAGGGCAATGGCAAGCGGACGGAAGTTGGGCATGTAAAGCAAATCCATCGAGGATTGAAGATCGCGCGAGTGTATCAAGCCGCGATGCATGGCGGCATGCAAGGAAGGGCAGGCAGGCGGCACCGTGGGCCAAGCGGGGGCTGAGGCACAAAAAAGCCCCGCCGGAGCGGGGCAGGAGAGAGCACGGCCAAGCCAACCAGGGCCCGGCCAGGTGGCCGGGGCCCTGCAGGGTGGATCAGAAGTCGTATCGAGCGCTCAGGCGGACCTGGCGCGGGGAGTTGTAGTTCAGTGGCTGGTTGTAACGCGGATCCGGGGTCACCCGGTCGGTCGCGTAATTGCTGTAGTACGACCCGGCAACCTGGCGATTGAGCACGTTCAGAACGTCCGCCTGCAGGCTCAACTTGTTGTCCGCCCAGTTCGGCGTGTAGGCCAGGGACAGGTTGAGGTTGAAGCCCCACGGCGTGGTGCCGTTGTCGCCGCGTGGCGAGAACCGGTAGTCAGCCGAGGGCGGAATGTAGCCGGCACTCCCCGGGGCGGTGCCGCTGCCGGCCAGGCCACAGAAGTGGTAGTACGCGCCGTTGTACAGGCCCTGGTCCGCAGTCGGGTAATAGCTGGTGCACGAACGCGGGCGGCCGGAATCGATCAGCAGGGAGCCACCGACGCGCCACTCGGGCGTGATCCGGTAGGAACCGTAGGCCTTGATCTGGTGCGCACGGTGGTTCGGCAGCGGGCCATTGGCGCCGACCATCAGCTGCGGCAGATCCCAGTCCTGGGTCACCGAGACGTCGGTCTGACCGCCCGCGCCGGTATCGAGATCCGATGCCAGCTGGCCTTCGGTATTGCCGTAGTTGCGGGCGAAGGTGTAATTCACCTTGCCGTAGAACCTTTCACCGATCGAGCCTTCCAGGAACAGGTCAACCGCGTAGTACCGGCGCTTGAGCTTGGGCAGATCGAGTTCGGCGGCGGAGTAGGTGTGCTTGGCCAGCGTTCCGTCGGCCTGCTCTTCCCAGAACGTGTTGCCTACCCCCGGGTTGAAGATGAAGCAGCCGCCTCCCAGTGCCGGGGTGCAGGTGTCATCGATCGCACTTTTCAGGTCACGGTAGGTCACCTTGGCACCCCATACGGCGTTCTCGCCCCAGGCCTGTTCCATGCCGACGATGAATTCGTCCTGGTAATGCGATTTCAGGTCGACCGCGGCAACCGTGCGCGGATCGGGTGCATCGCCGCATTCCAGGTTGGAGGAGATGGCGTTCGGGTTGCCGGGGCAGGTATAGCCCAGGCTCGGATCGACGGGAACGTTGACCAGTCCGGTCGGCGTACCATCGGCAGCAACGCCGGTATAGGTGAAGTACTCCATCGTATACAGCGAGCCGGAGGCCGCGCGGACCGCAACGTTGTTGGGCAGGGCCAGGTGATAACGGCCCGCATTGGCGAACAGCTTCAACGAAGCATCGCCATGGACATCCCAGACGCCACCCAGGCGCGGTGCCCACTGGTTGTCCTGCTTGACGTACACCTCATCGGCGCTGGTGAAGTTCTTGAAGGTCTCGTTGCGCAGGCCCAGCGTCAGCAGGACGTTGTCGCTGACCTGCCAACGGTCCTCCAGGAACTGCGCGGACTGTTCGGTTCTTACCTTGGCGATCTGGGTGTAGTACTGCTGGCGAACGTAGTACCCCTGGCTGCCCAGGCCACCGGCCGAGGCCGGCGAACCGACGCCGTGGGAAGCATCGATGGCGGCATTGGGGTTGTTGGAACGGCTGTACACCCAGATGAACCCGCCGCCGTACTCGCTGCCGGTGTACGACTCTGCTTCCATGACATCCAGGCCGGCGCGCAGGTCATGGTTGCCCAGGCGATAGCCCACGTCCAGGCGCCAGCCCTTGGTTTCGTCGTAAGCACCGGGGACGTTGACCGTGGCGGCCGTCCAGCAGCCGGCATAGTTTGCGGCCGGAATGCCGGGTGCGCGTGCGGTCGCCACGGCGGACGTGCGCGGGCAGGCCGGATCGTAGCCCCACGGATTCTGGCTGTGATCGATCTTCTGGGTGCCGTACAGCGCCGACACCGTGAGGTCATCGGTCAGATAGCCGGTGTACTTGCCGATGTACAGTTTGGACTTGTCCTCATTGCTCGTGCCCGCGTTCTGCTCGTTGCCGTGGGTGAAATCGGCGTAGTTGAAGGTATAGCCGGCGCTGTCGTACTTGGTGACGTCGGAGATGCCGGTGAACTCAAGCAGGTGATTGTCAGTGATGTTCCAATCGATCTTCGCTGCCCAACGCGGATACTCGTAGGAGTATTCCTGCCATGCGTTTGTGGTCGTTGCAGCGGCCTGGCTCGTCGATGCCACGCCGGCACCCTCACGCTTGGTCACCTCGACATTGGCGTAGATGAACAGTTTGTCCTTGACGATCGGGCCGCCGACGTAAGCGCCGGTGGTCTGGGTCCAGCTCTGGTTCTTGTTCCGCAGCTGGTACAGCTGGCCATCCGTGCGCTTGGTCGGATCCGGATTGTCCGCACCGTAGAAACCGGTATCGGCGAAGTTGCTGTTGCGCGGGCTTGCACGCAGGGTTTCCGGGCTCCAGTAGGCGTAACCGCCGCCACTCCATTCATTCGTGCCGCGCTTGGTGACGATGTTGACGACACCACCAGTGGCACGACCGAATTCGGCGCCGTAGCCACCGGTCAGGACCTGCTGCTGCGAGATCGCATCGAAGGGAAGCGTGGTGAAGCCGATCGACGACAGCGGGTTGGTCACCGCGAAGCCATTGATGTAGAACGCGTTTTCGGACGATGCGGCACCGCCGAAACTGGGGACCGTGACGCCACCGGAGGTGTAGCTCGCGTTGGAAATCACGCTGGGCGCCAGCAGCGCCACGCTGGCGATATCACGGCCGACCGCGATCTCCTTCAGCTGTTCCGAGGTGAATACCGTGCGGGTGTCAGTCTGGCTGACGTCGATCTTGGGCACGGCCGTCGCCCTGACCTCGATGCGGTCCAGCTGCTGGACGCCGGTGCCGGAGAAGGAAACCTCGGTGCCACTGGCGATCACGACCTGCACCCGTTCGCGGACTGCGATCACCTGGCCATCTTTCTCGACGGTCACCTTGTAATTGCCGTTCGGCAGATCGCTGGCACGGTAGCGACCATTGCGGTCGACGGTCACGGTACGGCTGGTACCGGTGTCCAGGTTCTGCACGCTGATGGTGCTGCCGGGTTCGCCGGTACCGTAGATATTGCCGGTAACGGACTGCGCGTGCGCTGCCCCGGCCAGGCACAGCCCCAGCGCGATGGTCAGGGTGGCCCGACGAAGCGGCATGGCTTGCTTGATCATCAACTTCCCCCATTCAATTGAAAGAATTAACGGGTGCTTAATGAAGCCCCGTTAGCTGAATATCAAATAAACCACCTGGTTGCAACAATTCTGTCATTCAATTTTTACATCAGAGACAAAAACACCCGTTCGTTACGCATGCGGCCGTAGATCGGGAAAACGACAAAGGCCCGGGTTTCCCCGGGCCTTTGCATGGGTAACGCTCAATAAAGGGCGCTTGTTACCAGATCACGACCTGCTGGTCGCCAGCGCGCACCATCGGCGAGCCGGCCTTGCACTGGAACGCCGCGGCGAAGGTGGGCAGGTTCGACGGGGCACCCATCGCGCGGAACTGCGCCGGGGCATGCGGGTCGGTCGCCAGACGGACCTTCATGTTCTCCGGGGTGTACTTGGTGCGCCACACGGTGGCCCAGTTGAAGAAGAAGCGCTGGTCACGGGTGAAGCCGTCGACCTTCGGATCTTCCTTGCCGGCCGAGGCCTTCTGCAGGGCGTCGTAGGCGGTGGCCAGGCCACCCAGGTCGGCGATGTTCTCGCCCAGGGTCAGCTTGCCGTTGACCGGCTGGCCGTCCACCTTGTAACCGTCGAACTGCTTGATCAGCTTGCCGGTCAGGCCGCTGAAGTTCTTAGTGTCCGCCTCGGTCCACCAGTTCTCGAAGTTGCCGGTCGGCCCGAAGCGGCTGCCCTGGTCGTCGTAACCATGGGTCATTTCGTGGCCGATCACCGCACCGATGCCGCCGTAGTTCAGCGCGTCATCGGCCTTGGGGTCGAAGAACGGCGGCTGCAGGATGGCGGCCGGGAAGACGATCTCGTTCTGCAGCGGGTTGTAGTAGGCATTGACCGTCTGCGGGGTCATGCCCCACTCGGTCTTGTCCACCGGCTGGCCGATCTTGGACAGCGCGAACTTGTAGTTGAACGCATTGGCGGCGCGGACGTTGCCCAGGTAGCTGTCGCGGCCGGTGGTCAGGCCGCTCCAGTCACGCCACTTGTCCGGGTAGCCGATCTTCGGAGTGAAGGTTTCCCACTTGGCGATGGCCTTGGCCTTGGTCTCATCGCTCATCCAGGTCAGCCCCTGGATGCGCTCCTTGAGGGCGGCGGCCAGGTTCTTCACCAGCTCTTCCATCTTGGCCTTGGCTTCGGGGGAGAAGGCGACCTTCACGTACAGCTGGCCGAACGCATCACCGGCATCGTTTTCGATGGTGCCCAGCACGCGCTTCCAGCGCGGCTTCTGCTCCTTCTGACCGTTCAGGGTCTTGCCGTAGAAGTTGTAGTTCTCATTGACGAAGGCATCGGCCAGGTACGGCGAGGCGCTGTCCACGGTGTGGAAGCGCAGGTAGGCACGCCACACCGACGGATCGGTATCGCCCAGTGCCTTGCTCACTTCCTGGTGGAAGCTGGGCATGGCCAGCGAGAACTTCTCCGGGGCGGCGATGCCCTGGGCCTTGAAGAATTCGGTCCAGCTGAAGTTCGGGGTCAGCTTGTCCGCGTCGGCCACGGTGACCGGGTTGTAGAACAGCGAGACATCGCGCGAGAGCTCGACGCTGGACTTGGACGCCTTGGCCAGGCGCGTTTCGAACTTGACCACATCGGCGGCCTGCTTCTCAGCGTCGGCCGTGGCCACGCCGGCCAGTTCCAGCACCTTGGCCACGTGGGCCTGGTAAGCCTTGAGCTTGTCGGCGTTCTTGGCGTCGGTGTAATAGGTGGTGTCCGGCAGGCCCAGGCCGCCCTGGCTGGCGTAGGCCAGGTTCATGCTGGAATTCTTGAAGTCCGCTTCCGGACCGAAGCCGAACAGCACGTTCTCGCCCTTGGCGGCGCTGGTGCGCAGGTAGTTGGCGATCGCATCCTTGTCCTGCAGGCCGTCAATGGCGGCCAGGTCGGCCTTGATCGGCTCGATGCCCTGGGCGTTGATCTTGGCTTCGTCCATGCCGGTGGCCCAGAAATCGCCGACGATCTTCTCGATGCCGGCCGGATTCTTGACCGCCGCGACCTGCTCGGCGAGCTGGTGCTGCACGGCGACCGAGCGCTCGTCCAGGATGGTGAAGGCGCCCCAGCTGGTGCGGTCGGCCGGGATCTCATTGGCGGCCAGCCACTTGCTGTTGACGTAGTCACCGAACGCGCCACAGGCGTCCATGCTGGTGTCCAGATCGGACGGGTGGAAGGCGTTGTAGGCCGGCAGCTTGCTCTCGTCGAGCTTGTACTCGGTGGCGGCCGGGGCCGCCGGCGCGGCGGTGGAGGCTGCGCTGTCCGTGGCCGGGGTTTCGTTCTTGCCGCAGCCGACCAGCGCGGCCGAAACGGCCAGGGTCAGCAGTACCAGTTTGGGTGTACGTGCGATCACGTGATTGGCCTCCAGGCCGGAAAAGTCGTGCAGGAATGGCCCCGAAGAGCCTGTGGGCCAGACGATACGCCGCCGGCCCGGCCTGCAAGGGTGTCGAAGGTCATGGCCGATGGCAAGAGGCCTGATCCGGTCAACTGCGGACGTGGCCCCGGCCGGCAGCGGCCAAGGAAAAGCCCCGCCTTGCGGCGGGGCCTGGGGGTGTCATCCCGGGTTTGGCTCAGTTGGTCTTGGTGCCGAAATCGTACTTGGCCTGCACATACACCGCGCGTCCGTACGGGTTGTAGATGCTGCTGTTGTACGGCGAGGCGATGTTGCCGGCGTAGCTGTGGGCCTGGCCGTCGGGCATCTTGTTGAAGACGTTGTTGACCATCAGCGACAGGGTCAGGTTGTCCAGCGCCCGGTAGTTCACACTGAGGTTGTAGGTGGTGTAGGAGCCCCACTTGCCGGCTTTGTAACCGGACGGGTGGACGTAGTCGAAGCTCTCGCCCAGGTAGGACATGTAGTTCGGCGTCTTGCCGATGTAGTTGAAGTACAGCGTGGTGGTCCAGCGGTCCTTGGCCCAGCCCACCGAACCATCGGTACGGACCTTGGCGTAGGCGTCGTAGTACCACATCGCATACGGGTCGCGCAGCAGATCCAGATAGTCGTCGCCCGGCTGCGGCTGCAGCTCGCGCTTGAGGATGTTGGTGTAGTTGCTGGCGAACTGCAGCGAGCCGAAGCGGCCGATGTCCTGCACGTACTTGAAGCTGGCCGTCAGGGCCTGCAGGTTCTGGCGCGCGACGTTGAGCTTGGGCGTGAAGATCTGCTCGATGTTGCCGGCCGCATCGCGGGTGATCCAGTCAGCGACGTTCTCGCAGCTGGCCGAGGTCGGGTTGCCCTGGCCATTGCGGCAGTAGTACTCCGCGCGCAGCAGCTGGTCCGAGCTCAGGGTGTCGACTTCGTTGTCGATCTTCCAGTTGTAGTAGTCCACCGAGACCGAGAGGTTGTTCATCGGTGCCCAGACCACGCCGGCGTTCCAGACATCGGCGGTGATCGGTTCCAGCTCCGTGTTGCCGGCCTGCACGCCGAACACCGACTCGTTGCCGTACGGGCAGGCGAGGGTATCGGCCGGGGCGTAGCCGAGCTGGCCGCAACGGTAGTAATCGACCGCGCCGTTGGCGTAGTAACCGCTCTCGCCCTGGAAGGCGTCGGGCAGGGTCGGCGCACGGAACGCGGTGCCGTACTTGCCACGGAACAGCAGGCTTTCGATCGGACGGAACTCCACGCCGACGCTGTAGGTGGCCTTGTCGACGGTGTTGTTGGCGATCTTGTAGGCGTCGTAGCGACCCGAGCCGGTCACGGTGAGCGAGTCGATCAGCGGCAGGCGCAGTTCGGAGGTCACCGCGTAGTTGCTGCGATGGCCATTACCGGCCACCGAGGTGGTGCCCCACACGCTGCCGTCCATCAAGCGCTCATCCGGACGGTAGTCCCAGCCTTCGCTGCCGGCTTCGGCGACCACGGCAAAGCCTGCATCGCCACCGGGCAGGGTGAACAGCGAGCCGTTGGTGAGCTGGAAGCGGCCCAGGTTCTGCCAGGTCTTGCTCTGGTTGTAGGTGTAGCCGGTGAAGGTCTGGAAATCGCCGGCTGGCAGCTGCGAATAGAACGCGCCCCAGTTCGGGCTGTAGATGTTGTAGCCGTCATCGGTGGTGCCCAGCACCGGGCCGAGCACGCGGTTCTCGAAGTAGCTGTCGATGTCATCGGCCCAGCGCACGAAGCCGCGCTCGGTCAGCTTGTATTCGCCGCGGCTGAAGCTGGCGCTGTAATCCCAGTTGCCGAACGTGCCACGCCCGCCCAGGGTGACCTGGTAGGCCTTGTTGCGGTCGGTGTTGAGGATGTCCTTGTAGCCGTTCGGCCCGATGTCCTCAGGCGCGAACGCGCGCTGCAGGTTCATGTACTGATCGGTGTCCTGGTCATAGAACGCGCCGAAGCTCAGGTCGCTGCCCCAGAACGTATACCCCGAACCCGGCGTGTACTTGACCTCTTCCAGGCTGTACAGCGCATCGGCGAACAGGGTGAAGTTGTCGTTCACATCGAACGTCATCGAGCTGTAGAACTGGCTGCTCTCCTTGTCGTTCTTCAGCATGCGGTAGCCGGCGCCGTAGGCCGAGCCGCAGGACTCGCCGGCCGCGCGCGTGCCCAGCACGGTGGTGCCGCCGAACTGACCGGCGACGCTGGCGCAACGGGTCGGGTCCATCATCACGAACGCGTTGTTGTCGGCGGGCAGATAGACCAGGAAATCGTTGGCGGGCACCTGCGCGCTGTAGCCGACGCGGTTGTTGGTGCGGGTCAGGTCGCGCTGGTAGCCCCAGATCGGGTTGCTCTTTTCGTACTGCACGTTGACCAGTGCATTGAAGCGGTCATCGGCGCTGTTGAAGCCCCTGGCGCCGCTGACGCGGATGTTGTTGCCGCCGCCTTCGGTGGTGGCGCCGCCGCGGACATTGAGCACGCCGCCATCCATGCGCTCCTTGAGGATGATGTTGACCACGCCGGCGATGGCGTCAGAGCCGTACAGCGAGGACTGGCCGCCGGGCAGGATCTCGATGCGCTCGACGATGTCGATCGGAATGCCGCTGAGGTTGTTGAACGCGTCGCTGCCGTTGTACAGCGCCGGGTACTGCAGCATCGGCCGGCCGTTGATCAGGTATTTGGTGTAGCCCGGGTCCAGGCCGAACATGCCGGCCGCTTCGGCACCCTGTGTGAAGGAGGCGGCGGTCTGGCCGCCCTGCAGGCCGCCGGTGGTCAGCGAAGACTGCTGCAGCACCTCGGAGATACTGGTGAAGCCGCGAGTCTGGATGTCCTCGGCGGTGACGGTCAGCACCGGTGTGTGGTTCTCGATCTCCGTCTGTGGGATCAAGGACCCGGTGACGGTGACGCGGTCGAGATTGGTGGCGGCGTTGTCCTGTGCGAAGACGGTGGCGCTGGTGAGCAGCAGGCCGGTGAGGACGGCGGCGGCAAGCGGATGACGCGAGATCGAATTACCTTGGCGAGACATGTGCAACCCCATGTAGTGGTGATGTCGTGGCTTTCCCTTCCATGGGACCTCTTGATTGCGTGCAATAACGATCCGGTATCAGGCCTGCATGGCCGTCCTTGGGTGTTTCATTCTGCGTTCAGTCGGTACCGGCGTGCCGCGAACGTAACACGCGCTTAACGTGAAATACGCTGAATGGTCATCGCCGATAATTGCTTTGCATTGACGGAAATTGAAACGCTTTGAAAAACAAGTGCCTGGGTCTAGATGAAATTTTATTTATGTTTCGTCAATGAGTGGATGCTGAATATGGCCCAGCGTTAACAACTGAGATCAGTGTGCATATGCTTGTCCCATAGACGCATCGCACCATGAAAAAGTCGGACATGCTCATGCCTCTCTCGCGGCGGCGCATGTCGTTGCATTCAGGGCGGCGGACGGGCAATACGCCGGTTGCAGCCCCACAAACGCGAAACGCCCCTTTCGGGGCGCTCCGGATGGCGAACCGGCAGGGCAGGGCCCTGCACGGTCGCCGGTGTGGCCTGCGGCGGTTACTTGCCGAAGTCGTACTTGGCCTGGACGTACACGGCACGGCCGTACGCGTTGTACAGGCCGGTGTTGTACGGCGCACCCGAGGTGCCCAGGTAGCTGTAAGCCTGGCCGTCGGGCATCTTGTTGAACACGTTGTTGACCATCACCGACAGCGTCAGGTCATCCTGGGCGCGATAGTTCACGCTCAGGTTGTACGTGGTGTACGAGCCCCACTTGCCTGCCGCCTTGCCCGACGCCGGGTGGACGTAGTCATAGCCGTTGATGCCGGCCAGGTAGTTCGGGGTCTTGCCGATGTAGTTCGCGTACAGCGTGGTGGTGAACTTGTCGACCGACCAGCCAACGGAGGCATCGCTGCGGACCTTGGCGAAGTTGTCGTAGTTCCACATCGCGATCGGGTTGCCCAGCAGATCCTGGAACTCCTCACCCGGCTGCGACTGCACTTCACGCTTGAGCATGTTGGTGTAGTTGGCCGAGAACTGCAGCGAGCCGAAGCGGCCGATGTCCTGCAGATACTTGAAGCCGACCGTCACGGCCTGCAGGTTCTGGCGAGCCACGTTCATCTTCGGGGTGTACAGGCTGCTCAGGTTGCCGGCGGCGTCGCGCACGACCCAGTCGGCCACGTTCTGGCAGCTGGCCGAAGAGCCGTTGGGCAGGCCGTTGCGGCAGTAGTACTCGGCCAGCAGAAGCTGGTCGGTGCTGGCCGTATCGACTTCGTTCTCGATCTTCCAGTTGTAGTAGTCGGCCGAGATGGAGAGGTTCGCCATCGGTGCCCAGACCACGCCTGCATTCCAGACGTCGGCCGTGATCGGCTCCAGGTCCGGGTTGCCGGCGCGCTCGGAGTACACCGAGACGTTGTCGTGGTAACGGCAGTCGGCGGTGTTGCCCGGTGCATAGCCCAGGGTGCCGCAACGGTAGTAGTCGGTCGAGTTGGGCGCGTAGTACCCGCTCTTGCCCTGGAAGGCATCGGACAGGGTCGGTGCGCGGAAGGCAGTGCCGTACTTGCCGCGGAACAGCAGGCTGTCGATCGGGCGGTATTCCAGGCCCAGGCTGTAGGTAGCCTTGTCGACGGTGTTGTCGGCGATCTTGAACGCGTCATAGCGACCCGAAGCGGTCACCGTGACCTGCTCCAGCACCGGCATGCGCAGTTCGGAGGTCACCGCATAATTGCTGCGGTGGCCATTGCCGGCCACGGCCGAGGAGCCCCACACCTGGCCGTCCAGCAGGCGCTGGTCGGGGGAGTAGTCCCAGCCTTCGCTGCCACCTTCAACCACCACGGCGAAGCCGGCATCGCCGCCCGGCAGCGAGAACAGCGAGCCGTTGGTGATCTGCACGCGGCCCAGGTTCTGCCAGGTACGGCTGCGGTTGGTCGCGTAGCCGGTGAAGCTGGCGAAATCTTCTGGCGAGATCGGCGAGTAGAACGCGTCGTAGTTCGGGTTGTAGATGCCCCAGCCGTCGGCCGTGGTGCCCAGCTGCGGGCCCAGTACGTGTTCGGCGAAGTAGTTGTTGATCGGGTCCTTCCAACGCATGAACTTGTTTTCGGTGAGCTTGTACTCACCGCGGGTGAAGCTGGCGCTGTAGTCCCAGTTGCCGGCCATGCCCTTCGCGCCCAGGGTCACCTGGTAGGAGCGGCTCTCGTCACTGTTGAGGACGTCGTTGTAGCCCTGGCCACCGATGTCTTCCGGGGCGAACGCGCGCTGCAGGTTCACCACCTTGCCCGAGGACTGGTCGTAGAAGCCGCCCATGCCGCTCTTGGTGCCCCACCACAGGTAGCTCGAACCGGAGGTGTACTCGGTCTTTTCCTTGCTGTACAGCACGTCGGCGAACAGCTGCAGATTGTCGTTGACGTCGAAGGTCATCGCCGAATAGAACTGGCCGCTGTCCTTGCCGTTCTTGAGCGTCTTGTAGCCGGCGCCGAAGTAGGTGCCGCACGACTGGCCGGTCGGGCGGGTGCCCAGCACGGTGGTGCCACCGAACTGGCTGGCCACGTTGGCGCAGTTGTTCGGGTCCATCATGTACAGGCGGTTGGTATCGGCGTCGATGACGGCGAAATCGTTGCTCGGCAGCTGCGCGGTGTAGCCGTTGGCATTGGTGGTGCGGGTCAGGTCGCGCTGGTAGCCCCAGATCGGGTTGCTCGACTCGATCTGCACGTTGACCAGTGCGTTGAAGCGGTCATCGAACGCGCTGAAACCGTGCGCGCCGCTGAAGCGAACGCTGTTGCCGCCACCTTCGGTGTAGGTGCCGCCGCGCACGGAGATGCTGCCACCGTCCATGCGTTCCTTGAGGATGATGTTGACCACGCCGGCGATGGCGTCCGAACCGTACAGCGACGACTGGCCGCCCGGCAGGACTTCAATGCGCTCGACGATGTCGATCGGAATGCCGCTGATGTTGTTGAACGTATCGCCGCCGTTGTACAGCGCCGGATACGACATCATCGGACGGCCGTTGATCAGGTACTTGGTGTAACCCGGGTTCAGGCCGAACATGCCCGAGGCTTCCGCGCCCTGGGTGAAGGACGCCGAGGTCTGGCCGCCCTGGAGGCCGCCGGTGGTCAGCGAGGACTGCTGGAGGACTTCGGCCACGCTGGTGAAGCCGCGGGTCTGGATGTCCTGCGCGGTGATGGACATCACCGGCGTCTGGGTTTCGATATCGGTCTGCGGAATCAGCGAGCCGGTGACGGTGACTTTGTCCAGCGTCGTGGCTTTATCCTGTGCCATGGCCGGAGCGGCTGCGGTGGCGATCAGGGCGGAGAACAGTGCAGCGGCGAGCGTGTTGCGACGTGCGGTGGTGCTGTAATTCATTGATAGTCCATAGAACAAAACAGAAAGCACTGACGCCAATGATTCCCTCCCGGAACGCGCGGAAAACGCTCAACGTAGTGCGTTTCGACCGTAACATGAACTTAACGAAAATTGCATGGTTTCGTAGCAATCGGGATTTTCAGTCAGGTGCAGTCAAGGTTGTATAGTGTTGCGTCCAATTGTTGTGTTCCCGGAGTGCCCGCAGTGAGTGCCAGCCAAGTGCGTCGTCCCCACGCCAGCCAAGTGCAGAAGGGGTTGTCGCCGCATCCGCGCGTGCGCAACGTGATCGCAGTGGGGTCGGGCAAGGGCGGGGTCGGCAAGTCCACCACCGCGGTCAACCTGGCCGTCGCACTTGCCGCGCTCGGCGCGCGCGTGGGCCTGCTGGATGCCGATATCTACGGCCCCAGCGTGCCCGCCATGCTCGGTCTGAGTGGCCGTCCGGAAAGCCCGGACAACAAGTCGATCGAGCCGATGCGCGCGTTCGGGGTGGAGACCATGTCGATCGGTTACCTGATCGAGGACGAGACGCCGATGATCTGGCGCGGGCCGATGGCCACCTCGGCGATGACGCAGTTCTTCAATGACACGCTGTGGGACGACCTGGATTACCTGCTGATCGATCTGCCGCCGGGCACCGGCGACATCCAGCTCACCCTGACCCAGAAGATTCCGCTGGCCGGCGCGGTGATCGTCACCACGCCGCAGGACATCGCCACGCTGGACGCGAAAAAGGCGCTGAAGATGTTCGAGAAGGTGGAGGTGCCGGTGCTGGGCATCGTCGAGAACATGGCCGTGCATACCTGCAGCAAGTGCGGCCAGGTCGAGCATCTGTTCGGCGAGGGCGGTGGCGAGCGCATGGCCGCCCAGTACGGGGTGCCGCTGCTGGGGTCGCTGCCGCTGGAGATCGGTATCCGCGAGCAGGGCGATGCCGGTACGCCGATCACTGCTGCCGCGCCGGCGTCTTCTGCGGCCCAGGCCTACCTGCGCGCGGCCGAGCGGTTGATCGAGGAAGTGGCCAAGCGGCCGCGGGCAGCCATCCCGATCCTGTCCTCGTTGCTGTAAGGCTTTTGTTCCCTGCAGAAAAAACCGCCGGCACGAGGCCGGCGGTCAAGAGAGAAAGCAACGCGGGTTTTCGGCTTACCAGTCGTACTGCACCTGGAACCGGACATAGCGCGGATCGTTGAAGTACTTCGGCGTGTTGTAGTTGTAGTAGGTCCGGATGGTCGGTGCCGAGCTCGGGCGGCCGTACTGGGTTTCGTACACCTGGACCGGCTTGATGTTGTTGAAGGCGTTGATCACCGAGACCTGCATGCTCAGCCCTTCCAGCCAGTTGGGCGTGTAGGTGATGTTCGGGCTGACGGTGAACTGCCACGGCGTGCGGCCAGCGCTGCCCACCTTGGAGATCTCGTCGGTACCCTGTTCGCAGGTGTGGAACACGCCGGTATAACCGTACTCGGTGTCGAAGCTGCCCCAGCCGCCACCGAGGCAGCTTTTCGGTGCGCCGGACTGGGCCAGCACGTTGACGCCGACCGACCACTCGTCGGTGAACTTGAAGCCGCCGAAGAGCTTGAAGCTGTGGCGGTGGTCGTTGAACAGGTAGCCGTCGGCGCCGTACATGATCTCGGCAAAGTCGAAGTCCGAGGTCGTGCCGGTGTCATCCTGGCCGTTGGTGCTCTTGACCAGACCTTCGTAGTTGCCCTCCAGCTTGGACCAGGTGTAGGAGAGGCTGGCGTACCAGCGCTCGGTCTGCTTGTCCGCGCTCAGGGTGACGGCCTTGTAGGTGCGCTTGGCCTTCGGGCCCAGCGTATCGCCCGGCACATTGATCTCTTCCACCGTGCCATCGCCGTCGACATCCAGGGTAACGTTCAGGTCGCTGCCGGGATTGTAGATCCAGCAGCCCGGCAGGCCTTCCGGCACGGTCCACGGGTCGGACCAGTTGGACAGGTCATAGCCGGCGGCAACCGCTGCGTTGTAGAGCGAACGCGAATCGCAGGTGTCATCGATCGCATTGTTGATGCGACGGTAGGTGGCCTTGATGCCCACGGTCCAGTCGTTGAAGAAGTCGACCGACGAATTGATCTGCTGCTGGTAGCCCAGGATGACTTCGTCCTGGGTGTACGGCTTCAAGCCCCGCGACGCGACCGCGCGCGGATCAGGCGTAGCACCGCTTTCGCCGTTGATCACTGCGTCATACGCACCGTCCTCGAAGCTGCCGGTGACGATCGGCGAGCCGTTCGGATTGATGCCGCTGTAGGTGAAATACTCGTCCAGATAGTACGAGGCACTGGCTGCGCGCAGCGCGACGTTGGCGGCGATCGGCAGCGAGTACCGGCCAACCGAGGCGAACAGCTTGCTGCGACCGTCGCCCAGGATATCCCAGGAGAAGCCTGCACGCGGCTGCCAGATGTCATCCTGCTTGACGAAGGAGATGCCGTCCGAGTTTTTGTTGTCGAACGAGTCATTGCGGATGCCCGCATACAGCATCAAGTTCGGTGTGATCTGCCAGTTGTCCTGCAGGTACCACGACTGCTGCTTGATCTCGATGGAGCCACCGTTGCGGAAGTTCACCCGCTCGGCATAGTCATCTTCCAGATACCACAAGGCCCCGCCGGAGTAGGACGTGCCCTGCACGGAGGTCCATTTTTCGTCGCTGTAGCCGAAGCCGATCTTGTGGTCGCCCAGCTGCCAGTCGAGATCCAGGCGGGTGCCTTTGCGCTCGTTGCGGCCGCCGAAGATGCCGACGGTGCTGGCCACGGCGCAGCCGATCTGGCGACCGGTCCCGCCGGTCTCGGACCGGTAGTCCAGAACGTAGGGGCAGCTGCCCTGCGGGCTGTTGATGTCGCCGTCGTAGGTGCTCATCACACCGTCGGGGCTGATCGTGTGCTCCGAGCTGCGGTTGCGCATCTGGCCGTACTGCAGCGATGCAGTCAGGTTGTCGGTCAGGTAGCTGGTCCACTTGAAGACGTCGGTCTGGCCGCCGGACTTGCCGATCAGCGCGCCGAGGGCGCTGGTCTTTGCCGGTTCGCCACCACTGCTGGCATCATCATAGGCAGCGTTGTAGTAGTCGTAATTGTAGCGGCGGCTGTTGTCGAAACCGGTGTACTCGAGGTGGTTGCTGTCGTTGAGGTACCAGTCCAGCTTCAACAGCCAGTACGGGGTCTTGGACTCATAGTCGTAGGCCGACGTGGACAATGCGGTAGCGGAGGGCGGACGGCCATTGGTGGTGTACTGCGAGCCGCGGTTGCCGTAATTGCCGATCTTGGAGTTGCTGAACTGGCCCATCGCAAACACGAACAGCTTGTCTTCGATCAGCGGGCCACCGGCCCAGACGCTGTAGACGTTGGAGCTGCTGCTGTTGCGATCATAGGAACGGAAGAGCGAGCCATCGTCGTAGTACGTATCGGGCGCGCTCTCGCGCAGCGAATCCGGGGCGCCGGTCCAGCTGAAGCCACCCTTCCATTCGTTGGTGCCGCGCTTGACGTTGACGCTGGTCACGCCGCCGGTGGAGAAGCCGTACTGCGCGCCGTAACCGCCGGTCTGCACGTCCAGCTGGTCGATGGCCTGGTAGGGGATCTCGGAGAACGACAGGCTGTCGTACAGATTGGTGACATTGAAGCCGTTGACGTAGTAGCTGTTCTCTGCGGCCGAGGCGCCGCCGAACGATGCCGGGCCGAAATATCCACTTGATGCAACGGTCCCGGGGGTGAGCAGCGAAACGCTCGTGATATCGCGTCCCACGGGGAGGGAATTGAGCTGGTCGGCGGTAAAGGTGGTGCGCGATTCCACGCTACCGAGATCGATGGCATTGGCCGCGCCGAGCGCGCGCACATTGACCGTGTCGAGGGAGGTGGCGCCGCTGGATGCCGAGGCGAAGCTGGCAGTGGTCGACTGGCCGGCGACGACATTGACGCGCGTGGTGTTCACCGCACTGCCGCCACTGAAGGTGGTGACCTCATAAGTGCCGATGGGCAACTGCGAGAAGCTGAAGCGGCCGTCGGTTCCGACGGTGACTTCGCGGGTGGCACCGGAGGCCAGGCTCTTGACCTGAACCTTCTCCGCCGTAGCGCTGCCGTTGATGTTGCCGGAGGTGCTTTGTGCGAAAGAGGTGCCGATGCATGCGCTCAACATCAAGGCGAGTGCGGTACGGGCGAACTTGCGTCCATGGATGGTGTGTTTCATCAGATTCCTTTGCGTGATGCTTTACGGTGACTGAATATCCCTACCTGAATCGAGTGTTCAGGCTTAATGAAACCATAATGAACAGTTCTTCGCGGCGCAACCATTCTGTAAAAATGAGATAATCAGAAGTTATATGTCTCACTTTAGAGTGAGCGTGGTTGGGCTGATTCGCGCCTTTCCCGGTCACGCTGAAGCGCGTAGGCGAGCATCACAGGTCGCTGTAGAATCGCTGGCCCGGGCGTCTGTCCAATTGTTCCCAGCCAGGATCGAACATGAGCATCAAGAGTGACCGCTGGATCCGTCAGATGGCCGAGCAGCACGGCATGATCGAGCCGTTCGAAGCTGGCCAGGTCAAGCAGGCCAACGGCCAGCGCATCGTCAGCTACGGCACCTCCAGCTACGGCTACGACGTCCGTTGCTCGCGCGAGTTCAAGGTGTTCACCAATATCAACTCCACCATCGTGGACCCGAAGCACTTCGATCCGGGCAGCTTCGTGGACATCGTGGGTGATGAGTGCATCATCCCGCCCAACAGCTTCGCGCTGGCGCGCACCGTGGAGTACTTCCGCATCCCGCGCGACACGCTCGTGGTGTGCCTGGGCAAAAGCACCTACGCGCGCTGCGGCATCATCGTCAACGTGACCCCGCTGGAGCCGGAGTGGGAAGGGCATGTGACCCTGGAATTCAGCAATACCACGCCGCTGCCGGCGCGCATCTACGCCAATGAAGGCGTGGCGCAGATGCTGTTCTTCCAGGCCGACAAGGACGATATCTGCGAGACGTCCTACAAGGACCGCGGTGGCAAGTACCAGGGCCAGACCGGCGTGACCCTGCCGCGGACCTGATGATCACGCGGGTGGCGCGGCGCACCTGATCGATCCCCGGGCGTGCTGCCGCGTCCGCGCCTGGTAGAGCCGACCGTTGGTCGGCTGCTTCTGCGGTTACCGTTACCCATCAAGGGGCGACCACAAAAAAAGCGCGGAGTACTCCGCGCTTTTTTTGTGGCTTGGTCCGACGTGCGGCGTGGTGACCAAAAGCAGCGGACCGAAAAGCAGCGGACCGAAAAGCAGCGGGCCCAAAAGCAGCGGGCCGAAAAGCAGCGGACCAACGGTCCGCTCTACTTGCCTCGGCCGAACAGCAGGCCGATGCCAACCGCCACCAGCACGACCGGCCACCAGGTGAGGATCAGCTTTCCCATGTTCATGTTGGTCCAGCCCAGATTGCTGGCCAGCAGGAACAGGCCGACAAGGATCAGGACGATGGCGGCGACAAGGTTGGAACGCATCAGGGGCAGGGTCCGCTAGGGCTGGGGCGAATATCCTAGCCGTTCCTTCCAGAGTGCGACACGCTCGGCCAGCACCTCTGGGTCAAAACGGTGTGCCTGCCCCTGGCCCCAGACCGGGCCCGGCCATGCCGGATCGCCGACATGGCGCCCGATCACATGGAAATGCAGCTGGCGCACGATGTTGCCCAGCGAGCCGATGTTGATCTTCTCGACCCCATCGGTGCCCTTGAGCGCCTTGCACGCCCGGTTCAACTCGGTCCGCAGCTTGTCCTGCTGCTCGCCATCCAGGTCGATCCATTCGGTCACGCCACTCAGGCGTGGGACCAGGATCAGCCAGGGATACCTTTCATCGTTCATCAATCGCACTTGCGATAACGGCCCTTCTGCTACCAGTACGCTGTCGGTGGCCAGGCGTGAATCCAGTTCGAACTCGCTCATCCAAGATGCTCCGCAAAGAAGTCCAGGGTGCGTTCCAGCGCCAGGTGGGCGCTGTCTGGATCATACGCATGTCCGACGCTGCGGTTGAAGGCATGATCGGCCGGGTAGACGAACGTGGCCATCTGCGGCAGCTTCTCGCGGTGGGCCTTGATCGCTTCAGGCGGGATGCTCTTGTCCTGGGCGCCGAAGTGGAACATGACCGGCGCCTTGGGCGCTTCGTCCAGGTACTTCACATTGCGGGCGCCGTAATAGCTGACTGAGGGCAGGCCCAGGCGCAGCGCGGAGAGCAGGGCGATGCTGCCGCCCCAGCAGTAGCCCACCGTGCCGACCTTGCCAGCCGGTGCCAGCCGCGACGCGGCGGCCCGGACGATCTCCAGCGCTTTTTCCACCCCGAGTTCGTCCACCATCTGCAGGCCGGCGGCCACGCCTTCACTGTCGTAAGGCAGTTCCGGCGGTTCGGTCCCGTCCGGGGCCGAGTCGGCCAGGTCGAAGAACGAGGGGGCCAGCACCGCATAGCCCTTGGCGGCATAGTCGTCGGCCACCGCGCGGATGTGCGGGTTGGCGCCGAAAATCTCCTGGATCACCACCAGGCCCCCGCGCGGTTTGCCTGCCGGCGTTGCCTGCCAGGCGCGGACCGGTCCGTAATGCGTATCGAGCGTGATCCACTCACCCATGGTGTGAGACTCCGTTGGTTCAGGCATTCATTATCGGCCCCGCGCGGGTTAGCGTGATGTCAGCGGGCATGCGGTATCTGGCGGGATCGACCCGATCCGGTTCAGGGGCGCGGGCTGAACGCCGGTATACTTGCCGCCGTTTCCGGCCCCAGGTCCCCACGCCATTCCGGCATGGGCCCAGGCCCCCAGAGTCCTTGCGATCCATGTCCCAGCTGAACCCCAAAGTCGGCTTCGTCAGCCTTGGCTGCCCGAAGGCCCTTGTCGATTCCGAGCGCATCCTGACCCAGCTGCGGTCCGAGGGCTACGACATCGTTCCCTCTTATGACTCGGCCGACGTGGTGGTGGTCAACACCTGCGGCTTCATCGATTCGGCCGTGACCGAGTCGCTGGATGCGATCGGCGAGGCGATGAACGCCAACGGCAAGGTGATCGTCACCGGTTGCCTGGGCAAACGCCCGGAGCAGATCCGCGAGGCCTACCCGAACGTGTTGGCGGTGTCCGGTCCGCAGGACTACATGAGCGTGATGGAGGCCGTGCACGCCGCGCTGCCGCCCAAGCACGATCCCTTCGTGGATCTGGTGCCCGATTACGGCATCAAGCTGACCCCGCGCCATTACGCGTACCTGAAGATTTCCGAAGGCTGCAACCACAAGTGCAGCTTCTGCATCATCCCCTCGATGCGCGGCAAGCTGGTCTCGCGCCCGGTGGATGAGGTGCTGCGCGAAGCCGAGCGGCTGGTGCGTGGTGGCGTCAAGGAACTGCTGGTGGTGTCCCAGGACACCTCGGCCTATGGCGTGGACGTGAAGTACGCCGAGCGCATGTGGCGTGACAAGGCCTACCAGACCCGCCTGAAGGCGCTGTGCGAAGGCCTCTCCGAGCTGGATGCGTGGACCCGCATGCATTACGTCTACCCGTACCCGCACGTGGACGAGATCGTGCCGCTGATGGCCGAGAACCGGATCCTGCCGTACCTGGATATCCCGTTCCAGCATGCCAGCCCGCGCATCCTCAAGCTGATGAAGCGCCCGGGCGCGGTCGACAAGACGCTCGAGCGCGTGCAGCGCTGGCGCCAGCTGTGCCCGGACATCACGGTGCGCTCGACCTTCATCGTCGGCTTCCCCGGCGAGACCGATGCCGAGTTCGAGGAGCTGCTGAGCTTCCTGGACGAGGCGCAGCTGGACCGCGTCGGTGCGTTCGCTTACTCGCCGGTCACCGGCGCGACCGCCAACGATCTGCCCGGTGCGGTGCCCGAAGAAGTGAAGCAGGAGCGCCTGGCCCGCTTCATGGAGCGCCAGGCGGAGATTTCCGCCGCGCGCCTGGAAGCCAAGATCGGCACCGTGCAGCAGTGCCTGGTCGATGCCATCGAAGACGGCATCGCGGTGGCCCGTTCCAAGGCCGATGCACCGGAGATCGACGGTCTGGTGCATATCCAGAACGCGGAAGAAGCCAAGCTGCGCGTGGGTCAGTTCGTCGATGTGGAGATCACCGAGAGCGACGACCACGATCTGTTCGGTGACGCGATCCTCGCCGCCGAAGCGCGCAAGCCGTTCGATCTGCACGTGCTGTGATCGTATCGGCGTCGGCTGCCGATACTGGCGGTCGACGCCGCTTCATCGCACCACCGCGCAACGCGGTGGATGCGGCCTGCTTCGCACAGCCGATCTATGCCGGGCTGCGCGAGTTCCAGGATCTGATGGGCGCATCCGACTGGCCCACCATCGCAGCACTCGATGCGCGCCTCGCGTTGCCAGACAAGCATCTGGCCGAGCAGGACGAGGCGTTGCTGGCCGACGGCCTGCACTATGAAACGCGCATCGCCGGGCGCGGCCGGATCGCCACGCGTGCGGACAACTGGCATGACCTGTTCAACGCCCTGATCTGGGCGCGTTACCCTGCCATCAAGCGCGCGCTCAACCAGCAGCAATGCCGGCACATCGCGGCGATGGCGCCGGGGCAACGCAACCGTGCGCAGGCTGCACTGACCCAGTTCGACGAAACAGGCGTGATCGTGCGGGTGCGCGACCCTGCGCTGCTGGGCGCATGGGACCGGCACGACTGGCCGGCGCTGTTCGTGGACGGAGCAGGGCACTGGCGCAACGGTGATATCGCCGTCGCGGCGGTGATCGGGCATGCGCTGCTGGAGCAGGCCCTGCTGCCGGACCGCCTGCTGGTCGGCAAGTGCGTGGTGGTACCGAGTGATGACGATGCCAGTGCGGTCGCGGCGGTGGCGCAGGCCATCGCGGACGGTGAGCGGCTTGGTGATCCGTTGGAGCTGCGTCCGTTGCCGTTGGCGGGGATTCCCGGGTGGCACGCGCGGCAGGCGGCGGCCTTCTATGCGCAGGCCGACTACTTCCGCCCGTTGCGCCCGGGGCGCGTGTATCCCACAGCGCTGGGGTGATTCGGCGGCTGCAGTGATGATGTGCGCGCATTTCACGTAGGGCGTGGCACTACTCCCGGTGGTTTCCAACATCCCCGGTAGATCCACGCCACGCGTCGATGCACTTGCCGTCAGCCGGGATACGCCACCGACAGGATCGCAAACCCATGGCGGCCACTGGGCAGTTCCACTTCGAACTCATCGTCCACGCGCTTCTTCAGCAATGCGCGGGCCAAGGGCGAATCGATGCTGATCCAGCCGGCACCGGCGTCGGTCTCGTCCGGACCAACGATGCGGTACACGTGGATATCGCCCGAGTCGACGTTCTCCAGCTCGACCGTCGCGCCGAAGAACACGGCGTTCGGATCGGTCGGCGCCGTATCGACGATGCGCAGCGCCTCCAGTCGCTTGGTCAGGTAACGCACGCGCCGGTCGATCTCACCCAGCTGCTTCTTGCGGTAGGTGTATTCGGCATTCTCGGAGCGGTCGCCTTCCGCGGCGGCGGCGGCCAGCGCCTTCACCACCTCCGGGCGCTTGTGCCGCCACAGTTCATCCAGTTCGGTCTTCAGCCGCTGGTGGCCCTGTGCGGTGATCAGGGCCGTGCTTTTTTCCGCGGGGGGACGCCAACGCGACATCAGGTCTGCTTGTGCTCGTCAAAAGGTGCCGCGCCATGCGGCGCGACACGGAGTATCAGCGCTTTCCGCCGAAAATACCGCCCAGCAGGCCGCGCACGATCTGGTTGCCCAGCTTGGTGCCGACGGTGCGCGTGGTCTGCTTGGCCATGGTTTCGATCATGCCCTGGCGGCGCTTGGTGCCGAAGATCGCATCCTTGATCGACTGGCCGAAGCCGCCTTCCTGCGCCTCATCCTGCTGGCGGGTGCGGGCCTTGGGCGCATCGGCCTGCTCGACCGCCTGCTGCGCGCGCTGCGCCAGCCGTTCCGCCGCCGATTCGCGATTGATCGCGGTGTCGTAGCGGGTGCCGACCGGGCTGCCGGCGCGCACCTGCGCACGTTCGGCCTCGCTGATCGCACCCATCCGGCAGCGCGGCGGTGCGATCTGGGTCTGCTGCACGGGGGAGGGGATGCCCTTGTCCTGCAGTGTGGAGACCAGCGCCTCGCCGGTACCCAGCTTGGCCAGCGTGGCAGCCACGTCCAGTTTCGGATTGGGCACGAAGGTTTCGGCGGCGACCTTCACCGCCTTCTGGTCGCGCGGGGTGAACGCACGCAGCGCGTGCTGCACGCGGTTGCCGAGCTGGCCAAGAATGTTGGCCGGCACGTCATCGGGGAACTGCGAGCAGAAATACACGCCCACGCCCTTGGAACGGATCAGCCGGACCACCTGCTCGATGCGCTGCGCCAACGCGGGCGGTGCGTCATCGAAGAGCAGATGCGCTTCATCGAAGATGAAGACCAGCTTGGGCTTCTCCAGATCGCCCACTTCCGGCAGTGTTTCGAACAGCTCCGAGAGCAGCCACAGCAGGAAGGTCGAGTACAGCCGCGGTTTCAGTACCAGCTGGTCGGCGGCGAGGATGCCGATCACGCCGCGGCCGTCGTGGTTGACGCGCATGATGTCGGCCAGCTCCAGCGCAGGCTCGCCGAAGAAGGCCTCGCCGCCGTCCTGCGACAGGCGCAGCAGCGAACGCTGGATGGCCGCCACCGTCTGCGCGCTGACCAGCCCGTATTCGGTGGAGATGTCCTTGCGCTCTTCGGCGACCAGGCCGAGCAGGGCGCGCAGGTCATCCAGGTCGAGCAGCAGCAGGCCGCGGTCGTCGGCGAGCTTGAACACGATGTCCAGCACGCCGGCCTGGGTGTCGTTGAGCTCCAGGATGCGGGCCAGCAGGGTCGGGCCCATCTCGCTCACCGTGGTGCGCACCGGGTGGCCGAGCTTGCCGTACAGGTCCCAGAAAATGGTGGGGCTGGCGGCGGGCGCGTAGTCGGCCACGCCCAGGTCCTTCGCGCGCTGCAGCAGCGCATCCGTCCCGGCACCGGCTACGGCGAGGCCGGACACGTCACCCTTCACATCAGCCAGGAACACCGGCACGCCGATCCGCGAGAAGCCTTCGGCCAGCGTCATCAGGGTGACGGTCTTGCCGGTACCGGTCGCGCCGGCCACCAGGCCGTGCCGGTTGCCCAGCCGCGGCAACAGGGTGACGGGGATATCGTCGGTGATGCCTTTGCCGAGCAGAATCGGATCCATGGTCAACTCGCAGTGTGAATAGGCGGGATTCTAAACGTCGGCACTGACCGGCCGGCAGACGGGTTGCCCCGATGCAAGCGGCACGGCTACTCTGCCCCATCGTTCGCACACAGTGCCAAAAATGCCCGTTCCTGTCTTGCTTGTCCGTGGTTGGCCGTTGCTGGCGGTCGCCGCGATGCTGTCGTTCGTCCCCGAGGCCCATGCCCAGCGCGTCTCCGCCCGCGACAAGGCCAAGGTGGAGGCGCTCGATCAGCGCATGACAGCCGCCGAGAAGCGCTACAACGCGGCGCTGGTGCTGGTGAACAATGCCGACCCGAAAGGCACCAACGAGGCCGATGCCGCGCTGGAGGACATGGAGGATGTGATCAGCGCCTGCGTGGCCCAGAAGGGCTGCCAGGTCAGCAACCTGCTGCCGACCTACAAGCGCCTGCTCAAGAGCAACGCCGACAGCCAGCAGGACAGGGAGGACGGCACCGTCATCGCCGACGGCACCCTGCTGGAGGCCGACCCGGACCATGTCGGCCCGCTGGCTGCCGACGTGCCCGAAGCTGCCCGCGCCGCAGCGCTGCTCAATGACAAGCGCCACGCCTTCGACACCATGGTCGAGTACAACCCGGCCGTGCAGGCGGGCATCCGCCGCTGGCTGACCGACATGCGCCCGGCGCTGCTCACCAGCTACGAGAACTACCAGAACCTGCGGGCGGTGATGTGGCCGGAGTGGGAAAAGCGTGGCCTGCCCGAAGCGTTGCTGTTCGGCATCATGGCCAAGGAATCCAACGGGCGGGTGCATGCGTCCTCGCGTGCGGGCGCGGCGGGGTTGATGCAGTTCATGCCGGCCACCGGCCGTCGTTTCGGCCTGGGCCCGGATGGCACCGGCTTCGACACCCGCTTCGATGCGCGCAGCGCGGCCGAGGCCAGCGCCACCTACCTCAACGAGCGCATGCGCGAGCTCAACAACAGCGTCGAGCTGTCGCTGGCCGGTTACAACGGCGGTGAGGGCCGTGCCATCCGGGTGTTCCGCCAGTATCCGGGCCAGAGCTTCTGGACCGACAGCGTCTACAACCAGTTCCCGGGCGAGACCAAGGACTACGTGCCGATGGTGATCGCCGCGGCCTGGATCTATCTGCACCCGCAGCAGTACGGCGTGGAGTTCCCGAAGATCAGCGCACAGCCGGCCACCATCCGCCTGGCCAAGTCGACCACGATCTATGAACTGACCATCTGCCTGGGCAGCACCGGCACCCGCGACGGCTACATGCGCGCGCTGCGCAACCTCAACCCGCGCTATGAGGCCGACGGCTGGATTCCGGCCGGCACCACCATCAACGCGACCACCCGCATCGCCGGGCTGTACAACCGCTTCTGTGTCAGCGGCCCGCGTGCCGATCTGGCCCGCACCCTGATCACCGCCGACCTCAATGCGGCGATCGTTCGCCCCACGGCGGTGAGCTACACCGGCAACGTGGCGGTCGGCAGCGTGGTGCCGGTCGCCCAGGCCCAGGCGATGCCAGCGGTGACCCCGGCCGCCCCGGTGGCGGTCCCGGCCGCCAAGCCCAAGGCCAAGCCGGCGCGCAGCTACAAGGTCGGCAAGGGCGAGACCCTGGGCAAGATCGCCGCCAGGTTCCAGTGCGACGTGCCCACGTTGGCGCGGGCCAACGGCCTCAAGGCCCCGGCCTATTCGCTCAGGCAGGGCCAGAGCATCAAACTGCAGGGCTGCGACAAGTAAGCCATAACCGGGTAGGCTCGCCGGCATCACGCCTGCGGCCGCCCGGCCCAGCACATCCATCGCAGCGTCGGCCACGTGCCGGCGCTCACCGCAACACGCATACAGGACAGCAAGATGGATATCACCGCAATCAACGAGATGTTCGCCAACATCCGTGAAAACACCGATTGGGACCTCAACGGCCCGATGCTGTGGGGCTACTTCTTCGTCAACACCACCCCGGAGCCGCTGCACGGCCTGGGCGAGAAGCTGGTCGAACTGGGGTACACCCTGGTGGAAGTGTTCGAACCGGATCTGGAAGAGGGCGAAGCCCCGTACCACGTGCTGCACGTGGAGCGCGCCGAGGTGCACACCGAAGCCTCGCTGGATGCCCGCAACCACGAGCTGCAGGCCCTGGCCGAAGCGAACGGCGTGGAAGACTACGACGGCATGGACGTCGGCCCGGTCGAGGTCTGATCGAGCGGAACATCGCACACAAAAAAACGCCCCGGTTTCCCAGGGCGTTTTTTTATGGGCGTGAGCCCGGGTAGTGCCGGCCATGTGCCGGCCCTACCGTCACTTCAGGGTGGCCAGCGCCTGCCCCAACTGCACCGCATGCTCGGCGTCCAGATGCGGCGCGAACTCGGCCACGCCTGGCGGCAGCAGCACGATCACGGTCGAGCCGTAATTGAAGCGCGCCATCTCCGCAAAGCGCTCCAGGGTGATGCCCTTGCCGCGGTAATCCTTGCGGGTGATGGTATCGCCGTAGGCCGGGATCTCCTCGCCGCCCCACACCGTCTCCACGCCGGAGACCAGCAATGCGCCGACCATCACCGAGACCATCGGGCCGAAATCGGTATCGAAGTGGCAGACCAGGCGCTCGTTGCGGGCGAACAGCCCGGGCACCTTGTTCACCGCCGCCGGCCCGACACTGAACAACCGACCCGGCACATGCACCGTCTCGCGCAGCGTGCCGGTCCACGGCATGTGCACGCGGTGGTAATCCTTCGGCGAGAGATACACCGTGGCGAACAGGCCGTGGTGGAAGACTTCCGCATCCTTGGCATCGCCCAGCAGTTCGGCGGCGGTGAAGGACTGCCCCTTGGCCTGGAAGATGCGCCCGTCCTCGATCGTGCCCAGCTGGCTGATCCGGCCGTCGGCCGGCATGACCAGCGTGCGCGGATCGGCATCGGCCACGCGCGCGCCCGGCTTCAACGCACGGGTGAAGAACTGATTGAAGGTGCGGTAGCTGCGCGGGTCCGGGTTGGCGGCTTCGGCCAGGTTCACGCCGAACTTGGCGGTCACGGTATCGATCAGCCAGCGCGAGATCCGCGGGTTGCTCGAGTACGCCAGTCTGCGCGCCATGGACGACAGCAGGCGGTGGGGCAGGGCGTAGCTCAGCGTGGTCATCAAACTCATGGGGCGGATTTCTCGGTCAGCAGTTGCAGGTCGCGGGCGATGGCCTGCGCTTGGAAAGGAGGGCGGATCAGGCCGGCCAGGCGGCCTTCCGGGTCCAGCACGGCCAGGCTGGCCGAGTGCTCGAGGGTGTAGTCCTCGGGGTTTTCATCGAAATGCTTGCCGGGCACCTTCTGGAACACGAAGCCCAGCGAGGTGGCGAAGCGCTCCAGCGAGGGCACATCCGCCGTGGCCGCCAGCGTGTCCTTGTGGAAGGCGTGGACGTACTCGCCCAGCCGCGCCGGGGTGTCGCGCTCGGGATCGACCGAAATGAAGACCAGCCGCGGGCGCAGTGTTTCAGGCAGGGCTTCCCACTGCTTCTGGGCCTGGGCCAGATCGGCCAGCGTGGTCGGGCAGACGTCCGGGCAGAAGGTGAAGCCGAGGAACACCAGGGTCCAATGGCCCTTCAGCTCGCCGGGGATCAGGCGGGTGCCGTCGGACTGGCCGAGGTTGAAATCGGGCAGCGGGCGCGGCTGCGGGTAGAACGTGATCGATTCCGTGGCCGGTCGTTCACCGCCCGGCTTGGGCGCGAAGACCTTCTGGGCCACGACCAGGCCCAGCCCGGCGGCCAGGGCGATCAGCAGGATGATGCCGACATTGCGATTGAACATAAGGGCCCCGTCCCGGAAGTGGCCACCATGATAGAGGGATGCGGGCGATGGCGTCCCATGCGGCAGCCGCACCCGTTTCGACTGCAACGGATGCCCCGGCCCGCCCCAGCGCCTATAATCGAGGGCCACTTTGTCTGTTGCCCCGCCATGACTGCCGAAACGGCCGCCGAACTCCACACGATCATCGACCTGATCCGCTACGGCACCAGCCGTTTCAACGCCGCCGGGCTGACCTTCGGGCACAGCTACGACAACGCCCTGGACGAAGCCACCCAGCTGGTCCTGCACAGCCTGCACCTGCCGCATGACCTTGGCCCGGCCTATGGCCAGGCGCGCCTGCTGCAGGACGAAAAGGTCCGCGTGCTGGAGCTGTTCCAGCGCCGTATCGACGAGCGCATCCCGGCCGCCTACCTGACCGGTGAGGCCTGGTTCGCCGGCCTGAGCTTCAAGAGCGACGCGCGCGCCCTGGTGCCGCGCTCGCCGATCGCCGAACTGATCGAGTGCGGCTTCGAGCCGTGGCTGGCCGGCCGCGATGTCCATCGCGCCCTCGACCTGTGCACCGGCTCGGGCTGCATCGCCATCGCCATGGGCCACTACTACCCGAACTGGGAAGTGGACGGTGTGGACCTCAGCGACGAGGCCCTGTCGCTGGCCGAAGAGAACAAGGAACGGCTGCAGACGCCGAACGTCACCCTGCTCAAGTCCGACCTGTTCAACGGCCTGACCGGCCGTCATTACGACCTGATCGTCACCAATCCCCCGTACGTCACCAACGACGAGACCGATGCCCTGCCGCAGGAATACTCCTACGAGCCGGAAATGGGCCTGCGTGCCGGCGACGATGGCCTGGACCTGGTGCTGAAGATCCTGCGCGATGCCCCGCTGCACCTGAGCGAGGATGGCCTGCTGATCTGTGAAGTGGGCGAGTCCGAGCAGCACCTGTACAAGCTGCTGCCGGAAGTGGATTTCCGCTGGGTCGAGTTCAAGGTCGGCCAGATGGGCATCTTCGCCGTCGAGTGCCGCGAACTGATCGCGCACAGTGCCCGCATCACCGAACTGGCAGCGCAGCGGCCGTGAGTTCCAACAGCTTCGGCAAACTGCTGACCGTCACCACCTTCGGCGAATCGCACGGTCCGGCGATCGGCTGCGTGGTGGACGGCTGTCCGCCGGGGCTGGAGATCAGCGCCGACGAATTTGCCCACGACCTGCAGCGGCGGGCCACCGGCAAGAGCCGGCACACCTCCGCGCGGCGCGAAGCCGATGAGATCGAGATCCTGTCCGGGGTGTACGAAGGCCGTACCACCGGCACCCCGATCGGCCTGCTGATCCGCAACACCGACCAGCGCAGCAAGGATTACACCAACATCGCCCAGCAGTTCCGTCCGGGCCATGCCGACTACAGCTACTGGCAGAAGTACGGCATCCGCGATCCGCGCGGTGGCGGTCGTTCGTCCGCGCGCGAAACCACCATGCGCGTCGCTGCCGGCGTCATCGCCAAGAAGTGGCTGCTGCAGCGCCATGGCGTCACGGTGCGTGGCTATCTCTCGCAGCTGGGCGAGATCACCCCGACCGGCTTCGACTGGTCGGTGGTGGAAGACAACCCGTTCTTCTGGCCGGTCGCCGATCAGGTGCCGGCGCTGGAAAGCTACATGGATGCGCTGCGCAAGTCCGGTGATTCGGTCGGCGCGCGCGTCAACGTGGTGGCTGACGGCGTGCCGCCGGGCTGGGGCGAGCCGATCTACGGCAAGCTCGATGGCGATCTGGCGGCCGCGCTGATGAGCATCAACGCGGTCAAGGGCGTGGAGATCGGCGACGGCTTTGCCAGCGCCGCGCAGAAGGGCACCGAGCACCGTGACCTGCTCACCCCGCAGGGCTTTGCCAGCAACCATGCCGGCGGCATCCTCGGTGGCATTTCCACCGGCCAGCAGGTCACCGCCTCGATCGTGCTCAAGCCGACCTCCAGCCTGCGCCTGCCCGGTGCCACGGTGGACGCCAGCGGTGCCTCGGTCGAGGTGATCACCACCGGTCGCCACGACCCCTGCGTCGGCATCCGCGCCACGCCGATCGCCGAGGCGATGATGGCACTGGTGCTGATGGACCAGGCGCTGCGGCATCGCGCCCAGTGCGGCGATGTCGGCGAGATCACCCCGCGCATCCCGGGCACGATCGATGGCTGACCCGCGCCCCAAGGTCTGGGTCAGCCAGCCCCTGTTCGACGATGTCGTCGCGCAGCTCGGGCAGCATTTCGACCTGACCATGACCGGCGACGTCACCCGCTATACGCCGCAGGGGCTGGCCGAGCAGTTGGCTGGCGTCGATGGCGCGCTGATCACCCTCAACGAACGCATCGGCGCGGCCGAGATCGCCAACGCGCCGCGACTGCGCGCGATCGCCAACGTCGGTGTGGGCTACAACAACCTGGATATCGACGCGCTCAGCGCCGCCGGCATCCTGGCCAGCAACACCCCGGACGTGCTGACCGAGACCACGGCCGACCTCGGGTTCGCGCTGCTGATGGCCACCGCGCGCCGCATCACCGAATCCGAGCGCTGGTTGCGCGATGGCCAATGGGGCCAGTGGTCGTTCCAGACCATGCTCGGTGCGGATATCCACGGCAGCACGCTGGGCATCCTCGGCATGGGCCGCATCGGCCAGGGCATCGCCCGCCGCGGCGCGCACGGCTTCGGCATGCGCGTGCTGTACCACAACCGCTCGCGGCTGCCCGAGGCCACCGAGGCCGAGGTCGGTGCGCAGTACGTGGACCTGGACACCCTGCTGGCGCAGGTGGATCACCTTGTCCTGGTGCTGCCGTACAACGCCTCCTCGCATCACATCATCGATGCCGCCGCGCTGGCGAAGATGAAGCCGACCGCCACCCTGGTCAACATCGCCCGTGGCGGCATCGTGGATGAGCTGGCGCTCGCCGATGCCCTGGCCAAGGGTCGCCTGGCCGCGGCCGGGCTGGATGTGTTCGAAGGCGAGCCGACGGTGCGCCCGGAGCTGCTCGCCCTGCACAACAGCGTGCTGACCCCGCATATCGGCAGTGCCAGCCAGGCCACGCGCCGGGCGATGGTGCAGCTGGCCGTGGACAACCTGACCGCCGCACTGGGGCAGGGGCCGAACGCGGGCAACCCGCCGAGCGCGATCAACGCCGACGCTGTCGCTGCCGTGAAAACCGGCGGCGCGACCGTGGGCGGCAAAAAAATCGACGACGCAAAACGATAGGGAACCGCGCTGGCCAACAGGCGAGGTTCCCGAACCGGAAGGTGCCGACCGTCGGTCGGTACACATCCCCAAGGCACGGCAGGTACCGATCGTTGGTCGGCACGCACATTCAACATTCCGGCAGGTACCGACCGTTGGTCGGTACACATCCCCCCAAACAAGGCAGGTACCGACCGTTGGTCGGTACGCCCAACACGAGGTTCCCCCATGAGCAATCCAGATCGTCGTTTCCACGTCGCCGTCGTCGGTGCCACCGGTGCTGTCGGCGAAACCATGCTGGCCATCCTGGCCGAGCGCAACTTCCCGATCGCCACGCTGAGCCTGCTCGCGTCCTCGCGTTCGGCAGGTGGCGAGATCGAGTACCAGGGCGAGAAGATCAAGGTCCAGGACCTGAGCACCTTCGATCCGAACGGCGTTGACATCGCGCTGTTCTCCGCCGGTGGCAGCGTCTCCAAGGAATTTGGCCCGAAGTTCGCCGCCGCCGGTGCGGTGGTGATCGACAACTCCTCGGCCTTCCGTTACGACGATGACGTGCCGCTGGTCGTCTCCGAAGTGAACCCGGAGGCGCTGAAGCACCGCCCGCGCGGCATCATCGCCAACCCGAACTGCTCGACCATGCAGATGCTGGTCGCACTTGCCCCGCTGCACCGCCAGTACGGCATCGAGCGCATCAACGTGGCGACCTACCAGTCCGTCTCCGGCGGTGGTCGCTCGGCGCTGGAAGAGCTCGGCAAGCAGACCGGCCAGCTGCTCAGCTTCCAGGACATCGACCCGCAGCGCTTCCCGGTGCAGATCGCGTTCAACCTGATCCCGCATATCGATGACTTCCAGGACAACGGTTTCACCAAGGAAGAGATGAAGCTGGTCTGGGAAACGCGCAAGATCCTCGGCGATGACAGCATCCTGGTGAACCCGACCGCCGTGCGCGTGCCCGTGTTCTACGGTCACTCCGAAGCGGTCACCATCGAAACCCGCGACAAGGTCACCCCGGATGCCGCGCGCGAACTGCTGGCGCGTTCGCCGGGCGTGGAAGTGGTCGACAAGCACGAGGCCGGTGGCTATCCGACCCCGGTCACCCATGCCTCGGGCACCGATGCCGTCTACGTCGGGCGCATCCGCGAGGATCTGTCGCACCCGCGTGGCCTGAACCTGTGGATCGTCTCGGACAACATCCGCAAGGGCGCGGCCCTCAATGCCGTGCAGCTGGCCGAGCTGGTCGCCGCCGAAGGCTGATCGCGCGGTGGTCGGCGGCATGGGGATGCCGCCGACAGCCCGCATTGAAACATCGCCGATCACGGGGGGAGCCGCTATATTGGCCGCCATGAAGAACCGGGCTCCGGGCGCAGTGCGTCCGCTCAAGTATGTATCGACGCTGCTGCTGGCCCTGGCCAGCAGTTCGGCCATGGCCCTGGGCCTGGGCGATATCCGGGTGCTGTCCAAGCCGGGCCAGCCGCTGCTGGCCGAAATTCCCGTCATTTCCGCCGATCCTTCGGAACTGGAAAACCTCCGCGTCGCGCTGGCCTCGTCGGCCACGTTCGCCCGGGTGGGCCTGGAGCCGCCGTCCGGGCTGGTCAGTGAGCTGCAGTTCGAGCTGACCCGCAATGCGCAGGGCCGCGCCGTGGTGCGCGTGAGCAGCCAGGCACCGGTCGCCACGCCCTCGTTGAATTTCCTGATCGAAGCCGACTGGGGGCAGGGCCGCCTGGTCCGTGAGTATTCCGCCCTGGTGGACGCGCCCAACAGCGCCGCCACCGTGGCCGAGCCGGAGATCGTCGCCCCTGCCGGCGCGATGTCCAACGCCATCATCCGTGAGCCCGCACCAGAGGCCGCACCTGTTGCCGCCACGCCGTCGCGTGGTGCGCAACCGGCCACCACGCCGCGCCCGGCCGCGCCACGTGCGGCACCCAGTGCGCCGGTCGCCGCTGATGGCAGCGTTACGGTGCAGCGCGGGCAGACCCTCTCGCAGATCGCCGGCTCGCTGGCCCGCGAGCAGGGCATCAACCGCGACCAGGCGATGATCGCGCTGCTGCGGGCCAATCCCGATGCCTTCATCCGTGGCAACGTGAACCTGCTCAAACAGGGCGCGGTGCTGCGCACGCCGGGCGCCGACGGGGTGGCGCAGATCGATGCAAAGCAGGCTGCGGCGATCGTGCGCGAGCACACCGCGCAGTGGCGGCAGTCGCGTGCGGCGATCCCGCAACCGGCCGACAGTGGCGTCGCCGCAGCGCCGGCACCCGCCACCGCGGCCCCGGCCGCCACCCAGGGCGCTCGCCTTGAAATCGCGCCGGCCGTTGCCGCCGCAGGCACCACCGCAGGTACAACCACCGGCACCGCTGCCGGCACCGAGGGCGACATGCTGGCTAACGAACAACTGCGACAGGCCAAGGAAGACGTTGCCACGCGCGATGCCGAGATCCAGGAACTGCGTGAGCGCGTGGCCGAGCTGGAAAAGCTCAAGGCGCAGCAGGCCTCGCTGATCGAGATGAGGGACACCGACCTGGCCGCCGCGCAACAGCGTCTGGAGCAGGCGCCCGGTACGCGCGACAGCGCCGGCGGTGGCTGGTACTGGCTGGGCCTGGTCGTGCTGCTGCTGGTGGTCGGGGGATGGGCGCTGCTGCGCCGCCGCAAGCCGTCGCCGCTGCCGCCACTGGCGCGTGATGGGCTCGACGGCGCCTCGCTGGCCGCGGCCGTGCCGGCGGCCGACCAGGGGGACGAACTGGCCGCACAGCGCGATGACGCGCACCGCTTGCCCGACGAGCAAGCCGTTGCCGACGCCGACGTCTATGCCGGGCTGCGCCGTGAGCCGGTCTTCTCGCCCACGCCTTCCATGCACGACGCCGAGCCGCAGGTTCCTCTCGATGATCCTCGCTGGAGCGCCCCCGCGACGGACGAAGCGCCGGTGTTGCCGGAGGTCGAGCCCACCGCTGCATCCGCCTACGGCATCGAGGCCGACGCGCAGCATGTGACCGTGGACGATGCGCTGTTCCGTGACCCGGCACCGCTGATCGAGCCGCCGGCGCACGCGTTGGAAGCCCAAGCGCACCCCTCGTTCCGCGGCGTCTTCGAATTCCCGGACGAATCCGTGGCCGGCGAAGCGCACGGTTCAGAGGCGAGCGATGATCACGCTGGCTTCGACGCTGCGCCGGTCATCGCCAGTGCGGACGACACGGCCCGCGCGGATGACATTGCCGATGCTGCTGCTCCGCCAGCCGACGAGGCCCCCATCGCCCCGGTCGGCAGCCCTGGCCGCGACCGCCTGGAACTGGCCATTGCCTATCTGGACCTCGGTGACGCCGAGACCGCGCGCACGCTGCTGCACGAAGTGGCCGTCGGTGCCGACCCGCACAGCCAGGCCGAGGCGCGCGAACTGTTGGCGCGGCTGGGATGAGCCACGTCCGCCCGATGGCAATCCGCGCACGCCCGCTGGAGCACGTCGCGTTCGCTTCCAGCGAACCGGCCGTGTGGTCCGAGCGCGACGCTGCCTGATGCACCACCCGGCGCTTGCGCCGGTCCCCCAAAACACAGAGGTTCACCATGCGCTACGCACTGGGCGTGGAATACGACGGCAGCGAATTCAAAGGCTGGCAGCAGCTCGGTGAGAGCGGCTGCCCGAGCGTGCAGGCCAGCCTGCAGGAAGCGCTGTCCTCGGTGGCCAATGCGCCGATCCAGGTCGTGTGTGCCGGGCGTACCGATGCCGGCGTCCATGGCGAATGCCAGGTCGTGCATTTCGATACCGACGTCGTGCGCGATCCGCGCAGCTGGATGCTGGGCACCACCACCCGCCTGCCGCGTTCGATCGCCGTGCGCTGGTGCGTTCCGGTGGCCGATGAGTTCCATGCGCGCTTCGCCGCGCGCGCGCGCCGCTACCGCTATCGCCTGCTCAATCGCCAGGTCCGCCCGGCGCTCTATCGGCAGACCTTGAGCTGGGAGCGCCGGCCGCTGGATGCCGGGCTGATGCATGCGGCAGGGCAGGCCCTGCTGGGCGAGAACGACTTCAGTGCCTTCCGCAGCGTGCAGTGCGAGGCCCTGCACGCGCGCCGGAACATGCAGTCGCTCTCGGTGACCCGCCAGGGCGAGGTGGTGGAGGTCGCCGTTCAGGCCAATGCATTCCTTCATCACATGGTGCGCAATATCGTCGGTTCACTGATTCTGGTCGGTTGTGGTGAGCAACCGGTCTCGTGGATGGAGCAGTTGCTGGCCGGGCGCGACCGTACCGTCGCCGGCCCGACCGCTCCGCCGCAGGGATTGGTCTTCGTTGGTCCCCTGTACCCCGACAACTGGCAGCTGCCTGCCGAGGTCACCTTATGAGCCGCTCCTTCTACCGCACCCGTATCAAGTTCTGCGGCATGACCCGTGCCGGTGATGTGCGCCTGGCCGGCGAGCTCGGCGTGGACGCGGTCGGCTTCATCTTCGCCCGCGAGAGCAAGCGCCGGGTCGCCCCGGCCGAAGCGCGCGCGATGCGCCAGGCGATCGCGCCGATGGTGGATGTGGTGGCCTTGTTCCGCGACAACAGCAAGGAAGAGGTGCGCGAGGTACTGCGTACCGTCCGGCCGACCCTGCTGCAGTTCCACGGGGACGAAGACGAGTCGTTCTGCCGCAGCTTCAACATGCCCTACCTGAAGGCCGTGGCGATGGGCGGCAAGGATGAGGTCAACGCCCGTCAGCTGCAGCTGCGATACCCCAGCGCGGCCGGGTTCCTGTTCGACAGCCACGCTCCCGGCGGCGGCGGCGGAACCGGCGTGGCCTTCGACTGGACCCGCCTGCCGACCGGTCTGCACCGGCCGTTCCTGCTGGCGGGGGGAATCACCCCGGACAACGTCTTCGATGCGATCGTGGCGACCCTGCCATGGGGCGTGGATGTCTCCAGCGGCATCGAGTCCGAGCCGGGCATCAAGGACGGGTACAAGATGCGCAAGTTCGTGGAAGAAGTGCGCCGCGCCGATTGCCACGAAGCGGATTGATCCGCAGGCCCCACGCGTAGGCCACGACCGTTGGTCGTGGCGGCGTCATTCCGCCCGCTGCGCGGTAGTGCCGGCCGCTGGCCGGCAACCTGATAAATCTGCCGCCGTCCGGCTGGCCACGACCGTTGGTCGTGGCGCGCTCATCCCGCCAGCTGCGCCGTGAGCCAGTCCGCCAGCGCATCCACCCGGGGGTCCGCCGCGCCCTCCGGGGTCGCCAGAACCCAGAACCCGCCGGTCGCGCCGAATCCCCACGGTGCCAGCAACCGACCTGCGGCCAGGTCATCGGCGACCAGCGGCTCCGGCGCGATCGCCACGCCAAGGCCCGCGACCGCCGCTTCCAGCAGGTAGTACAGATGCTCGAAGCCGCTGCCCAGCTGCAGCTGCGCCGGGTCCAGCCCATGCGACAGCGCCCATGCCGGCCATGCCTGCGGGCGCGAGGTGGTATGCAGCAGGGGCTCGGCCAGCAACGCTGCCGGCGGCTGATGGCGCAACCGTGCCGCCGCTGGGTGGTGGGGGCTGATCACCACGCCCACGCGCTCGGGGGCCAGTTCCCGCACCTGCCACCCGCGCGGCCACGGTGGCTGGGCCAACAGCAGGACCGCATCCAGACCCTGCTGTTCGCTGGTGAAGCTGCCGTCCTGGGCAGACCAGTGCAACGGCAGCTGGGGCAGGGCGCTCTGCAGCGCCTGCAGGCGCGGAATCATCCAGCGCGCCAGGATGCTGCCACTGCAGCCGAGCACCAGCGCTTCGGGCCGCTGTTGGCGCTTGAGCGCCACGACCGCCTCGCGGATCTGTTCGAAGGCGCCTTCGCAGGCGGCCTGCAGGTCCTTGCCGGCGCGGGTCAGGCGCAGCCCACGGCCTTCCCGCTGGAACAATGCAACGCCCAGGTACTCTTCGAGCAGACGCAACTGGCGGCTGATCGCGCCATGGGTGACATGCAAGGCGTCGGCCGCCCGGCCGACCCCGCCCAGGCGGGCGGCCGCCTCGAAGCTGCGCAGCGCATTGAGCGGGGGCAACGGTCCGTCGGTCATGTGAGTTTTCCTGACAGGTCGCGACAGATATTATCGATATTCCTGTCATGACAGGTGCGTTAAATTGGCAGCCTGTCTCCACCGGCTGTCGCGCTATGTCCGCTTCCCCCACTTCCCCCATCGTCGATTTCCACGCCTACCCCGATGCCAACGGCCATTTCGGCCGCTATGGCGGAAGTTTCGTCGCCGAGACCTTGATCGGGCCGCTGCAGGAGCTGGCCGCCGCCTATGACCAGGCACGTCGCGATCCGGCCTTCATCGCCGCCTATGACAAGGACCTGACCCACTACGTGGGCCGTCCCAGCCCGATCTACCATGCCGAGCGCCTGAGCCAGCAGGTCGGCGGTGCGCAGATCCTGCTCAAGCGCGAGGACCTCAACCACACCGGCGCGCACAAGATCAACAACACCATCGGCCAGGCGCTGCTCGCCGCGCGGATGGGCAAGAAGCGCATCATCGCCGAAACCGGTGCAGGCCAGCATGGCGTGGCCAGTGCCACCGTAGCCGCACGCCTGGGCCTGGAATGCGTGGTCTACATGGGCGCCACCGACATCGAGCGGCAGAAGATCAACGTCTACCGCATGAAGCTGCTCGGCGCGACAGTGGTGCCGGTCACTTCCGGCTCGGCCACCCTCAAGGACGCGCTCAACGAGGCGATGCGCGACTGGGTCACCAACGTGCGCGACACCTTCTACATCATCGGCACCGTGGCCGGCCCGGATCCGTATCCCCGCATGGTGCGCGATTTCAACGCGATCGTCGGCCGCGAAGCCCGCGCGCAGATGCTCACCGATTACGGTCGCCTGCCCGATGCGATCACCGCCTGCGTCGGCGGTGGCAGCAATGCGATCGGCCTGTTCCACGCGTTCCTCAACGATCGCGACGTGCGCATCGTCGGCGCCGAAGCGGCCGGCGATGGCATCGAGACCGGCCGTCACGCCGCCTCCATCGCGGCCGGCCGCCCGGGCGTGCTGCATGGCAACCGCACCTATGTGATCTGCGATGACGACGGCCAGATCACCGAGACCCATTCGGTCTCGGCCGGGCTGGACTACCCGGGCGTCGGCCCGGAGCACGCCTTCCTGGCCGATGCCGGGCGCGCCGAGTACGTGGGCATCACCGATGACGAAGCGCTGGCCGCGTTCCACCAGCTGGCGCACAGCGAAGGCATCCTGGCAGCGCTGGAATCCAGCCATGCGGTGGCGCAGGCGATCAAGATCGCCCGCGAGCTGCCGCGCGACAAGCTGGTGCTGTGCAATCTGTCCGGCCGCGGCGACAAGGATGTACACACCATCGCTGCGCGCGAGGGTCTGGTGCTGTGAATCCGCTGCTGCGCCAGGGAAGTGCGCTGCTGATGGTGGTCGGCCTGACCGGATGCACGCCGCCGGATCCGCCGGTGCTGCCGGCGCCTGCCGCAGCGGTCGGTGCGGTCGCACCGGCGCGGCAACTGGCCAGCAATGACGATGACATCGCCAATCGCCCGATCGAGGACGAGCCGGCGCCGCCTGCCGCGGCGGAGGCCACCGTGGCTGACGAGGCCGCCCCTTCGGTGGTCTCGGTCGCGCTGGATCATGCAGGCGATGTGCTGATCGGGCAGCGCTTCACCGAGCTCGCCGCCGATGGCCCCTGGCATTCGGCCGGGCTGAGCGAGGGCGAGCCGAGCGGTGCGTGCGAGTACTACGAGCGGGGCAACCTGCCCGAGGGCGTGTCGATGATGGTCGAGGACGATCACGTGCAGCGCTTTGAACTGGCCCCGATCGAGGACTCCTACGAGGCCATCACCCAGCCGGGGCCGTTCGGGCTGCGCCTGGGCATGACGCTGGAGGAAGCGCTCAAGCGCTTGCCGCCGGGCAGTACGCGCGCACCGCATGCCTATGACCCGGAAACGGGCGAATACCTGACCTGGCAGGACCCCGGCTCGGATCTGGCGATCCGGCTGGAGATCTTCGACGGGGTGATATCGAAGTTGTACTGGGGCGCCAGTGGCGCCGTTGAACTGATTGAAGGATGTGCCTGAGATGTCCGTGGACCGTATCGATGCCTGTTTTGCCCGCCTGCGCGCTGAAGGTCGCAAGGCGCTGATTCCCTTCATCACCGCTGGTGACCCTGGCCTGGACGCCACCGTGCCGGTGATGCACGCCCTGGCGGCTGCCGGTGCGGACGTCATCGAACTGGGGGTGCCGTTCTCCGACCCGATGGCCGACGGCCCCACCATCCAGCGCAGCTCCGAGCGCGCGCTGGGCCGCGGGGCAGGGCTGCGCTACGTGCTGGAAACGGTCGCAGCCTTCCGGCGGGACGATGCCACCACCCCGGTGGTGCTGATGGGCTATCTCAACCCGATCGAGATCCATGGCACGGCCCGCTTCGCGCAGTCGGCGATCGCCGCGGGCGTGGACGGCATCCTGCTGGTCGACCTGCCGCCGGAAGAAGCCGCCGAAACCCGTGAGATCTTCACCGCGGCCGGTCTGGCGCTGATCCTGCTGGCCTCGCCGACCACGGCCGACGCTCGTCTGGATACCTTGTCCGCGATGGCCGAAGGCTACCTCTACTACGTCAGCTTTGCCGGTGTGACCGGCGCATCCGAACGCCTGGACAGCAGCGCCGCCAGTGCCCGCCTGCGCGACCTGCGCAGCCGCTCCAGCGTGCCGGTGGTGGCCGGCTTCGGGATCAAGGATGCGGCCAGTGCGGCGGCCATGGCCGTGGAGGCCGATGGCGTGGTGGTGGGCAGTGCACTGGTGGCCGCATTGGGCGAGGCGCCCGATGCCACGGGCGCAGCACGGACCGCGCAGGCATTCCTCACGCCGCTGCGACGCGCTCTCGACGCCGCCTGAAGCACGCAAACGTACGTACCAGAATGGTTTACGTCAGCCCCCCGGCAACCGCCGGGGGGTGCCCGAGCATGGAAACGGTGAGCTAGACTGTCCGCCTTTGCGGCCCCCGGGCCGCCCTGAACGGAAGTAGCATCCCGCATGAGTTGGCTCAGCAAGTTGATGCCGTCTGGCATCCGCACCGACAACGTCCCCAGCAAGAAGCGCAGCGTCCCCGAGGGCCTGTGGGAGAAGTGCAGCAGCTGCGGCAGCGCGCTCTACCGTCCTGAGCTGGAAGAGAACCTGGAAGTCTGCCCCAAGTGTGGCCACCACATGGCCATCCGCGCGCGTGCGCGCCTGGCCGCGCTGTTCGATGCGGACAGCACCACCGAGATCGGTGCGCGCCTGGGGCCGACGGACCTGCTCAAGTTCAAGGACCAGAAGAAGTACAGCGAGCGCATCAAGGCCTCGCAGAAGAACACCGGCGAGTACGACGCACTGATCGCCATGCAGGGCCTGATGAAGGGCCGCCCGCTGGTCGCCTCCGCGTTCGATTTCGCCTTCATGGGCGGCTCGATGGGCTCGGTGGTCGGTGAGCGTTTCTCGCTGGCTGCGGAAAAGGCATTGGAGATCGGTGCGCCTTACGTGTGCTTCTCCGCCAGTGGCGGCGCGCGCATGCAGGAAGGCCTGTTCTCGCTGATGCAGATGGCCAAGACCTCGGCCGCGCTGGGTCGCCTGCGCGATGCCGGCCTGCCGTACATCTCCGTGCTGACCCACCCGACCACCGGTGGCGTGTCGGCCTCCTTCGCGATGCTGGGCGACATCAACATCGCCGAGCCGCAGGCATTGATCGGCTTCGCCGGCCCGCGCGTGATCGAGCAGACCGTGCGCGAAAAGCTGCCGGAAGGGTTCCAGCGTTCGGAGTTCCTGCTCGAGCACGGCGCGATCGACCAGATCTGCGACCGCCGCGAGATGCGCGATCGCCTGTCCGAAATCCTGGCCATGCTGGCACGCCAGCCGGCGCCGGCACCGGACGCGGCGGCCTGATGGCGTCGCGCAAGTATTTCGGCACCGACGGCATCCGCGGCAAGGTCGGTGAGGGCGTCATCTCCGCCGATTTCGTGCTGCGCCTGGGCAATGCGCTCGGGCGCGCGCTGACCGAGCGCAACGGGCACCGCCCGGTGGTGGTGATCGGCAAGGACACCCGCATCTCCGGCTACATGTTCGAAGCCGCGCTGGAGGCCGGGCTGGTCGCGGCCGGTGCGGACGTGCAGCTGCTCGGCCCCATGCCGACGCCGGCGGTGGCCTTCCTCACCCGCACCCTCGGTGCGGATGCGGGCATCGTCATCAGCGCCTCGCACAACCCGCATTACGACAACGGCATCAAGTTCTTCTCCGCCGATGGCGAAAAGCTCGATGACGCCACCGAGCTGGCCCTGGAAGCGGCGCTCGATGCGCCGTTCACCACGGTCGAGTCCGAGCGGCTGGGCAAGGCCATGCGCGCGCGGGATGCGGTCGGCCGCTACATCGAATTCTGCAAGGCCAGCGTGCCGCGCGGGTTCGATCTGCGTGGGCTGAAGATCGTGCTCGACTGCGCGCACGGTGCCACCTACCACGTTGCCCCGCTGCTGTTCCGCGAGATGGGCGCGCAGGTGGTCAGCATCGGTGATGCACCCAACGGGCTGAACATCAACGATGGCGTCGGCTCGATGCACATCGACAATCTGGCCGCGAAAGTGCGCGAAGTCGGCGCTGATTTCGGCATCGCCTTCGACGGTGATGGCGATCGAGTGCTGATGGCTGATGACCAGGGCAATCCGGTCGATGGCGATGACCTGCTGTTCGTGCTGGCCCAGGCCTGGCAGCGCAGCGGTCGCCTGCATGGCCCGGTGGTCGGTACGTTGATGACCAACTTCGGCCTGGAGCAGGCACTGGAACGGCTGAACATCCCGTTCCAGCGCAGCAACGTCGGTGACCGGTACGTGCATCAGGCGCTGGTGGAAAACAACGGCGTGCTCGGCGGCGAAGCGTCCGGCCATCTGCTGTGCCTGGACCGCGCCACCACCGGTGATGCGATCGTCAGTGCGCTGCAGGTGCTGGAAGTGCTGCGCCGTGACGGCACCTCGCTGCGCCAGGTGCTGTCGGTACTCAACAAGGTGCCGCAGAAGACCGTCAACGTGCGCCTGCAGGGCGCTGCCAAGGCCACCGTACAGGCCGAGAGCGTGCAGGCTGCGCTGCTGGCTGCACAGCAGGCAGTGAAGGGGCGCGGCCGCGCGTTCCTGCGGCCCTCGGGCACCGAGCCGGTGGTGCGTGTCACCGTCGAGGCCGACAGCGCCGAGTTGATGCAGTCCACGCTGGACAGCCTCTCGGCGGCGGTGAAGGCGGCGGCCGCGGCCTGAGCCGGGCAGCGAGGCCGGAAACTGGAAACGCCCCGGGAAACCGGGGCGTTTTCGTTGCGGCGGGGTAGCGCGTTACGGCCCCGGCACCATCTTCTTTTTCTTCGCCTTGAAGCGGTTGAACAGCGGCGCGATCAGTGGGTGGTAACTGTAGGCGATGCGCTTGCGCAGCCAGCTCGCCGGCCGGTTGCGGATCGCGAAACGGTAGATGTGTTCTGGATCGCCACCGACCACGTTGCGGCCGAACGGATGGGTGGTATGCAGGTACTTGAAGCCGTGCGCCCGCGCGATCTGCACGTAGTCCTCGTCGAAGTCGCCGTACGGCCAGCACAGGGTGTCCGAGACCTCGCCCAGCTGCTGCTGCAGGATGTCGCGCGCCACCGACAGGTCGCCGGCGATGCCCTGGCGCTTGTGCTCGCGGGAGATCGCCTGCTTGAGCCAGCGGGTGTGCGTGTGCGTGTGGCAATGCACTTCGAAGGTGCCGGCGGCGATCATCGCGCGCGCCTCGCTCCAGCGCATCATCACATCGTCCGGGCGGTTGTCGCGCAGGATCGCCTCCTCGCAGCCGCGATGGTCCGGTGTCGCGGGCAGGGTGGCGCCGGGCTGGCCCGCATGCGGGCGGACATCGCCTTCGCCCATCCAGCCGGTCACCACGAAGACGACCGCGTGCATGCCGTACTTGGCCAGGATCGGATGGGCGTACACCCGGTTGTCCAGGTAACCGTCATCGAAGGTGATCACGATCGACCTGGCCGGCGTCGGCTTGCCCGCGAGGAAATCCGCGTACTGGTCCAGCGTCAGCGAGGTCCAGCCATTGGCCGCCAGCCAGGCGATCTGGCTTTCGAAGTTTTCCGGCGAGACCGTGATCATCCCCGGGGACGGGGAGACATGGTGGTGCATCAGCACCGGGACGGATCTAGCGTTGGCCATGGCCCAGTTCCTTCAACCACTGGTGGTAATAGTGTTCGGTCGCTTCAGTGTGACCGGTCGGGGTGAAGCGGTGCGCGCTGCGCATCCATTCCCAGCCCGCCAGGCCCATCTGCTGGCGGCGGTCGGGCTGTTCGATCAGGGTGCGCAGTGCGTTGGTCAGCGCGGCCTGGTCGCCCAGCGGCGCGAGCAGGGCATTGCTGCCTTCCACTACCATCTCCGGTACGCCGCCCACGCGCGTGGCCACGATCGGCACGCCGACGTAGGCCGCCTCGAGGAACACCGTGCCGGCCGCTTCCTTGTGGGTGGCCAGCGCGAAGATATCGAAGCCGGCCATCAACCGGCAAGCGCCCTGGCGGTAGCCCAGCAGGTGCACCTGCGCGGCGATGCCGAACTGCTCGCGCAGGGCGATCAGGCGATCCATCACCGGCTGGCCATCACCGACGATCACCAGCTGCACGCGCGGGTTGGCCTGGCAAAGTGGCGCCATCGCCTTGAGCAGCTCCAGGTGGCCCTTGGGTTCGCGCAGCACTGCGACACAACCGACCACGATCTGCTCGTCGCTGAAGCCCAGTTCGGCGCGCACGTCGGCGCGGGTGTCCTGCAGGCACTGCCACGGGTCGCGCTTGGCGATCTGCGACCACTGCGGCGGCACCGCGATCGGCGGGACGATTCCCACACGCGCATCGTCGATGCCGCGGCTGACCATCAGTTTCTTGACGAAGCTGCTCACGGTCATCACCCGGTGGGGCAGGCCGGTGTAGGTCAGCAGCGAGTTGATCGGGCTCATCAGGTGGCGCGAACGCACCACCAGCGGCGTGCCGCCCAGGCGGGCGCCGGCGGCGGCAATCAGGCTGTCGCGGCGGCTGGTGGTGTTGACCACGTCATAGCCATGGCGACGTACCAGGCGCGAGACCGACCAGATGCCGCGCAGCATGCGCAGCAGGCCGCCCATCCTGAGCGCGTGCACGGTGAAGCCGGCTTCGCGTGCCATCTCGCCCAGCCGCGCGCCGGGCTGGCACAGCAGCGAGACGTCATGGCCGCGATCGCGCATGGCCAGCATGTGGCGGTAGATGTAGATCTCCTGCCCGCCAAATCCCTTGGCAGCCTCGGTATGGAGAATTTTCAGTGGAGCGTTCATCGGTGGACAGTCCATGTGTGGAAACGCGCCCGCGGCAGGCGCGGGCGGCCGTCGTCATTGCCTGCGGAATCGCGCCAGCGCATCCCATGCGCTGTGCGGTGCCGTGGGTGGGAGGTCGTGCGTGCACATCGGCCACGGGGTCGGCCCTGCCGGCGTGAGCCGGCGCAACGCCATCGGCGATGAGGGGGAGGGCAGGGCATCCATCAGGCGGGCGGGGCAAGGAGTAAAGGGGGCGGCGCGTCAGCGTCACCGTTGGCCCGTTCTGGCCGTCTGGGCGCGCGCATTGTATCGGTTTGTATCAATGTATCGGTGGCGGGGTTGGCCCGATCTGGCACAATGTTCAGCCGGGCCACAGCTGGCCCACCGACCACCATGAACAAGCAGGAATCGCTGTGAGCCAGATCCCCACCCTCGACATCACCCGTTTCGACACCGACCGCGATGCGTTCGTGGCTGAGCTGGGTGCGGCCTACCGCGAATGGGGCTTTGCTGGCATCCGCAACCACGGCATCCCGCAGGCCGATATCGACGCCGCCTACGAGGTCTTCAAGGCCTTCTTCGCGCTGCCCGAAGAGACCAAGCGCCAGTACCACGTGCCGGGCAGTGGCGGCGCGCGCGGCTACACGGCCTTCGGCGTGGAGACCGCCAAGGGCTCGCAGCACTTTGATCTGAAAGAGTTCTGGCACATCGGCCGGGAGATCCCGGACGACTCCCCGTACCGTGAGGTGATGGCCCCGAACCTGTGGCCGAGCGAGGTGCCGGGCTTCCGCGAGCGGGGTTACGGGATCTACCAGGCGCTGGACAAGCTGGGCTCGCGCGTCCTGTCGGCGCTGGCGCTGCACATTGGCCTGCCGGAGGACTTCTTCACCGACAAGACCAACAACGGCAATTCGATCCTGCGCCCGATCCATTACCCCCCGATCACGGCGGAGAACATCCCGAACGTGCGCGCCGGGGCCCATGGCGACATCAACTTCATCACGCTGCTGGTCGGCGCCAGTGCGGCCGGCCTGGAAGTGCAGTCGCACGAGGGCAAGTGGGTGCCGTTCACCTCCGACGCGGACACCATCGTGGTCAACATCGGCGACATGCTGCAGCGCCTGACCAACCATGTGTACCCCTCCACGATCCACCGCGTGGTCAATCCCCCGGGCGAACAGGCGCGCCAGCCGCGCTACTCGGTGCCGTTCTTCCTGCACCCGAACCCGGATTTCCTGATCGACGTGCTGCCGACCTGCATCACCCCGGAGAACCCGAGCCGCTACCCGGAGCCGATCACCGCCCACGGCTTCCTGGAAGAGCGCCTGCGCGAGATCAAGCTGAAATGAGCCACGAAGGCCGCCGAAAGGCGGCCTTCTTCATTCCAGTAGTGCCGGCCGCTGGCCGGCTCCAGACATACTGGCCCTGCTGCATTCAGCTATTCGCTGCTACGTGTTGGGCGATCGCTGCCATGCCCAGCCGGGACGCGCCGTAAACCCGTCCATGGGGGCTCGACGTGCGCCATCCATGGCGCCCGACGGTCCCGGCTGGGCACGGCAGCGCTCGCCCCCGACAGATTTCCTCGTCGGATGGCAGGGCAGGGCAGACTCAATGCCGACCGGGCGCTTCGTAGCTGTTCCATGCAGGCCGACCCACTGTCAGAGGGCAGGCACGTCCACCGGCCCCGACGCCCTTGCTTCTAACTTTCGTCCGCAGCGGAAAATAAATATCCAATTGAAATGTAAGCGTTTTCCCACCAACGCCATTTCGTTGCATCCGTTATCATGGCCGGCTGATACCCAAAGGAGCCCCCGCCATGCGCCGCAAGATCGTCGCCGGTAACTGGAAGCTGCACGGCAGCCGCCAATTCGCCACCGACCTGGTCAGTGACCTGGTTGCCGACCTCCCGCTGCAGGGCGTCGACGTCGTGGTCCTGCCGCCGCTGCCGTATCTGGGCGAGCTGGTCGAAGCCTTCGAAGGCCGCGCCGTCGCGTTCGGCTCCCAGGATGTCAGCAGCAATGAAAAGGGCGCCTACACCGGTGAAGTCTCGGCCACCATGCTGGCCGAAGTCGGGGCCCGCTACGGCCTGGTCGGTCACTCCGAGCGCCGGCAGTACCACGCTGAAAGCAGCGAACTGGTCGCCCGCAAGTTCGCCGCCGCTCTGCATGCCGGTCTGACCCCGATCCTGTGCGTCGGTGAGACGCTCGAGCAGCGCGAAGCCAACCAGACCGAGGCGGTCATCGCCGCCCAGCTGGCCCCCGTGCTGGATCTGGTCGGGGCCGCAGGGTTCGCCCAGGCCGTGGTCGCCTATGAGCCGGTCTGGGCCATCGGCACCGGCCGGACCGCCTCCAAGGAGCAGGCCCAGCAGGTCCACGCGTTCATCCGTGGCGAAGTGGCCAAGCTCGATGCTAGAATTGCGGATTCACTGTCGATCCTCTATGGCGGCAGCGTGAAGCCCGACAACGCCGCGGAACTGTTCGCACAGCCCGATGTCGATGGTGGGCTGGTGGGCGGCGCCTCGCTGGTGGCCGCGGACTTCCTTGCCATCGCTGCCGCGGCGGCGGGGCGCTAATTAGTTACGTTGTCGGCCCAACCGCCGGCACGACATGTCCGAGGACGGATTCGAAATGCTGATGTTGATCCTCAATGTGGTCTACGTGCTGGTCGCAGTGGCCATGATCGCGCTCATCCTGATGCAGCGTGGTTCCGGCGCGGCCGCAGGGTCGGGTTTCGGTGCCGGCGCCTCGGGCACCGTGTTCGGCGCGCGTGGCGCGTCCAACTTCCTGTCCAAGTCGACCAAGTGGCTGGCCGTGGTGTTCTTCGGCATCAGCCTCTTCATGGCCTGGTACGCCAGCCATGGCTCGCGCCCGGCGGCGCAGCAGGACCTCGGCCTGATGTCGGCGCCGGCCGCCACTGCGCCGGCCGCACCGGCAGGCGAGCTTCCGGCCGTGCCCAAGGCCCCGGAAACCCCGGCGCAGCAGCCTGTTCCGTCGGCCACTGTGCCGGCTCAGGCGGAAACTCCGAAATCTGGTGAAGAAAAGCCTTCGGAAGGCACCCAGACTCGCTGAAGACGGTTACAATATGCGGCGCACTGGAGAACAACCGGTGCGATCGTAAGCCCAGGTGGCGGAATTGGTAGACGCACTACCTTGAGGTGGTAGCGACGAGAGTCGTAGGGGTTCGAGTCCCCTCTTGGGCACCATTTGTTTGTAAGCGGGTTCGTCTGGCGCGCAAAGCGCCAGGTAGCGGTATCCGTCCACTCCCCCATGCCAAAGCGCCTGCAGGCGCAGCGGCAGAGGCAAGAGAGAATCGCTGTGCTGGCCGAATATTTGCCGTCTCTGCTGTTTCTGATCGTTGCCACCGGTATCGGCGTTGCGCTGATGCTGGTTGGCCGATTCCTCGGTCCCCGACGTCCTGATCTTAAAAAGCTCTCGCCGTACGAATGCGGCTTCGAGGCTTTCGAGGACGCGCGCATGAAGTTCGATGTGCGCTACTACCTGATCGCGATTCAGTTCATCGTATTTGATCTGGAAATCATCTTCATCGTGCCGTGGACCCAGGTCTTCATGGAACTGGGCGCACGTTCGCTGGTCACGATGGGCCTCTTCGTAGGCATGCTTTTCCTCGGTTTCATTTACGTCTGGAAGAAGGGAGCGCTGGAATGGGAGTAATTCAGACGCTCGACGGCCTGATGAACAACCCGGTCCCGGAAGGGCGGGTCGATGACATCCTGCGCCCCGAAGGCGACAACCCCCTGCTCGAAAAGGGCTACGTGACCACCAGCGTCGATGCGCTGTTGAATTGGGCGCGTACCGGTTCGATGTGGCCGATGACCTTTGGTCTGGCCTGCTGCGCAGTGGAAATGATGCACGCCGGTGCGGCGCGCCTGGATCTTGACCGTTACGGCGTGGTGTTCCGCCCGTCGCCGCGTCAGTCCGACGTGATGATCGTGGCCGGCACCCTGGTCAACAAGATGGCTCCGGCCCTGCGCAAGGTCTATGACCAGATGCCGGACCCGAAGTGGGTCATCTCGATGGGCAGCTGCGCCAACGGTGGCGGCTACTACCACTACTCCTATGCAGTAGTGCGTGGCTGTGACCGCGTGGTGCCGGTGGACATCTATGTCCCCGGCTGCCCACCTACCGCCGAAGCGCTGGTGTACGGGATCCTGCAGTTGCAGAAGAAGATCTGGCGTACGCAGACCATCGCCCGCTGACATCCCTCCTGACAAGAGCACGCCAAGCCCCCATGGCAGAGCAAGCACATTCCTTCATCGACCGACTTTCCGCACGTTTCGCAGGTGCGCAGGTCTTCGTGGTCGAACCCCGCGGCGAAGTGACGCTGGAAGTGCCCGCCGCTGACTGGCATGCCACCGCTCTGGCGCTGCGCGACGAATTCGGTTTCGAGCAGGCCGTTGACCTGTGCGGCCTGGATTATCTCGGTTATGGCAGCGACGAATGGGATACGGCCGATGTGTCGTCCCAGGGTTTCAGTCGTGGCGTCGAGGGCAAGTCCGTCGGCCGTTTCGCCTGGGGTGAATTCCCCACCCGCGAAACCAGCGATGGCGCCCAGCCGCAGCCGATCCCGCTGCAGCGGTTTGCCGTGGTCGCCCAGCTGCGTTCCTACCAGCACAACCTCACCATGCGCATCCGCTGCTTTGCGCCGAACGAGGAACTGCCGGTGGTCGCCTCGCTGACCAACATCTGGCCGGGCCTGAACTGGTTCGAGCGCGAAGCGTTCGATCTGTTCGGCGTGATCTTCGAAGGTCACCCGGACCTGCGCCGCATCCTGACCGACTATGGCTTCGTCGGCCATCCGTTCCGCAAGGATTTCCCGCTGATCGGCAACGTCGAAGTGCGCTACGACGAAGAAAAACAGCGCGTCATCTATGAACCGGTGACCTCGGTCGAACCGCGTGTCGGCGTGCCGCGCGTGATCCGTGACGACGCCCGTTTCCAGACCGCTGCCGGTGAATCCGCGCAGTCGGAGGCAAGCAAGTGAGTGAATTCACCCAGGCCAGCCAGGCCTTTGCGAGCAACCCGGCCGAACTGCGCCAGGAGATCCGCAACTACACGATGAACTTCGGTCCGCAGCATCCGGCCGCGCACGGTGTGCTGCGCCTGATCCTGGAAATGGACGGCGAAACCATCATGCGTGCCGACCCCCACGTGGGCCTGCTGCACCGTGGTACCGAAAAGCTGGCCGAGTCCAAGCCGTTCAACCAGTCGATCGGCTACATGGATCGCCTGGATTACGTGTCGATGATGTGCAACGAGCACGCCTACGTGCGCGCGATCGAGACCCTGATGGGGATCGAGGCGCCGGAGCGTGCGCAGTACATCCGCACCATGTTCGACGAAATCACCCGCATCCTGAATCACCTGATGTGGCTGGGTTCCAACGCGCTCGATCTGGGCGCGATGGCGGTCATGCTGTACGCCTTCCGTGAGCGCGAAGAGCTGATGGACTGCTACGAAGCGGTCTCCGGCGCGCGCATGCACGCAGCGTACTACCGTCCGGGCGGCGTCTACCGTGACCTGCCGGACCACATGCCCAAGTACAAGGAATCGCGCTGGCACAAGGGCAAGGCCCTGAAGAACCTCAACGCCTCGCGCGAAGGTTCGCTGCTGGACTTCCTGGAGAACTTCACCGTCGAGTTCCCCAAGCGCGTGGACGAATACGAGACCCTGCTGACCGACAACCGTATCTGGAAGCAGCGTACGGTCGGCATCGGCGTGGTCACCCCGGAACTGGCCCATGCCTGGGGCATGACCGGCGTGATGCTGCGTGGCTCGGGCATCGCCTGGGATCTGCGCAAGAAGCAGCCGTATGCCAAGTACGATGCGGTCGAGTTCGACATCCCGCTCGGCAAGGAAGGTGACTGCTACGACCGTTACCTGTGCCGCGTGGCCGAGATGCGCGAATCCAACCGCATCATCAAGCAGTGCGTCACCTGGCTGAAGGCCAACCCGGGCCCGGTCATGGTCAAGAACTTCAAGGTCGCGCCGCCCAGCCGCGAAGACATGAAGGACGACATGGAAGCGCTGATCCATCACTTCAAGCTGTTCAGTGAAGGCTACTGCGTTCCGGCCGGCGAAACCTACGCCGCCGTCGAAGCGCCCAAGGGCGAGTTCGGCTGCTACCTGATGTCCGATGGCGCCAACAAGCCGTTCCGCGTGCACCTGCGCGCGCCGGGCTTCGCCCATCTGTCCTCGATCGACTCGGTCGTGCGCGGGCACATGCTCGCCGACGTGGTGGCCATGATCGGCACCTACGACCTGGTGTTCGGTGAGGTGGACCGGTGATCGCATCCGCTTGCACGATGCCTGACACCCGCCGGCTGCTGCCGGCGCTGCAGGTTCTGGTTTTTAACGATTTCGTATTCGCTGAGGTCGGCCGATGAAGGCGACAGGTAATTTCGAGGCGGCGCGCGACGTCGACCCGATGGTGGTCTTGAGTGACAAGACCCGTGCGCACATCGATCACTGGCTGGCCAAGTTCCCGCCGGATCGCAAGCGCTCGGCTGTCCTGCAGGGCCTGCACGCCGCACAGGAACAGAATGCGGGCTGGCTGACCGACGAGCTGATCGCCGGCGTCGCCAAGTACCTGGACCTGCCGCCGGTGTGGGCCTACGAGGTCGCCAGCTTCTATTCGATGTTCGAACTGGAGAAGGTCGGCCGCCACAACGTCGCCTTCTGCACCAACATCAGCTGCTGGTTGAACGGCGCCGAAGACCTGGTCGCGCACGCCGAGAAGAAGCTCGGCTGCAAGACCGGTCAGTCCACCGCCGATGGCCGCATCTACCTCAAGCGCGAAGAAGAATGCCTGGCCGGTTGCGCCGGTGCGCCGATGATGGTCATCAACGGCCATTACCACGAGCGCCTGACCGTCGAGAAAGTCGACGAGCTGCTGGACGGGTTGGAGTAAGACATGGCACATCATCACGCACCCAGTGGTCCGGTCGGTCCCGCACCGTTGCCGCACCAGGTGGTCTACACCACCCTGCATTACGACACTCCGTGGTCGTATGAAAACTACCTCAAGACCGGCGGTTACGCCGCCCTGCGCAAGATCCTCGAAGAGAAGATCTCGCCGGAGCAGGTCATCGAGATGGTCAAGCAGTCCAACCTGCGCGGCCGTGGCGGCGCGGGCTTCCCGACCGGCCTGAAGTGGTCCTTCATGCCCAAGGGCACGATGCAGAAGTACATCCTGTGCAACTCGGATGAATCCGAGCCGGGTACCTGCAAGGACCGCGACATCCTGCGTTACAACCCGCATTCGGTGGTGGAAGGCATGGCGATCGCCTGCTACGCCACTGGCTCGACCGTGGGCTACAACTACCTGCGTGGCGAGTTCCACCACGAGCCGTTCGAGAACTTCGAGCAGGCCCTGGCCGACGCGTACGCGAACGGCTGGCTGGGCAAGGACATCCTCGGCAGCGGCGTGGACATCGACATCTACGGTGCGCTGGGCGCCGGCGCGTACATCTGCGGCGAAGAAACCGCGCTGATGGAATCGCTGGAAGGCAAGAAGGGCCAGCCGCGCTACAAGCCGCCGTTCCCGGCCAACTTCGGCCTGTACGGCAAGCCGTCGACGATCAACAACACCGAGACCTATGCCTCGGTGCCGGCGATCATCCGCAACGGTCCGGAGTGGTTCCAGGGCCTGAGCCTGACCAAGAACGGCGGCCCGAAGATCTTCTCGGTCTCCGGCTGCGTGCAGAAGGGCGGCAACTTCGAAGTGCCGCTGGGCACCACCTTCGACGACCTGCTGGAAATGGCAGGTGGTCTGAAACCGGGCCGCACGCTCAAGGGCGCGGTCCCGGGCGGCGTCTCGATGCCGGTGCTGAAGGCTGAGGAGCTCAAGGGCCTGCAGATGGACTACGACACCCTGCGTGCCCTGGGCACCGGTCTGGGGTCGGGCGCCATCGTGGTGCTGGACGACAGCGTCTGCTGCGTCAAGTTCGCCTGCCGCATCAGCCAGTTCTTCCACAAGGAATCCTGTGGGCAGTGCACCCCGTGCCGTGAAGGCACCGGCTGGATGCACCGCGTGCTGGAGCGCATCGTCGCCGGCAAGGCCACGATGGAAGACCTGCATCAGTTGAAGACGGTGGCCGGCCAGATCGAAGGCCACACCATCTGTGCGTTCGGTGAAGCGGCGGCATGGCCCATCCAGGGCTTCCTGCGCCAGTTCTGGGACGAATTCGAGTACTACATCGTCAACGGTCATTCGATGGTTGACGGCAAGAAGGTGGAGGCAGCCGCCGCATGAGCGCGCAACCCGTAAACCCGAGCGTGCCACCGGATCATGTGACCGTCGAAATCGACGGCCAGTCCCTGGTCGTGCCCAAGGGCTCGATGATCATCCAGGCCGCCGACAAGGCCGGCATTCCGATCCCGCGCTTCTGCTACCACGAGAAGCTGCCGATCGCCGCCAACTGCCGCATGTGCCTGGTCGACGTGGAAAAGTCGCCCAAGCCGGCACCGGCCTGCGCCACGCCGGTCATGGATGGCATGAAGGTCGCCACCCGCAGTGAAAAGGCGCTGAAGTTCCAGCGCTCGGTGATGGAATTCCTGCTGATCAACCATCCGCTGGACTGCCCGATCTGCGATCAGGGCGGCGAGTGCGAGTTGCAGGACGTTTCGCTGGGCTATGGCCGTTCGGTCAGCCGCTTCAACGAGCGCAAGCGCGTGGTGCCCGACGAGGACATCGGTCCGCTGGTGGCCACCGAAATGACCCGCTGCATCCAGTGCACCCGCTGCGTCCGCTTCACTGCCGACGTTGCCGGTACCTACGAACTGGGTGGCATGTACCGCGGTGAAAACCTGCAGATCGGCACCTACGACGGCAAGCCGTTGACGACCGAGCTGTCCGGCAACGTCGTCGATGTCTGCCCGGTCGGCGCGCTGACCAACAAGGTGTTCCAGTTCCGCGCCCGTCCGTGGGAACTGACCGCGCGTGAGTCGCTGGGTTACCACGACGCGATGGGCTCGAACCTGTTCCTGCACGTGCGTCGCGGCGAAGTGCTGCGCGCAGTGCCGCGCGACAACGAAGCCGTCAACGAATGCTGGCTGTCCGATCGCGACCGCTATTCGCACCAGGGCCTGTACAGCGATGACCGTGCGGTCAAGCCGCTGCGCAAGGTCAACGGCGAGTGGAAGGAAGTGAGCTGGGCTGAAGGCCTGGCCGCCGCCAAGGAAATCTTCGCCGCGAACCAGGGCGACGACCTCGGCGTGCTGGTGCACCCGTCGGCCTCGAACGAGGAGGGCGCGCTGCTGGCCCGCCTCGCCAGCGGCCTGGGCACCACCAACATCGATCACCGCATCAACAACCGCGACTTCTCCGACGCCGCCACCGCCGAAGTCTTCGGCCTGCCGCTGGCCGAGATCGAAGGCGCGGACAGCATCGTCGTGCTCGGCAGCAACATCCGTCACGAGCTGCCGCTGCTGCATGCCCGCCTGCGCAAGGCACAGACCACGCGCAACGCGAAGATCCATGCCGTCAATCCGGTCGACTTCGATTTCGCGTTCAAGCTGGCCAGCAAGCAGATCGTTGCCCCGTCGGCCTTCATCGACGCGCTCGGCAATGCCGACCTGCGCGACGCGGTCAAGGGCGCCAGCAATGCCGTGCTGATCGTCGGTGGCATCGCCGAAAACCACCCGCAGGCTGCCGCGATCCGCGCCGCCGCGCGTGATTTCGCTGCCGCGACCGGTGCCAAGCTGTGCCGCATCCCGCAGGGCGCCAATGCCGTGGGCCTGACCCGCGCCGGCGTGCTGCCGGCCGGCAAGGACGTCAACGCCATGCTGGCGCAGCCGCGCAAGGCCTACGCCATCTACGGCATCGAGCCGGGCCTGGACTTCGCCGACGCCGCCGCTGCCCGCAAGGCACTGGCCGGTGCCCAGGTGGTGGCCTTCAGCCAGTTCGCCTGTGCCTCGACCCGCGATGTGGCCGACGTGATCCTGCCGATCGGCGCGCTGCCGGAAGTGGATGCCACCTTGACCAACCTCGATGGTCGCGAGCAGTCGGCGCGTGCCGGCGGCAAGCTGCCGGGCGAGGCGCGTGAAGGCTGGCGCGTGCTGCGTGCACTGGGCGGCGAACTGTCGCTGACCGGTTTCGAGTTCACCGATCTGGCCGGCCTGCGCGCCAGCCTGGCCCCGGTCAGCGTCAACGTGTCGTCTTCGGCGGCCACGCCGGTAGCGGGCGAGGGCCTGGAAGTGACCTCGACCGCCGCGATCTACCGCACCGATGCGGTGGTCCGTCGTGCCCAGGCGCTGCAGTCGCATCCGCTCAACAACGCCCCGCGCATCGTGCTCAACGCCGACGACGCTGCCCGCCTGCAGTTGGTGGAAGGCCAGATGGCCAAGGTCGGCACCGATGCCGGCCGTGCCACCTTGCCGGTGGTGGTCGACGCCCGCGTTGCCGCTGGGTCGGTCTGGATTGAATCGGGCCACGGTGCAACCGCACCGCTGGGTGCCGCACGCGTAACGGTGGTGGCTGCATGAACGAATTGCTGTTGAACGCGGTCGACCCGCTGCACCAGTGGCTGCTGTCACTGGGCGACATCGGCGCGCTGCTCTGGATCATCCTGAAGATCCTGGTGATCGCCATGCCGGTGATCATCTCGGTGGCCTTCTACGTGGTCTGGGAGCGCAAGCTGATCGGCTGGATGCACGTGCGTCATGGCCCGATGTATGTCGGCATGGGCATCTTCCAGGCCTTCGCCGACGTCTTCAAACTGCTGTTCAAGGAAATCATCCAGCCGAGCAGCTCGCACAAGGCGATGTTCATCCTTGCGCCGCTGATCACCCTGGGCCCGGCCTTCGCGGCCTGGTCGGTGATTCCCTTCGACGCCCGGATCGTGCTCTCCAACGCCAACGCCGGCCTGCTGTACCTGCTGGCGATGACCTCGCTGGGCGTGTACGGCATCATCCTGGCCGGTTGGGCCTCCAACTCGAAGTACGCGTTCCTCGGTGCGATGCGCGCCTCGGCGCAGATGATCAGCTACGAAATCGCGATGGGCTTTGCCCTGGTCGGCGTGATGATCGCCTCGGGCAGCCTCAACCTGAGCAACATCGTGATGGCGCAGGCGGGCAGCTCCGGTCTGTTCGACTGGTTCCTGCTGCCGCTGTTCCCGCTGTTCATCGTGTACTGGGTGTCCGGCGTTGCCGAAACCAACCGCGCGCCGTTCGACGTCGTGGAAGGTGAATCGGAAATCGTGGCCGGCCACATGGTCGAATACTCCGGTGGTGCGTTCGCGCTGTTCTTCCTGGCCGAATACGCCAACATGATCCTGATCAGCTTCCTGATCTCGATCTTCTTCCTCGGTGGTTGGCTGAGCCCGTTCCAAGGTTGGTTCGACATCCAGCTCAGCAACCAGGCCATTGCGCCTTGGGTTGAGTGGATCTGGGTGGGCGGCTGGCCGTGGCTGCTGCTGAAGGTCTTCTTCTTCGCCAGCTCCTACATCTGGTTCCGTGCCAGCTTCCCGCGCTTCCGTTACGACCAGATCATGCGTCTGGGCTGGAAGGTCTTCATCCCGCTCACCATCTTCTGGATTGCAGTGACGGCGTTGATGGTGTTTTACGGCGTGATCCAGAAGGGCGTCTAAGCGATGAACCGAATTACCCATTACTTCAAAAGCCTGCTGCTCCTTGAGCTGCTCGGTGGTCTGTGGCTGACCCTGAAGTACGCCTTCAAGCCCAAGTACACGCTGATGTACCCGATGGAGAAGTTCCCGCAGTCGCCGCGTTTCCGCGGCCTGCACGCGCTTCGCCGCTACCCCAACGGCGAGGAACGCTGCATCGCATGCAAATTGTGCGAAGCGGTGTGCCCGGCGCTGGCGATCACCATCGATTCGGCCAAGCGCGAGGACGGCACCCGCCGTACCACCCGTTACGACATCGATCTGTTCAAGTGCATCTTCTGCGGCTTCTGTGAAGAAAGCTGCCCGGTGGACTCGATCGTCGAGACCCACATTCTCGAGTACCACTTCGAGAACCGTGGCGAGAACATCGTTACCAAGCCGCAGCTGCTGGCCATCGGTGATCGGCTTGAAGCCGAGATCGCCGAGCGTCGCGCCGCCGATGCCGCTTTCCGCTGAGGTCGAATGATGGATTGGGTAAATATCAGTTTCTGGGTCTTCTCCATCGTGGCGGGCATTTCCGCTGCGGCGGTGATCAGCGTGCGCAATCCGGTCTATGCCGTGTTGTGCCTGATCCTGACCTTCTTCTCCGTGGCCTGCATCTGGATCCTGGTCGGCGCCGAGTTCCTGGGCGTGGCCCTGGTGCTGGTCTACGTCGGCGCGGTCATGGTGCTGTTCCTGTTCGTGGTGATGATGCTGGACATCGATCCCTCCAACCTGCGTGAGGGCTGGGTGCGTTACCTGCCGCTCGGCCTGGTGGTGGCGGTGACGATGCTGGTGCAGATGCTGGTGCTGATCGGCGTGAAGGGCAGGGCGGTCAATCCGTTCCCGGCCGACAACGCTGCCGCGCTGGCTGCCGACACGTCCAACATCACCTGGCTGGCCCGCAGCCTGTTCACCGAATACCTGCTGCCGTTCGAGTTCGCCGCCGTCATCCTGACCGTGGCCGTGGTTGCCGCCGTGATGCTGACCCTGCGTCGCCGCACCGGCCTGAAGACCCAGAACCCGTCCGAGCAGACCATGGTCAAGGGCAGCGACCGCCTGCGCGTGGTCAAGATGGACGCGGAGAAGCCGGTCGTGCACACCAACATCAAGCCGTCCAGCAACGAGGAGGCGCAGCCATGATCACGCTTGGCCACATTCTGGCGCTCGGCGCGGTGCTGTTCTGCATCAGCCTTGCCGGCATCTTCCTCAACCGCAAGAACATCATCGTGCTGCTGATGTCCATCGAGTTGATGCTGCTGTCGGTCAACATCAATTTCGTCGGGTTCTCGCGTGAGATGGGTGATACGGCCGGACAGCTGTTCGTCTTCTTCATCCTGACCGTGGCCGCGGCCGAGGCCGCCATCGGCCTCGCGATCCTGGTAACCCTGTTCCGTACTCGCCGCACCATCAATGTCGGCGAAGTCGATTCGCTGAAGGGCTGATCCGTAGATGGAAATCACTCTCTCCAAGAGTCTGTTGATCGCAGTGGTGCTCGCACCGCTGTTCGGCAGCATCATCGCCGGCCTGTTCGGTCGTCAGGTCGGTCGCGCTGGCGCGCAGGCGGTCACCATCCTCGGCGTGGCGGTCAGCTGCGTGCTGTCCAGCTATGTGCTGTACATGCTGCTGTGGGGCGGCGCCCAGCCGTTCAACCAGAACATCTATACGTTCTTCGAAGTGGGCCAGTACTCGGCGCACGTCGGCTTCATGGTCGACAAGCTCACCGCGATGATGATGGTCGTGGTGACCTTCGTGTCCTTCCTGGTGCACGTGTACACCATCGGCTACATGCAGGATGACCCGGGCTACCAGCGGTTCTTCAGCTACATCTCGCTGTTCACCTTCTCGATGCTCACCCTGGTGATGAGCAACAACTTCCTGCAGCTGTTCTTCGGCTGGGAAGCGGTGGGCCTGGTCTCGTACCTGCTGATCGGCTTCTGGTTCAAGCGCCCGACCGCCATCTTCGCCAACATGAAGGCCTTCCTGGTCAACCGTGTCGGTGACTTCGGCTTCATCCTCGGCATCGCCGGCGTGTTGTGGGTGTTCGGCACCCTGGATTACGCCACCGTGTTCGCCAACGCGCAGGTGCTGGGCCACCCGGATGCGCTGATCCAGATCTGGTCGGGCACGATCAACCTGTTCGGCACCTCCATTCCGGTGATGAGCGAGCCGGTGATCTGGTCGGTCGCCACCGTGATCTGCATCTGCCTGTTCATCGGTGCGATGGGCAAGTCGGCCCAGGTGCCGCTGCACGTCTGGCTGCCGGACTCGATGGAAGGCCCGACCCCGATCTCGGCCCTGATCCACGCCGCGACCATGGTCACCGCGGGCATCTTCATGGTCACCCGCATGTCGCCGCTGTTCGAGCTGTCCCAGACCGCGCTGAACTTCGTGCTGTTCATCGGTGCCACCACCGCGTTCTTCACCGGCCTGATCGGCATCGTGCAGAACGACATCAAGCGCGTCGTCGCGTACTCCACGCTGTCCCAGCTGGGCTACATGACCGTCGCCCTGGGTGTGTCGGCCTACTCGGCGGCCGTGTTCCACCTGATGACCCATGCCTTCTTCAAGGCGCTGCTGTTCCTCGGCGCGGGCTCGGTGATCATCGCCATGCACCACGAGCAGGACATGCGCAAGATGGGCGGCCTGCGCAAGTACATGCCGATCACCTTCATCACCATGTGGATCGGTACGCTGGCCCTGGTCGGCACCCCGTTCTTCTCCGGCTTCTACTCCAAGGACACCATCATCGAGGCCGCGCAGCACCACGCGCATGTGTCCTCGAGCTGGGTGGCGACCTACGGGTACTGGGCGGTGCTGGGTGGCGTGGTCGTCACCAGCTTCTACAGCTTCCGCCTGCTGTTCCTGACCTTCCATGGCAAGGAACGCTTCCGCGATGCGCATGACGATCACGGCCATGGCCATGACGATCATCACGCCGCAGACGCGCACGCAGCCGACGCCCACCATGGCGACGCGCATGATGACGATCATGGCCACGGCCATGGCGCGCATGAGCCGCACGAAACCCCGTGGGTGGTGACGCTGCCCCTGATCCTGCTGGCGATCCCCTCGATGGTCATCGGTTTCTTCAGCATCGGTCCGATGCTGTATGGCACCGACTGGGCCGGCCACCACGCCGACACCGCCATCCCGGGCCAGGTGCATTCGTTCTTCACCGGCATCGTTGATTTCTACGACCCGGCGCGCAACACCATTGGTGCGCTGGCCGAAGAATTCCACGGCCCGGTGGCTTTCGCGATCCACGGCATGATGGCCCCGGCCTTCATCCTGACGGTGGTCGGCTTCCTGCTGGCGGCGCTGTTCTACCTGTGGAAGCCGGAACTGGCCGGCAAGGCCCGCAAGACCTTCGCGCCGATCGTGTCGGTGCTGGAGAACAAGTACGGCTTCGACAAGCTCTGGATCGGCGGTTTCGCCGGCGGCGGTATCAAGCTCGGCAAGGTTTCGCGCGCGATCGACACGAATGTGGTCGATGGTGTGGTGGTCAACGGTTCGGCGCGCCTGATCGATCTGGCGGCCAACCTGCTGCGTCGCACCCAATCCGGTTTCCTCTATCACTACGCCTTCGCGATGATCATCGGCCTGATTGCCCTTCTGGGCGTCCTGATGCATTACCTGCGTTGATGACCTGTACGGAATAAGAAGACGTGTCGAACTGGCCCCTACTTAGTGTTCTCATCTGGCTGCCGATCATCGGCGGTGCATTGATCCTTGCCATCCGGGATGCCCAAACCGCCCGGTGGGCGTCCCTGGGCGTCGCGGTGCTGACCTTCGTGGCCAGCCTGTCGCTGCTCAGCGGCTATGACACGGGAATCGACGCGCTGCAGTTCGTCGAGACCCGCGCCTGGATCCCCGCCTACGACATCGGCTACAACCTCGGCGTCGACGGCATCGCGATCGCGCTGATCCTGCTGACCACGCTGGTCTCGGTGCTGGCCCTGATCGGTGCCTGGAGCGCGATCGACAAGCGCGTGAACCAGTACGTGGCCGCCTTCCTGATCCTGGAAGGTGTCACCGTCGGTATCTTCTCGGCGACGGACGCGATGCTGTTCTACGTGTTCTTCGAAGCGATGCTGATCCCGATGTTCCTGATCATCGGTGTCTGGGGCGGCCCGCGCCGCATCTACGCCGCGCTGAAGTTCTTCCTGTACACCTTCCTCGGCTCGGTGCTGATGCTGGTGGCCCTGATCTACCTGTACCTGAAGGGCGGCAGCTTCCAGCTGGCCGACCTGTACCAGCTGCAGCTGTCGGGCAAGGAACAGACGTGGATCTTCTTCGCCTTCCTGATCGCCTTCGCGGTCAAGGTGCCGATGTTCCCGGTCCACACCTGGCTGCCGGACGCCCACGTGGAAGCGCCGACCGCCGGTTCGGTGATCCTGGCCGCGATCGCCCTGAAGATCGGTGGCTACGGCTTCCTGCGCTTCAACCTGCCGATCGTGCCGGACGCCTCGCATGAGTGGGCCTGGCTGGTGATCGCGCTGTCGCTGGTGGCGGTGATCTACGTTGGCCTGGTCGCCCTGGTGCAGGACGACATGAAGAAGCTGATCGCCTATTCGTCGATCGCGCACATGGGCTTCGTGACCCTGGGTACCTTCATCGCCATGTGGCTGGTGCGCGACGCCGGCAACCCGGATGCCGCCCGTCTGGGCCTGCAGGGCGCGATGGTGCAGATGGTTTCGCACGGCTTCGTGTCCGGCGCGATGTTCTCCTGCGTCGGCGTGCTGTATGACCGCATGCACAGCCGCCGCATCGCCGATTACGGCGGCGTGGTCAACGTGATGCCCTGGTTTGCCACCTTCGCCATGCTGTTCTTCATGGCCAATGCCGGCCTGCCGGGTACCAGCGGGTTCGTCGGTGAATTCATGATCATCATGGCCAGCTTCCAGCGCAATCCGTGGCTGGCACTCGGCGCGGCGAGCACCCTGGTGATCACCGCGGCGTATACGCTGTGGCTGTACAAGCGCGTGTTCTTCGGTGAAGTGGCCAACGCCCATGTCGCCGAGCTGAAGGACATCAACGGTCGCGAGTGGCTGGTGTTGGGTGTATTCGCCGTGGGCACCCTTGCCCTGGGCCTGTACCCCAAGCCGCTGACCGACCTGATGGAGCCCTCGATCGCGAAGCTGGCGATGCAGATCGCATCCAGCAAGCTGCTGTAATCGGGCCGTCGAGAGTATTGATTCCAGGATTTGATGATGACCACCTCGCCGCTGTTGCCACTGACCGCCGCTGACCTCCCGCCGCTCGCTCCCGAGCTGGTGCTGGTCGGCAGTGCGTTCGCCCTGTTGATGCTTGATCTTTTCATCAGTGAGAAGAACAAGATCTGGACCCACCTGTTCTCGATCGCTGCGCTGGCGGTCGTGTTCTTCATGCTCGCCACCGGAGTGGGCGGGCAGGGCGAGGTCTTCCACGGCATGTTCGTCCGCGACAACGCGGCCGATGTGATGAAGACCGTGATCGTGCTGTGCAGCGGCCTGACCCTGATCTACGGCTGGAGCTACCTGCGCGAGCGCAAGCTGTACCAGGGCGAGATCCCGGTGCTGATCCTGTTCGCCACCGCAGGCATGATGATCCTGGTCTCGGCCGGCAGCCTGCTGATGGTCTACCTCGGCCTGGAACTGCTGGCGCTGTGCTCCTACGCACTGGTCGCCAGCAACCGTGAAAACGGCCTGGCCTCGGAAGCGGCGATGAAGTACATCGTGCTGGGTTCGCTGGCCTCGGGCCTGCTGCTGTACGGCATGTCGCTGATCTACGGCGCCACCGGCTCGCTGCATCTGGATGCGATCAACGCTGCCATTCCGCACACCGAAGAGAAGATGCTGCTGCTGACCGGCGCGGTGTTCATGATCGCCGGCGTGGCCTTCAAGCTGGGTGCCGCCCCGTTCCACATGTGGCTTCCCGACGTGTACCAGGGTGCCCCGGCACCGGTCGCGCTGTTCATCAGCTCGGCCCCGAAGCTGGCCGCGTTCGGCATGGCCTACCGCCTGCTGGAGATGGGCGTGGGTCCGCTGGCCGACGAGTGGAAGTACCTGATCGGTGGGCTGGCCGCACTGTCGCTGGTGATCGGCAACCTGATGGCGATCGCGCAGACCAACCTCAAGCGCATGCTGGCCTTCTCGACCGTCTCGCACATCGGCTTCCTGCTGATGGGCATGGCCGGCGGTGGCGAGCGTGGCTACTCGGCGGCGCTGTTCTACGCCCTGAGCTACGCGATCATGTCCACGGCCGCGTTCGGCGCGATCATCGCGCTGTCGCGCAATGGCTTTGAAGCCGAGAAGATCGAAGACTTCAAGGGCCTCAACGCCCGCAACCCGTGGATGGCCGGCCTGGTGCTGTGCATCATGGCGTCGCTGGCAGGCATCCCGCCGTTCCTGGGCTTCTGGACCAAGCTGGCCGTCCTCGGCGCGGCGATCCAGGGCGACATGCTGTGGCTGGCCATGGTCGGCGTGATCTGCGCCGTGATCGGCTGCTTCTACTACCTGCGCGTCATCAAGGTCATGTACTTCGATGAGCCGGTGGGCGAGCCGCTGCCGGCCAACAACGACCGCGTGCTGGGCGTGGTGCTGGGCGTGAACGCGCTGGCGCTGCTGGCCCTGGGCGTGGCGTGGAACCCGATCATGGTGTGGTGCCAGCAGGCATTTGCACAAATTTCGTAAAAAACGATACAAACGTGCGCAACTCGTGTAATATTCATCTCCTGAGTTGTTGATGCAGCGGTTTCGCCAGAAGATCGTTGCTAGGAAGTCCCCCGGGCCTTCCGCACTCATCCGCTTCTGCTGCGGGGTGGAGCAGTCTGGCAGCTCGTCGGGCTCATAACCCGAAGGTCGCAGGTTCAAATCCTGCCCCCGCTACCATATAGCTCCGGTGCAAACCGGAGGCAGTGGACGAATCAAGCGATACCGGAAACGGTGTCGCTTTTTTCGTTCCAGGCCCGGTAGAGCCGACCGTTGGTCGGCTGCTCTCCTGGGCAGGGGAGGAAACCGTCCCCCGGCTGCCGTTCCTCGATGCGAGGTATTCGTTTCAACATGGGGTTGCACGGGAATGAAAACTCCCTTACAATTCCGCTTCTGCTGCGGGGTGGAGCAGTCTGGCAGCTCGTCGGGCTCATAACCCGAAGGTCGCAGGTTCAAATCCTGCCCCCGCTACCACAGAAAATCTGCAGTGCAGATGCAGTAGACGAAAAGGCGATCTCGGTAACGAGGTCGCTTTTTTCGTTGGGTCACGGCGCCTTCTGCGGACCTGCCCGCGCCGCTGCCCACGACGAGGGTCACAGCTTGGCTGTTCAGCTTTCCGAACAGGGACACCAGAGGCCACCCCAACCATTGCACCAGCGCGGTGCAACGGCTATCATCAGTGGCTTAGCGGACTGTCTATTCCTATCCCCTCAAGGGATATGAACAGGCCCCGCGACCGGCTTCCAGGAACGGCAACCTGTACCCAGGCCGCCGTGACCCCCCGGAACGCTGGGCTCGCAGATTCGCACCACGTGCGCATCTGCACCGGAATCCAGCATGACCGGAGTTGTACCGGACAGGGGCCCAACGGGCCCTTTGTTGTTTCCGGAAGGTGGTCCAAGCCATGGACCAGACCGTATTTCTTTTCAACGAATCAAGGCCGACTGTGAGCGACAAGGCAACCGAAATCGCGAATCTGCTCGCCCCCACCGTTCAGTCGCTGGGTCTCGAGCTGCTGGGCGTGGAATATCTGACCGCCCCGGGTGGTGCCACGCTGCGCCTGTACATCGACGTGCCGCTGGCCGAACAGCCCGAGCGTATCGTCAACATCGACGACTGCGAGCGCGTCAGCCGCGAAGTGTCCGCCCAGCTGGACGTCGAAGACCCGATCACGGCGAACTACACGCTGGAAGTGTCTTCGCCGGGCGTGGACCGCCCGCTGTTCACCGGTGAGCAGTTCCAGCGCGCCATCGGCGAATCGGCCAAGGTGACGCTCAGCCTGCCGCAGGACGGCCGCCGCCGTCTGCAGGGCGAGATCCTCGCCGTGGATATCGAACAGGGCACGGTGACCTTCAAGGTCGACAATGCTCCGTTCACCGCCGACATCGAAAACATCGACAAGGCACGCATCATGCCGGACTGGGCCGCCCTCGGCCTGGCTCCGACCAAACCGACTGGCCCGGCACCCAAACAGGGTGGCAAGGCGAACAAGAAACCATCCAACGAGCCGGCGGCCAAAAAGCCGCGCGCGGAGTGAGCCAATGAGCAAGGAACTTTTGCTGGTAGTGGATGCGGTCGCCAACGAAAAAGGCGTCCCGCGCGAAGTCATCTTCGATGCCATCGAGGCAGCGTTGGCTTCGGCTGCCAAAAAGCGTTACCCGGAAGAAGAAGTGCTGGCCCGTGTGTCGATCGACCACAAGGACGGCAACTACGAAACCTTCCGCCGCTGGGAAGTGGTGGCCGATGACGTGGTCATGGAGTCTCCGGACCGCCAGATCCGTCTGATGGACGCCATCGATGAAGCCGACGGCGTGGAAGTCGGCGATTTCATCGAAGAGCAGATCGAAAACCCGGACTTCGGCCGTATCGCCGCGCAGGCCGCCAAGCAGGTGATCGTCCAGCGCGTGCGCGAGGCCGAGCGTCAGCAGGTGGTCGATGCGTGGAAGGATCGCGTTGGCGAACTGGTCACCGGTGTGGTCAAGCGCGCCGAGCGCGGCAACATCTATGTGGACCTGGGCGGCAACGCCGAGGCCTTCATTCCGAAGGACAAGGGCATTCCGCGCGACGTGCTGCGCGCTGGCGACCGCGTGCGCGGTTACCTGGCCGAAGTCCGTTCGGAACCGCGTGGCCCGCAGCTGTTCATCAGCCGCGCCGCCCCGGAATTCATGATCGAACTGTTCAAGCTCGAAGTGCCGGAAGTCGGCCAGGGCCTGGTCGAGATCAAGGCCTGCGCACGTGATCCGGGCGACCGCGCCAAGATCGCCGTGCTGGCCCACGATTCGCGTACCGATCCGATCGGTGCCTGCATCGGCATGCGCGGTTCGCGCGTGCAGGCCGTGTCCAACGAGCTCAACGGCGAGCGCGTGGACATCGTGCTGTGGAACGAGAACCCGGCCAACTTCGTCATCAATGCGATGGCGCCGGCGGAAGTGCAGTCGATCATCGTCGATGAAGAAAAGCACTCGATGGACCTGGCCGTGGCAGAAGAACGCCTGGCCCAGGCGATCGGCAAGGGCGGCCAGAACGTCCGTCTTGCCAGCCGCCTGACCGGTTGGCAGCTCAATGTGATGACCCAGGACCAGGTGACCGCCAAGTCCGAGGCAGAGCAGGGCGTTGCCCGCCAGCTGTTCATGGACAAGCTGGAAGTGGATGAGGAAATCGCCGCCATCCTGGTGACCGAAGGCTTCAACACCGTGGAAGAAATCGCCTACGTCCCGGTCGGCGAACTGCTGGCCGTGGAAGGCTTCGACGAAGACATCGTCGAAGAGCTGCGTGCCCGTGCCCGCGATGCGCTGCTCAACGAAGCGCTGGCGGTGGAAGAAGGTCTGGAAGACGGCTCGCCGTCGGAAGACCTGCTCGCCCTGGAAGGCATGGACGAGGCAACCGCCTACGCCCTGGCCGGTCACGGCGTGCGTACCAGTGAGGACCTGTCGGACCTGGCCGCCGACGAGATCCTCGAGTTCGGCATCGAGGACATGGACCAGGAGCGCGCCGCCGCCCTGATCCTTGCCGCCCGAGCCGAGGAGATCGCCCGCCTGGAGCGCGGCGAATGAGCCAGCGATGAACAGTGCCCTGACCCGCTCAGGGCTTAGACTCCGCGCTGCCTTCGCACGTTTCGAGGGAGCGCCAACCAGATCATAGGATCCGAATGTCGCAGCAAACCACCATCCGCAAGCTTGCCGAACTGGTCAATACCCCGGTCGATAAACTGCTCGTACAACTTGCCGAAGCCGGCATGAAGTTCAGCGGTCCCGACCAGGTCGTGACCAGTACCGAGAAGGTGAAGCTCCTGGGCTTCCTTCGTCGCTCGCACGGCAAGACCGAGCAGCCCGTTGAGAGCACCGACGAAGCCGCCAAGAAGATCACCCTGAACCGTCGCAAGTTGCAGGAAGTGACCGTCAGTGCCGGCCGCAGCAAGACCACCGTCAACGTGGAAGTGCGCCAGAAGCGTACCTACATGAAGGACGCCAGCGGCAAGCCGATGACCGCGGATGAGGAGCGCGCCGACATCCTGCGCAAGCTGGAGGAATCCCGCCAGCGCAATCTGGACGAGCAGCGCGCACTGGCCGAGAAGGACCGTGCGCGCGATGAAGAGATCGCCCGCAAGCGTCAGGAAGAAATCGACGCCAAGGAACGTGCCGAAGCCGAGCGCAAGGCGGCTGAAGCCGCTGCCGAAGCGGCCAAGAACGCACCGCCGGCCCCGGCCCCGGTTGCCGCCAAGCCGGCTGCTGCCGATGCACCGGCGCGCAATGCGCGCCCGGCGGCACCGTCGGCTGCCCGTCCGGCGCCGCGTTCGGACGATCGCAACTCGAACAACAACAACAACCGTCCGGGCGCCAAGCGCGACGACGATGGTGGCAACCGCTTTGCCGGTCAGCTGCATCTGTCGGCCGCCGATCGTGCCCGCCGCGGCAACAACAGCAACTCGCGCGGTCGTCCGACCGGGCGCGTGCAGCACGGCAGCCGCCGTGACAGCAACCAGTCGCGCAGCGGCGGTGGTGCCCATGGCTTCGAACGTCCGGTCGCTCCGATCGTGCGTGACGTCACCATCGGCGACACCATCACCGTCGCCGATCTGGCCCAGAAGCTGGCCGTCAAGGGCGGCGATGTGGTCAAGGCGCTGTTCAAGATGGGCGTCATGGCGACCATCACCCAGACCATCGACCACGACACCGCCGCGCTGGTGACCGAAGAACTCGGCCACAACGTGATCCGTGCCAACACCAACGACGCCGAAGACGCGCTGCTGGCGCTGGCCGGTGGCAACCAGGGCGAGCCGGTGGCACGTCCGCCGGTGGTCACCATCATGGGCCACGTCGATCACGGCAAGACCTCGCTGCTGGATTACATCCGCCGCACCAAGGTCGCCACGGGCGAAGCCGGTGGCATCACCCAGCACATCGGTGCGTACCACGTTGAAACGCCGAAGGGCGTGATCAGCTTCCTGGATACCCCGGGCCACGCGGCGTTTACGTCCATGCGTGCCCGCGGTGCCAAGCTGACCGACATCGTGGTGCTGGTGGTGGCGGCCGATGACGGCGTCATGCCGCAGACCAAGGAAGCCATCCAGCACGCCCGTTCGGCGGGTGTGCCGCTGATCGTGGCGATCAACAAGATCGACAAGTCCGGCGCCGATCCGATGCGCGTCAAGAACGAGCTGCTCACCGAGCAGGTCGTGTCCGAAGACTTCGGTGGCGATACCCAGATGGTCGAGATCTCGGCCAAGGCCGGCCTGGGCATCGACGACCTGCTGGACGCGATCTCGATCCAGGCCGAACTGCTGGAGCTGAAGGCCGTGGCCGACGGCCGCGCCAGCGGCGTGGTCATCGAGTCCTCGCTGGACAAGGGCCGTGGCCCGATCGCCACCGTGCTGGTGCAGCAGGGTTCGCTGAAGAAGGGCGATTACCTGGTCTGCGGTATCCAGTACGGCCGCGTGCGCGCCCTGTTCGACGAAACCGGCGCACAGCCCGACCAGGCTGGCCCGTCGATTCCGGTGCAGGTGCTGGGTCTGTCCGGCGTGCCGGATGCCGGCGATGACTTCGTCGTGGTCGAAGACGAGCGTCTGGCCAAGGACGTCGCGCAGCAGCGCGAAACCAAGCGCCGTGAATCGCGCCTGGTGCAGTCCGCTGGCAGCCGCATGGAAGACATCATGGCGACCCTGGGCAAGGGCGATGGCCAGCAGGTGCTGAACCTGGTGATCAAGGCCGACGTGCAGGGTTCGGTGCAGGCGCTGAGCCAGGCACTGGTCGCGCTGTCCAACGACGACATCCGCATCAACGTGATCCACTCCGGCGTGGGCGGCATCACCGAGTCGGACGCCAACTCGGCGGTTGCCTCCAAGGCCACCGTGATCGGCTTCAACGTGCGTGCCGACGCCTCCGCGCGTCGCATCATCGAGTCCAACGGTGTGGACCTGCGTTACTTCTCGATCATCTATGACGTGATCGATCAGGTGAAGCAGGTGGCCTCCGGTCTGCTCGGCGTGGAAATCCGCGAAGAGATCATCGGTATCGCCCAGGTCCGCGATGTGTTCCGCAGCTCGAAGTTCGGTGCGGTCGCAGGCTGCATGATCATCGAAGGTACGGTGAAGCGCAGCAAGCCGATCCGCGTCCTGCGCGACAGCGTCGTGGTCTTCGAAGGCGAGCTGGAATCGCTGCGTCGCTTCAAGGAGAACGTCGAGGAAGTCCGCAACGGTACCGAATGCGGTATCGGCGTGAAGGCTTACAACGACGTCAAGCCGGGTGACCAGATCGAGTGCTTCGAGCGTATCGAAGTGCCGCGCACCCTGTAATGTTCCAGGCCGGACCGCATCTCGCGGTCCGGCTTTTTCGCTTTCGCATCACCCTTCAAGACGAGTCCGCCTACCGTGCCAAAGACCTTCCATCGAACCGACCGTGTTTCCGCCCAGATCCGCCGTGAACTGGGAACACTCGTGCACAACGCAGTGCGTGAACACGGCCTGCCTTCGGTGAGCGTCTCCGACGTGGAAATCACCCGTGACATGGCGCATGCCAAGATCTTCGTCACGGCGCTGATGCCCGAACGTTCGGTGGAAGCGATGAAGGGCCTGAAGGAACTGGCCTGGGGCCTGCGCATGGAGCTGGCGCGTGCGATGAAGCTGCGCCACGTGCCCGAACTGCACTTCCACTACGATGATTCGGTGGATCGCGGCGAGCGCATCGACAACATCCTGCGCGATCTGCCCGATACGCTGGCGGCAGAGAAGAGCCGGCAGGGCGATGACGACGGTGGCGACGATGCTGCCGACGAAGGCGAAAAGAACGCCTGATGGACCAACAGCCCGCAAGGGCTGTTGTCTTATGGGGTGGGGCCTGTCGCAGTGCGACCGCTCCGCCGGAGGCCGGATTGACCGGCAGCGCCACACGGCGCCGATTTGAATTGAATGCATGGCACCCCGAATTTCGTTCCGTCGCCTGGATGGCATCCTGCTGCTCGACAAGCCGACCGGCATGAGCTCCAACGCAGCCTTGCAGGTGGCACGCCGTCTGTACCGCGCCGAGAAGGGCGGCCACACCGGCAGCCTGGATCCGCTGGCGACTGGCCTGCTGCCACTGTGCTTTGGTGAAGCCACCAAGATCGCCGGCCTGCTGCTCGGCTCGGCCAAGGCCTATGACGCCGAGGTGGTGCTGGGCCAGACCACCGATACCGATGATTCCGATGGCGCGGTACTGCGCGAGCGGCCGGTGCCGGCCATCAGCGCGGCCGAGCTGGAGGCTGCCCTGGCACCGCTGCGCGGTCGCATCCGCCAGCGCGCTCCGATCTACTCCGCGCTCAAGCAGGGCGGCGAGCCGCTGTATCTGAAGGCGCGCCGCGGTGAGGCGATCGAGGCTCCCGAACGCGACGTGGAGGTCCACGCCCTGGAGGTGCTGGACCAGCAGCCGACCCGTCTGTCGCTGCGGGTGACCTGCGGTTCAGGCACTTACATCCGCAGCCTGGCCCGCGATCTGGGTGAGACCCTGGGCTGCGGCGCCCATATCGCCGGCCTGCGCCGGCTGTGGGTGGATCCCTTCCGTGACGCGCCGATGGTCACCCTTGAGACCCTGCGTGGCCTGGCCGAGCAGGGCGATGAGGCCGGCATGGAGGCCCTGCTGCTGCCGCTGGACGCGGGTCTGGCGCATTACCCCCGGGTTACGCTGAACGAGGAGCAGACCCCTCGGTTCCGCGTGGGCCAGCGCATCCGCGATGCTGGCTGGCCGCAGGGTGGGGTAGTCGTGTTCGGGCCGGGCGAGGCGATCCAGGGCCTGGGGCAGGTCGACGAGACCGGTCTGCTGGCCCCGCAGCGCCTGTTCAACCTCTGACCGGCCACGGCCGGGCACCACCTCGGTCCTTGTCCCGGACGGCCGCTGACGTTACAATTTCGCGGCCTTTTCAGGCTTCCCGCGTTCTGCGGGTTCATCCTTTCGTTAACGGCGAGTCGCGCGGTACGTCAACCTGACGTTTCTGCGGGCCACGCATCCAAGAGAAAACTGATATGTCGATCGACACCCAGAAGGTCATTGAAGAAAACAAGCGCAGCGCGGCTGACACCGGCTCCCCGGAAGTCCAGGTCGCCCTGCTGACCGCCCGCATCGAACTGCTGACCGGCCACTTCAAGACCCACAAGAAGGATCACCACAGCCGTCGTGGTCTGCTGCAGATGGTCAACCGTCGCCGCAGCCTGCTCGACTACCTGAAGAAGAAAGACGCTCCGCGTTACAAGGCCCTGATCGAAAAGCTCGGCCTGCGTCGCTAAGCACGAACCCCCACCGCGGCGCAGGAATGCGCCGCGGTTTTGTTTTGGTAGTACCGCAATAAACGCCTGGGCCGGACAACCGGTCACCCGTCGGCGGCAAGGGTCGCCCGCGGTCCATTGAAGAAAGCATCATCCAAGGAAACCCCCGTGGCAAAAATCACCAAAACCTTCCAGTACGGCAAGCACACCGTCACGCTTGAAACCGGCGAAATCGCCCGTCAGGCCGGCGGTGCCGTCATCGTCAAGTTCGACGACACCGTGCTGCTGGTCTCCGCCGTTGCCGCCAAGAGCGCGCGTGAGGGCCAGGACTTCTTCCCCCTGACCTGCGACTATCAGGAGAAGTTCTACGCAGGTGGCCGTATCCCGGGTGGCTTCTTCAAGCGCGAAGGCCGCGCGACCGAAAAAGAGACGCTGATTTCGCGCCTGATCGATCGCCCGATCCGTCCGCTGTTCCCGGAAGACTACAAGAACGAAGTTCAGATCATCGCCACGGTGATGTCGCTGAACCCGGACATCGATGGTGACATCGCTGCCCTGATCGGCGCCTCGGCCGCGCTGTCGCTGGCCGGCACCCCGTTCAAGGGTCCGATCGCCGCCGCCAAGGTGGGTTACAAGAACGGTGAGTACATCCTCAACCCGACCGTGACCGAACTGAAGGATTCGGAGCTGGAACTGGTTGTCGCCGGTACCGCCAACGCCGTGCTGATGGTGGAATCCGAAGCCGCGCTGCTGTCCGAAGACGTGATGCTGGGCGCTGTGACCTTCGGTCACCGCGAAATGCAGAAGGTCATCAACGCGATCAACGAGCTGACCGTGGAAGCCGGCACCAAGCCGTCGACCTGGGAAGCCCCGGCCAAGAACACCGCGCTGATCAGCGCCCTGCAGGAAGCCATCGGCCCGCGCCTGGGCGAAGCCTTCCAGGTGCGCGACAAGCTGCAGCGCCGTGACGCCATCTCGGCGATCAAGAAGGACGTGACCGAGTCGCTGGCAGGCCGTGTGGCCGCTGACGGCTGGAACCCGGCCGAACTGTCGAAGGAATTCGGCGAGCTGGAATACAGCACCATGCGCAACTCGGTGCTCGACACCAAGGTCCGCATCGACGGCCGTGCGCTGGACACCGTCCGCCCGATCTCGGTGAAGACCGGCATCCTGCCGCGTACCCACGGTTCCTCGCTGTTCACCCGCGGTGAAACGCAGGCCATCGTGACCATCACCCTGGGCACCGCCCGTGATGGCCAGGTCATCGATGCCGTTGCCGGTGAGTACAAGGAAAACTTCCTCTTCCATTACAACTTCCCCCCCTACTCGGTGGGTGAGACCGGCCGCATGATGGGCCCGAAGCGTCGCGAAATCGGCCACGGCCGCCTCGCCAAGCGCGGCGTGCTGGCAGTGATGCCGTCGCTGGAAGCGTTCCCGTACACCATCCGCGTGGTCTCGGAAATCACCGAATCCAACGGCTCCTCGTCGATGGCCTCGGTCTGCGGTTCCTCGCTGGCCCTGATGGACGCCGGCGTGCCGGTCAAGTCGCCGGTGGCCGGTATCGCCATGGGTCTGGTCAAGGAAGGCGATCGCTTCGTCGTCCTGTCCGACATCCTGGGTGACGAAGATCACCTGGGCGACATGGACTTCAAGGTGGCCGGTACTGCTGAGGGCATCTCCGCCCTGCAGATGGACATCAAGATCGAAGGCATCACCGAAGAGATCATGAAGCAGGCACTGCAGCAGGCCAAGGCTGGCCGTCTGCACATCCTGGGTGAAATGGCCCACGGCCTGACCGCCCCGCGCGAAGAGCTGTCGGACTACGCGCCGCGCCTGCTGACCATCAAGATCCACCCGGACAAGATCCGCGAAGTGATCGGCAAGGGTGGTTCCACCATCCAGGCCATCACCAAGGAAACCGGCACCCAGATCGACATCCAGGATGACGGCACCATCGTCATCGCCTCGGTCAACGCCATCGCTGCGCAGGCTGCCAAGGCCCGCATCGAGCAGATCACCTCGGACGTCGAGCCGGGCCGCATCTACGAAGGCAAGGTCGCCAAGATCATGGACTTCGGTGCGTTCGTCACGATCCTGCCGGGCAAGGACGGTCTGGTCCACGTGTCGCAGATCTCCAGCGACCGCGTCGAGAAGGTCGGCGACGTGCTGAAGGAAGGCGATGTGGTCAAGGTCAAGGTCCTGGAAGTCGACAAGCAGGGCCGTATCCGCCTGTCGATGAAGGCCGTCGAAGAAGGCGAAGGCGCCGCTGCCGCCGAGTGATCGGCCCACGCCGATCGGAGGGTAGGTGAGGACCGTTGGTCCTCACGCTTTCCGGATGGTAGGTGAGGACCGTTGGTCCTCACGCTTTCCGGATGGTAGGTGAGGACCGTTGGTCCTCACGCTTTCGCAGACAAGAAAAAGCGGGCTTCGGCCCGCTTTTTTTGTGCCCGCATGTCCAACCAACAGCGCCGGTTCGCGGTGGAGTGCCATGCCATGCCACGCATGGCTGCCGTTGGGTGGGGCGCATTACGCCAGATAGCGCGATACCTCGATCAGATTCCGGTCCGGATCGCGGAAATACACCGACAGGATCGGTCCGGTCGCACCCGTCCGCTGGACCGGTCCTTCTTCGACGGTCACGCCCTGCGCCTGCAGGTGCGCCAGGATCTCGTCCATGGTCGCGTAGGTGATCAGGCACAGGTCCGCCGAGCCCGGTGTCGGCCGTTCGGCCTTGGGGTCGAATTCGTTGCCGTGCGCATGCAGGTTGATCTTCTGCAGGCCGAAGCGCAGCGCCTTGCGTCCCTCGCCGAAGATATCCACCTCCATGCCCAGCACGCGGTGGTAGAACTCACAGGTCGCGGCGACATCCGCCACGGTCAGGACCAGGTGGTCCAATCGGTCGATATGCAGGTCGGTCATCGGTGTCACGCAGCAGGCAGTCACTATCGCTGAACTGTAAAACCGATGACGCAAGGCGGGGGTGAACACCTGTCGCCGTCAGGCATGCACGCATGCAGGCATACATGCGGGCGGCGCGGGCGGGCGGCGCGGCAGAGCGGGACAGACCGCGCGAACGTCCGCTGCGGGCGGCGACTTCGAGTGACGCGTCCGTGGCGCGTACCGGGTGTTGCCGCACGGCCTGTGGACAGCCGCCAGGCCTGCGTGGGTCAGCCGTCAGTGTCCGCTGGACGGATTCGCAGGACATCACCGCGCAAAGCGCCCGCGCACCACAGCACGCTGCTAACGTGGCTTCGCCTTCGCCCCGGGAGATCCCATGTTCCGTCCAACCGTCGCTGTCCTGGTCGTTCTGATCGCCAGCGTGATGCCGCAGGCCGCCTCCGCCACGGAGTCGTTGCCCAAGGTGATCGGCGCGTACTACCCGGGGGGGGCGGCGGACCGCTACCCAGTGGAGACCATTCCGGCCGATACGCTCACCCATCTGTTCTATGCGTTCGCCACCATCGACCAAGGTCAATGCCTGGTCGCGCCGCAGGCCGATGCGCATTTCAGGGCACTGGCCGCGCTCAAGCGCATCCGACGCTGCACACCCTGATCTCGATCGGCGGCTGGAACGCAGGCGGGTTCTCCGATGCGGCGCTGACCGCGGAAAGCCGCGAACGCTTCGTGGCCTCCTGCGTGGCGATGTTCTTCGAGCGCCATCGCGGCAGCTTCGATGGCGTGGACATCGATTGGGAGTTCCCGGTATATGGCGGCCCGACCCAGATCACCGACCACCCGGAAGATCGCCGCAACATGACCCTCCTGGTGCGCGAGTTCCGCCGCCAGCTCGATGCGCTGGACAAGAAAGACGGCCAGCACCGGCTGGTCACCGCCGCGCTGCCCGCCGGCCGCGTGCAGACAGATGGCCCGTATGATCCGGCCCGCAGCTATGAACTCAAGGAGCTCGGCCGCACGCTCGATTTCATCAACCTGATGAGCTACGACATGGGCACCGGCTTCTCGGCGGTGTCCACCTTCAACGCGCCGCTGCACGCGGTGCCGGAAGATCCGCTGTCGCCGGAACTGAAACGCTGGAACAGCGTGGCCGGGGCGGTGGCCTACTACGAGCAGCACGGTGTGCCGAAAGACAAGCTGGTGCTCGGCGTGCCGTTCTACGGCCGTGGCTTCCAGCTGGAGAGCGATGCCAACCAGGGCCTCTACCAGCACTACAGCGCGCCGCATCCGGCCGGCGACTGGCGGCAGATCCAGGCCAGCATGCTCGGCCAGCCCGGCTGGGAGCGGCACTGGCACCCGGTCGCGCAGACGCCGTGGCTGTACAACGCCACCGGGAAGGTCTTCGTCAGCTATGAGGATCCTACCTCGATCGGTCTGCGCGCCAGCTTCGCCAAGGACAGCGGTCTGCGCGGCGTCTTCATGTGGGAGCTGACCGGTGACGACGCGCAGGGCAGCCTGCTCAAGGCCATGGTGGCACCGTTCCGGGAACCTGCGAAGTAAGCGCGCCGAAGGCCGCCGCCACGCACGCGGCGTGCCCTATGCTTGCCGCCATGGAGACCGTCCGCCTGCTGGATCTGCACATCGACCGCCCTGCCCAGCAGGTGCGGCGAGGGGATCAGGTATTGCCGGTCGGCGGGCTGAGTTGGCGGCTGCTGGACTGCCTGCTGGCCCACGGCAACGCCGTCGTCGATTTCGACACGCTTGCCGATCAGGTCTGGGCACCGGCGGTGGTCGGCGAGGATGCGATCAGCCAGCGGGTGAAGCTGCTCCGGCAGGCGCTGGGCGATGACGGCCGCCGGCCGCGCTACATCCGCTCGGTTCGTGGCCGTGGCTACCAGTTGTGCGCCTCGCCGCAGCCGGTGATGCGTAATGCCGTTGCCAGCGCCAGCACGGAGGGCGCTCCCGTCGCACCCGGCGCGCGCGCACCCGCACGGTGGGTCTGGCTGGCTGGGGTAACGGTCGCCGCTGCTGCCGTCGTGTTCACCTTGGTACGTCCCGCCAGCGCACCGGCGTCGCCAGCGGAGGCGGTCCTGCAGCGGGCCGCCTATTACGCGGGTATCGGCCAGGCCAGCAACAACGAACGGGCGATCGCGTTGTACCGCCAGGCGCTGCAGATCGACCCTGAATCGCTTATCGCACGGCGTGGACTCGCCCGAGCGCTGGCGGCCGATGCCTGCTTGTTCAACGGCGCGCGCGAGCGTGCGCAGGAGGCGCTGGTGTTGAGCAGCCAGCTGGTGCTCAAGGCGCCGGAAGATGCCGCCGGCTGGGCCGCACGCGGCTATGCCCACGACTGCCTCGGTGCGATGTCGCACGCCATGGCGGACTACCGGCAGGCACTGCGGCGCGACCCGGGTGACGAGCGCACGCACGCATCGCTGGCCTATCTGCAGCAGGAAAAAGGCGACCTCGCGCAGGCCCTGCAGGACAACCTGTCGTTGCGCGCGCCCGAGCGGGTTCGGTTCCGCGACGTGCAGGTCGCACGCGAGCTTGAGCTGTTGGGGTTCACCGATGCGGCCGCTCGCCGGCACGCGCACAACTTCCAGCTCTATCCGGACAATGTGTTCGCCAACATCGCCTGGCCGCACAGCCTGTTGGCAATGGGGGAGTCGGCCAAAGCACAGCAGGCGCTGGATCAGGCACTGGCTCGCGGGACGCCACATCCGCAGTTGCTGCGCCTGCAGGGCGAGATGCTGTTGTTGAGCGGGAATCGGAAGGGCGCCGCCGAAGCCTTCGAGCAGAGCCGGGCATTGCGCCCGCAGCAGTCGATGGGGCAGACCCTGGCCGGCCTCTATGGCGATTCGGCGCCTGCCCCGACCTGGATCGCCGAGCGCCTGCAGATGCTGGAAGGGCAAGGCGATGATGGCTGGTCCGACACCGCACTGGAGCGTGCGATGTTGCTGCAGGCCCAGGGCGATGAGGCCGCTGCGCTGGTGGCCCTGCATCACGCGGTGAACGCTGGCTTCCGCGACGCGGCGTGGTTGCGCGCCACCCCTTTGTTTGCGCCGCTGCACGGTGCGGCCGGCTGGCAGGAACTGCTCGACACGATCGAGACAGACGTATCCGCCCAGCGCGCCCGGGTGTTGGCCGCCCCATGGCGGCCAACAGACCTCGATGGCCTCAGCGCAGCGCGGGCAGCAGGAACTCGGTAAGGATGCGGCGCGACTGCGGGTGGGCGTAGCTGCGGTTGTAGGCCTGGCTGGTGATCACCGCGACCAGCTTCTTGCCGGGTATCACGAACACGTAGTTGCCGCCGTTGCCGGACATCGTCCAGACCGTGGTCTGGTGCCCATCGACCGGAAGCTTCAGCCCCCACCACTGATAGCCGTAGTCGCTGCCATCACCGGTGGTGGCCTGGGCGCTGACCATCGCGCGGACATAGCGCGCCGGGATCAGCTGCTTGCCCTGCCAGCGCCCCTCGGCGAGCACCAGCTCGCCCAGCCGCGCGAGGTCCCGGCTGCGGTAGCGCGTCCCGCCGCCGCCCATGCCGATGCCCTCCGGAGAGCGGTTCCATCGGCGTGTGGTGATCCCCAGCGGTCGTTCCAGCGCCTGCGCGGCATAGTCGGCCAAGGGCTGCTTCGTGGCCTGTTCCAGCACCGCGCCGAGCACGAAGGAATTGGCCGTGCAGTAGGCATGCGCGCGACTGTGCGGGCTGTCTTCCGGGCGCGTCATCCACGGTGCGAAGCCCTTGACCGGCAGCGACAGCACGAAGTCCAGCCAGTGCTCGGTCACGTACATGCGTTCCTCGTGGCCGGCCGAGAACGCGTTTTCGTCATCACATTCCCACAGCGTGCTCATGGTGAGCAGGTCTTCCACGGTGGTGGCGCGCAGTCGCGGGTCGACCGGATGGTGGGCCGTGAACGCCGGGAAGTAGTCGTACACGCGGGCCTGCACGCCGGGCAGGGAGCCGTCGCCGATGGCGGCGCCGACCAGCATCGCGGTGACACTCTTGCTGGCCGAGCGCACGTCGTTGAGGGTGTCCGCCGAGCCGCCGTTGAAGTAGCCCTCGTACGCCACCTGGCCGTCCACCAGCAACACGATGCTGGTGACTTGCTTGATGTCCTGGGTGGCGATCGCCGACTCCAGCGCGGTGATCCGGGCTGCGTCCAACTGGGTGGGCCCGGCCAGTGCGGTCGGTGGCAGGACAACCGCCAGGGCGAAGATCAGCGCGGCGGAAAAACGGGGGCGACAGGGGTGCATGGGCAAGGCTCCTCGAGATGAGGGCCGACTACGCCATGGGGCGGTCTGAAGTGCTGGAAACCCGGCTGAAGAATTCTGAAGGCCCGCCGCAGCAAGCCTTCGAGGCGATCAGCGTGGTGCACTCCAGACGCTGTTCGGATCACCATGCCGTGCCCGGCGCAGGCTCGCACGCGCCAGGGTGGCAAAACCAAAGGCCAGTGCCAGCGCCACCGCGTCCACCCAGAACAGCGGCCAGTAGCCCCGTGCCGCGCTCGCCCACGGCCAGAAGCCGGTCAGGGCGCCATGCATTACCGCTACCAGCGCGGTGCTGATCGCGGCCGCCCACAGCAGCTCACGGGCCGCCTGGTCGGGGCGACGCAGCGCCGCCCACAGGGCGCAGACGCCCCAGGTGACGAAACAGATCCAGCGGATGCCGTGGTCCACCGCCTGCGGCGCGACCTGCTCCAGGATCTGTGCGCCGACGAAGCTGGCCGAGATCGCCACGCACAACCCGATGCATACCCCCACGGTCGCGCGGGCCATGTTGATCTGCGCGCGACCTTGTTCGACCTGGCGTCGCTTGCGCCGCGATTCGATCCACAGCAGGTTGCCGGAGTAGAACAGGAAGGCGCCGCCCAGGCCGAGCAGGAAGTACAGCCACACCACTACGCCATTGCCGAATTCACCGAAATGCAGCGCATAGGCGGCACTCAGGGTGGCGTGGTTGGCATCGCGTTGGCCAGGCAACTGGCTGCTCAGCAGGCGGCCGCTGGCCGCATCCAGGCCGACCGCGCCGAGCGGCCCCAGGGTGCCGCCGGATTCGCCGGTGATCTCGATCGTGGCGTTGGCATCGCCGGCATGGGCGAGCTTGAGGAAGGCCGGCTCGAAATCAGCTACGCCCTGCGCCCGGGCCACCTCGATGGCGCGGGCATGCAGCATGCGCAGGTTGGTTTCATCGCCTGGCTGGCCGCTGGGCTCGCGTATCGGCGCGGTGTCCATCGCTGCCGGCACCGCCTGCAGCAACTTGCCGTCGAAGATCAGCGGATTGAGCGCCGCCATCTGCAGGAAGATCAGGCAGAGCAGTGCGCCGGTCACCGCGAACATCAGGTGGAAGGGCAGGCTGAGTACGCCGATCACGTTGTGCGCGTCCTGCCACATCTGCTTGAGGTTGCGGCCCGGGCGCAGCGCGAACAGATCGCCCAGCAGTCTGGGCAGGTGGATGACCAGCCCGCTGAGCAGGGCCACGCCATACAGCAGGCTGACGATGCCCATCAGGTAGGTGCCCGCGACCGGCAGGCCGAGGCTGTAATGCAGCTCGTTGACCAGCTCCGCCAGCCCGGTCTGCGGGGGCGTGACACTGCCGTCGTAATGGTCCAGCCACGCGTACAGCCAGGTGCCCTTGGCATCCTGCCAATACGCGATCGGCTGCGGGTGATCGCCACCGGGGAAGGTCATGCCGACGTGGGCACGCGCGGCCGGGTGGCGTTCGAGCACGCCATCGAGCAGGCGTTGCGCGTCGTCCAGGCTCGCGGCCGGCGTGTCCACCGCATGCGGGGTCTGCCACAGCGGCAGATCGTGGTGGAACAGGGTCAGCGCGCCGGCGTAGAACGCGACGAACAGCGCGAAGCCGGCGACCAGGCCGACCCACGTGTGCACGGTGGTGAAGGTACGCAGGGTCTGGGAACTGAACTTCATCGCATCGCTCTCATTGCACCGCGCCGGTCAGGCGCAGCAGCCACAGCAGGCCGAACCCGGCCACGGCGGTGGCACTCATCACGGCCCACGCCCGCAGCCCGGTGCGGAAGCTGAAGGCCCAGATCGCGGCCAGCATCCACAGCGGGATGAACGCGATCAGGCTGGGTACCAGCGCGTTCTGCCACGGCCCCGGCGGCAGCCAGGCGATCAGCCCGGTCGCCGCGGCGGCCACGAAGAACCCCGCCAGGACGCCGGCGCCGGCCCGTGCCCACATCAGCGTGTCACCTGCGCCGGCCGGTGCCAGGCGGCGAGCAGGGGCAGCGCGATCGCCACCAGCATCCAGCTGCACAGCATCACCACCACGCCGGTGGCGATGCCCAGATTGGCGATCCACAGCCAGAGCGCCGCCACCGCGGCGATCAGGCTGATCTGCCGGCCCAGGCGGCCGGCCCGGCGCAGGCGCGGCCAGCGGCAGTGCGGCGAGGCGGCATACAGCGCCAGCGCCGAGAACGCCGAGCCGGCCAGCGCCAGGCTGCAGAAGCCAAGCGAGGTCAGGGCGACCGTGATCATCGGGTGGCCGCCAGCGCACGCGGCAGGGCGCGGCAGGCCGGGAAGGAAGCGGGGCAGGGCATGGGGGAATCCAATCGGCAACCCTGTCCTGGTCAGGACAGTAACCCGCGCATGGTAATCATTGCCGTTTATGGGCGCCACACGTACACATTCAGGCGCCTGGGCGGGGGGGCACGCCGGCGCGCGGCGGCGCATTCATCGGCAGATTGGTTTAAGATCAGGGCATCTCTATCGAGGCAACAAGGTGGCCCGCGCCCTGCGCCGGTCTAGCGTGTGACATGAGCACTACCACCGCCCACCGCTGAACGCCCCCGACGGCCCCTGACGCAGGCGCCTTTGTGGCGCTTTTTTATTGCCTCGCCCCCGGATTCTCCAGGCCCCCTGCGGGCCACCAGACCAAAGCACTCTCATGATCGCGATCACGCTCCCCGACGGCAGCCGCCGTGAATTCGAACATCCCGTCAGTGTCATGGACGTCGCCCAGTCGATCGGCGCCGGCCTGGCCAAGGCCACCATCGCCGGTTCGGTGGATGGCGTGCTGGTCGATGCCAGTGACGTCATCGACCACGATGCCAGCCTGCGCATCATCACCGCCAAGGACGAGGAGGGCGTTGAGATCATCCGCCACTCCGCCGCCCATCTGGTTGGTCATGCGGTCAAGCAGCTGTACCCGGACGTCAAGATGGTGATCGGCCCGGTCATCGCCGAAGGCTTCTACTACGACATCTACTCCGAGCGTCCGTTCACGCCCGAGGACATGGCCGCCATCGAAAAGCGCATGGCTGAGCTGATCGCGCAGGACTACGACGTGATCAAGAAGGTTACCCCGCGTGCGGAGGTCATCGAGATCTTCAAGGCGCGTGGCGAAGACTACAAGCTGCGCCTGATCGAAGACATGTCGCCGGAGATCCAGGCGATGGGCATGTACTACCACCAGGAATACGTGGACATGTGCCGCGGCCCGCACGTGCCCAACACGCGCTTCCTGAAGGCCTTCAAGCTGACCCGCATTTCCGGCGCCTATTGGCGCGGCGACGCGCAGAACGAGCAGCTGCAGCGCGTCTACGGCACCGCCTGGGCCGACAAGAAGCAGCTCGATGCGTACATCAAGCGCATCGAAGAGGCGGAGATGCGCGACCACCGTCGCATCGGCAAGCAGCAGGACCTGTTCCACCTGCAGGAAGAGGCCCCGGGCCTGGTGTTCTGGCACCCGAAGGGCTGGGCGCTGTGGCAGGTGGTCGAGCAGTACATGCGCAAGGTGTACCGCAATACCGGCTACGGCGAAGTGCGCTGCCCGCAGATCCTGGACGTGTCGCTGTGGCAGAAGTCCGGCCATTGGGACAACTACCAGGACGCGATGTTCTTCACCGAGTCGGAGAAGCGTACCTACGCGCTCAAGCCGATGAACTGCCCGGGCCACGTGCAGGTGTTCAACCAGGGGCTGCACAGCTACCGCGATCTGCCGATCCGCTACGGTGAGTTTGGTGCCTGCCACCGCAACGAGCCCTCCGGCGCGCTGCACGGCATCCTGCGCGTGCGTGGCTTTACCCAGGACGACGGCCACGTGTTCTGCACCGAAGACCAGGTCGAGGCGGAAGTGACCGCGTTCCACCAGCAGGCGCTGGCGGTGTACCAGCACTTCGGCTTCGAGGAGATCCAGGTCAAGATCGCGCTGCGCCCCGAATCGCGCCTGGGCGATGACAGCACGTGGGACAAGGCGGAGGGCGCATTGCGCTCGGCCCTGTCCAGCTGCGGGGTGGAATGGCAGGAGCTGCCGGGCGAGGGCGCCTTCTACGGCCCAAAGATCGAGTACCACCTCAAGGATGCCATCGGCCGTACCTGGCAGTTGGGCACGATGCAGGTCGACTTCATGATGCCTGGCCGCCTTGGCGCCGAGTATGTGGACGAAAACAGCCAGAAGAAGCATCCGGTCATGCTGCACCGCGCGATCGTCGGTTCCATGGAGCGTTTCCTGGGCATCCTGATCGAGCACCATGCCGGCCAGTTCCCGGCCTGGCTGGCCCCGACCCAGGTGGTGGTGGCCAATATCACCGACGCTCAGGCTGAATACGTCAGTGAAGTCAGGAAAACCCTTGCAGATCAAGGGTTCCGCGTGAACGCCGATTTGCGCAACGAGAAGATCGGATATAAGATTCGCGAGCATACGCTGCAGCGGGTCCCGTACCTGCTGGTGGTTGGCGACCGTGAGAAGGAAAATGGCGCCGTGGCCGTGCGTACGCGCTCTGGCGAAGATCTGGGCAGCATGTCCGTCCAGGCCTTCATCGAGCGGTTGCAGGCAGAACAGTCCGTGTAAGAAAGTCCCGGCCCTGCGGATGCTCCGCGATGGGCCGGTTTGATTCCTCTGGGAGATTGCAATATCAGTACCCCTGACAACAAACAGAACCGCAAGAATCAGGAAATCCGGGTGCCGCGCGTCCGCGTGATCGGCAGCGACGGAGAAATGATTGGTGTGTTGACGCGTGACGAAGCGCTGTCGATGGCCGAAGACGAAGGTCTGGACCTGGTCGAGATTCAGCCGCAGGCTGATCCGCCGGTGTGCAAGATCATGGACTTCGGCAAGTTCAAGTTCGAAGCGCAGAAGAAGGCCAACGAGGCCAAGAAGAAGACCAAGCAGGTCGAGATCAAGGAAGTGAAGTTCCGCCCGGTCACCGATGAAGGTGATTACCAGATCAAGCTGCGCAAGATGCGCGGGTTCCTGGAAGAGGGCGACAAGATCAAGGTCAACATCCGCTTCCGTGGCCGTGAAATGAGCCATCAGGAACTGGGTCGCGAGATGGCCAGCCGGATCGAGGGTGATCTGGGCGAAGACATCGTGATCGAGTCCCGTCCGCGCCTTGAAGGCCGGCAGATGGTGATGATGATCGCGCCGAAGAAGAAGTAACCGGCCATCGGGCCTGGCCCGAACCGGCGGGAAGTAGAGCCGACCGTTGGTCGGCTGGACAGCCCACCGCGGCAAAGGTAGAGCCGACCGTTGGTCGGCTGCCCAGCCCCGGCCGCACCTCTTCGCGCACCACGCAGCGGGCGCCCATCGGCGCCTTCTGTCGTTTCCCGCGCGCGGCCTGGCGTCACGCCCGGGCTCGCGCCCGTTCCGTTCCGTTCAGGTTCGGCCGCGCCGCGGTAAACACCCGCCCAATCAAGCGTTTGCAACTGTCCGTATACACGGGCATAATGGGCGGCCCCGTTTTGCGGGGGTGCTGTTTTGAACGGTTTCCCGCCCCACAAAGGCACGCTGTTCCAACGGCAAACAGGACCGGCCTGGTTCCCATCGGGGATCCCGGGCTTACAAGCAGGCAAGGGCACGGACGGAAAGTGTGGCAATGCCACCGCCCTGGTCAGTGACAAAACATCATCAAGGACATAGCAATGCCCAAGATCAAGACCAACCGGGCGGCGGCCAAGCGTTTCCGCAAGACCGCCTCCGGCAAGTTCAAGGCTGGCCACGCCAACCGCAGCCACATCCTCACGAAGAAGTCGACCAAGCGGAAGCGCAATCTGCGTCAGACGAACCATGTTCGTGCAGAAGACGCAGGCCGTTTGAACCGTATGCTTCCCTACCTCTGAGGACTGACCCATGGCACGAGTAAAGCGTGGCGTACAGGCGCGTCGCCGCCACAAGAAAATTCTGACCCTGGCGAAGGGTTACTACAACGCTCGCCGCAAGGTCTTCCGCGTTGCCAAGCAGGCCGTGATCAAGGCACAGCAGTACGCCTACATCGGCCGTAAGCAGAAGAAGCGCAATTTCCGTTCGCTGTGGATCACCCGCATCAACGCGGCTGCCCGCATCAACGGCCTGAGCTACAGCCGTTTCATGAACGGCCTGCTCAAGTCCGGCATCACCCTGGACCGTAAGGTTCTGGCTGACATCGCCGTGCACGACGCAGCTGGTTTTGCTGCACTGGCCGAAAAGGCCAAGGGCGCACTGGCGGCATAAGTCCATTCCCCTGCCGTTGCCGTTCACGCGCAACGGCTGTGGGTAAGGCAAATGCATGGGGAAGGGCGCAAGTCCTTCCCCATTCTTTTTTGTGTTGGCGGTGGCCCTCCCGGTGCCATCGATCGACAGCGCTGGCGACGGGGGTCGGCCCGACGCGCATCGCGATGGCATACCGACGCGAGGCTCCGGCTATCCATGAGTGACATCCAATCCCTGACCACGCAGGCACTGGCCGACGTGGCCGCTGCCCAGAGCCCCGACGCGCTGGAAGCCCTGCGCGTGGCCCTGCTGGGCAAGAACGGCAGCATCACCGCCCAGCTCAAGCAGCTCGGTGGCCTGCCGGCCGATGAGCGCAAAGCCGCCGGCGAAGCCATCAACCGTGCCCGTGACGCGCTGACCAGCGCGCTGGGTGATCGCAAGACCGTGCTGGAAGACGCTGCGCTGGACGCGCGCCTGGCCGCCGAAGCGATCGACATCACCCTGCCGGGCCGTCGCGAAGAGCGCGGTGGCCTGCACCCGGTGACCCGTACCCTGGAGCGCATCACCGAGATCTTCGGCCGCCTGGGTTACGAGCTCTCCGAAGGCCCGGAAATCGAAGATGACTGGCACAACTTCGAAGCGCTGAACTTCCCGCCGCACCACCCGGCGCGCGCGATGCACGACACTTTCTATTTCGGCGATGGCCGCCTGCTGCGCACGCATACCTCCGGTGTGCAGGTGCGCTACATGGGCGAGCACGCTCCGCCGCTGCGCATGATCGCGGCCGGGAAGGTGTACCGCAGCGACAGCGACCAGACCCATTCGCCGATGTTCCACCAGGTCGAAGGCCTGCTGGTCGACGAGCACTCCACGTTCGCCGATCTGAAGGGCACGCTGTCCGAGTTCGTGCGCGCGTTCTTCGAGCGCGATTTCGAGATGCGTTTCCGTCCCAGCTACTTCCCCTTCGTGGAACCCGGCGCGGAAGTGGACATCGCCTGGCAGCAGCCTGACGGCAGCACCCGCTGGCTGGAAGTGCTTGGCTGCGGCATGGTCCACCCGAACGTGCTGCGCAGCGTCGGCATCGATCCGGAGCGCTACACCGGCTTCGCCTTCGGCCTGGGCGTGGAGCGCTTTGCGATGCTGCGTTACGGCGTCAACGACCTGCGCGCGTTCTTCGAAAACGACGTGCGGTTCCTGAAGCAGTTCGCGTAACAGCGTAACCGCCGGGCAGCCCCCGGCGCTACGTCGCACCACCATTCATCACGGCCCAGGCGCCTGCGCCGGGCCCACCAGGGTGACACCATGAAATTCTCTGAAAACTGGCTGCGCAGCCACGTCCCGACCACCGTCTCGCGCGATGAACTCAGCGCGGTGCTGACCGCGATCGGTCTGGAAGTGGAAGAGGTCGATGCGCTGGGCGATGGCCTGCAGCATGTGGTCGTGGCGAAGATCATTTCCGCCGAACGCCATCCCGAAGCCGACCGCCTGCAGATCTGCCAGGTCGATGCGGGGCAGGGCGAGCACCTGCAGATCGTATGCGGTGCGCCGAACGCGCGCCCGGGCCTGGTCGCACCGCTGGCAATGGTGGGCGCCCAGATCGGTGATCTGAAGATCAAGCCGGCCAAGCTGCGTGGCGTGGAATCCAACGGCATGCTGTGCTCGGCCAAGGAGCTGGGCCTGGACACCGATGCGTCCGGCCTGTTCGAACTGCCCGACGATGCGCCCGTCGGCCAGACCCTGGTCGAGTACCTCGGCCTGCCCGACGCCAGCATCGAGATCAAGCTGACCCCGAACCGCGCCGACTGCTTCAGCATCCGCGGCATCGCCTTCGACGTGGCCGCTGCGTGCGCCAGTGAAGTGGTGCCGTTCGACGCTGCGCCGGTGGCCGCCGTGGGCACGCGTGAACTGTCCATCCAGCTGGACGCGGGCGCCGAAGCACCGCGTTACGTTGGTCGCGTGATCGAGGGCGTCAACGCCCGTGCCGCGACCCCGCTGTGGATGGCCGAGCGCCTGCGCCGCAGTGGGGTGCGCCCGGTGTCGCTGCTGGTGGACGTCACCCAGTACGTGATGCTCGAGCTCGGCCAGCCGATGCATGCCTTCGATCTGGGCACCCTGCAGGGCAGCATCGGCGTGCGTCGTTCGCGTGCGGGTGAGACCCTGAAGCTGCTCGATGGTCGCGACGCCGCGCTGGACGACAGCTTCCTGCTGGTCACCGATGCCGACCGCCCGATCGCGCTGGCCGGCCTGATGGGCGGCTTCGATACGCGCGTCACCGACGACACCACCAACGTGTTCCTGGAGGCCGCGCACTTCGCGCCCGCCGCGATCATGGGCCGTGGCCGCAAGCTGGGCCTGCACACCGATGCCGGCCACCGCTTCGAGCGCGGTGTCGACCCGGTGCTGCCGCGCGCGGCGATCGAGTACGCCACCCGCCTGATTTTGGACCTGGCCGGCGGCACCCCCGCGCCGGTCACCGAGGCCGTGCGCGACGCCGACCTGCCGGCGACCGCCACCATCGGCCTGCGCCGCGCCCGTATCGCGCGCGTGCTGGGCATCCAGATCGCCGATGCCGATGTGGAGCGCATCCTGCGCGCGCTGGGCATGGACGTGGCCCCGACCGCTGATGGCTGGCAGGTCACCGCGCCGAGCCGCCGTTTCGATATCGCCATCGAAGAAGACTTGATCGAAGAGCTGGCCCGTATCCACGGGTACGAGCAGATTCCGACCACGCTGCCGGGCGGTGCCTCGCGCATCGCCATGCCGACCGAGACCCGCCTGGACGACCTGAGCGTGCGCCGCCAGCTGGTGGCCCGTGACCTGCAGGAAACCATCAATTACGCCTTCGTCGATGCCGCGCTGCTCGCGCAGTGGCAGCTGAGCGAGGGTCTGGTCGCGCTGGCCAATCCGCTGTCGGCCGAACTGGCGGTGATGCGCCCGTCGCTGCTGCCGGGCCTGGTCGCCACCCTGGGCCGCAACGCCGCCCGCCAGCTGGGCCGCGTGCGCCTGTTCGAACTGGGGCGCGTGTTCCACCAGCAGGCTGGCGAGGGCCAGCCCGCGCCGCTGGAAACCCAGCGCGTGGCTGCCGCGATCTGTGGCGATGCCGACACCCAGCAATGGGGCCTGCCGACCCGCAAGGTCGACTTCCATGACCTCAAGGGCGACCTGGAATCGCTGGCTGGTGCCAGCGGCGCCGAGCTCGAGTTCAGGCCCTCGCAGCGTCCGTACGGCCACCCGGCACGCTCGGCCGAGGTCTACCGTGACGGCGTGAGCCTGGGCTGGATCGGCCAGATCCACCCGCGGCTGGCCAAGGCCATGGATATCGACGTGGACGTGGTCGCCTTCGAGCTGGACCTGGCCCCGCTGGCCGCCCGCGCCCTGCCGCGCGCCACCGACCTGTCGCGCTTCCCGTCGATGCGCCGCGATCTGGCCTTCCTGGTGCCCGAGGCCGCCGCCTGGGCCGACCTGGAAGCGACCCTGCGCCGGGCTGCCGGCCCGCTGCTGCGCGAGGTCACGCTGTTCGACCGGTACGTCGGCCAGGGGGTCGAGCCGGGCTTCAAGAGTCTCGCTATGGGCTTGATTTTGCAGGACAAGTCGCGCACTCTGACGGACCGCGACGTGGATGCGGTGGTGGCCGAGGCGGTCTCTGCCATGGAGCGTGAACATCACGCCCGGATCCGCGGTTGAGCGGGAAGCATGGGGGATAGCAGGCAATGGCATTGACCAAGGCGGAGATGGCCGAGAAGCTGTTCGACGAAGTCGGTCTGAACAAGCGCGAAGCCAAGGAATTTGTCGACGCGTTCTTCGATGTGCTGCGTGAAGCATTGGAACAGGGACGTCAGGTGAAGCTGTCCGGCTTCGGGAATTTCGACCTGCGGCGCAAGAACCAGCGCCCGGGTCGCAACCCCAAGACCGGTGAGGAAATTCCGATTTCCGCCCGTACGGTGGTCACCTTCCGTCCGGGCCAGAAGCTCAAGGAAAGGGTAGAGGCATATGCTGGATCCGGGCAGTAACCGAGAACTTCCGCCGATACCGGCCAAGCGCTACTTCACCATCGGTGAGGTCAGCGAACTGTGCGACGTCAAGCCGCACGTGCTGCGCTACTGGGAAACCGAGTTCCCCAGCCTGGAGCCGGCCAAGCGCCGCGGCAACCGCCGCTATTACCAACGCCACGACGTGCTGATGGTCCGCCAGATCCGCGGCCTGCTCTACGAGCAGGGCTACACCATCGGCGGCGCGCGCCTGCGCCTGGAAGGCGCCGATGCGCGCGAGGAATCGGCGCTGAGCAACCAGATCATCAAGCAGACGCGGATGGAACTGGAAGAAGTGCTTCAATTGCTGCGCCGCTGAACCATTTTTCACGCAAACCCGTTATACTCGTCGGCCCGCTGAGAGGCGGGGACATTGCCAGCATCATCGGGGCGTAGCGCAGCCTGGTAGCGCATCTGCCTGGGGGGCAGAGGGTCGTCGGTTCAAATCCGGCCGTCCCGACCAATGTTGGTGATTCGATCAAAGGCTTGTGCAGCGATGCGCAGGCCTTTTTTCTTTGTGGGCTGCTTACCCGCGGCGGTGCTCACGGCTCAGCGAATGTACCCGGACCGCAAGATCACCTCATCCACCGCCGCCACATCGTCGTACCGCAGCTCGATCAACGTGGCGATCGCCTTGGCTTTGTCCGGTTGTGCCGCGTAGTACGCGCTGGCGATGCGATACCCCACGTAATAACCCAGATCACTGACGCCGAAACGGTTGGCGCTGCTGTTGTACAGCCAGTCGCGGTAGTCGTTGCCGCGACGGTCCGCCTGGAACTGCCGCTTGAGCTCGGCCTCGTGCGTCGGTCCATACACGTACAGCGGCAGGTCGGGCTTCTTTCCGGTGACCCGTTCGGCCACCAGTTCCGCCACGCCCTCACGCAGCGCGTACTGCGCCAAGGTGTCGCCGGCCTCGATCTGCTGGGTGTGGATGTACTCGTGGATGTTGTTCTGGCCGTTGTTGTGGAATGGCTGGGAGGCATAGAACGTGCGCAGTCGCGTCTGCAACGGCTGGGGAAGTTCGGACACGTCCACGGTGTCATCGCCCAGGGCGAGTTCGGCGCCGATCAATACCTTGTCGTCCAACGTGGTGCCGCCGGTGCGCAGCACGCCGATCGCATAGGTGATGCTGGCCGGGCGCAATGCCGGATACAGGCGTTTCAACGTGGCAAGGTCAGCTTCCAGCCCGGTGGTCGCAGCGAAGGCCCGGTGGGTCAGCGGGCGCACAGACGCCCAGTAGCGCGGCCAGGCATCGATCGCGGCCACGTACTGCCCGGCGGTATAGGCGCGGGCCTGCATCAAGGCATGCAGGCCGGGCGTGCCCCTGTCGATGTAGAGCAACTGGATGAGCTGCTGTCTGCGCGCTGGGTCTGGTTCGCTGCGGATCGCATCGTGGGCGATCCAGAAGTTCTCGATGTCGGCGGTGACCACCTGCGCCGAGCCGTGTTGCTCGGCCGCGGCCGAGCCCAGCGGCAGTAGGCCAGCGATGAGCAGCGTCGGGAGTATCCGCATCCATGGCTTCATGTCGTTCCTCGTCCGGTGGCTGTCCCACCGTTGGATGCCGGCAGCGGCCAGAAGGTTTAGAGCCGTCGCCTCACTGAGCGTGCAACGGCAACGGCCGGTCGATCACCACATCCTTCATCACCAGGGTCGAGGTCAGCCGCTGCACGCCGGGCAGGGCGGAAAGGTGTTCGTCGTAAAGCTGCCGGAACGCGGCCAGGTCGCGGGTGATGACGTGCAGCAGGTAGTCCGGATCGCCGAACAGGCGCTGCGCCTGCAGGACCTGGGGCACCTCGGCGACAGCCTGCTCGAAAGCGTCCACGGCGTGGCGGTCGCCGTCGCGCAGGGTGATGAACACCAGCGCCGAGAACTTCAGGCCCAGCGCGGCGGGATCGAGCTCGGCGCGGTAGCCCCGGATCGCGCCGGACTGTTCCAGCGCCCGCACGCGACGGTGGCAGGGCGAGACGCTCAGGCCGATGCGCTCGGCCAGTTCGGTCACGGTGAGGCGGCCGTCCTTCTGCAGCTCGGCAAGAATCCGCTGGTCGGTGATGTCCATGCGCAAGAGTTTCCTCCTGAGTGGCCGTGCCGGGCAAGTATTTGGAAGCACATTCCAAAGGAGCGGGAATATTCTTCTGTCTGGCACACGGATCGCGGCAAGACCGCCCTTTGGACCCCATGCAACCCAGCGTCATTGCCGCCTTCTGGGCGGTCTCGATCCTCTTCGTGCTCACCCCCGGCGCGGATTGGGCGCACGCGATCGCTGCCGGCCTGCGCGGGCGCGCGGTAGTGCCGGCGGTGGCCGGGTTGTTGTCCGGTCACCTGCTGGCGATCGGGCTGGTCGCTGCGGGCGTCGGCGCGCTGTTCGCCCAGGCACCGGTCGCGCTGCACGTACTGACCGTCCTGGGCGCGCTGTATCTGCTGTGGCTGGGCATCGGGCTGCTGCGCCATCCGCCGGTCGCCGCCGCCGAAGCGGGGCAGGCCGTGGCGGGCTGGCGCCACTGGGCGGTCAAGGGCGCCTGCGTGAGCGGGCTCAATCCCAAGGTGCTGTTGCTGTTCCTGGCGCTGCTGCCCCAGTTCATTTCCGCCAGCGCGGCATGGGCGATGCCTGTGCAGATCCTCGCGCTGGGCATGGTGCATCTGGTCAGCTGCGCGGCGGTCTATCTGGCCGTCGGGTATGGCGCCGGTGCCGTGCTGCGCACCCGCCCCCGTGCATCACGCGTGGTCGGCCGCATCTCGGGCGCCGCGATGATCCTGATCGCGGTGCTCTTGCTGAGCGGAACCGGCACACTCTGACCCCACGTTGTTCCCCACCAGGATCCTTCGCATGACCGAACAGCTCCATCCCTACGCGACCCCGGGCAGTGCCCCGGTCCCGGCCCCGCGCGTGCGTATCCCGCATCTGCAGCAGATGAAGGAGCGCGGCGAGAAGTGGGCGATGCTCACCGCCTACGACATGTATACCGCGGCGATCTTCGAAGACGCCGGCATTCCGGTGCTGCTGATCGGCGATTCGGCGTCCAACAACGTGTTCGGCAACGACTCGCTGCTGCCGGTCACGGTCGATGAGCTGATGCCGCTGGTGCGCGCGGTGAGCCGCTGCACGCGCCGGCCGCTGGTGATCGCCGATCTGCCGTTCGGTTCCTACCAGGCCTCGCCGGAGCAGTGCTTCCATACCGCCGTCCGTTTCATGAAGGAAGGCGGGGCGCATGCTGTCAAGCTGGAGGGCGGCATCGAGATGGTGCCGCAGGTACGCAAACTGGTCAGCTGTGGCATTCCGGTAATGGCGCACATTGGCTTCACGCCGCAGTCGGAGCATCAGCTGGGTGGCTTCCGCGTGCAGGGGCGGGGCGACGATGGCGCGCGCCTGATCGAGGAAGCGCGTGCGCTGGAGGCGGCAGGTGCGTTCGCCGTGCTGATGGAGATGGTGCCCGGCGCGGTTGCCGCCCAGATCACCGCGGCGCTGAAGATCCCCACCGTCGGCATCGGGGCGGGCAGCGACTGCGATGCACAGGTGCTGGTCTGGCAGGACATGGCCGGGCTGCGCACCGGCAAGCTGCCGCGCTTCGTGAAGCAGTACGCGGACATGCACGGGCTGCCGCAGAAGGCGGCACGTGAGTTCGCGGCTGAGGTGGGGGCAGGCACGTTCCCCGGCCCGGAACACACGTTCTGATCGACAGGCGTATCGCCTGAGGCGCGTGCCCACCCCGCCCAATGCCGCCGGTCAGCATCCGGTGCTGGATCATCTGGAGCTGATCGTGGGCGCGCAGGGCGATGCGCAGGGGCTGAGCATGCACACGCGGGTGTTCGGGGCTGGCGATTGGACCGGGCAGGGCGCGTGGCGCTCGGTGTCCTGGGTGCTGCCGGTGCCCGCACGCGGCGGGTTCGTCCGTGCCCGGGGCAGCAGTACTGCCGAGCGCTCGCCACTGCCCGATGTGCCGGGTGAGGATCCCTGGCCTGCCCCCGCATGCGACGAAGAATGGGCGGGTAGGGGCCATCGGGGTAGAGTGACTGCTCAACCCCATGGACGAGGAAAGAGAAAAAGATGGCGGTGCGCACCTTGCTAGCGGCGGATCTGGAACAGGCCAGCCGCATCTGTATGGCGGCCTTCATGGGATCGGTGGCCGATTCACTGACCCCAGTGGGTATCGAGACGTTTTCCCGCATCGCTTCGGTGGAAGGATTCCGTACGCGGATGTCGCACGACAACCTCATGCTGGTGTTCGAACAGCAGGACCGTATCGTCGGTGTGGCGGAGCTCAAGGAGGGCCGCCACGTGGCGATGTTGTTCGTGGACCCTGCCGCTCAGCAGCAGGGCATAGGCAAGGCGCTGATGGCCGCCATGATCGATCACGCACGCGTGGATGTGCTGAGTGTCAGCGCTTCGCTGTCGTCGGTGCCGGCGTATGAGCGCTATGGCTTTGCGTGCGCAGGCGAGGCGGCCGAATCCTCCGGCCTGAGGTATCAGCCGATGAACATGCAGCTCATGGCCCGCCCCTGACTTCACACCGTTCAGCCGACGCGTTCACGAAGGTGAGACAGCCCAGTGGCTACGGTGGAGTCCTGTCATTCAACCCGATTCGGGGAAAGGATCATCATGATCAAGTGGGCCATCATTTTTGCTGTCATCGGCCTGATCGCCGGCGCCCTCGGTTTTGCGGGCATCGGTGGCGCCGCCATCGGCATTGCCAAGTTCCTGTTCTGGGCGGGCATCATCATCGCCGTCGTGCTGTTCGTACTGGGCATGACCATCGCCAAGAAGGTGACCTGACCGGGCGCGCGCCTGCGCCAACGGTCAGGAACGAAGGCCTGCGCGATTTCGCGCAGGCCTTTTCATTGGTGGCTCTCGTTCCAGCGCACGCAGCTCACTGGAAATACACCGATACCCCCAGCCCGGCCTGCGTGTCCGGGCTGTCCTCATCCAGGCCCACGTCGAACGAGGCATCCAGCTGGACTGTCGGGGTCACCATCCAGGTGATGCCAGCCCCCGCTATTCCGGTCGAAGGCTCACCGTCGCTATCGGTGAAGCCCGCCTCCAGATAGGTGCTGATGGTATCGGTGGCGGCAAAGCTCAGGCTGGGTGCCCAGGTCACGCTGTCCTCGCTGCCACCGCGGGTGACATTGGCGTACAGCGCGCCGGTCCAGTGATCGTTGAACGCGTACTCGTAGCTCGCACCCAGCGCGTACTGCGTGGCGCCTTCGCTGAAGTCGCGCGAGCCGGTGGCGAAGGTGGTACTGGCCAACAGCGCCACGGCGTGCGTGTCCGAGGGCAGGGGCAGGGCGAACTTCAGGCCGACGCCCACATCACCGGCACCGCTGCTGCGCTCGGCGGGGGCATTGCGCGGTGCCACGCGCAGATGGTTCCAGGGCGAGGTGAAGGCCTGCAGTTCCACATGGCTGGCCAACCCGATACGGAGGTTGATGTCGGCACTGTACTGCGTGCTCAGCACCCCCCCGTCGTCGCGGTCGCGGCTGAAAGCGGGCAGCCCCGCCTCGAGCGCGACGCCACCGCGGGGCAGGGTCGAGGCGGCAAAGCCCATGCCGGGGCGATCGAAGGCCAGGTCCGGCGGCGCGTCCTGCTGCGCGTGCACCGCACCGGAGAACAGCAGGGAAACCAGCAGGGCCCAACACCGCATGCGCACGCTCCAGGCCGGCCGATACCGGCATCAGGCGCAGTCAGCCTGCCCCTTGGCCAGAATGTAGCACGGTGATTTCGGCGGTCATGTGCAGGTGTCGGCGACACCCGCCCGAAGGGCGGTGTGCGATGTCGCTCAGCGCGCCGGCCGGGTCATGGCGATGAGGGCATCACGCACGCGCTCGGTCGCCGCGTCCGGCGTGGCGTCACAACCGAGCACGCAGGCGCGGAGCAGGAAGCCATCGGCGGCATGCCGCGCGGCGGTCAGCTGCGCATCACCACGGTCCAGCGGATGGTCGCGCAGGACCGCATCGAGCCACGCACGCCGTGCGGTGATCCAGTCGCTGTCGACGTGGTGCGGCCGGCACTGCGCACTGATGGTGCGCCCGATATCGAACAGCTCGGCGATGTAGGCACGCGAGAACCGGCCATGGGCCTGGCTGTCACGGTCCATGCGCTGCTGGATCGCGCGGTGGAGATTGGCCACGATCGCATGCGCGGCCAGGTCATCATTGGCTGCTCGCAGCAGCAGGGTATCGGTTGCGTTGTGCATTCGCGCCTCCAGGACACCGGTGGGGGAAAAACGTGGGTTCAGCCGCGTGGCAGCGCCGGACCGCCCTGCCGCAGCAGCGTGTCCAGCAGCGCGACAACGCGTTCGCCCTGGCCTTGGCAGGCCAGTTCGAACGTGGTCTGCCCGTCGAGCGCGGGCAGGGGGGAATGCAGAATCCATTCAAGAACGGCGGCGCGGTCCGGTTCGATCTGCAAGGCCAGATCCGCGACACGACGTACGATTCCCTGACGCATGATCAGAATCCGTAACTGAGGGAGAGGGCGGCGGTGTCCATGTGATCGCCACGGGTCATCGGGCTGTCGCGCACGGCATCGGCCAGCGACGTGCGACGGATCGATGCGGTCGCGGTCCAGCGGGGGCCCAGCGGCATCACCGCGGCGATGTCCATGTATGGCGACACGCCGCTGCCGGCCGAGTAATGCGCCAGGCCACTGCGGGCCGCTTCGCGCTGGCTCACGCCGAAGTAGTAGTCGTTGAGATCGGCGCTGGTGTAGGTCACCCCCACCGCGGGCATGAAGGTCACGCGGCCGGCGGGAACCGGGTAGGCGTATCGGGCATCGGCCGAGAAGCCGCCCCCGTGCCCGGTCACTTCGGCCTGCGCGTTGGCCTGCAGCACGCCCCAGTCGGCCTGGTGGCGCCAGGACACGCCCAGCATCCCGGACAGGCTGCGGTTGTCCAGCTGGCGCAGCTGCGGGTCATGACTGTCCCGGCGTTTGAAGCGCATCACGTACGGCGAGGCGGTGAGTGCCAGTTCGGACTGCGCGGTCTGGTGGAGGCGATAGCCCACGCTGCCACCGCGGAAGAAGAACGAGCGGCCTTCCCAGCTGACGATCGGGGCGGCCAGGCGGTCGGTGTCATAGCCGGCGTACGGGGCCTTGAGGGCGACAACGGCGATGCCGACGCTTCCTTTCCTGCCCGCTTCGGGGGCATCGGCGGCCTGGGCGCCGGTGGCGGTCAACGCAGTGCCCAGGGCCAGGCCAAGCAGAGCGGAAGAAGGACGCGAAAAGCGGAAACGGACGTGCATGGACCTGCCGAAGGGGAACAACCGGAGCCTCATGGTGGGCGCCCTACATTGTCGGAACGTTACGTCGGCCTGCGCGGTACCATCGCCTCCTTCGTACCCCGCAGGCACCGCTCCCATGCGCCTTCTTCTCCTGGAAGATGATCCGGAAATGGCCAGCGCGATCCAGGTCAGCCTGGCGCGCCATGGCATGGTGGTCGACGTGGTCGGCTCGATGGCCCAGGCCGATGAAGCGCTCAAGGCCGGCGTACACCAGATCCTCCTGCTGGACCGCCAGCTCCCCGATGGCGATGGCGCCAGTTTCGTCCAGGTCGCCCGTGAGCGGGTGCCGAACCTGCCGGTGATCATGCTGACCGCGCGCGCTTCGGTGGCCGACCGGGTCACCGGGCTGGATGTCGGTGCCGATGATTACCTGACCAAGCCCTTCGCCGTGGAAGAACTGCTCGCACGGATCCGCGCGATCTCCCGGCGCCCCTCGCAGATCACCCTGCCGGTGTTGTCACTGGGCCGGCTGCAGTTCGATTTCGTGGCGCGCGAGGCACGCGTTTGCGATGTGCTGCTGGCATTGCCGCGGCGGCAGCTGCTGGTGCTCGAAGCGCTGGCGCTGCGCCAGGGGCGCACGGTGGGCCGCGCTTCGTTGCTGGAGGCCGTGTACGGTTTTGACGATGCCATCCAGTCCAACGCGCTGGATGCGCATGTCTCCAAGCTGCGCAAGGCGCTGCTGGAAGCCGATGCCGGCGTGGAGATCCATGTCATGCGCGGCATCGGATACCTGCTCAAGGACACGCCGTGAGACTGCTCAAACCCGATTCCCTGGCCTTCAACCTGGTCTGGAAGGTGTGCCTGATCCAGGCGGCGACCATCGCGCTGGCGTTGAGTGCGATGGTGCTGACCTACGGCGACCGTCGCTCGGCCTACATCGACTGGAAGACCAGTGACCAGATCGCATCGGCGATCTCCGTTGGCGCCCAGGGGCTGGAGGCGGATCCACCGAAGGTCGCCCTGGCCGTGCCGCGCCCGCCGGCCACGTTCTGGTTCGCCGCCGCCGACGAACGCGGCCGGCGGCTGGTGCATGGCGAGGTGCCCGTGCAGTACCGCCCGTTGGTCGCGCGGCTGGATCACATCGAGCGGACCGATATCCGCACCCGCATCAATGCCGATGCGCTTGCCGTGCGCGTGGTGGTCGTGGATCGGCCCGAAGGGCGATTGCACGTGGCGGTGGGCGGCATTCCCGAACGCAGCATCGTGCGGCAGCTGCTGTTGATCTTCCGCTATCTGGGGGGCTGGATCGCATTGCCGGTGCTGGTGATCACGCTGGTGGTGGCGCCGTGGGTGATCCACCGCGCGCTGCGCGGGGTCAACCGCGTGGCAGCGCAGGCGGCCGCGATCCAGGTCAACGAGCGTGGCAGCGGCCTGGATACGCGTGCGGTACCGCTGGAGATCTACCCGCTGGTGGATGCGTTCAACGCGGCGGTGCGCCGCATCGGTGAAAGCTACGACGCCCAGGACCGCTTCCTCGCCGGCGCTGCGCATGAGCTGCGCATGCCGATCGCGATTCTGGCCACGCGGCTGGCCGATCTCCCGCCCGGCGAGGCACGCTCGCGCCTGCAGCTGGACCTGAGCCGCCTGAGCAACATCGCCGAGCAGCTGCTGGATCTGCAGCGGCTGGACCGCCACGGCAGCCAGTCGCAGCGCATCGACCTCTCCGCACTGACCCGTGAGGTTGCCGCCGACGTGGCGCCGCTGGTCGTGGATGCCGGTTACGGCTTCTCGGTGGACGCCCCCGACCAGCCGATCTGGGTCCGCGGCGATCCACATGCACTGCACCGTGTCATCGCCAGCCTCCTGCAGAACGCCATCGCCCACGGCGGTGGCCGCGGCATGATCGCGGTGGCGCTGCACGATGACGGCAGCCTGTCGGTCAGCGATGAAGGCCCTGGTGTGCCCGAGGCCGAGCGGCTGTCCGTGTTCGAGCCGTTCCATCGGTTGCGGCCCAGCGGCAGCGGCAGCGGGCTGGGCCTGCATCTCGCGCGTGAGATCGTGCTGCGGCATGCCGGCACCATCGCCGTGGACAGCGCCCCCGGTGGTGGCGCGCGGTTCCTGGTGGTGCTGCCGGTGGATCCGCGGCCGGTGCTGGCAGCGACCCCGGCATGACCAATGGCAGGTGATCGGGCAGAGGCATCGTGGGACAACGGACAGGTCCCCCTTTCAGGTGCCGGTTCGATGCGCGTACGTTCGCTGTTCGGTGTGATCGTGATGTCCGGCCTGGCCCTGTCTGGCCTGTCCGGGTGCGCCACCTATGACGATGTCGCCTCGCGCCCGCAGTGCGAGGATTCGCCGCAGGTGAAGGACCTGCCGGCGCAGGTCGCCCGCCGTGAAAGCCGCTGCAATGAGTTGAACATCCGGTTCAATGACGGAGGCGGTGGCGACAGCAAGCCGCTCGATTTCGGTGGCAAGAACAAGGACGGCTGATCCCGTGTGGGATCAGCGTTTCGCCGGCCCGGCCGGCGGCTCAGCGCAGTAGGCGGTGATGACCTCGGCGGTATTCTCCAGCCCCTTGGCCTTCGCCAGCTCCCAAGGACGTTCGCACTGCTGTGTGCGTTCGCACCAGCGGTAGCCTGCCGAGCCGATGCACCCGTGCGCATCGCGGTCTGCGCCCGGTACGCCCGCAGTGGGTGAGGGTGGCGGTGCAGGATGGGCGCAGGCGGTGAGGGCGGCGAGCAGGGGAAGCAGGGCGGCTCGAATGGACATGGACCCTCCATGGGCGCTTGAGGTCGCAGGCAGTCTCGCGCTGGGTCCGTCGATGCCACGTGCAGGATGCCGGGTTCACTCCTCCATCACTTGGCGTGGGCTGATATGACGCGGAACGGTTCCGCCGATGCTGCGTTGTAGTGCATGACCAGCGCCGTGGAAGCGATGATGCGTTGAAGCAGGATGCTTGCGACGAGTCTGCGTGGGTATCGCCTGTATCAGGTTCGACGCCAGCTTGTCAGCGCCACGGCCAGGAGGCACGCCATGAAACTGCTGTTTTCGATGCGTCACATTACGCTTGCTGCGGCACTCACCTTTGTCTGCGCCCAGTCCGATGCCTGCACGCGCGTGGTGTACCTGGGCGACAACCAGGACGTGATCACCGCCCGCTCGATGGATTGGAAAAGCGATGTCGCCACCAATCTATGGGTGTTGCCCAAAGGCATCAGCCGCGATGGCCAGGCCGGGCCGCGCTCGATCCGCTGGACGTCGCGCTACGGCAGCGTCGTCGCCACCGGCTACGACATCTCCACCACCGACGGCCTCAACGAAGCGGGACTGTCAGCCAATCTGCTGTGGTTGGCCGAATCGGAGTACCCACAGCAGCGTGGCAGCAAACCCGGGCTGGCGATTTCGTTGTGGGCGCAGTACGCGCTCGACAATTTCGCCACCGTTGCCGAGGCCGTCGCCGCGCTGGAACGCGAGCCGTTTTCCATCGTGACCGACAAGGTGCCGGGCGAATCGCGACTGGCCACGCTGCACCTGTCCTTGTCCGACGCCAGCGGCGACAGCGCCATCGTCGAATACATCAACGGCAGGCAGGTGATCCATCACGATCGCGTTTACCAGGTGATGACCAACTCGCCCGTGTTCGACCAGCAGTTGGCGCTGAACGCGTACTGGCAGGAGATTGGTGGCACCGTGATGCTGCCCGGCACCAACCGCTCGGCCGATCGGTTCGCACGCGCGAAGTTCTACATCAACGCCATTCCCAAAAGTGAAGATCCGGTGGTGGCGCTGGCGAGCGTGTTCAGTGTGATCCGCAATGTGTCCGTGCCCTATGGAATCACCACGCCGGGGGAGCCGAACATTTCTTCCACCCGCTGGCGAACTGTCGCCGATCACAAGCGCAAGCTGTATTTCTTCGAATCGGCGATGACCCCCAATACCTTCTGGGTGGATCTCAACAAGGCCGATTTCTCGCGCGGTGCGCCGGTGCTGAAACTCGACCTGGGGCCGGACCAGCGCAATGTGTTCGCCGGCGACGCGCTGCCCCGATTCCAGCCGGCCGAACCTTTCCGGTTCCTTGGTACCGATAGTTGAGCAAAATCAGACTAATCCGATACCCGTAGGCTGCGGCCTGCTCTATCGTTCCTGCTGAGGGATGGATCCCTCCCGTCGTGAGCTTCTCGCCCAGGCATGCCGCAAAGGAACGATCCGCATGGTGATCAAACTGCAACATATCGAACGCCGCTGGCACGTCGTGCATCCGGCCAAATCCGCACCGATCGCATTCCGCAACGGTGCCACCGCCTTTGACTTCGCCGATGCCCTGGCGCGCGAGCATTTTGCCGAAACCGGCAACAGCAGCGCCGTCCGGGTGCAGGTGCTGGAAACCTACGTGGACGCCGTGCGCTACGGCTGAGCGGCCGTGAAGTAGCCACCAGAACGGATGTGACCGGCTTCGGTCGGCTCAGTCAGCCTCGCGTCGGGTACCTAAATAGGGCATGAAATCAGCGACTTCTGGGCTATGTCGCCCGGCCGGACGATCACCGATCCTGTGCGCCTCCCCACACAGCATCGAGGTCCCCCATGTCCAACAACCGCCCTTCCCAGGCAGCCAGACGATTGCGCTGGGCCGTGGTGCCGGCCCTGATGGCGCTGGCCGGTGCCGCCCAGGCGCAGAACTACGACCGCTACTACGACGACGGTTACAGCGGCGGCCCGGTGCGTTGCGAGTCCATCAAGAACCGCACGCAGCAATGCGCCTTGCCGGGCCGTGCCCGTCTGGTGCGGCAGATCTCCGGCTCGCCCTGCGTGGAAGGGCAGACCTGGGGCCAGGCCCGCAACGGCGTATGGGTGACGCAGGGTTGCCGGGCCGAGTTCATCGCCGAAGGTGGCCGCGGCGGCCGCTGGAATGGCGGCGGTGGCTGGGGGCACAACGGCGGCGGCAACAGTGGCCGGGGCCAGATCCTGACCTGCGATTCCAATGACCATCGCCGTCAGCGCTGCGTGGCCAATGTGCGCCGCGAGGCGCGGCTGATCCGCCAGACCTCGCGCAATGCCTGCATCGAAGGCCGCACCTGGGGCTGGGACCGTACCGGGGTCTGGGTGGACGGCGGCTGCCGGGCACAGTTCCAGATTTACTGAGGGCCGCTGCACAGCGCCAGGGTGCGTGATGCAGGCTGAAACGAACGAGGCCGCGTCGAACAGACGCGGCCTCGGTGTTTCTGCGGCGAGCCCACCCGACGGTGGCCGACAGCGCGTCAGCCCGCTGCGCTGAGCGCCTGGCCGCTGTTGACCAGCATTGGCCAGCGCTTGAGCACGGCCTGGCGGATGCCGGCGGCATCGATGCCGGCTTCGGCCAGCAGGTCTTCGCGGCTGGCATGGTGCTGGAAGCTGTCCGGCAGGCCCAGGTGCAGGAACGGCTTGAGCACGTTCTCGGCATTGAGCAGCTCGGCCACGCCGGAGCCGGCACCGCCGGCGACCACGTTGTCTTCGATGGTGACGAAGCCTTCGTGGCGCTGCGCAAGGTCCAGCAGCAGGGCACGGTCCAGCGGTTTGATGAAGCGCATGTTGACCACGGTCAGGCCCAGCTCGCGGCCCACCTGTTCGGCGGCGGTCACGGTGCTGCCGAAGGCGAGCAGGGCGATGCGGCTGCCCGGCAGGCGCAGCTCGGCCTTGCCGATTTCCAGCGTGGACAGGTCGGTGCCGGCCGCAACACCGGTGCCGCTGCCGCGCGGGTAGCGCACCGCTGCCGGGCCGGCATGACGCAGGCCGGTGGTCAGCATCTGGCGGCACTCGGCCTCATCGGAGGGGGCCATGACCACCATGTGCGGAACGCAGCGCAGGAAGCTCAGGTCCAGGTTGCCGGCATGGGTCGCGCCATCCGGGCCGACCACGCCGGCGCGGTCGATCGCGAACAGCACATCCAGCTCCTGCACGGCCACGTCGTGGACCAGCTGGTCGTAGGCGCGCTGCAGGAAGGTCGAGTAGATCGCCACCACCGGCTTGGCGCCCTGGGTGGCCATGCCCGCCGCCAGGGTCACGGCGTGCTGTTCGGCGATGGCCACATCGAAGTAGCGGTCCGGGTATTCCTTGCTGAAACGCACCAGGCCAGAGCCCTCGCGCATCGCCGGGGTGATGCCCATCAGCTTCGGTTCGGCTGCGGCGGCATCGCACAGCCAGTCGCTGAAGACGTCGGTATAGGTGGGCTTCTTGGTCCCGCCCTTGGCGACCAGGCCCTTGTCCGGATCGAACGGGCCAACCGCGTGGTAACCGATCTGGTCACCTTCGGCGCGCTCGTAACCCTTGCCCTTGGTGGTCATCACGTGCAGCAGCTTCAGGCCTTTCAGGCTCTTGAGCGTTTTCAGCGTGGCGACCAGCGCCGGCACGTCGTGGCCGTCGATCGGCCCGGTGTAATGGAAGCCCATTTCCTCGAAGAACGTGGACGGCACGAACATGCCCTTCCAGTGTTCTTCCCAGCGCTTGACGAAGCGCGCGGTCGGGTTGTGCTTCTTGTCGCCGAGGATCTTCTTGCCGCCTTCGCGCAGCGCGTTGAGCGTGCGGCTGCCGGTGGCCCGGCCGAGCATCTTGGTCAGCCCGCCGACGGCCTCGGAGATCGACATGTTGTTGTCGTTGAGGATCACCAGCAGGTTCGGTTCCTGCTCCATGCCGCCGGCGTGGTTGAGGGCCTCGTAAGCCATGCCGGCGGTCATCGCGCCATCGCCGATCACGGCCACGACCTTGCGGTCATCGCCTTCGGCCTGGCGTGCGATCGCCATGCCCAGCGCTGCGGAGATCGAGGTCGAGGAATGGCCGACGCCGAAGGTGTCGTACTCGCTTTCCTCGCGCTTGGGGAACGGCGCGACGCCATCCTTCTGCTTGACCGTGTGGATCTCGTCGCGGCGGCCGGTCAGGATCTTGTGCGGGTAGGTCTGATGGCCCACGTCCCAGACCAGCTGATCCACGGGCGTCTGATAGAGGTAGTGCAGGGCGACGGTCAATTCGATCACGCCCAGGCCGGCGCCGAAATGGCCGCCGCTCTTGCCCACCGACTCAATCAGGTAGGCACGCAGTTCATCCGCGATCGCGGGCAGTTCGGATTCATCGAACCTGCGCAGGTCATCCGGTGACTGGATGCGCGCAAGGCGGGGATAGCGGGCGGAGTCGATCATGTTTATCGCGCTTCTTCTGAGCGCCTATTTTCCCCCCCAAATGGGGGTGGGGCAAGCAAACCGCCTTTTCAGTGAGTAAACGGTGACGGCAGCTGCGACAGAACGTCGCAGCGCACTCACGCGCAGAGCTTGGACCGCTTGGGCAGCTGCGCCTTCAGGAACGCCATCTGGTCGGCCAGGATGTTGCGGTTGGAGAGGATCATGTGTTCGATCCAGCTGGGCCGGTAAGGCACGGCCAGCAGCGGCATGCCGGCCTGCTGCGGGGTCCGGTTGCTCTTGCGCGAGTTGCAGTGGAAGCACGCACTGACCACGTTCTCCCACACGTCCAGGCCGCCCTTGGAGATCGGCATGACGTGGTCGCGGGTCAGTTGCGGGCGGTTGAACTGTTGCCCGCAGTACAGGCACAGATGCGCATCGCGCGCGAACAGGGCCGGATTGGAGAGATTCGGGGTGGGGTCGATCGCACGGGAACGGGCATGCCCGCGGGCGGCGATGATCGGGTGCAGGTCCAGCCCGCTCTGCAGGCCAGTGGTGCGGCAGATGCCGCCGCGGATGTGCAGGCAGGGGTCACCGAGGGTCCAGGCGACCGCACCGCGTGCGTAGAGGCAGGACGCGTCCTGCCAATTGATCCAGTCGAGCACGCGCCCGTGGGCGTCCAGGGCCAATAACCGTACCGAGCCGGGCCGATGCAGCGTAACGATCGGCGATACCTCGGCGACCGGGGCGGACGAGGCTCCGGTATCGATCAGACCCAAGCGTGTAGTGTCTGTCTCCATCGGGAAAACAGCTTATACCCGAATCGTTACCAAATGGGTATAGGCGGCAAGCGCCTACCCATTCGGTAACGATTCGGCCCCGGGCATTCCACCTTATCCCCGCGCCGTTGGCGCGCCCCCTTGAACATCAAGGGGGCTTTTCTCCAGAACGTGTATCGGGGTGCCGACCAACGGTCGGCACCTAGCGACGATCAGGTATCGGTGCTCCGACTGGCGGTCGGCACCTGCCGACGATCAGGCGTCGGTGGTCCGGCGACCGATCAACCTTCGCCGAAATGCGCGTCGGTCATCGCCATCAGCGGTTCGGCGCCGGCCTGGATCGCGGCGGCGTGGCTGAGCGTGCGGGGCAGCACGCGGGCGAAGTAGAAGCGGGCGGTCTCGCGCTTGGCCTGCTTGAACGCAGCGCTCTGCGCGGAGGCATCGGCGGCAGCGACGCTGCGTGCCCACCAGTAGGCCAGCACCACATAGCCCGAATAGAACAGGTAATCGAAGCTGGCCGCGCCCAGTTCGTCCGGGTTGGTGGCCGCGCGCTGCAGGGTCGCCAGGGTCAGCTTGCCCCATTCGTCCGCCTTGGCGCGCAGCGGGGCGATGAACTCGGCCAGCGCCGGGTTGCCTTCATTGGCCTTGGCGAAGGCCTCGATCTCGGCCAGCATCAGTTTCAGGCCGGCGCCCTGGCTGGAGGCGGTCTTGCGACCGATCAGGTCCAGCGCTTGGATGCCGGTGGTGCCTTCATACAGCGTGGTGATGCGGGCATCGCGTGCCAGCTGCTCCATGCCGTGCTCGCGGATGTAGCCGTGGCCACCGAAGCACTGCAGCGCGTTGTAGGTGTTCTCGATGCCCCATTCGGTCTGGCAGGCCTTGGAGATCGGGGTGAGGAAGCTCACCAGGGTGTCGGCGCGTTCGCGTTCGCCGGCATCCTGCGCATGGTGGGCGACGTCGATCAGGGTGGCCGCGTGCAGGGCCAACAGGCGGCTGCCTTCCACCAGCGATTTCATGGTCAGCAGCATGCGCCGCACATCCGGGTGGACCAGGATCGGGTCGGCCGGCTTTTCCGGGTTTTTCGGGCCGCTCAGCGAACGCGACTGCAGGCGCTCGCGGGCGTACTTCAGGGCGTTCTGGTAGGCGCGTTCGGACAGGCCGATGCCCTGCAGGCCGACGCCCAGGCGTGCGGTGTTCATCATGGTGAACATCGCCTGCAGGCCCTTGTGCGGTTGGCCCACCAGATACCCTTCGGCGCCGTCGAAATTCATCACGCAGGTGACCGAACCCTTGATGCCCATCTTGTGCTCGATCGAGCCGCAGCGCAGCGCATTGCGCTCGCCCATCTTGCCCTCGCGGTCCACCTTGAACTTCGGGGTGACGAACAGCGAGATGCCCTTGGCGCCGGCCGGTGCATCCGGCAGCTTGGCCAGCACCAGGTGGACGATGTTGTCGGTCAGGTCGTGCTCGCCGGCGGTGATGAAGATCTTGGTGCCGGTGATGGCGTAGCTGCCGTCCGCGTTGGGTTCGGCCTTGGTCTTGAGCAGGCCCAGGTCGGTGCCGCAATGCGGTTCGGTCAGGCACATGGTGCCGGTCCAGCGGCCTTCGATCAGCGGCTTGAGGAAGGCCTCCTGCTGCCACGCTTCACCGTGCTGCTTGAGCGCCTCGATGGCGCCGTGGGAGAGCAGCGGGAAGTTGCCCCACGCCAGGTTGGCGGCATTGATCATTTCGTTGAGCGGCACGCCCAGCGTGTGCGGCAGACCCTGGCCACCCAGCTCCGGCGCAGCGGTCAGGCCGGTCCAGCCGCCCTCGACAAACTGCGTGTACGCCTGCTTGAAGCCAGGCGGGGTGGTGACCTCGCCGGTGCTCTGGTCCAGTACACAGCCGATCTCATCGCCCACGCTGTTCAACGGCGCCAGCACGCTGGCACTGAAACGGCCGGCTTCTTCCAGTACGGCATCCACCACATCGGCGGTGGCATCGGCCAGGCCGAGGCGCGCGAACAGCGGCTCGACCTTGAGCACGTCATGCAGGGCGAAACGGATATCGGAAAGCGGGGCGGTGTAGCTGCTCATCGGGGACGGTCTCGATCAGTGGCGAAGGGTGGCGGACAGCCCGCCGGTCAGCGCAGGACGCCGGGCAGGCCAGGGGCCTGGTTGAGCGTGCTGCGGCTGTCAATCTCGAAGGTGCGTTGCTTCTTTTCCTGCGGGGTCGCGCTCACCGAACCCTTCAGCGAATAGGCCAGGGTACGGTTGCCGGCCAGCGCGTCGGCCATCACCAGGCGCGCGCCCGAGCTCGGCTTGAGGTCGACGTTGACCACATCGGCCGACACGCCACCAATCGACAGCGCCGGCTGCAGCTGCAGCGCACCGGCGTCCTGATCGCTCACCTTGAGCTGCAGGGACACGTTGTCGAAGGTCATGGGCATGGAGCTGAAGTTCTGCAGGCGCAGCGCGACGGTCCAGCTGCCATCGGCACGCACCGTCAGTTCCTGCACGCTGGCGGCCGGCTCGGAGACGCGTTTGACCGTCTTGTTGCAGGCGGCAAGGGTCAGGCAGGCGACGGCGATCAGGCCGATGGGCAGGGCGGAACGGAAGCGGTGGGACATGGCGCAATCCTCGGGCGGATACTGCATGGGTATGAGCATACTACGGCGTATGGTGTCCGTGCTGCTCCGGGGCAGCAGGGGGCAAGGGTAGGGCACCGGGGTGACCGGGCCACGTGCTTTTAGTCTGGGGGAACACGGCCGAGCGGCGGCGCGGCGCGTGGCCGGCGTGCCAGGTCAGTCCAGCGGCGCCATCACCCGCAACGGGGCCAGGTCATAGCCCATCGCCTCGGCACGCGCCTTGAGCTGCTCGAACAGGGCGGTGTCCATGCTCGGCGAACGCGAGAGGATCCACAGGTATCTGCGGTCCGGCTCGCCGACCACCGCCCACTGGTAGCCCGGATCCAGGGCGATCACCCAGTAGTCGGCCCAGACCAGCGGGACCCAGGAGAGCCAGTCCGGCACGAAGCGCACCTGCAGCCTGCCAGGGTGGCCCTCGACGGGCCGTGCCACGCCATCCGCGGCGACGCGATCGCCATCGGCCTGGCGGCATGCGTTGTGCACGCTGATCCGGCCATCGGCGCGCAGGCTGTAGGTGGCGGTGATGTCGCCGACGCACTTCTTCTGGAACGATACCGGCAGGTGCGCGATCTCATGCCACTGGCCGGCGTAGCGGTCCATGTCCAGCGCCTCCACCGAGGTCACCGGCGCGGCCGCCCAGGCCGACCCGGTAGCGGCGAGGGCGAGCAGGGCACTGATCAGATAGCGGCTGCGCATTGTCGACACTCCACACAAGACGCAGCGAGCTTAGGCACAGGCAGGACGGAAATTGTGAATATTCCGTCATGCAGTGGCCGCCCCACGTCGCTGGCGTGCGCGTGGCAGCGTGCGGCACCCGCGCTACCGACTGTCAGCGGAGAGTTCCCGCGTGGCGTTGCCGTTCTCGTCCAGGAAGCGCACCTTGGCGTCTCCCGAGGGCGTGACCACCAGTTCGAGCCGCGGCTTTCCTTGACCATCGCGCAGGGTCAGCATGGCATCGCGCGCATCAGATTTGCCAAGGAACACGCGCTCGGTGATCGCAGGTACGCCATTCCGATGAAGTGCTTCGTCCCGCTTGGAGAAGAACGGACGGTCCAGGCCGTCGGCAACGTCATTGAAGGTCAGCCCTGCCGAGTGTGTCCCTGCTTCGTCCACGCCCAGCAACTGCATCTGCTGGTCCTGCTGATAGCGATCAAAGGTCAGGCTCATGCCGCTGGAGGGCTTGCCGTTCTTGTCGAGCGAGCCGTTGTAGATCAGCCCGCCGTTTTCCGTGCCTTCATCGTTGAAGAACAGCATGCCTGCCATCGGGCGCGGATGCGGTTGCTCTTTGTTGTGGATGAGCACCCCGGGAAAGAGCGTGCGATTGGAGATCGCCAGTCGCAACGTCCCATCAGGTTCCTTGATGTTGATGCGCTGGGCATCGATGACGTCGAAGCTGGCGCTGCGCTGCGACGTCGCCCCCATCATCAACGCCGCCACGGCCAGGACGCCGAACCCCGCGTAGCCCAGCGTGAGTCTTCGTTGACTGCGTTTCAGCTGCGCGATCTGCGCCTGCAGCACGTCGATGCCGTTCGACATTCACTTCTCCCTGTGTGCGCGGCCATGAGGTGCGAACAAGCGTGGCCGCAGACGCCCTGTCCGCCAGGTGAGCATGCCAGCGCGTGGCGAAGAACGGCAAGGCATGCCATTGCGTCACGCAGGACATCATCCCTGGTCGCTTTGCCCGCTCTGCAATGCGCGATGGATCTCCGCATCGATCATCGCTTCGTCGTCGCGTGCGGCCCAGCGGCTGATCCTGACGATCACCAGCACCGCGGCGGCGATGAGGTAGGCGGCAGGCACGACCACCAGACTGGCGAACAGTGCGGGGGCGAGTTCGTGTGTGAGCTGCCAGTGCTTCACCACCGCCACCAGCGGAAAGATGAGCAGGCTGACGAACATGCCGATCACCAAGGTGCGGATGAAGGGGTGCATCTGGAACGCACCTTCCAGCCGCGCGCCGCGCTCGGTGGGAATGCACTGGCCGATGAAATACGGCTTGAACGAATTGGAGACGAAGGGGCGTTTCCAGCACAGGCGGATCCGTTGAGCGGAGACCTTCCCGCGCATCCCCGCGGCAGAAAGGCGAGGGCCGTGCTGGATCGACTGCCTGAGCTGCAGCACGGTCGCCTCGAGCGGGTGCGTGCTGTGGAAGACAGCATGGCGTTTGCCGAACAGCGCGGCGAACAGAGCACGAACCATGTGCAGACCCCCCTTCCTTGAACGATGCGCGATGTAGCCTGGGCGAACGCCAGACAAAAAAAATGACCTGCATTTCTGCAGGTCATCTGAAATTGTGGTGGCCGGGGACGGAATCGAACCGCCGACACGGGGATTTTCAATCCCCTGCTCTACCAACTGAGCTACCCGGCCACTTCATCGCTGCGTTGCCGCTGGCGAGGACGCGAATAATACGGAGGTATGAGGGGTTCGGCAAGCGTTTCGCGAAAAAAATTTCACATTTGTTTCCAAACCCTTGTCCGCCCACATCCAAGTGCTTGATCCACCGGGCTCGAGCACATCACCGAAGCGCATGAACGTCGGTTCAGGCGGATGCGTTGCGCCGGTGCAGTTGATCAGCCCGGGGTGGATCGTGCGTCGTTGGGCATGCACCACAACAGCACGATGCCGATCACCATCATGATCGCCGCCAGCACCAATGCGCCCTGGTAGCTGCCGCTGTCGCGCGCCAGCGTGCCGGCGATCGCGGGGGCGATGATCTGGGCGACGCCGTAACTCAGCGTCAACGTCGCCATCGCCTTGGCAGGATTGTGCGGGTAGTGGCGACCGACCACGGTCAGGGTCAGGCTGACGATGCCGGCGAAGGTCAGGCCGAACAGCACCGCGCTGGCCGCGCCGGCCCACAGCCCGCCATCCAGCAAGGGCAATACGAAGGACGTGGCCTGCAACGCATACGCGAGCATCAATGCACGGATCAGGCCGAGCCGGTTAGACAGCCGGTCCCAGGCAAACGTCGAGGGGATGGCGGTGAGGCCGACCAGCATCCACACCCAACTGCCGTGGCTGGCGAAGGCAGGGGTCTGCACCAGGATGGCGACGATGAAGGTCGCGCTGACCACGAAGCCGACCCCCGCGCAGAAGTACGAGGCGATCAGCAGCCAGCGCCAGCGCCGCCCGGGTGGCGGGGGAGCGTTGGCACCCGTCGTGCTGGAGATCGCTGCCGGCGGCGGCATCCATGCCCAGGCCGGGATCAGGAACACCACCGCGAGGGTGCCCAGGGCGATCCACTGCCGGGAGGACGCCAGTTGATCGGCCATCGCCGCAGCTGCCAGGCCCGAGACCGCGATCCCCACCCCGAGGCCGGCGAAGTGCAGGCCGAGCTGTGGGCGGCGCTGATGGGCGAGCAGCCAGTTGAGCACCAGCCCGGAGGCGAGCAGCAGGCCGGCGGTGCTGGACAGGCCGGCCACGAAGCGCAGCACGCCCCAGAAGGCCATGTCCGTGGTGGTGCCCATCAGGCCGGTGGATACCACTGCCAGGACCAGTCCGATGCGGTAGAAGCGGAATTTCAGTTGCATGTCGCCGACCCGGGCGACCAGCACGGTGCCGGCCAGGTAGCCCAGATAGTTGAACGTTGCCAGCCAGCCGCCGGCGGCGGCCGTGAGCCCGGCGTCGAGCCGCATCACCGGCAGCAGCGGGGTGTAGGCAAAGCGCGCCAGGCCAACCGTGAGTACCAGCGCGCAGATGCCGGCCGTGATGACCTGCCAGGCGCGGCGGGGAGGTGGGACCGTGAGGGACATGGATGTGGAGGGCAGCGGGGAGGGCCCATCGTCGTGGACGGAGGTGATCGCGTCTTTCGATAGAATGACCCATCCTGTCGATGAGACGTCACATGGCCATGGTTGAATCCACTGCCCCGGGTTGGCGCGAAGTTCCGGTGCCGCCGCTGCGGCGTCTGCCCTGGCCGGTGGTGGCGCGCAGCCAGCGACTGGAGGCCGGCGAGCGCTTCCCGCCGCACGTGCACGGCTGGAACCAGCTGGTCCATGCCAGCACGGGTGTGCTGCAGGCCAGCGCCGGGCAGGCACGTCACGTGATCACCCCGCAGCAGGCGCTGTGGGTGCCGACCGGCACGCTCCATCACACGGGCGCGTTGAACACCTCGGCGTTCCGCAATCTTTACGTGGCCGATGGGCCGGAACTGGGTATGCCCACGCATTGCGTGGTACTCGATGTGTCACCGCTGCTGCGCGAACTGATCATTGAACTCGATCGCACCGTGCCCGATCACGACCGCACCTACTACGCCACGTTGTGCACCCTGATCACTGCGCAGTTGCCGCGCCAGCGGCAGCACACCCGGCACCTGCCGTGGCCGCAGGATGCGCGCCTGCAGCGCTGGTGCCAGGCGCTGTACGAGCAACCCGCCGATACCCGCAGCGTGGAGGACTGGGCGCCCTTGCTGGGTGCATCGCCGCGTACCCTGGCGCGCCACTTTGAACGCGAGACCGGCATGCGCCTGCGTGAGTGGCGGTTGCGGCTGCGCCTGCTGCGCGCCATCGAGTGGCTGGCGCAGGGGCGTTCGCCCACGGTAATCGCGCACGAGCTGGGCTATGCCTCGGCGTCGGCGTTCAACTACATGTTCCGGATCGAGATGGGCATGAGCCCGCTGCAATGGAGGCGCGCACGCCCTACGGCGTGACCGGGCAGGCCAGGCTGACCAGGCGGTCATCCTCGAAGCGTGCGCGGATCATGCCGTTGTCGGCTTTGCCTGCGGGCCACTCCGCTTCGGCCCCTGCACCGGGCAGGGGATTGCCCAGGTGGAAGTACACGCGGCCACGGCTGTCGCCGACCTGCACCTTGTTGCATGCCACGATGGGTGAAGCCATCTCGCCGCAGTCGCCCTGCAGCAGGCACAGGCGCGTGTGGCACTTGCCTGCACCGGACGACCAATGGCCCTGCGCGGCCAGGCAGCCGGGCTCGGTCGCCAGGATTGCCCAGCATGCCAGGCCGAACACGGTGGTGGCGGACATCAACCCGGGCAGCAGGTAGCGGCGTCGGCGGGAAGCGGGAACGTTCATGACGCGATCATGCGCCCTGGCCGGCGGCGCGGGCAACGCATGCGCGGTGCAGCGTACGGATGGAATGCTGTGACGCCATCGGGACGATCGGTCCCTGTCGCACAAGGTGATTGCACAGCCGCGTCGTCCTGCACCGATGGAACGCTGTTTTACCCCCCGCCCGCACGTGCCCGGACGGCGTACTGTCGGGATTCCTTTTCCGTCTCCCCGGAGCGATCCGCTGATGAACGCGCTCACCAACACCCGCATCGTGCTCGCTTCTCGCCCGAACGGTGCTCCCGTCTCATCCAACTTCCGTATCGAGCACGTGCCGGTGCCCGCGCCTGGCCCGGGCGAGGTGCTGCTGCGCAATCGCTATCTGTCGCTGGATCCCTACATGCGTGGTCGCATGGAGGAGGGGCCGTCCTACGCCGCACCGGTTGCGCTGGATGCGGTGATGGAAGGGCGCACCGTTGCTGAAGTGCTCGCCTCCAACCATCCCGGTTTCGCCATCGGCGAGCATGTGCTGGCACCGGGCAACTGGCAGACGCACGCGGTCATCCATGGCGATCAGCTCAGCCGCAAGCTCGAGGACAACGACCTGCCGATCAGCACTGCACTGGGCGTGTACGGCATGCCCGGATTCACGGCGTACGTGGGCCTGCAGGAAATCGGCAAGCCGCAGCCGGGCGAAACCCTCGTGGTGGCGGCTGCCAGTGGCCCGGTGGGCGCAACGGTGGGGCAGATCGCCAAGCTGCAGGGGGCGCGCACGGTCGGCATTGCCGGTGGCGAGCAGAAGCGCGCGTACCTGGAAACACTGGGCTTCGATGTGGCGCTGGATCACCGCGCCGACGATTTCGCCGCGCAGTTGCGCGCGGCGGTGCCCGACGGCATCGATGTCTACTTCGAGAACGTCGGCGGGCATGTGTTCGATGCGGTCGCGCCGCTGCTCAACGATTTCGCGCGCATTCCCGTGTGCGGCACCATCGCCACCTACAACGCGCGCGGCGCGGTGCTGCCCGGGCCGGACCGGCTGCCGGGTTTCATGAGCCAGGTGCTGCGCCAGCGCCTGACCGTGCGCGGCTTCATCCAGTCCGACCTGCACGCCTTCTTCCCGGCGTTCCTGCGCGAGATGGGGCAGTGGCTGAAGGACGGCCGCGTGCAGTATCGCGAAGACATCGTGGAGGGCCTGGAGAACGCGCCCGAGGCATTCTTCGGGCTGCTCAAGGGGCGCAACTTCGGCAAGCTGGTGGTCAAGCTGGCTTGACCGGCGTATCGCGCGTGAGCGCGACGTGTGCAGGAGCGCGACGATCATGATTCGTGCATCACGATCGGCTGGTTAGTCTGCCGTTGAAGACGCCGTCCCGGTGCCCGCATCAGTGAGTAGAACCATGGCAGACACCAAGCCCAGCGAACAAGGCAAGCAGGAAGGCATCGAAGAGAGCCAGCAGGACCGCAAGCAGGATGAAACCGCCAAGCAGCGGCCGGCGCAGACCGATCAGGCGATCCACGATGCAGGCACGCGCCGGCCGGAGCGCAAGGACAATCCCGAGGGCGCGTAAGCAACCCGCGCAACCTGCAGAAACAACAACGCCCCGGAAACCTGGTTTCCGGGGCGTTGTCTTGAATAGTGGTGGAGCCAAGGAGGATCGAACTCCTGACCTCGTCGATGCGAACGACGCGCTCTCCCAGCTGAGCTATGGCCCCACGGGTGGTGCAACTGCGTGGCGTACCCGACCTCGGCCGTACCTCGCGATGGGCCTAGTCTAGCGCCGACCGGCGTTGCCTGCCAAGGGGTGCCTGGTCTGGGTCACGGGCCGGCGCCGGGTGTCCTGCCAGGTGCCCGTTCGACCTGCCGCAGCAGGGCTTTGTCCAGCTTGGCCGCCACGCCGACGCTGCGCCCGGCCAGGTTGGCCACCACGAAGCTGACCGGACTACCCAGCACCTGCGCTGTCTCGGACAGGCTCAACCCGTCGTCCTGCTCCAGCCACTGCGCCATCCCGGCGGTGGCCGCGCGCAGGGCATCCTCCAGCGAGTGGCCTGCTCATGGATGACCGGTTCAGTGTTCGCCGCCGCCAGGGCGACAAGTGCCGGGCGACATGTGACCGATGGCCGGGTAGGCGTCAAACCCGAACGCTGCCCTTCCGGCGCGCGCGTGGGCCGGGCATAATCCGCGCCAGAAAACGCGGCCGCATAGCCAGTGGACCAGGGGGGCCGGACAGCCGTCGCCCAGAACGCCCTGACACCAATCTGCAACATCCAGCCAATACCGTGCCGCATCGCTGTCTCCACAGCGGTGTCGATTTCCTATGGTGCCCGGCCATCTCGCCGGCTGCCCCGATCTGTACTACCAGAGACCTCTGCATGCCCGCTCTACGCCACGCCCCTGTGTCGACGCGTCTTCTTTCCCGTTCCCTGCCGACCGCCCTGCTGCCGCGCCGCCACGCCCTGGCGCTGGCCTGCGCTTCGGCTGCGCTGATGTTGTCCGCTGCCGCCTCGGCGCAGGACGCGCAGTCGGCCAGCGCGACCTCGCTGGACACCATCACCGTTACCGCCGACCACCGCGAGCGCAACCTGCAGGAAGTGCCGGTCTCGGTCGGTGTAGTGCAGGGCGAGAAGATCCGCGACTACACCGCCGGCGGCGACGACACCCTGCTGGCACTGTCGGGCAAGGTGCCCAGCTTCTACGCTGAAACCACCACCGGCCGCATCTTCCCGCGCTTCTACATCCGCGGCCTGGGCAACATCGACTTCTACCTGGGTGCTTCGCAGCCGGTCTCGATCATCCAGGACGACGTGGTGCTCGAGCACGTGGTGCTGAAGTCCAACCCGGTCTATGACGTGGACCAGATCGAAGTGCTGCGCGGCCCGCAGGGCACGCTGTTCGGCCGCAACACCACCGCCGGCATCGTCAAGTTCGACACCATCAAGCCGAGCCAGGACTACAGCGGCCGCGTGCAGGCCAGCTACGGTACCTACGGCAGCGTGGCGATCGACGGCGGCTTCGGTGGCCCGATCAACGATATCGCCTCGTTCCGCGTGTCGGCGCTGTACCAGCACCGCGATGACTACGTCGACAACACCTACCGCGGCCCCAGCGCCGATGGCACGGTCTCGCCGAAGAAGAACGCCATGGGCGGCTTCGATGACCGCAACGTGCGCGCGCAGCTGCTGCTGCAGCCGAGCGAGAACTTCTCGCTGCTGGCCTCGGCCCACGCACGCGACTACGACGGCACCTCGACCCTGTTCCTGCGCAGCGCGCTGACCAAGGGCTCCAACAAGACCGACGTGCCGCGCGACCAGGTCGCCTACGACGAAGCCGACAACAACCCGCAGGCCTACAAGACCTACGGCGGCTCGGTGAAGGCCATCTACGATTTCGGCAACGTCTCGCTGACCTCGATCACCGCCTACGAAACCACCTCCGGCTACAGCCGCGGTGACACCGACGGCGGCGCGGCCGTGAACTACCCGGTCAACGGCGTGCCGAACGGTTACGGCCAGTCGATGGGCCAGATCCGCGATCTGGACCAGTGGACCCAGGAGTTCCGCCTGGCCAACGCCGACGACAACCGCCTGAAGTGGCAGGTCGGCGCGTTCTACTTCGACGGTCGCGACACCACCGATTTCTACCAGCGCGCCTGGTTCCTGCAGGGCAACGCGCGCAACCCGAACAACTGGGTGCGCCTGCGCAACGTCAACACCTCCTGGGCCGGCTTCGGCCAGGTCAGCTATGACGTGACCGACAAGTTCACCCTGACCGCCGGCCTGCGCCAGACCAAGGACGAGAAGAAGACCCGCCTGCTCAAGACCGCCGATACCGCCGCCGGTGCCGTGACCTACAAGGGCCGCACCTACGTGGAGATGTCCGACACCACGCCGAGCTGGGATTTGAGCGCGATGTATGCGTTCAACCCGCAGCTGAGCGTGTACGCGCGCGTGGCCCGCGGCTTCCGCGGCCCGACCATCCAGGGCCGTTCGGCCGTGTTCAATGCCGACTTCACCACGGCGAACTCGGAAACCATCCTGTCCTGGGAAGCGGGCATCAAGAGCAGCCTGTGGGACAACCGCCTGCGCGTGAACGCGGCTGCGTTCACCTATGTGGTCAACGACATCCAGCTCAACGGCAACGATTCGGACGGCAACGGCGTGCTGTTCAATGCCGACAAGGCCAAGGCGTATGGTCTGGAAGCGGACATGGAACTGCGTCCGATCCCGAACCTGGCCCTGAGCGCCGGCGTCAGCCTGCTGCACAGCGAAATCCAGGACGACCGCGTGTACGCCCAGGTCTGCGCCCTGAACGGCGCCGTGGTGTGCACCGTGAACGACCCGACCATCAAGGTCGGTGCCAACACCTTCGCGCAGATCAACGGCAACCCGCTGCCGAACGCACCGAAGTACAACATCAACCTGGCTGCGCGTTACGACATGCCGGTCAATGACGCCGATGTGTTCTTCGTCTCCACCGACTGGAACAAGCAGGGTTACACCAGCTTCGTGCTGTACGACTCGGCCGAGTTCAACTCCAAGGGCAGCTTCGAAGGCGGCCTGAAGCTGGGCTACTCCGCCAACTACGGTGCCTGGGAAGTGGCGCTGTTCGCGCGCAACATCACCAATGAGAAGAACCTCAAGGGTGTGATCGAGAACTACATGGCGGCGGTGTACAACGAACCGCGCACCGTGGGTGTGTCGCTCAACATGAACTGGTAAGACCCACGTCGCCGGTGCTGCGCTGCTGCGGCACCGGTGCGTCGGATCCAAGAGACAACGCCCCGCAGATGCGGGGCGTTGTCGTTTCAGGCAGGTGGCAGCAGAGGGGCCAGGATCGGCTCGAGCTGCGCCTGGCGCCAGCCGGCCAGCGCCGTGGGCCACTGGCGGCGTTCGATGTAGCTTTCCAGGTGCTTGCGCGAGGCCAGTACGCCGTCGGGCAGGCCGAGTTCGGCACTGCGCGCGCTGACCGCATCCTGCAGCCGCTTGAGGGCCTGCTTGTTGGCATCGTTGGCCGGCAGCGCCAGCGGGGCGTCGGCTTCATCGGCAAGCGGGGTGATCAGCGCCTGCCAGACCTGCGCGGCGAGTTTGCGCGGGGCCTTGGGGAAGCCTTCCATCAGTTTGGACAGCGCATCCACATCGGCCGGCGGCGTGCGTGCCAGCACGGCGGCCAGTTCGTTGTCGAGCACCCAGCTGCGCGGCTTGTCGCTGGCACGGGCCTGCACGTCGCGCCAGCGCAGCAAGCGCAGCAGGCGCAGCTGTGCCGGGGTATCCATGAACTGCGCCGAGCGCATCGCCACATGCGGCCAGCGCTCTTCATCGTGTTCCACACTGGCGAGCAGGCGCTCGGCATCGTCCTGCAGCCACTGGCGGCGGCCGAGTTCTTCCAGGCGTGCGTCGATGGTGTCGTGGATCTGGAACAGGTACTCCACGTCGTCGGCGGCGTACTCCAGCTGTGCCTCCGAGAGCGGGCGGCGCATCCAGTCCGAACGGGTCTCGCCCTTGGCCAGGGTGACGCCGGTGACCGCAGTGACCAGCTTCTGGTACCCCATGCCGCCGCCGATGCCGGCCAGCGCAGCGCCGATCTGGGTGTCGAAGAGCGGGCGTGGCAGCACGCCGCAGGCGACCTTGAAGGTGACCAGGTCTTCGCTGGCGCTGTGCATGATCTTGAGGATCGAGGTATCCGTCAGCCACGGGGCAAGGGCCTCGTTCATGCCGGGGATCAGCGGGTCGATCAGCAGGATTTCATCGCCGACCGCCATCTGTACCAGGGCCAGTTGCGGCCAGTAGGTGCGCTCGCGGATGAACTCCGTGTCCAGGCCGATGCGGGTGGGGCGCTGGCGGAAGCGCTCGTCCAGTTCCGCCGGGGTTTTGATCCAGTAAGCCACGTGGGATTCCATGTACTGCAAAGGGGTGCTCAGGTCGGGGAGGATAGCCTAACCCCGTGCCACGGCCGGCATGCCTGCGCAGTGCGATGAACGCCCGGGCCGCCAGCGGTCGCCGCCCGCGACGGTGGCGATTATGATGATCGCCTGTCCGCACCTGCGGCATGCTGCCTGGAACGCGACTGCACCCGGGGCACACGGCGTACGGCAGGGTGCAGGCACTGCAAGACGATGCCATGCCCCAAGGACCCCCATTTGCGACCGTCAGGCACATTGCCGCTGCTGTTCACCGCACTGCTGGGGGGGCTGGCCGCCTGTTCGCCCGCGCCTGCGCCCGCCCCGGCAACCCCAGCGGCCACGCCCGCTGCGCCGCGGCCCACGCCCAGCGCACCGGTGGCGCAGGTCACCATCGGTGGCGAGGATGCGGCCGAGACCGTGGAGCGCTGGCAGCCACCTGCGGTCACCCTCGTGGACGGCGAAGCCGCGCAGGCACGCCGTGACGCCGCGCGCGCCTTCGAGGAAGACCGGCTGTACCGCAGCGCCGAAGATGCGATTCCGATCTGGCTGGCGCTGCTGGAGCGCGATCCCAAGGACAGGGTGGCCCAGGCCGGCCTGAAACGCGCCCGTCAGCGTCTGCTGGAGGAAGCGTCCGCCTTGTTGGACCGCCCGCTCAAGCAGCGTGAGGCGCTGGCCCAGGCCAGCGAGATGGCCCTGGTCCTGCTGACCCTGGCGCCCGACGATGCCAAGGTACGTGAGCTGCAGTCGCGGGTGGAGATCGCCCAGCGCGTGGTGGCCTACAACCGCGCCGGTGAAGAGGATCTGCGTGCCGATCGCATCGGCGAAGACGGCGATGGCGCCATCCCCAATTTCCGCGAGGCGCTGGCGCTGGATGCGGACAATCCTCGGGCCCGGCAGGGGCTGGCCGCCGCAGAGAGCGCCCTGATCCGGCGTGCGGAAACGGCCGCGCGGGCCACTGACTTTGCGACCGCGGGGACGTGGCTGGCCGAAGCGGCCAAGGTGCGTGACTCTTCGATCACCATCGCCGATGCCTTCGAGCGCATCGAGAACATCCGCTCTGACACCCTGGCGCGGCTGCGCAACGAGGGCCTGCGTGATCTGGCCACGCCGCAGGGTCTCAAGCCGGCGCGGCAGAAACTGGAAGATGCCCTGCGCATCGCATTGCCCGGCGATCCGGTCGTGGGCCAGCTGCGCGAGCGCATCGAACTGGTCACCCATTACGGCAGCTTCCGGCCGCGGCAGGTGTTCAGCGATGCCCTGCGCGATGGTGGCCGCGGGCCCCAGATGATCGTGGTGCCGCATGGCGGATTCCAGATGGGCGCCGCCGAGAACGAACTGGGCGCGACCGATGCCGAGAAACCCTCGCATTACGTGCGGTTCGAGCGCGGCTTTGCGATGTCGATCACCGAAGTGACGGTCGCCGATTTCCGCCGCTACGTGCAGGCCACCAAGGCGCGCCCACGTGCCACGCGGCGCGGCCATTCGATCGTGTACGACGAGCGCAGCGGCAACTTCGTCCGCCGCAGCGGCGTGGACTGGCAGTCCGATTACAACGGCGCCGAGGCGATCGCGAACCTGCCGGTGATGCACGTCAGCGTGCGCGATGCCGAGAATTACGCGACCTGGCTGTCCGAACAGACCGGACGCTCGTACCGGCTGCCCAGCGAGGCCGAATTCGAATACGCGCTGCGCGCGGGCAGCAGTGGCCGCTACCCGTGGGGCGATGCGGGCACGCCGCCCGCGCGTGCCGGCAATTTCACCGGCGCCGAGGATGTCTCACCCTCCGGCCGGCACTGGTACAACGCCTTCGTCGGCTACGGCGATGGATACTGGGGGCCGGCGCCGGTGGGCAGCTTCGATCCCAACCCCTGGGGCCTGCACGATATCGCCGGGAACCTGAGCGAGTGGGTGGCCGACTGCTGGCATGCCAGTTACCGGCGGGCACCTGCAGATGGCGTGGCCTGGTTCAACCCCGGCTGCCGGCAGCGCGTGATCCGTGGCGGCAACTGGGCCAACGCACCGGCACAGACCCGCGCGGCGTGGCGGCAGTCGCAGGACTCGGACACCACCAGCGCCCGGATCGGCTTCCGCCTGGTCCGCGGTATCTGACAAGCGGCGCGCCGGGCCGGATTTTCACCCGGCCACCCACCGCGCGTTCTAGGATTGGCGCAGTGTCGGGCAGGGTGCCGCGGCCATCTCAGGAAGCAAGCGCATGCGCAACGATCCATTCGGCGGTCAGCAGCAGGGCCGCGCCCGGCGGCCGGGCCTGTTCGGCAACATCCGCTGGTGGGTACTGCTGGCCTTCGCCGGCTATGCCGCGTTCTACTGGTTCTCCAACCGTGCGGTGGATCCGTACACCGGCGAAAGCGTGTTGATCGACAGCTCGCTCGATGCGAGCCAAGAGAAAGCGCTCGGCCTGCAGGCCTACCAGGAAATCCTGGCCCAGGAGCGGCCGTTGGATCCCAATGCGCCGCAGTCGCGCGAGATCCAGGCGATCGCCCAGCGCTTGATCGCCAAGGTGGACGTGGTGGAAACCGCGCTCGCCGAGGAACATGGGTTGAAGCCTGCGCACTTCGCGCGTGACTTCGAATGGGAGGTCAACGTGATCCCCTCCGACCAGGCCAATGCGTTCTGCCTGCCGGGCGGGAAGATGGCGGTCTATACCGGGTTGATTCCGGTCGCGCGTACGGTGGATGCGATGGCGGTGGTGATGGGGCATGAGATCGCGCATGCCTTGCTGCGTCATGGGGCCCAGCGCATGGCGCAGCAGAAGATGACGCAGATCGGGCAGATGGCCGGCGCCGCCAGCGGCATGGACCCGCAACAGCAGCAGATGATGATGTCGGCGATGGGCTACGGCTACCTGTTGCCCTATGCGCGCAGCCATGAAACCCAGGCCGATGAAGTGGGCCTGATGCTGGCCGCCGCAGCGTGCTTCGACCCGCAGGAAGCGATTCCGCTGTGGGAGCGGATGGGGCAGGCCAGTGGCGGGCAGTCGACCTCGGAATTCGCGTCCACGCATCCCAACCCGGGCACGCGCATCCAGAACCTGCAGGCGTTGATGCCCAAGGCAATGGAATACCGTCAGAAGTTCTGCGAAAGCGCGGGGCGTTGAAGGCGAACGACGTGGCGTGGGCGCGCTGGGTCAGCGCGCCGGTTCGTTGACCGTTACGTCGATCACGCCGTCCTGCACGCGTGCCTTGAGCGTATCGCCGGGGCGCACCTGTAACGGCGAACGCACCAGGCTGCCATCGTCCTCGCGGGTCAGGATGGCGTAACCGCGCGCGACGGTAGCCAGCGGGCTGACCGCTTCCATCGAACGGGCGAGCGCGCGCAGGCGCAGATTGTCGCGCTGCAGCTGGCGGCCGATCGCACTGTCCGCACGCGGCAGCAGCCGTTGCAGGCGCTCACGCAGGGCATCCAGCCGGCGCTGCGGGTGACCGCTGCGCAGTACAGCCGCGGCGTGGCGCAGATGGGCCAGGCGGCCCTGATGCTGTGTCGTCCACGCTGCGTGCAGGCGACGCGCGACATCCTGCTGGCGGCGCTGCAACAGCTGCAGGCGTGATTGCGGGCTCTGTGCGTTGAGGCGCAGCAGGGCGCGGTCCGCGCGCTGCATCGCTTGCCCGAGGCTGTGCCGCTGCAGCTGTGCCAGGCGCGCATCCAGGCGGCGCACGCGCAGCAGCAGGTCGCGCTGGTCGGGTACCAGCAGTTCGGCCGCGACCGAGGGCGTGGGCGCGCGCAGGTCGGCGGCGAAATCGGCGAGGCTGAAGTCGGTTTCGTGACCCACCGCAGAGACCACCGGTGTCTGGCTGGCGGCAATCGCGCGGGTCAGCTGCTCGTCGTTGAACGCCCACAGATCTTCCATCGAGCCGCCGCCGCGGGTCAGCAGGATGACATCGTAACGGCCGCTGGCATCGGCCGAACGCAGCAGCGAGGTCAACTGCGCGGCGGCGCTGTCGCCCTGCACCAGGCTGGGCAATAGATCCACTTCCAGCATCGGGAAGCGCCGTTCCAGCACGCTCAGCACGTCGCGCACCGCCGCGCCGGTGGGCGAGGTGATCACCGCCAGGCGGCGCAGATGGGCCGGCATCGGCCGCTTGCGCTCGGGCGCGAACAGGCCCTCGGCCTCCAGCCGCGCCTTGAGCTGCTCGAAGGCGCGGCGCAGGGCGCCTTCGCCGGCTTCTTCCATGTGGTCGAGCACCATCTGGTACTCGCCGCGGGCTTCGTACAGGGTCAACCGGCCCCGCGCGAGCACGCGCATGCCTTCGCGCGGCACGAACTTCAGCCACTGGCTCTTGGGCTTGAACAACGCCGCGCGGATCTGCGAGCGCGCGTCCTTCAGCGTGAAATACATATGGCCCGAGGCCGGGCGGGTAACGCTGCCCAGTTCGGCTTCCACCCAGATCAGCGGGAACGCGCCTTCCAGCAGGTCGCGGGCCAGGATGTTGAGCTGGCTGGGCGTGAGAATCTGCGCGCTGCGGTCCATGGGGGGCATCAGGCCAAACGGTACGAACGGGGGGCCATGGTCGCACGTCGGCGGCGATGCTTCATCCCGCGGTGGCGCGGTCGGCGTGCTGCTGCAGGGCCCAGGCCACATGCTCGCGCACGATCGCCGAAGGGTGCTCGCGCCGTGCCTGCAGCGCGGCCAGGGTCTCGGCATGGGTCGGCGCATTGCCCAGCGCCACGGCGATGTTGCGCAGCCAGCGTTCATGCCCGCTGCGGCGGATCGGGCTGCCTTCGGTGCGGCGCAGGAACTCGTCTTCTTCCCAGGCGAACAGCTGGGCGAGCGAGGCAGTGTCCAGGTCATTGCGCGCGCGGAAATCCGGCTCGTCGGTGCGCTTGGCGAACTTGTTCCAGGGGCAGACCAGCTGGCAGTCGTCGCAGCCGTAGATGCGGTTGCCCATTGCGGTGCGCATCTCCTCGGGAATCGCACCGTCATGTTCGATGGTGAGATAGGAAATGCAGCGGCGTGCATCCAGGCGGTGCGGGGCGATGATCGCCTGGGTCGGGCAGACATCGATGCAGCGCGTGCAGGTGCCGCAGTGCGCGCTCGCGGGTGTATCCACCGGCAGCGGCAGGTCGATGTAGATCTCACCGATGAAGAACCACGAACCGCCCTGCTTGTCGATCAGGCAGGTGTGCTTGCCGATCCAGCCCAGCCCGGCATTGCGCGCGAGGGCGCGCTCCAGCACCGGGGCCGAATCGACGAACACGCGGTAGCCGAAGGGACCGATCTCGGCGGCGATGCTGTCGGCGAACTTCTGCAGCCGGTTGCGCATCAGCTTGTGGTAATCGCGGCCCAAGGCGTAGCGCGCTACGTAGGCGCGGTCGCCATCATGCAGGGTGTTCCAGGCTTCGGCGTCATCCTTGTGGCCGTAATCCATGCCGACCGAGATCACCCGCACCGTGCCCGGCAGCAGTTCATCCGGCCGCGCGCGCAGGGTGCCGTGCCGCGCCATCCACTCCATCGTGCCGTACAGGCCCTTGCCCAGCCAGTCGGCCAGGTGGGCTTCGTCCTCGCGCAGATCGATCCCGGACACGCCGCAGCGCTGGAAGCCATGCACGCGCGCGATCGCACGGATGCGGTCGGCGGCGCGGGCCAGGTGGACGGGGGCGGGGAGGGGGACGGCGGACATGGCCTGGGCGGAAACGGAGCCTGGGAAGGGCGCGGCAAGGCTGCGCCTGGGCGACAAGTATAGAATCCCGGCATGCCCGAGCTTGCTGAACTGTTCGATATCGCCGCCGCGCGCCGCCTGGATGCGCAGGCCAGCGCCCTGCTGGGCGATGGGGGAGCCTCGCTGATGCAACAGGCCGGCTTGGCCGCCTTTCACTGCCTGCTGGAGCGCTGGCCACAGGCGCAGCGCATCGGCGTGGTGGTGGGGGCCGGCAACAACGGCGGCGATGGCTATGTGCTGGCCGGTCTGGCCCGTGCAGCCGGCCGCCAGGTGACGGTGCTGCGGCTGGCGACCGATGCCCCGGCCACGACGTTGTCGCAGCAGGCCGAGCAGGCGTTCATCGCCGCCAGCGGTGCCGTGACGCATTTCGATGGCCGCCTGCCGCAGGTGGACCTGCTCGTGGACGCGATGTTCGGCATCGGCCTGAACCGCGCGCCAGCCGGTGGGGCGGCCGATCTGATCAACGCGATCACTGCCTCGGGCCTGCCGGTACTGTCGCTGGACGTGCCCAGTGGCGTGGATGCGCAGACCGGTAACGTGCCGGGCGTCGCCATCCGCGCCACGGTCACGCTGCAGTTCATCGTGCGTCACCAGGGGCTGTATACCGGCGCGGCGCTGGAGCATGTTGGCGGGCGCCGGCTGGCCGCGCTGGAACTGCCCGCCGGCGCCGACCAGGGCGTGCAGCACAGCGCCGAGTGCTGGCAGCAACCACGCCTGCGCGCACAATTGCCGGCCCGCCGCGCCAACACCCACAAGGGCGAATCCGGCCACGTGCTGTGCGTGGGCGGCAATCTCGGCAGCGGCGGCGCGGTGATGCTGGCCAGTGAATCGGCATTGCGCGCGGGCGCAGGGCTGGTGAGCGTAGCGACCCGGGCAGCGCATGTCGCACCGCTGCTGGCGCGGCTGCCCGAAGCCATGGTGCATGCCGTCCAGGATGCGCAGGACCTGCAGGCGTTGCTGCCACGCGCCGGAGTGATCGCGATCGGGCCGGGCCTGGGCCAGGACGACTGGGCCCACGAACTCTGGCGGCAGGTGCTGGCCAGCGGCAAGCCGCTGGTGATCGATGCCGATGCCCTGAACCTGTTGGCCAAGGCACCGCAGCCGCTCGGTGATGCGATCCTGACCCCGCACCCGGGCGAGGCCGCGCGCCTGCTCGGGTTGAGCACGGCGCAGGTGCAGGCGGACCGCTTCACTGCCGCCAAAGCGCTGGCCGACCGGTTCCACGCGGTGGTGGTGCTCAAGGGCGCCGGCAGCGTGGTCGCCGCGCCCGACTCGGTGCCGCGGGTGATCGCCGCCGGCAACCCCGGCATGGCCGTGGGTGGCATGGGCGACCTGCTCACCGGCATCATTGCCGCCCTGCGTGCGCAGGGCCTGGGCGCGTTCGATGCGGCCAGTACCGGCGCTTTGCTGCACAGCCTGGCCGGCGATGCCGCCGCCAGTGACGGCCAGCGGGGCCTGCTTCCCACCGATCTGCTGGCGCCGCTGCGCCGGCTGGTCAATCCGGACGTTTGAACATGATCGAGTTTTTCCTCGCGCAGACCCAGGACACCGACCTGCTCGGGCAATGGCTGGCCGCGACCCGTCCGCCGCAGGCGGTGATGCAGCTGCAGGGCGACCTGGGGGCTGGCAAGTCCACCCTGGCCCGCGCCCTGCTGCGCGCGCTGGGCGTGCAGGGCGCGATCCGCAGCCCGACCTACACCCTGGTGGAACGCTACCCGCTGGCCGACGGGCACGAGGCCTGGCATCTGGATCTGTACCGGATCGGCAATGCGCAGGAGCTGGATTTCCTGGGGCTGGACGAGGGCAGCGCCTCGCTGTGGCTGGTCGAATGGCCCGAGCGCGGCGCCGGTGCGCTGCCGCCGACCGATCTGGAAGTCGCACTGGAGATCCATGGTCAGGGGCGGCGCGCCCGGCTCACGGCGACCAGTCCTGCCGGTCGCGAATGGCTCGAACGGCTCCCCCAAGGGGGCGACTTGCAGGCCCTTTCTGTCGGCTGACACTAGGAACCACCGGCAGGTTACGGATTATTAAGGGAAAAGGAGTTGCATTTCATTCAGCGCGGTGATTGAATCCAGACCCATGCCAATGGGGAAATCACTCACCGCCATCTGCACTGCCGTCGGACTCTGTCTGGCGAGCGCGCTGTCGTGGGCGGGCGAAGTCCGCCAGGTGGCCGTGGAGACCGGTGCGACCGGTACCCGTGCGGAGATTTCGCTGGCCGGCAGCGGGGGTTACAAGACCCTGTCCCTGGCCGGTCCGAACCGCCTGGTGGTCGATTTCCCGGACTCCAGCGCGATCCGCAACCTCAAACTGCCGGCGCCCAAGGGTGTGGTCACGGCGGTCCGAACCGGGCAGCCGGTGCCGGGCACGTTCCGCGTGGTGTTCGACCTGGCCGAATCGGTCGCGCCGTTCCGCCCGCAGATGATCAAGCAGGGGGATCAATCGCGGCTGGTGATCGAGTGGCCGGGCGATGCGCCAACGTCCACCCGCGTGGCCAGCGCGCCGACCCCGACACCTGCTGCTGCGTCTTCGCCGACGCCTGCGCCACCGGCGTCCACGCCGGCCGCAGCCGCTCCGACCCCCGCGCAGGCCGCTGCCCAATCCGCACAGGCGCGCAGCGATGCCGCGCGCGCCACCGCCTTGCTGACCGCCTCGGTGCGCCAGCAGGCCAGCGCCACCGTCGCCACCTCGGCACCGGCGCCGGGCCCGGCGGCGACCACCGCCACCACCGTCAACGTGGCCGCTGCCGGCACCGCCAATGCCGCCAGCAACAGCGCTTCACCGGCCGCCATCCTCGCCGGTCAGTCGACCACGGCCGTGGTCGCCAGTGCGCCGGTGCCCACCCCGGTGCCGACGCCCACCCCGGTGACGCCGCAGGAGAACCCGCGTCCGGCGATGCCCAGCGACGCCTCGCGGGTGAAGATGCGTGCCGGCATGCGCCCGCTGGTGATCGCGATCGACCCGGGCCACGGTGGACAGGATCCCGGCGCGGTCGGCCCGACCGGCAAGCGCGAAAAAGACATCACCCTGGCAGTGGCGCGTGAACTGGCCCGCCAGGTCAACGCAACGCCCGGCCTGAAGGCTTACCTCACCCGCGACAGCGACGTGTTCATCCCGCTGCCGATGCGTGCGCAGAAGGCGCGCGCCGCCAAGGCCGACATGTTCATCTCGATCCACGCCGATGCCGCCGAGAACCGCGCGGCCACCGGTTCGTCGGTCTACGTGCTCTCGACCAAGGGCGCGTCCTCGCAGCGTGCGCGCTGGCTGGCCGACAAGGAAAACGCCGCCGATCTGGTCGGTGGCGTGCGCCTGCAGCAGACCGAAGGCACCCTGGCCAACGTGCTGCTGGATCTGGCCCAGAGCGGTTACATGAAGGCCTCCGAAGACGCTGCCGGGCATGTGCTGGGCGGCCTGAAGCGGATCGGCAAGAACCACAAGCCCAACATCGAACGGGCCAACTTCGCGGTGCTGCGCACCTCGGACATGCCGGCGATGCTGGTCGAAACCGCGTTCATCTCCAACCCGGATGAAGAGCGCCGCCTGATCGATCCGGCCTACCAGCGCCAGATCGCGGGGGCCGTGCTTGATGGCGTGCATACCTTCTTCAGCCGCCAGCCGCCGCCGGGCACCCTGTATGCTGCGCGCGCCCAGGCCGAGATCGACGCCGCCGGTACCGTGGCGGGCGGCAGCAAGTAAGCCCGCCAGCCACCGCCCCGCGCACGCTATCATCACGGGATGACGTCTGTTTCCCGAATCCCCCTCGCCGCTGCGCCCCTCACCTCCGTCAGCCGGAGGTGCGCATGAGCATCCGCCAGCTTCCCGAGATCCTGATCAACCAGATCGCCGCTGGCGAAGTGGTCGAGCGGCCCGCGTCCGTGGTCAAGGAACTGGTCGAGAACGCGCTGGACGCCGGCGCCACGCGGGTTGATATCGACCTGGAAGAGGGCGGCGTGCGGCTGATCCGCATCCGCGATGACGGCGGTGGCATTGCACCGGAAGAGCTGCCGCTGGCGGTGTCGCGCCATGCGACCAGCAAGATCGCCAGCCTGGATGATCTGGAGTCGGTGGCCACGCTCGGCTTCCGCGGCGAAGCGTTGCCGTCGATCGCCTCGGTCAGCCGCTTCACCCTGAGCTCGCGCCGTGCCATCGACGAGCACGGCTCGGCGTTGCAGATCGAAGGCGGCCGGCTTGGCGAGGTGACCCCGCGCGCGCATGCGCCGGGCACCACGGTCGAAGTGCGCGAGCTGTTCTACAACGTGCCGGCCCGCCGCAAGTTCCTGCGCGCCGAGCGCACCGAGCTGGGCCATATCGAAGAGTGGCTGCGCTCGCTCGCGCTGGCGCGGCCGGATGTCGAGCTGCGCGTGTCGCACAACGGCAAACCTTCGCGCCGCTACAAGCCCGGCGATCTGTACTCGGACGCGCGCCTGGGCGAGACGCTGGGCGAAGACTTCGCCAACCAGGCGCTGCGCGTGGACCACAGCGGTGCCGGCCTGCGCCTGCACGGCTGGATCGCGCAGCCCCATTACTCGCGGGCCAGCACCGATCAGCAGTACCTGTACGTCAACGGCCGCTCGGTGCGTGACCGCAGCGTCGCCCACGCGGTGAAGATGGCCTACGGCGACGTGCTGTTCCATGGTCGCCAGCCGGCGTATGTGCTGTTCCTGGAGCTGGACCCGACCCGTGTCGACGTCAACGTGCATCCGGCCAAGCATGAAGTGCGCTTCCGCGATTCGCGCCTGATCCACGATTTTGTGTACCGCACGCTCAAGGAAGCGCTGGCGGAAACGCGCGCCGGCATGACCGCTGCCGGCACGCAGGTGCACGCCACGGAGAGTGCCGCGACCGCGGCGCCGGCCTACGGTCTGCCGTCGTCAGGCAATGGGGGCTATGCACTCGCCGGCAGTGGTGGCGGTGGGGGTGGCATGGGCGGCGACTGGCGCCCGCAGCAATCGCCACTGGGCCTGCGCGTGGCCGATGCCCCCTCCGCCTATGCGGCGCTGTATGGCGCGCCCGGTGGCACCGCCGCCGGCGGCAGCCTGCCGCCGATGCCAACCGAAAGTGGTTTGCCAGTCACGGCGGCCGACAGTGGCGTACCCCCGCTGGGCTATGCGATCGCGCAGCTGCATGGCATCTACATTCTCGCCGAAAATGCCGAAGGCCTGATCGTGGTGGACATGCATGCCGCGCACGAACGCATCGGCTATGAGCGCCTGAAAACCGCACACGACGGCATGGGCCTGCATTCGCAGCCGCTGCTGGTGCCGATCACCCTGGCGGTCGGCGAGCGCGACGCCGACACCGCCGAACGCGAAGCGGAGACCTTGACCTCGCTGGGCTTTGAAGTCACCCGCGCCGGCCCCGGCTCGCTGCACGTGCGCAGCATTCCCGCCCTGCTGGCCAATGCCGAGCCAGAGGCGCTGCTGCGCGATGTGCTGACCGACCTGCGCGAGCATGGCCAGAGCCGTCGCATCGCCAGCGCCCGCGACGAACTGCTGTCGACCATGGCCTGCCACGGCGCGGTGCGCGCGAACCGGCGCCTGACCGTGCCGGAAATGAACGGCCTGCTGCGCGACATGGAAATCACCGAACGCTCGGGTCAGTGCAATCACGGCCGGCCGACCTGGGCCCGTTTTTCGCTGGCGGAAATCGACCGCTGGTTCCTGCGCGGACGTTGAGAGGACGGTCATGGGCAAGCACTGGGGAGTGTGGGCGGCGGTATTGCTGCTGGCAGTGAGCGTGTCGGGATGTGGCGAAAAAGCGGTGGATGCCCCTGCGAAGGTGGCGATCGATCCAGCCTTCGAGGCCGAACAGCAGCAGTGGCGCCAACAGCGCTACGAGCAACTGCATGCCGCCGACGGCTGGACCAGCCTGGTCGGCCTGCATTGGCTGGAATACAAAGCGCATTACATCGGTCGCGGCCCGGGCAGCGGCATCCGCCTGGCGGTCGGCCCGGACAAGCTGGGCATGGTCGCGCGCGAGGGTGACACCGTCTGGTTCACGCCCGAGCGTGGGGTGGCGATGCAGGTGGATGGCAAGCCGGTCACCGGCCGCATCCGCTTCTTCAGCGATCGCGATCCGACCCCGACCGTCATCGCCTTCGACGACGGCAAGGGCCGACTCAGCCTGATCCATCGCGGCGAGCGGTTCGCGCTGCGGGTCAAGCACGCCGACGCGCCTTCGCGGACGAACTTCACCGGCTTGACGTACTGGCCGGGCGGCGCGTCGTGGCGCGTCACGGCGCGCTTCGTGCCGCACCCGGCCGGCCAGACGCTGCCGATCGTGGACATCACCGGCCTGACCACGAACATGCCCAATGCGGGCGCCCTGGAGTTCGAGCGGGACGGCCGCACCTGGCGGCTGGAAGCCATCGGCGAGCCGGGTCGCGCGCTGTTCGTGATCTTTGGTGACCGTACCAGTGGTCACGGCAGTTATCCGGCCGGCCGTTATCTGGATCTGCCTGCGCCGGATGACCAGGGCCGCGTGGTGATCGATTTCAACCAGGCCTACAACCCGCCGTGCGCGTTCACGCCCTTTGCCACCTGTCCGCTGACGCCCCCTGAAAACCGCCTGGACCTGCGCGTGGACGCCGGTGAGCAGGCGTACCACGCCCCCGAAGGAGAGGCTTGAACATGTCGATGTTGTCGCGTCTGTTGTCCCCGTTGCTGATTGCTGCGGGCCTGTTGGCCGGCACGGTCAGCGCCGACGCGCGCCCGGTCGCGCCGCGTGCACCCGCAGCCGCCAAGGCCAGTCCGCCGGTTCCACTGCTGTGGAAGGTCACCGGCCCGGGCGACAGCCGCGTGTACCTTCTGGGCTCGTTCCATCTGCTGCAGCCCACGGACTACCCGCTGTCGGCGGATGTCGACCAGGCCTTCGCCGCCTCGCAGCGGGTGGTGTTCGAACTCTCGCCGCAGGACATGGAGTCGCCCGAACTGGCACAGAAGATGGTGCAGGCGGCGATGCGTACCGATGGCTCGGAACTCAAGCGCGACCTCGATGCGGCCACTTGGACCCGGCTGCAGGCCTATGCGCAGGAAAACAAGCTGCCGCTGGCCCAGTTGCAGGGCATGAAACCGTGGTTCGTCGGCCTGACCATCACCCTGAGCCAGTTCACCAAGATGGGCCTGGACCCGGCGCTGGGGCTGGACCGGCATTTCATGACACGGGCCGCCAGCGCGGGCAAGGCGACTGCCGGTCTGGAGGATATCGACACGCAGATCGCGGTGCTGTCGGGCATGTCGGCCAAGGAACAGCAGCAGATGGTGGCCGAAGCCCTCGAGCAGGCCGGCAAGGGCGATGAAATGGGGCGCAAGCTGCACGATGCCTGGCGCCGCGGAGACGACAAGCTGCTGTGGACCTCGATGGCCACCGAGATGCGCGGCCAGTACCCGCAGCTGTACAAGCGCATCAACACCGACCGCAATGATGCCTGGGTGCCGAAGCTGCAGCAGCACCTGCAGGCCGGGCAGGGGGGCACGCTGGTGGTGGTCGGCACGCTGCATCTGCTGGGCAACGATGGGGTCGTGGAGAAGCTGCGCGCCAAGGGATACAAGGTCGAGCGCGTCTGCACCGGTTGCGCCAAGCCCAAGCGCTGAGGGCATCGGGCACAGGGGCGTCGACAGTGACGCCTGGCCCCGGAACGAGAAAAGGCGCGGCCCGGAGGCTGCGCCTTTTTCTTTTCTGCAGCGGAACCGGTCTCAGCGGCGGGTCTTGCCTGCGCCCGGCGCCGGGGTTTCCGGCTTCTTGCCGGTTCCCGTGCCGGTACCGGTACCGGTTCCGGTGCCGCCCGGGCGGCCGCCGAAGCCGGTGCCCATGTTGCGCTGGAAGTCCTGCCACATTTCCATGTTGCGCTCGGTCAGCTGGTTCATCATCGCCCACGGGGTCTGGCCGAGCAGATTGCCCATCTGCTGGCGGAACTGCTGCTGCTGGTCCAGGAAGACCTGCATGCTGCGCTCCAGGTAATTGCCCATGAAGCCCTGCAGCGAATCGCCATAGAAGCGGATCAGCTGGCTGAGCAGCTGGGTGGACAGCATCGGTTCGCCGTCCTGTTCCTGGTCGGCGATGATCTGCAGCAGCACCGAGCGGGTCAGGTCATCACCGCTCTTGGCATCGCGCACCTCGAAGTCCTCACCATCCAGGATCAGCTGGCGCACATCCTCTATGGTGATGTAGCTGGAGATTTCCGTGTCGTAGAGCCGGCGGTTCGGATACTTCTTGATAATGCGGGTCGCAGCCATGAAGCAGTCACTCATCACAGTAGGCGCGCAGCATGGCGCAGTGCAGCAGCCTATGCAACCGCCATAAGTAGCAAGGGCCCGCATTTATGTTGCGCAGCATAGGGTGCAGCAATTTGGCCCTTCGCCCGCCGTTGGCACGCGCATCCCGCCCGGTCCGCGCGCCCTCGGCGCAGCGCCGCCCTTACCACCCCATGTGGTGGCCACCGTTGATGTCCAGGTTGGAGCCGGTGATCCAGGAGGCCTCCTCGTTGACCAGGAACGCCACCGCGTAAGCGATTTCCTCCGGCTTGCCGAGGCGGCCGGTAGGAATGTCGGCGATGATCTTGGCGCGCACTTCGTCCGGCACGGCCATCACCATGTCCGTTGCCACGTAGCCCGGAGAGATGGTGTTCACGGTGATCCCGAAACCCGCGTTCTCACGGGCCAGGGAAATGGTGAAACCGTGCATGCCGGCCTTGGCCGCCGCGTAGTTGGCCTGGCCGTACTGGCCCTTCAGGCCGTTGATCGAGCTGATCTGGATGACCCGGCCCCAGCCGCGGCGGCGCATCCCCTCGATCACCGGGCGGGTGACGTTGAACACCGAGTTGAGGTTGGTGTTGATGACATCGTGCCACTGGTCCGCACGCATGCGATGGAACGTGGTGTCGCGGGTGATGCCGGCGTTGTTGATCAGGATCTCGACCGGGCCCAGCGCCGCTTCGACGGCCTGCACCATGCTTTCGGCTGTGTCCGGCTCGGATACATCGCCCGGAAAGATCGCCACATCGCAGCCGCGGGCCAGCATCTTCTCGCGCCAGGCCTTGGCCTTGGCCTCGTCACGGTAGTTGGTGGCGACCCGATGGCCCTGGTCGGCCAGGCGTTGGCAGATGGCAGTACCGATACCGCCGGTACCACCGGTGACCAGTGCGACGCGAGATGTCATGAGCAGCTACTCCGAAAGGCAGGGCCAACAAGGGGGAACAGGATTCTGCAACATCAGCGGGCAAAAGGGGCAGCCCCGTCAGCCGCTTGCCGCATGGGGATGTCGCCCGGTGGCAATCGCACCGGATCGAAGCAGGCCGCCGCCTGGTGCAGCCAACCGGAAACGTCCTCGACACCCGCGCCGATCGCCGGGTCCTGGCCGAGCTGCGCCCAGGCCCGGCGCAGGGCCGGCAGCGGGTCGGCAGGGTCGATCGGCAGTGCGGCCTCGGACTTGGAGAGCTTGCGCCCATCGGGACCCAGCAGCAGCGGCAGATGCAGGTAGCGCGGGGTCGGCAAGCCCAGCGCCTGCTGCAACAGGATCTGGCGTGGGGTGGAGTCGAGCAGGTCCGCGCCCCGGACCACGTCGGTCACGTGCTGCGCGCCATCGTCGACCATCACCGCCAGCTGATATGCCCAGTAACCGTCGGCCCGGCGCAGCACGAAGTCGCCGACCTCGGCGTGCACGTCCTGCACGATCCGGCCCTGCAGGCCGTCCTCGAACCCCACCACGCTGCCTGGCGGTACCCGCAGCCTCACCGCCGGTTGCGCACGCGCGGCGCGGGCCACGCAGTGGTGATGGATGCCGCCCTGCGCGGCCAGCTCGCTGCGGCTGCAATGGCAGGCGAACGCCTTGCCCTCGCGCAGCAGCCGGTCCAGCGCCGCCTGGTACAGCGCGCCGCGCTGGCTCTGGTGGACGATCGGCCCGTCACTGCACAGCCCGAAGGCTGCCAACACGGCCAGTTGGCCGTTCACCGCACCGGGCACCGTTCGAGGAGGATCGACATCCTCCACCCGCACCAGCCAGCGGCCGCCGGCATGGCGCGCGAGCAGCCAGCTGCCCAGCGCCGCCAGCAGCGAGCCGGGGTGCAGCGGGCCGGTGGGCGAGGGCGCGAAGCGCCCGCAATAGGAGGAATCGGACATGGACTATGAATCGTCGGTCAGTTTGCGACTTGAATTCAAGCTGAAGTCCCCGCAGATTTGCAGTCATCAACCTCCAACGAGCGTCCTTTTCCCATGTTCAGTCGCATTGCTCTCTTCCTGCTGACCAACTTTGCGGTGCTGATCCTGGCCGGCATCGTGATGTCGGTGGCGGGCGTCAATCCCAACCAGATGAGCGGCCTGCTGATCTTTGCAGCGATCTTCGGCTTCGGTGGCTCGTTCATTTCCCTGCTGCTCTCCAAGTTCATGGCCAAGCGCTCCACCGGCGCGGTGGTGATCACCGAGCCGCGCAACCAGACCGAACGCTGGCTGCTGGCCACGGTCGAGCGCCAGGCCCGTGAAGCCGGCATCGGCATGCCCGAAGTGGCCGTTTACGACGGTCCGGAAATCAACGCCTTCGCCACCGGCGCCAACCGAAACAAGGCGCTGGTCGCGGTCTCCACCGGCCTGCTGCACAACATGAGCGAAGACGAAGCCGAAGCCGTGCTGGGCCATGAAATCGCCCACGTCGCCAACGGCGACATGGTCACCATGGCCCTGCTGCAGGGCGTGCTCAATACCTTCGTGATCGTCCTGGCCCGCATCGTCGGTGGCTTCATCGACAGCGCCCTGTCCGGCAACCGCGAAGGCGGCGGCCGCGGCTTTGCCTACTACATCATCGTGTTCGTCCTGGAAATGGTGTTCGGCCTGTTCGCCACCATGATCTCCATGTGGTTCTCCCGTCACCGCGAGTTCCGCGCCGACGCCGGTGGCGCGCACCTGGCCGGCCGCCAGAAGATGATCGCCGCCCTGGAGCGCCTCAAGGTCAACCACGGCCAGAGCACCCTGCCGACCCAGATCGCCGCCTTCGGCATCGCCGGCGGCGCCGCCAGGAAGCTGTTCATGAGCCACCCCCCGCTGGACGAGCGCATCGCCGCCCTGCGCGCTGCCAACAACACCGTGGTGTGATCCGCACCGCGATGCGCTGACTACAACGCCCGGCTTTCGCCGGGCGTTTTTGTTCCCACACACAACAACGGCGCCCGAAGGCGCCGTCGTCATGCAGACCAGAACCAGCCCGATCAGAACTTCGCGTCGAACTCGGCCGCGTAGCCGGTATTGACCAGCACCTTCTGCAGCGCATCGCTGATCTTCACATTGCCGGCAACGATCTGCTGGGTTTCCGGACCACGGCTGTCCATGCGGGCCGGCGTGGCGCCCTTGAAGTCGCATACGCGGCCACCGGCTTCGCGGACCAGCAGCACACCGGCGGCGATATCCCAGGCCTTCACGCCGGCCTCGAAATACGCGTCGGCACGGCCACAGGCCACGTAGGCCAGATCCAGCGCGGCCGAGCCCGTGCGCCGCACGTCTTCGGCCTGCACCAGCAGCGCGTCCACCGCCTTCAGCTGTGCACTCGTGCGCTGGCGCTCACGCGGGGCAAAACCGGTATGGATCATCGCGCCGCCCAGATCCTTGCGCTCGGCAATACGGATACGGCGGTCATTGAACACCGCGCCGGCACCCCGGCTGGCGGTGAACAGCTCATTGCGGAGCGGATCGAAGATCACCGCGTCGATCGGCTCACCGTTCTCGACCAGGGCGATGGAGACGCAGTAATGCGGGAAGCCGCGCAGGTAGTTGCTGGTGCCGTCCAGCGGATCGATGACCCACATGTAACGGTTGACCGACTGCACGCCACCTTCCTCACCCATGATCCCGTACTCGGGATAGGCGCGCTTGAGTTCCTTGACGATGACCTTTTCCGCATCTGCATCGACTTCACTGGCATAGTCCATGCGGCCCTTCTGCACGACGTTCAACGCCTCGAGCTTGTTGATGTTGCGCAACAGGACGTTGCCGGCGAGGCGGGCGGCCTTGACCATGACGGTGACGGCGGGTTTCTGCATGGCGAAAAGCTCCCGTAAAGGCAGAGTAGGGGTTTGGCGGGGGAAAAGAGCGGTCCCGGCGCAGAGGCCGGTCGCACAGTTTACCATTTGTCGCTGTCCTGCTCGCATTTGGCCCGTTCATGTCCGTAGAAACCGCTCCCGCCCGCATCCGCTTCGTCCTGGTCGGCACCCAGCACCCCGGAAACATGGGGGCGGCCGCACGGGCCATGAAAACCATGGGGCTGGGCCGCCTGGTCCTGGTCGCGCCCGAGAAACCGCTGGATGAGGAGGCCTTCCGCCGCTCGGCCGGCGCCGAGGATGTCCTGGGCGATGCCCCGGTGGTGGCGACCCTGGCCGAGGCCGTGGCCGACTGCCGCTTCGTGTTGGGCTGTACCGCCCGCTCGCGCCGGGTCCAGCTGGAAGAACTGCTGCCGGCCGTGGCCGCCCAGCGCGTGCTGGCCAAGGCCGCCGAACCGGCCGAGGTGGCCTTCGTGTTCGGCCGCGAGCGCACCGGCCTGACCAACGAAGAGCTGCAGCTGTGCCATGCCGCCGTCCATATCCCGTCCAACCCTGAGTTCAGCTCCTTGAACCTGGCGGCCGCTGTCCAGGTCCTGGCCTACGAAGTGCGCATGGCGATCCTGGGCGCAGCCGATGCGCCGGTCGCCGCGCCGGCCGAGCCCGGCTTCGGCGAAGCCCCGGCCAGCCATGCGCAGGTCGAAGGCCTGTTCGGCCAGCTTGGCGACACCCTGGATGAAATCGACTTCCACAAGGGCCGTGCGCCTGAATCGGCGATGCGCAAGCTGCGCCGCCTGTTCCTGCGCACCGAACTGAGTGAACAGGAAGTGCGCCTGCTGCGCGGCATCCTGTCCGACGCACAGCGCATGGCGCGATTGGCGACCAACAAGCCTCTGTAAGCTGACGCAGTTCTCATTTTTTCGGGTAGTCTGTCTCGATTCCTTGGGGGGAGTGATGGGCTTGTCGGGACTGCGAAGGCTGCTGCAGAGCGTACTGCTGTGTCTGGCCATCGCCGCGATGACCGGTCCGGCGTTTGCCGGACCCGCCCATGTCCTGGTGCTGGGACGGATCAGCGACGACCCGAGGTCACACTATGCGCAGCTGCAGCCCCTGCTCGATTACGTGATTCCGCGCCTGCACGACGTCGGCATCACCGAAGGCCGGATCCTGATGGCGCGTGATACCCAGCAGATGGGCAGCTACCTGCGCCGCGGCCGCGTGGACTGGGTGACCGAGACCTCCGGCACCGCCGTGGCATTGGGGCTGCGCAGCGGTGCCAGGCCCTTGCTGCTGACCGAACGCAGCGGCGTGCGCGAGTACCACACCGTGTTCTTCGTGCGCCGCGACAGCCCCATCCAGACGCTGGAAGCATTGCGCGGGCACACCCTGGCCCTGCAGAACACGGCCTCCACCAGCGCCTACCTGGTGCCGGTGATGACCCTGTTGCAGCACGGCGAGACACCGGAGATTCTCTCCTCGCTGGGCGATGTCGCCGCCCCGGACACCGTCGGTTACGTCTTCGCGCGCTCGGAGGCGAACATCGCCACCTTCGTGCACAAGGGCCTGGTGGATGCCGGTGCGGTGAGCAGCGTGGACTGGTCTGATGGCAAGCGCATTCCGGCCAACTTCCTGCGTGATTTCCGGGTCATCCATCGCACCGAACCGTATCCGCGTGCGGTGGAGATGGTGCGCGAAGGGCTGGATCCGAAGGTGCGCGACCGGCTGCAGCAGGTGCTGCTGGATGCCGCATCCGATCCCCAGGCGCAGCCGGCATTGAAGACATTTTTTGGTACTTCCGGGTTCCACCGGGTGGATGCGCAGATGCAGCACCGGCTGGATGAATTGAAACAAGGCTTGACGCGCGTGCGGATGGAAGTGGAATGAGTCGCTTGGGTTCGGGAATGCAGGCCCGCTTCGTGCTGGCGATGGGCGGCGCGATGCTGGTCGTGGTGGCGATCGTGGCCGTGGTGCTGGGGCGCCAGGCGACGATGCAGGACGAGGTGCAGCATCTCAGCGGCACGGTCATCCATGACCTGTTCGACCGCAGTGTGCGCAGCCGTGGTGAAGCACTGGCCCGCGAGTTGTCCGATGCGCTGGCCAACCCGCTGTACTACAACGACCTGGAGCAGGTCGGGGCGCTGGTGCGCAACACCTCGCGGCAGCAGGTGGTGCGCTATGTGCTGGTGTTCGACGAGAACGGCAGGCTGATCCACGACGGCACGGTGGACGTGCTGGAGTTCGGCCAGCCGATGACCGACCCGCTCGCCGCCGGTGCCGCCGGCGCGCGCGAGCTGGTGGTCCAGCAGTCGCCCAAGGTGCTCGACAACGCGATGCCGATCATGATCGGCAACCAGCGGATCGGCGGGGTGCGCGTGGGCATGGCGCTGGACGATGTGCAGGCCATGGAGCAGCAGGCCAACCAGACCCTGGGCGACCGCCTGCAGCAGGTCGGCAAGCGCCACCTGGGCTGGCTGCTGCTGATGCTCGGGCTGCTGGTCGGGATTGGTGCGGTGGTGATCATCTACGTGCAGCGCACCCTGGTGACGCCGATCCGCTGGCTGGCCGGGGCGGCGCGCCAGATCGAGGCCGGTGACTACACCCTGCAGATGCCGGAGATCCGGCGCCAGGATGAAGTCGGTGAGCTGATGCGTGCATTCGGTCGGATGAGCCAGGCGATCGCCCGGCACGACCGCGAAGTGCGGCACATGGCCTATACCGATGCCCTGACCGGGCTGACCAACCGGCTGGCATTCCGCGAGGCGCTGGACCACCGGCTGATGGCCGCGCGGGCCTCCGGCCACCGGCTGGGCCTGCTGTTCGCGGACATGGACGACTTCAAGCGCGTCAACGACACGCTCGGCCACGAGGCCGGCGACGAGGCGCTGCTGCAGTTCGCCCAGCGCATCAGCGCGGCGGTGGCCCAGGCCGGTGGGGACGAGGCGCTGTTGGCGCGCTTTGGCGGCGATGAATTCGTGATCCTGATCGGGGAGGGCGATGTCGCTGCCGGGGCCCGCGAACTGGCCGAGATCCTGGTGCGCGAACTGGGCAAGCCGCTGGTGGTGCAGGGCCGGGAGCTGTTCCTGGGCTCCTCGATCGGCGTGACCCTGTTCCCCGATGACGCTGCCGACGCCACCACGCTGCTCAAGAACGGCGACATCGCGATGTACCAGGCCAAGATGGCCGGCAAGAACTGCTACCGCTACTACAGCCGGGCGATGGACCATGCGGTCGAGCGCCGCGTGCACATGGAGCAGGAGCTGCGCGGTGCCTGGGAGCGGGGCGAGCTGCGGCTGGCCTACCAGCCGATCTTCCGCACCCGCGACCGCCGCATGGTCGGCGTGGAAGTGCTGCTGCGCTGGCAGCACCCGACCCTGGGCACGATCCCGCCGTCGGTCTTCATCGAAGTGGCCGAGCAGAGCGGGCTGATCGAAGTGATCGGCCCCAAGGTGCTGCGCGCGGCCTGCACCGAGGCGGTGCAGTGGCCGGTCGGGGGCGATGGGGAAGGGCTGTTCGTTTCGGTCAACGTCTCCCCGCGGCAGTTGCGCGGCGGCGAACTGCCCACGCTGGTCGCCGACTGCCTGCGCGACACCGGCCTGCCGGCCTCGCGGCTGCACCTGGAGCTGACCGAAACGGCGGTGATCGGCGATGAAATGCTGGCCGCCGCCCTGCTGGACAAGCTGCACCGGACCGGCGTGAAGGTGTGGCTGGACGATTTCGGGACCGGTTTCTCCGGCCTGAGCCACCTGCGCCAGGTGCCGGTGGACGGGGTCAAGATCGACAAGAGTTTCGTGGCCGACATGCAGCGCGATGCGGACGACCTGGCCCTGACCACGGCCATCATCGCCATGGCCCATGCCCTGGGGATCACCGTGGTGGCCGAGGGCATCGAGCAGGAAGTGCAGTTCGACCTGCTGGCCCAGCGCGGTTGCGACCTGGCCCAGGGTTACTGGCTCAGCCATCCGGTCAGCGCGACCGATGTGGTGCAGCTGCTCGAATCGGGCAGCTGATCAGACCGGGCGCTTGCTGCTGTCGCCGGAGATCTCGCGGACCAGCTTGGGCACCAGGTAGCCGGACAGGCGCGCAGTGAGCTGCGCATGCAGGTCCTTGGCGGTGTCGTCGGCCACTTCGAAATGGGCCACGCCCTCGACCCGGTCCACCTGGTAGAGGTAATAGGGCAGCACGCCGGCGGCGAAGCTGCGCTCGCTCAGTGCCTGCAGCGCCTGGATCGAATCGTTCACCCCGCGCAACAGCACCGCCTGGTTGAGCAGGGTGGCACCGGCCGCGCGCAGGCGCGCCATCGCGGCATCCACCGACGCATCGAACTCGTTGGCATGGTTGGCATGGATCACGAACGCCACCGGCCACGGCAGCGAGGCGATCCACTGCACCAGTTCGTCATCCACGCGTTCGGGCAGGACTACCGGCAGGCGGCTGTGGATGCGCAGCCGGCGCAGGTGCGGAATCTGCTTCAGCGCCGCGGTCAGCTCGACCAGCTTGTGCGTGGCCAGCGACAGCGGATCGCCCCCGGACAGGATGACCTCATCGATGTCCGGGTCCTGGGCGATCGCGTCCACCGCATCACGCCAGCCCTCGCGGGCGGCGTTTTCGGTGCCGTAGTCGAAATGGCGGCGGAAGCAGTAGCGGCAATTGATCGCACAGCTGCCGGTGGTGACCAGCAGGGCACGGCCGCGGTACTTCTGGATGACCCCGGTGGCCTTCTTGGCCGCACCGTCGCCGACCGCATCCAGGCTGAAGCCGGGCACGACCTTCAGCTCGTCGGTGATCGGCAGGACCTGGCGCAGCAGGGGGTCATGGCGGTCGCCGTGGCGCATCCGGGCCGCGAAGCCCTGCGGTACGCGCACCGCGAACTGGCCGGCCGCCTTATCCGAGACCCCCAGCGCCACCGGATCCAGCCCCAGCTGCCGCAGCAGCTCGCGCGGGTCGCGGATCGCCTCGCGCCACCGTTGCTGCCAGCGGACGGGGGCGGCCAGGGGCGTGGCGGAAAGCTGCATGGAATGGGGGCCTGCGGTTATCATGTGGGTCAGAAATATCGAGTCACCCCACCGGTGTCGGTGGGATTTCCCATTCTATCCGGCTCGCCGCGCCTGCGCGGCGTTTGCCCATTCAGGAGTTTCAGCATGGCCACTGTTGGCATGAACGACGTCAAGAACGGGATGAAGATCCTGGTCAACAATGAACCAGCGGTCATCACCGAGACCGAATACGTCAAGCCGGGCAAGGGCCAGGCCTTCACCCGCATGAAGTACCGCTTCATCAAGTCCGGCCGCGTGGTCGAAATGACCATGAAGGCGACCGATGACGTGGAGAAGGCCGACGTCGTGGATACCAACATGGACTTCATGTACAGCGACGGCGAGTTCTGGCACTTCATGGACCCGGAATCCTTCGAGCAGGTCCAGGCCACCAAGGCCGGCATGGGCGGCGCGGAGAAGTGGCTGAAGGGCGAAGAGTCCTGCATCGTCACCCTCTGGAACGGCGAGCCGATCTTCGTCCAGCCGCCGAACTTCGTCGAGCTGAAGATCACCGAGACCGATCCGGGCGTCCGTGGCGACACCTCGGGCGGCGGCGGCAAGCCGGCCACCCTGGAAACCGGCGCGGTGGTCCGCGTGCCGCTGTTCGTCAACCAGGATGAAATCATCAAGGTCGACACCCGTTCGGGCGAATACTCCGCACGCGCCGGCAAGTAATCCGGCAAAGCCGGATTACGGTAGAGCCGACCGCTGGTCGGCTGCGGGACCGGCCAGTCACCGCACCGGGTAGAGCCGACCGTTGGTGGGCTGCAGTACCGACCGGCCACCGCACCGTGTAGAGCCGACCGTTGGTCGGCTGCGGTACCCACCGGTCACCGCACCCGGTAAAGCCGACCAACGGTCGGCTCTACCCCCCAAGCGTCCCGGTCGCCCACGCCTTCGGGTCGTCCGCCCAGCACAGTGAGCACGCATGACCGACACCGCCCGCATTCCCGAAGCCTGTGACCTGTTGATCGAAGCCGGTTACGTGGTCCCGATCGAACCGCATGCGGTGGTGCTGGAAGACCATGCCGTGGCCGTGCGTGGCAGCGAGATCATCGCGATCCTGCCGCGGGCCGAGGCGCGTGCGCGTTTTGCCCCGAAGCAGACCGTCTCGCGCCCCGATGCGGCGCTGATGCCGGGCCTGGTCAACGCGCACACCCACAACCCGATGACCCTGCTGCGGGGCGTCGCTGACGACCTGCCGTTGATGGTCTGGTTGCAGCAGCACATCTGGCCGGTGGAAGCGGCGGTGATCGGACCGGAATTCGTGGCCGACGGCACCACCCTGGCCATCGCCGAGATGCTGCGCGGCGGCACCACCTGCGCCAACGAGAACTACTTCTTCTCCGACGTCCAGGCCGCCGTCTACAAGCAGCACGGGTTCCGTGCGCTGGTCGGCGCGGTGATCATCGATTTCCCGACTGCCTGGGCCAAGACCGACGACGAGTACTTCGCCAAGGCCGGCGAACTGCACGACCAGTGGCGCAACGATCCGCTGATCGGCACCTCGTTCGCGCCGCATGCGCCGTATACCGTCAACGACGCCAATTTCGAGCGCGTGCGCATGCTGTCCGACCAGCTGGACATGCAGGTCCACCTGCACACGCATGAAACCGCGCAGGAAATCAGCGACTCGCTCAAGCTGCACGGCCAGCGCCCGCTGGCGCGCCTGGACCGGCTGGGCCTGGTCAACGACCGCCTGATCGCCGTGCACATGACCCAGCTGACCGAGGCCGAAATCCACCTGTGCGCCGAGCGCGGCGTGAGCGTGGTGCACTGCCCGGAATCCAACCTCAAGCTGGCCTCCGGCTTCTGCCCGGCGTGCGCGCTGCAGCGTGCGGGCGTGAACCTGGCGATCGGCACCGACGGCTGCGCCAGCAACAACGACCTGGACATGTTCAGCGAGAACCGCACTGCGGCGATCCTGGCCAAGGCCGTCGCCAATGACGCGACCGCGCTGGACGCGGCCACCACGCTGCGTGCGGCCACGCTGGGCGGCGCGCGCGCGCTGGGCTTCGGTGACCGCATCGGCTCGATCGAAGTCGGCAAGCAGGCCGATCTGGTCTGCGTGGACCTGTCCGCACTGGAAACCCAACCGCTGCACCATGTGCTCTCGCAGCTTGTGTATGCCGCCGGCCGCCATCAGGTCAGCGATGTCTGGATCGCCGGCCAGCCCAAGCTGGTCCAGCGCGAACTGGTCGGCATGGACACCGCGGCGATCGTCGCCAACGCGCGCCAGTGGCGCGAGCGTATCCGACACATCCGTGCTTGATGCACCAAGGATCCCCATGAACACCCCCCATGCGTCCACCAATTTCGATCAGGCCGAACTGGACAAGTTCGCCGCCCTCGCCAACCGCTGGTGGGACGTCGACGGCCCGCAGAAGCCGCTGCATGCCCTGAACCCGGTGCGCCTGCAGTACGTCGCCCGGCGCGTGACCCTGCGCGGCGCCCGCGTGCTGGATATCGGCTGCGGTGGCGGCCTGTTCAGCGAAGCGCTGGCCAAGGAAGGCGCGGACGTGACCGCGATCGACCTGGCCCCGGAGCTGGTCAAGGTCGCACGCCTGCACGGGTTGGAGACCGGCGTCACCGTCGACTACCGCGTGCAGGCCGCTGAAGACCTGGCCGCCGAACAGCCGGGCAGCTTCGACGTGGTCACCTGTATGGAAATGCTCGAGCACGTGCCGGACCCGGGCGCGATCATCGCCGCCTGCCACCGCCTGCTCAAGCCCGGCGGCCAGCTGTTCCTCTCCACCGTCAACCGCACCCCGGCCGCGTTCGCCGTGGCGATTGTCGGCGCCGAGTACGTGGCGCGGTTGCTGCCCAAAGGCACGCACCACTACCAGGATTTCATCAAGCCGGCCGAGCTGGGCAAGTGGCTGCGCGAGGCCGATTTCGACCTGCGCGATGTCAGCGGCATGGCCTATGAGCCGTGGCGCAACCGTGCCCGCCTGAGCACGCGCACCGACATCAATTACCTGGCCCACGCGGTCAAGCCGGACGACGTCGCACGTGTCTGAGGCCGGTTTCCCGCCGGCGGTGCTGTTCGATCTGGACGGCACCCTGCTGGACAGCGCGCCGGACATGCTGGCCACCGCCAATGCGATGCTGGCCGCCCGCGGGCGCGCGCCGATCACCCTGGACGCGCTGCGCCCGGTGGTCTCCAAAGGCTCGCGTGCGATGGTCTCGGTGGCGTTCCCCGCGCTGGGGCAGGTCGAGCGCGATGCGCTGGTGCCGGAGTTCCTGGAGCGCTACGAAGGCCTGATCGGCCAGCACGCCGTGTTGTTCGACGGCATCGCCGGCATGCTCGAGGCGCTTGATGCGGCCGGCTGTGCCTGGGGCATCGTCACCAACAAGCCCGAATACCTGGCCCGGCTGATCGTGCCGCAGCTGGGCTGGGAACAGCGCTGCAAGGTGCTGATCGGCGGCGATACCCTGGCCCAGCGCAAGCCGCATCCGCTGCCGCTGCTGATCGCCGCCGAACGCATGGGCATCGCCCCGGGCACCTGTGTCTATGTGGGCGATGACGAGCGCGACATCGTCGCCGCCAACGCCGCCGGCATGGCCTCGGTCGCCGCGTTGTGGGGCTACCGGCTGGACGCCGACGATCCGCTGGCGTGGGGTGCCGATACCCTCGTCGCACTGCCCGAACACCTGCAACATGCCAAGGCGTGGCCGCTTCCGCGCACGCTCTAGCCTTTCAAGGAATACATCGTGAGTACTTCCAGCGCCCTGGACAGTTTCCTGGACAAGTGGCGGACCCGCTGGCCCGAGTGGCAGGTGGCCGAACGCTTCGTTCCCGAGCGCCAGCGCACCCTGGTGGTGGCGTGGTTCTCGCTGCTGCAGGAGTTCGACGACATCCTCAACACCGCCGGCGACCCGATGCCCTCCGACGCCAAGCTGGCGTGGTGGGGCGAGGAACTGCGCAGCTGGTCCGTGCAGCGCTCGCGCCATCCGCTCGGCCGGGTGCTCGAGCCGGTCCGCGCGCCGTGGGCGCAGCTGGCAGATACCCTGCCGGACCTGATCGAAGCGCGCGCGGTACCGGTTGATCCGGCCCAGGCGCTGCGGTCATTGCAGGCCTATGCGGCCGCAGTGGCCGCGGTGGAAGCGGTGATGTTCCAGACGCCGGCGCGTGGCGATGTCGCCACCCCGGTGCTGGTGCAGACCCTGGCCCAGCGCCTGCACGAGAGTGGCGTCGCGGCCATTCCGCGTTCGCTGCTGGCCGAGGACGACAGCGCCGCGCCACGCCGGTGGGCGCAGCAGCTGCTGGCGAAGTGGCCGGCCCGGGTCGCAGGCCCGCGCCCGCGCCGTCTATACGCCGCCTTGGCGCGCGCCCGGCAGAAGACCTGGGCGCAGGACCGCCAGTACCAGGCCACGCCGATGCGTACGCTGTGGCTGGCCTGGTGGGCGGCGCGCGGCTGACTGTTTCTGGCGGGTGCGGACCTTGGTCCGCACGCTCTGTGCGATCGTGCCGACCAGGATCAGCACCCACCACAGCGTTACTTCCGTTCCAGCACCAGCAGCGGATCGATGCGGGTATCGAACCAGTTCATGCCCCAATGCAGGTGCGGCCCGGTCGCGCGGCCGGTCGCGCCCACGGCGGCAATCACCTGACCCTGTTCAACGCGGTCGCCGACCTTCACGTCGATACGCGACAGGTGCAGGAAGTTCGAGCTGATCCCGAAGCCGTGATCGAGCAGCAGCGTGCCACCGGTCAGATACAGGTCGGGGCCGGCGAAGGTGACCACGCCCGCCGCCGGTGCCTTCACCGGGGTGCCGGTCGGCACCGCGATGTCCATGCCCGAATGGCCTGAGCCGGGTTGCCCGTTGTAGACGCGCGCATTGCCGAAGCGGCCGCTGATCCGGCCCTGGACCGGCCAGATGAAGGCCTGCGCGAAGTCCGCGCGGTTGTCATCGCGGGCACGCGCGGCGGTGACCTGGGCCTGCTCACGCTTGATCCGCTCGGCGATCGCAGGGGGTGGATTGACCGTTTTCGGCGGCACGCCGTTGACCCGCTCGGTCGGCCAGTCACGCGGGGTGACCGCAATGCTGACCGTCTCGCTGCCGCCGTCCGGGGGCTTCACCTGCACCTGCAGCGGGCCCTTCTCATCGCGGCCGATGCCGAACACCACGCTGCCGTACCCGCTCACGCGCAGGGTGCGGCCGCCGTACTGCACGACGCTGCCGGCCGGCACCTTGCCGATCACCATCGCGCCCTGCGAGGCACTGGCCGGGAACACCACGCGCGCCTCGGCCTGGGCCATGACGGGCGAGGGCAGCAGACTGCCCATCGCCGCGACGCCGGCGGCCGCCAGGGCCGCACTCAGCAACCGTGCCCGCATCAGCGGTCGAAGCTCATGCGCTGGCCATTCGGCGAGCCCACCAGCTTCTCGCCATCCCATGCCAACTGCCCGTTGACCCAGGTCGAGGCGATGCGCGAGCGGAAGGTGGTGCCCTCGAAGGGCGACCAGCCGCACTTGGAGAGCACGTCTTCACGCTTGACGGTGAAGGGCACGTCTTCGACCAGCACCAGATCGGCAAAGTAGCCCTCGCGCAGGTAACCGCGCTGGCTGACGTCGAACAGCTGCGCCGGGGCATGCGCGAACTTCTGCACGACCTGGGTGATCTCCAGTTTGCCTTCGTGCACCAGCTCCAGCGCGGCCACGAGCGCGTACTGCACCAGCGGCAGGCCGGACGGCGCCTGTGCGTAGGGCTTCTGCTTCTCTTCCCAGGTGTGCGGCGCGTGATCGGTGGCGAGCACGTCGATCACGTCATCGGCCACGGCGCGGGTCAGCGCCTCGCGGTCGCTGGCTTCCTTGATCGCCGGGTTGCACTTGATCAGGTTGCCCAGGCGCGCGTAATCGCTGCGGTCAAAGCGCAGGAAATGGATGCAGGTTTCGGCGGTGATCTGCTTGCGGCTGCCATCGGCGCGGATCAGCGGGCCACGTTCGAACAGGGCCAGCTCATCGGCGGTGGAGATGTGCAGCACGTGCAGGCGGGTGCCGTGCTTCTTCGCCAGCGACACGGCCAGCTCGGAGGACTTCAGGCAGGCCTCGCGCGAGCGGATGTCCGGGTGCTGCTCGGCACTGAGGGCATCGCCGTACTTCTCGGCGTACTCCTTGGCCTTGGCGTCGATCATCGGCGTGTCTTCGCAGTGCGTGATGATCGGCGTGGGCGCATCGCGGAAGATCGCATCGAGCGTTTCCGGGTTGTCGACCAGCATGTTGCCGGTGGAGGCCCCCATGAAGACCTTGATGCCCGGCGCCGTCTTGGGGTCCAGCGACTGGATGTGGGCCAGGTTGTCGTTGCTGGCGCCCATGTAGAAGCCGTAGTTGGCGCGCGCACGGCCGGCGGCGGCATCGTACTTGGCCTGCAGGATCTCGGCATTGAGCGTGGGCGGGTTGGTGTTGGGCATGTCCATGAAGCTGGTCAGGCCCCCGGCGACGGCCGCGGCCGATTCGGTCGCGATGTCGCCCTTGTGGGTCAGGCCGGGCTCACGGAAATGGACCTGGTCGTCGATCATGCCGGGCAGCAGCCAGCGGCCGGCGGCATCGACCACGGTTTCGCCCGGACGGGCGTCCAGGCCGGGGCCGATCTGCGCGATGCGGCCATCTTCGATGCGCAGGTCGCCCTGGGTGATGGTGCCTTCGTTGACCAGGCGGGCGTTGACGATGAGCGTGGAGGACATTCAGTGTTTTCCTGTGCAGCGGCAGGCGGCGTCGTGCGCGGCACGCGGCGGCACCTCGTCGATACCGCCGGGATGGAAGGGATGGCAGCGGCCCAGCCGGCGCGCGGCCAGCCAGCTGCCGCGCGCGGGGCCATGGGTGGCGATGGCTTGCATGGCGTATTCAGAACAGCTGGGCATGAAGCGGCAACGCGGCCCCAGCAGCGGGCTGATGAAGCGCTTGTAGAAGCGCAGCAGGGCGATGAGCAGGCGTGAGATCACCCCCCAATCTTATTCCAGTTGGCATGAAGGCCGCATTTGTCGCAGGATGGGGCGTTGGACCCGTCCGCACCCACGCGCGCGACGGGCCGCCCCGGCGGTGTCGCCGGGTCAGGTACCGAACTGCGCACGTCGGCCCGCCAGCCAGGTGGACCGGTCGCACGCCTTGCGACTCCGGGGCTGAACGGAGTAGGCGGTGTGGTTGCTGCTGCTGGTCGGGTAGGCTATAAAGGCCCGCTTTCCCGGGCCCCGGGGAATCCAAGGAAGAGCGTTTCGTGGCTGCTAAAAAAACTGCAAAGAAGGCCGTCAAGGCCGCCAAGAAAACCGCCAAGCCTGTTGTAAAGAAGTTGGCGGCCAAGTCCGTTGCCAAGAAGCCGGCCGCCAAGCCGGCGGGCAAGCCTGCATCCAAACAACCGGCTGCCAGGACGGCACCCGTCAAGAAGGCGGCCAGCAAGTCGCCCGCCAAAGCCGTCAAGAAGGCGGTCGCCAAGAAGCCTGCTGCCAAGACGGTGGTGGCCAGGAAGACCGTCGCCAAGAAGGTCGTTGCCAAGAAGTCGACGGTCGCCAAGCCGGTTGCCACGCCCGCCAAGCGCGCGGCGGGCAAGCCGGTGAGCAAGGCGCCCGTCAAGAAAACCGCTGCCAGCAAGACGGCGGCCAAGAAGACCGTGACGCCTGCTGCCGCCAGACCGGCATCCAAGCCGGCACCGGCGAAGAAGACCGCGGTCAAGCAGGCACCGGCCACGCCGGTGAAGGCCAGCAAGACCGCCAGCAAGCCCGTGGCATCCAAGCCGGCCGCCAAGCCGGTTGCAGCACCCGTAGTGAAGTCCGCACCGAAGCCGGCACCGCCGGCCCCGGCCAAGTCTGTCCCGGCCAAGAGCGCGGCCAAACCTGTCACCCCTCCGGCCTCCGCGCCGGCGCCGGTCGCAGCCGCCCCCGCCTCCAAGGCCCCGCAAAACAAGAATCCCGTGCCCGTTTCGAAATCGCCTGCAAAAACCCCCGCCAAGTCCGAGTCCGCCCCCAAGCCCGTGTCCCGCCCGGTCGGCAAGGTCGCCGTTGCCGTGGCAGCGCGTTCGGCCGCCCCGGCCCCGCGCACCAAGGTGAAGGTGGTGGAATACAAGACTGACGAAGCCACCGGTCGTCCGATCCTGCCCGACGGTTACAAGCCGAGCGCGGAAGAGGAATACATGAGCCCGCTGCAGCTGGAGTACTTCCGCCAGCGCCTGCAGCACTGGCGCAATGATCTGGTCGAGGAATCCAAGCAGACCATCGCGAATCTGCAGGAAGAAGTGCGTGACATCGGCGATGAGGCCGAGCGCGCCACCCGCGAGACCGAGAACTCGCTGGAACTGCGTACCCGTGATCGTTACCGCAAGCTGATCGGCAAGATCAACAGCACGCTGAAGCGTCTGGAAGACGGTGACTACGGTTTCTGCGTGGATACCGGCGAAGAGATCGGTCTGGATCGTCTGGAAGCCCGTTTGACCGCTGAGCGCACGATCGATGCGCAGGAGCGTTGGGAGCACCTGCAGAAGCAGCAGGGCGACTGATCGCGCTGTTGGTTGTGCTGTTCTACGAAAAACCCGGCTTCGGCCGGGTTTTTTTTGGCCAAATCCTCAATGCAGATCGCGCAGATTCAACCGCCGCAGCGTCGGATTCTTCCAGGCCGTGATCCCGGCCACGCTCAACACCGCAAAGCCGCCCAGCACCACCGCCGGGACCAGCCCCAGCAGCTTCGCCATCGTGCCCGCATAGAACGCGCCCAGCTCATTGGACGAACTGATGAAAATGCCATTGATCGACGAGACCCGCCCGCGCATCTCCTCCGGCGTCGCCAACTGCAGAATCGTCGAACGCACCACCACCGAGACACCATCGAAGGCACCGTAGAACAGCAGGATCGCCGCCGACAACCAGAAATTCGACGACAACCCGAACCCGATCACGCACAGCCCGAAACCGGCCACCGCGAACAACAGCACGCGCCCTGCATTGCGCTGCAACGGGCGACGCGCCAGCCACAGCCCCACGCATACCGAGCCCAGCGCCGGCGCCGCACGCAGCACGCCCAGGCCTTCCGGGCCGTGGTGGAGGATCTCGTGCAGGAACGCCGGCAGCATCGCCACCACCCCGCCGAGCAGCACCGAGAACATGTCCAGCGCCATCGCCCCGACCATGATCCGGTTGCCCAGCACGAAGCGGCCGCCCTCGGCGATGCTCTTGAAGATCGGCGCCGCCGGGCCCGTATGCACCGGCTCGGAGACACGCAGCGCCGCCAGGCAGCCCAGCGCGATCAGCGACACGCCGACCGCCACGCCGTAGGCCACCCCCTTGCCGCCCCAGGCCACCAGTACGCCGCCCAGCGCGGGGCCGGCCACCATGCCCGCCTGGAACACCACCGCGCCCAGGCCAGCGCCGCGCGCGTACTGGGTGCGCTCCAGCACACGGGCGAACAGCGCGTTGTAGATCGGCGAGAGGAACGCGCGGACCATGCCGGTCAGTGCGATCGCCGCGTAGATCGGCCACACCCCGTGGAACGGCAGCCAACCCTGGGCCACCGCGGTCAGCACCAGCGCGGTCATCACCAGCCCGCTGCAGGCGACCATGCCCAGCCGGCGGCGGGGCAGGTGGTCGACCAGGTAGCCGGCAAATGGCGCCACGCAGAAGAATGGCAGTACCTCGGCCAGGCCGATCAGGCCCAGCGAGAACGGATTGCGGGTGACTTCGTAGATATGCCAACCGACCGTCACCGCGACGATCTGGTAGGAGAGCATCGCGAAGATGCGATACGCCAGCACCAGCGAAAAGCCCGGGCGGGCCAGCAGTTGCAGGGCGCTGTCGGGCTCCTGCGGATCGGCGGAGAGCGTCACGACTGCGCTTGCGCGGTGTCGCGGATGAAGGCCAGCATCGCCGCCACGCCGTTGCTGCGGGTCGGCGAGAGGTGACGCGACAGCCCGATGTCCTGGATGTAGCTTGGCTCGGTGGCCAGGATCTCGGCAGCGGAACGGCCCGAGTACACGCGCAGGGCCAGGTAGATCAGCCCGGAGACGATCGCCGAATCACTGATCGCGTGGAAGCGCAGGGCCTCGGCGTTGCCCTCCGGCACGATCCAGACCATGGACTGGCAACCGAGCAGGCGGTGCGCTTCGGTTTTCCATTCTTCCGGGAAGGCGGGCAGCTTGCGGCCCAGGTCGATCAGGTACTGGTAGCGCTCGGACCAGTCACCGAAGAACGCGAATTCCTCGGCGATGGCAGCCTGGGCTTCGGCGGCGGTGGGTTCGAGCGGGAACGGGGAGGTGGGGGTCATGGGGGCTCCGGGTCGGTGTTCGCCGTCCGTGGGTGACCGTGCGTTTGCGGGGGAAGCAGCCTGGCCGTCCGTGGCCGGGCCTGTGTCGTGGCAACGCCCGGCGGACCGGGCAGTGTCTGGCAGCGCCCGACGGTCAGCCGGGCGGTCGTTCAGCGTCTGCGCGACCAGCGCACGCCCTGGGCGGTGTCTTCCAGCACGATGCCTTCGGCGGCCAGCTGGTCACGGATCGCATCGGCGCGGGCGAAGTCACGCGCCTGCTTGGCGGCGGCGCGTTCGTCGATCAGGGCCTGGATGGTTGCATCGTCATCGGTGCCGCCTGCAGTACCGAACCAGGCGGCCGGCGCCTGCTGCAGCAGGCCCAGTGCCAGACCGGCGCCGAGCAGGGCGGATTTCCAGTGCGCCTTGTCGGCGTCGCCGGCCCTGCGTGCCTCGCCGGCGATGCGGGCCAGCTCGGCCAGTGCCTGCGGCGTGTTGAGGTCGTCATCCAGCGCGGCCTCGATCTCGGCTGGAATCACCGCAGCGGCCTCCACGTCGACCAGGTCGCGCAGGGTGCCGTACAGGCGGTCCAGCGTACGCACCGACTGCTCGATCAGCGCGTCGGACCAGTCCAGCGGCTGGCGGTAGTGGGCCGACAGCAGCGCATAGCGCAGCGCCTCGGGGGCATGCTGGCGGACCAGGTCGTGCACGCGCTCGATGTTGCCGATCGACTTGCTCATCTTGGCGCCGCCGAAGTTGAGCATGCCGTTGTGCAGCCAGAACCGGGCGAACGTCTGCCCGCCGTGCGCGCACTCGCTCTGCGCGATCTCGTTCTCATGGTGCGGGAACTGCAGGTCGACGCCGCCGGCATGGATGTCGATGGTCGGCCCCAGATGCGCGGCGGCCATCGCCGAGCACTCGATGTGCCAGCCCGGGCGGCCACGGCCCCACGGCGATGCCCAGCCCGGCAGGTCGTCGCTGGAGGGCTTCCACAGCACGAAGTCGCCCGGGTCGCGCTTGTACGGCGCCACGTCGACGCGCGCGCCGGCCAGCATCTCGTCCGGGTCGCGGCGCGAGAGCTTGCCGTAATCGGCGTAGGAGCTCACCGAGAACAGCACATGGCCTTCGGCCGCATACGCGTGGCCGTTGGCGATCAACTGCTCGATCATCGTGATGATGTGTGGGATATGCGCGGTGGCTTCCGGCTCGATGTCCGGCGGGACCACGCCCAGCGCGGCCATGTCCTCGCGGTAGGCGGCGGCGAAGCGGTCGGTGATGGTGCTGATCGGGACCTGCTGCTCGCGCGCGGCCGTGTTGATCTTGTCATCCACGTCGGTGATGTTGCGGGCATAGCGCAGGCCGCCGAAACGGCGCCGCAGCAGGTCGGCCAGCACCCCGAACACCACCGGGCCACGGGCGTTGCCGATGTGGACGTAGTTGTAGACGGTGGGGCCGCACACATACAGGGTCGGACAGGTCGGATCGAGCGGGGTGAACGGTTCGAGCTGGCGTGTCAGGTTGTTGTGCAGGCGCAGGGTCATGAGGGTCGGGAGCGGGGGTAAGCGGTCGATTTTAGAACGTGTCGGGGCCTTTGGGGGGATGCGGGGCAGGGCATGCAGGCGTTCGCGTCACCACGGCCGCTGGCTGAAGGCTTCAGCCGATCGGCCCCGTGGAGGCGCGCCCCGGGGCCGCGTCTGGGCCCGGCCTATGGGCATACGCGTCACGGAAGGGTAATGTTCAGCCCCTTGTGCCTGGCACTGCCTAAACTATCCCCCTTGTCCTTTTCCTTGTTGCCAATGAAATCCGCTTCGTTGTTGACGCTGGTCTGCCTGCTCGGAAGTGCCGCCTTCGGGGCGTGCGCCCAGGACGGTGAGGTGCGCAACCGGGTGGTGATCGTGGAGAACGTCAAGTTCGACTACGCCCAGGTGCTCAACGTGGAGCCGGTCTTCCAGACCCTGCGCGCCACGCGTACCGAGGAGCACTGCGAGCCGGTCTCCACCCGCACGCTGGCTCCGGTCAACGTCACCGGCGAAGAGCCGCAGGAAGACAAGGGTCGTTTGGGACGTTTCATGGATTCGGTGCGCTCGATCTTCCGCCGCGAAGATGGCAGCACCGATGAGAGTGGCTATTCGGAAACCGTCGTGGTGGAGGCCGCGCCGGCCAATACCGGTCCACTGCTGACCCGGGACTGCAAGATCATTCCGGTGGGCCGTGAGTTCCGCCGCCCGATCGCCTATGACGTGGACTACGTCTACAAGGGCACCAAGTACCGCTCGCGCCTGCCCGAAGACCCGGGCAACCGGCTCAAGATCCGGGTCTCGATCACCCCCTGGGTCGGCAATGAACAGGCCGGCGGCGCCAATCCGTGACCCCTCCCGTCGCCCCATCGGCGACACCTTCAACCTGAATTTCCATTCAGGCCTTGCACCCACCCCGGGTGCATGCAAAGATGGGCGGCCATGAAACTCACCGACTTCCAGCACGACACCAGTGCCGCCCGTATGGCTACGGGCATGACGTCGCGTGCCCGCCGACCGGAACCCCACATTTTCGCTGGGTAACCGGAGCTTCGTGCTGTCTGTTCGGAAAACCCAGCCCCCGCGCTGGGTTTTTTCGTTTCTGCGATCTGAAAAGTTTCATCTGTATGTTTTTTGTTGAGCCCTGACCGCGCCCCGGCGCCCCCAACCTCCGCCGGAAACGGTGGAAAACCAGCCGCAAAGGATCGATCGATGTCCCTGAAGCACTTCCTGAACACCCAGGACTGGAGCCGCACCGACCTGGATGCCCTGCTGACCCAGGCCGCGCTGTTCAAGCGCAACAAGCTGGGCGACGAGCTCAAGGGCAAGTCGATTGCCCTGGTGTTCTTCAACCCCTCCATGCGTACCCGCACCAGCTTCGAGCTGGGCGCGTTCCAGCTGGGCGGCCACGCGATCGTGCTGCAGCCGGGCAAGGATGCCTGGCCGATCGAGTTCAACCTGGGCACGGTGATGGACGGGGATACCGAAGAGCACATCGCCGAAGTGGCCAGGGTGCTGGGCCGCTACGTCGACCTGATCGGCGTGCGCGCGTTCCCGAAGTTCATCGACTGGACCAAGGACCGCGAAGACGAAGTGCTCAAGAGCTTCGCCAAGTACTCGCCGGTGCCGGTGATCAACATGGAAACCATCACCCACCCGTGCCAGGAACTGGCCCATGTGATGGCGCTGCAGGAACACTTCGGCACCCAGGACCTGCGCGGCAAGAAGTATGTGTTGACCTGGACCTACCATCCCAAGCCGCTGAACACTGCCGTGGCCAACTCGGCGCTGACCATCGCCACCCGCATGGGCATGGACGTGACCCTGCTGTGCCCGACCCCGGATTACATCCTGGATGAGCGCTACATGGGCTGGGCCGAGCAGAACGTGGCCGAGAGCGGTGGTTCGCTGCAGGTGAGCCATGACATCGCCAGCGCCTACGCCGGCGCCGATGTCGTCTACGCCAAGAGCTGGGGCGCGCTGCCGTTCTTCGGCAACTGGGAGCCGGAGAAGCCGATCCGCGACCAGTACAAGCACTTCATCGTGGACGAAGCCAAGATGGCGCTGACCAACAACGGTGTCTTCAGCCACTGCCTGCCGCTGCGTCGCAACGTGAAGGCGACCGACGGCGTGATGGATTCTGCGCAGTGCATCGCGATCAACGAAGCCGAGAACCGCCTGCATGTGCAGAAGGCGATCATGTCGGCGCTGGCAGGACGATAAGCAGCACGGCGGCCGTAGAGCCACGCCATGCGTGGCTTCGCGGCGCCCAACGAATAGCAGCCACGCATGGCGTGGCTCTACCGCCTCGAAAAACGCATTCCACATTGCATTCCTACTTGGACCTGACCCCCATGAGCAAGAAAGACATCGTCCTGGCCTTCTCCGGCGGACTCGACACCAGCTTCTGCGTGCCCTACCTGCAGGAGCGCGGTTACAACGTGCACACCGTGTTCGCCGATACCGGCGGCGTGGATGACGAAGAGCGCGATTTCATCGAAAAGCGTGCCGCCGAACTGGGCGTCACCAGCCACGTCACCGTCGACGGCGGTCCGGCCATCTGGAGCGGTTTCGTCAAGCCGTTCGTGTGGGCCGGTGAGGGCTACCAGGGCCAGTACCCGCTGCTGGTCTCGGATCGTTACCTGATCGTGGACGCCGCGCTCAAGCGCGCCGCCGAACTGGGCACCAACACCATCGCCCACGGCTGCACCGGCATGGGCAACGACCAGGTCCGCTTCGACCTGGCCGTGAAGGCACTGGGCGACTACCAGATCGTCGCCCCGATCCGCGAGATCCAGAAAGAACACACCCAGACCCGCGCCTACGAGCAGAAGTACCTGGAAGAGCGCGGGTTCGGCGTGCGGGCCAAGCAGCAGGCCTACACCATCAACGAGAACCTGCTCGGCCTGACCATGTCCGGCGGCGAGATCGACCGTTGGGAAGCCCCGGGCGAGGGTGCCCGCGGCTGGTGCGCACCGCGCAGCGAATGGCCGGAACAGGCCCTGACGGTCACCCTGAAGTTCGTCGAAGGCGAAGCGGTCGAGCTGGACGGCAAGGCGCTGCCGGGTGAGCAGATCCTGGCCAAGCTCAACAAGCTGTTCGCCCCGTACGGCGTGGGCCGTGGCGTGTACACCGGCGACACCGTGATCGGCCTGAAGGGCCGCATCGTGTTCGAAGCGCCGGGCCTGGTGTCGCTGCTGGCCGCGCACCGCGCGCTGGAAGATGCCGTGCTGACCAAGCAGCAGAACCGCTTCAAGCCGGACGTGGCGCGCAAGTGGGTGGAGCTGGTGTACGAAGGCTTCTACCACGACCCGCTGAAGACCGACATCGAGGCCTTCCTGAAGTCCTCGCAGGCCAAGGTCAACGGCGAAGTGGTACTGGAAACCCGTGGTGGCCGTGTGGACGCCGTTGCGGTGAAGTCGCCGCACCTGCTCAACACCAAGGGTGCTACGTATGCGCAGTCGGCCGACTGGGGCGTGGAAGAAGCGGAAGGCTTCATCAAGCTGTTCGGCATGAGCTCCACCCTGTACGCGCAGGTGAACCGCTAAGGCGATGCACCGGGGTGCCGGCCCCTGGCCGGCGCCTCGCAACGCCGATGGATGGTAGTGCCGGCCGCTGGCCGGCGCCTCGCAACGCCGATCGATGGTAGTGCCGGCCGCTGGCCGGCGCGTGGCACGGCTGGATCATTGCAGAGCCGGCCAGCGGCCGGCACTACCGATGTTGAACTCTACGGATACTCAGACACATGCTTGAACAGACACTCGATCACCTGCAGCAGCTCGTGTCCTTCGACACGCGCAACCCGCCGCGTGCGATCACCACTGGCGGCATCTTCGATTACCTGCGTGCGAACCTGCCCGGGTTCACCGTGGAGGTGATCGACCATGGTGACGGTGCGGTCAGCCTGTATGCGGTGCGTGGCACGCCGAAGTATCTGTTCAACGTGCACCTGGATACCGTGCCGGACTCGCCGCATTGGACGTCCGACCCGCACGTGATGCGGCGCGCCGAGGACCGCGTGATCGGCCTGGGCGTGTGCGACATCAAGGGCGCTGCGGCGGCCCTGGTGGCCGCGGCCAACGCCAGCGATGGCGATGCCGCGTTCCTGTTCTCCAGCGACGAGGAGGCCAACGACCCGCGTTGCATCGCCGCCTTCCTCGCCCGGGGCATTCCGTACGAAGCGGTGCTGGTCGCCGAGCCCACGATGAGCGAAGCGGTGCTCGCGCACCGTGGGATCAGCTCGGTGCTGATGCAGTTCACCGGCCGGGCCGGGCATGCCTCGGGCAAGCAGGATGCGGCCGCCAGTGCCTTGCACCAGGCGATGCGCTGGGGCAACCGCGCGCTGGACCACGTCGAGTCGCTGTCGCACGCGCGCTTTGGCGGGCTGACCGGCCTGCGCTTCAACATCGGGCGCGTGGAAGGCGGCATCAAGGCCAACATGATCGCACCCGCGGCCGAAGTGCGTTTCGGCTTCCGCCCGCTACCGTCGATGGATATCGATGCGCTGCTGGCCACCTTTGCCGGTTTTGCCGAACCGGAGGCCGCGGTGTTCACCGAGACCTTCCGCGGGCCGAGTTTCCCGGCCGGCGATATTGCCGAAGCAGAAAATCGCCGTCTGGCTGCGCGTGACGTGGCCGATGCCTTGGATATCCCGATCGGCAACGCGGTGGATTTCTGGACCGAGGCCTCGCTGTTTTCGGCCGGCGGTTACACCACGCTGGTGTACGGCCCGGGCGACATCGCCCAGGCCCACACCGCCGATGAGTTCGTGACGCTGGAGCAGCTGCAGCGTTACACCGAGTCCGTGCACCGCATCATCGCGCACGGCGCCTGATCGAATGACGCCGTCGTGGTCCCCCACTGACGGAATTCCCATCGCGGCTGCGGCCGCCTGCGACGATATCGAAATGCCTTCTTCCCAGCCCCACCGCCAGACCCGTCAGACCATCGTGCGCCTGCTCTCGAGCATGGCCAGCGCGAAGGAGATCAGCCAGTACCTCAAGCGTTTCTCGCAGCTGGACGCCAAACGCTTCGCCGTGGTCAAGGTCGGCGGCGCGGTGCTGCGCGATGACCTGGACGCGCTGACCTCCTCGCTGTCGTTCCTGCAGGAAGTCGGCCTGACCCCGATCGTGCTGCATGGTGCCGGCCCGCAGCTGGACGCCGAGCTCTCGGCGGCCGGCATCGAGAAGCAGACCGTGAACGGCCTGCGCGTGACCTCGGCCGAAGGCCTGGCGATCGTGCGCCGGGTGTTCCAGGCCTCCAATCTGCAACTGGTCGAAGCGCTGCAGCAGAATGGCGCACGCGCGACCTCTATCACCGGGGGCGTGTTCGAAGCCGAGTACCTGGACCAGGCCACCTACGGCCTTGTCGGTGAGGTCAAGAAGGTCAATCTGGCCCCGATCGAGGCCAGCCTGCGCGCCGGGTCGATCCCGGTGATCACCAGCCTGGGCGAGACCCGCTGCGGGCAGATCCTCAACGTCAACGCTGATTTCGCCGCCAACGAGCTGGTGCAGGAACTGCAGCCTTACAAGATCATCTTCCTGACCGGCACCGGCGGCCTGCTGGATGAAGAGGGCAAGGTGATCGATTCGATCAACCTCTCCACCGAGTACGACCAGCTGATGCAGCAGCCGTGGATCCATGGCGGCATGCGGGTCAAGATCGAACAGATCAAGGACCTGCTGGATCGGCTGCCGCTGGAATCCTCGGTCTCCATCACCCGCCCGGCGGACCTGGCCAAGGAACTGTTCACCCACAAGGGCTCGGGCACGCTGGTGCGCAAGGGCGAGAAAGTGCTGCGCGCCACCCGCTGGGACGAACTCGATCTGCCGCGCCTCAAGCAGCTGATCGAATCCAGCTTCGGCCGCACCCTGGTGGCGGATTACTTCCAGAAGACCAAGCTGCTGCGCGCCTACGTCAGCGAGAACTACCGCACCGCGGTGATCCTCACCGATGAAGCGGAAGGGGTCTACCTGGACAAGTTCGCGGTGCTGGATGACGCGCAGGGCGAAGGCCTTGGCCGCGCGGTCTGGAATGTCATGCTGGACGAAACCCCGCAGCTGTTCTGGCGCTCGCGCAACGGCAACCCGATCAATCACTTCTATTACGCCGAATCCGATGGCTGCTACAAGCAGGGCCACTGGAAGGTGTTCTGGTTCGGCGCCGATGGCTTCGACCGCATCAAAGCGTACGTCGAGCATTGCGCCGCACGCACCCCCAGCCTGGAGGGCTGAACCCGATGAATCTTGCCGATTGGACCAAGGTCCCCACGCTGGCCGGCACCCATGCCCGGCTGGAGCCGCTGCAGATGGCGCATATCGATGGCCTGCGCGGCGCACTGGGGGATGGCACCTTGTCCAAGCTCTGGTACACCCAGGTGCCGAGTGCGAAGACCATGACCGCCTATGTCCAGGCCGCGCTGCAGGCGCAGGCCGAGGGCAAGGTGTTGCCGTTCGTGGTCCTCAACGATGCCGATGAAGTGGTCGGCACCACCCGCTACTACGATCTGGACGCTGAGGTGCCGCGCCTGAGCATCGGCTACACCTGGTATGGCGAAGCCGCCCAGCGCACCGGCATCAACACCGAAACCAAACTGATGCTGCTCACCCATGCCTTCGAGCGGCTGGAATGCCTGAGCGTGGTGTTCGAGACCAGCTGGTTCAACGTCACCTCGCGCACCGCGATCGCGCGGCTGGGCGCCAAGCAGGACGGCGTGCTGCGCAACCACAAGCGCCACCCGGACGGCACCCCGCGCGACACCGTCATCTTCTCCATCATCGATGCGGAATGGCAGGGGGTGAAACGCCACCTGCAGCACCGCCTGGACGCACACGCATGAGTACCAAGATCTTCACCGTCGGCATCGTCGGCGCACGTGGCCACACCGGCGCCGAGCTGATCAAGCTGATCGCCGCCCACCCGAGCCTGCAGCTGGGCTTCGTCTCCTCGCGCGAGCTGGCCGGCCAGCGCGTGAGCGATCACCACGGCGACTGGCAGGGTGAGCTGCAGTTCGAAAACCTCGACGCCGACGCTGTCGCCGCCAAGGGCATGGATGCGGTGATCCTGGCACTGCCCAATGGCCTGTCCGCGCCGTTCGTCACCGCGCTGGATGCGGCCAGGCCGGACACGGTGATCGTCGATCTGTCGGCCGATCACCGCTTCGAGCCGAGCTGGTACTACGGCCTGCCGGAGCTGACCCGCGGTGATTACCTGGGCCAGAAGCACATCAGCAACCCGGGCTGCTATGCCACCGCGATGCAGCTGGCGATCAGCCCGCTGCTGCAGCAGCTGGCCGGCCCGCCGCAGTGCTTCGGTGTCTCCGGTTACTCCGGTGCGGGCACCACGCCCTCGGACAAGAACAACCCCGAGCTGCTGCGCGACAACCTGATGCCGTATGCACTGACCAACCATGTGCACGAGCGCGAAGTCACCGCGCACCTGCGCGTGCCGGTCGAATTCATGCCGCACGTGGCGCCGCACTTCCGCGGCATCACCATGACGGTGAACCTGTGGCTCAACACGGTGGTCAAGCGCGAGGATGTGATCGCCCTCTACCAGAAGTATTACGCCGATGAGGCGCTGATCGAGGTGCTCGACGAAGCGCCGTGGGTCAGCCAGATCGCCGGCCGGCATGGCGTGCAGATCGGCGGCTTCGACGTGGCCCCCGGCGGCAAGCGCGTGGTGGTGGTGGCGACCTTGGACAACCTGCTCAAGGGCGCGGCCACCCAGGCCATGCAGAACCTCAACCTGGCGCTGGGCCTGGACGAACTGGCCTCGATCCCGCACTGAATTCCCACGGCGCCGCGCGGTCCGCTGCGCGCGCCCTGACAACCCGGCGGAGCGATTCCGCCTACGGAGCAAGACATGGCAGACCTTCTGTGGCAGAAGCCCGGCGTGGCGGTAGACGCCAAGATCCAGACCTTCCTGGCCGGCGACGATGTGATCCTGGACCGCGAGTTCTTCCTCTACGACGTGGCGGCCAGCAAGGCGCACGCGCAGGGCCTGGAGAACATCGGCATCCTCGGCAATGACGAGCGCATCGGCCTGCAGCGCGAGCTGGACGTGCTCGCCGAGGATTTCAGCAGTGGCGCGTTCGTGCTGGATGAGCGCTTCGAGGATTGCCACTCGGCGATCGAAGCGCGCCTGACCGAGCGCCTCGGCGATGCCGGCCGCAAGATCCACACCGGCCGCAGCCGCAACGATCAGATCCTGGTCGCCACCCGGCTGTGGCTGAAGGACAAGCTGCTGCGCGTGGCCGAACTGAGCCGCGAGATCGCCAAGGTCGCGCTGGATCGCGCCGAGGCCGAGAAGGACCTCCCCGTGCCGGGCTACACCCACATCCAGCGCGCCGTGGTGTCTTCGGCGGGGATGTGGTGGGCCGGCTGGGCCGAGGCCTTCATCGACAACGCGATCCGCGCGCACGACACGTTCAACCTGGTCGATGCCAATCCGCTCGGCACGGCCGCCGGCTACGGCGTGAACCTGCCGCTGGACCGCGCGCACACTACTGAAGCGCTCGGCTTTGCACGCATGCAGATCTCGCCGATCTACGCGCAGCTGTCGCGCGGCAAGTTCGAACTGGCGGCGCTGGAAGCACTCGGCGGCGCCACCCTGGACCTGCGCCGCATCGCATGGGACCTGTCGCTGTTCACCAGCGGCGAGTTCGGCTTCGTGGCGTTGCCGGCGCAGTACACCACCGGCAGCTCGATCATGCCGAACAAGCGCAACCCGGACGTGATCGAACTGATGCGAGCCACCCATGCCAGCGTGGCCGCGGCCCGCACCGAGATCGAGCAGCTGCTGTCGCTGCCCTCGGGCTACCACCGCGATCTGCAGAGCAGCAAAGGCGCGATCTTCCACGGCTTCGGCCGCGGCCTGGCCGCGCTGGAACTGCTGCCGGCGCTGCTGGCCAACCTGGAATGGCGCGACGACAAGCTGCGCGCGGCGATCGACTCGGGCATGTACGCCACCGATGTCGCGGTGGAGGCGGCCGTGGCCGGTGTGCCGTTCCGCGAGGCCTACAAGGCCGCCGCCGCGGCGGCGGACACGGCAGGGCAGGGGCGAACCCCCGAAGGCAGCCTGGCCGCGCGCGTGTCGCCCGGCGCGGCGGCCGACCTGCGGCTGGATGAACTGCGCGCCCGCTGGGCGGCGCTGGTGTGATCACGACGGCGGCCGCGAGGCCGCCGTTTTTGCAACGTCTCGCCGGGCCTTGCCTGGAGAAAGGAGCGCCATGAAAACCTGTTACCTGGTGATGGTCACCCGTACGCCGGACTTCCGCGATGAGGTCGGTGCCGAACACGCGCGTTTTCTCGATGAGGTGCGTGCCCGCGGCCAGCTGCTGTTGACCGGTGGCTTCACCGACAAGAGCGGCGGCGCCTACGTGCTGCAGGACATCGCCGACCTGGCCGCTGCGCAGGCGCTGGTCGACAGTGATCCGCTGCTGTTGCACGGCAGCGCCACCGCCCGTATCCACGAATGGAGCACGCGCTGAGCGCGCCGACCACATGAACCAGCCCGTGCCTTCGCCGTTTACCGAACAAGCCGTCCCGCAGTGGAAACGCGCCGTACTCAAAGTGGGCAGCAGCCTGCTGGCCGCTGACGGCGGCGGCCTCTCGCCACGCCACGCACTGGGCCTGGCCCAGTTCGTCTCGGCCAACGTGTTGGCTGGGCGCGAGGTGGTGATCGTATCCTCCGGCGCGGTTGCGGCCGGAAGGGCGATCGTGCCGCGCGCGCTGGAAGCCGGCGCGGCGATGGCAGCGCGGCAGGCGCTCGCGGCGCTGGGCCAGGCACAGCTGATCGGGCTCTGGCAGCGCTTTTTCGAACGCCCGGTGGCGCAGGTGCTGCTGACCCATGATGACCTGCGCAATCGCCGCCGTTACCTCAACGCCCGCGCCACGCTCAACGAGCTGTTGCGGTTGGGCGCGCTGCCGGTGGTCAACGAGAACGACACCGTCTCGGTGGACGAGCTCAAGCTCGGCGACAACGATAACCTCGCTGCGACCGTAGCCGCGTTGATCGACGCCGATGTGCTGTTCATCGCCACCGATATCGACGGCCTGTACAGCGCCGACCCGCGTCGCGATCCGCAGGCACGGCCGATCCATGACGTGCCGGAGTTGACCGTGGAGGTCCTGGCGATGGCCGGCGGCGCCGGCAGTGGCGCCGGTACCGGTGGCATGCACACCAAGCTGGAAGCCGCAGCCAAGGCCGGGCGGGTGGGCATCGAGACCTGCCTGTTCAACGGGCGCAGTGCCGAGGTGGTGCGTGCGCTCAGCCAGGGGCGGTTGTTCGGCACCCGCATCCATGCCGCGCAGACCCGGGTGGCCGCGCGCAAGTACTGGCTGCGGCACGCGCCGCTGGAGCCGGGCGCGATCCTGGTCGATGCCGGCGCAGCCGATGCCCTGCGTGGCAAGGGTGCGTCGCTGCTGCCTGGCGGGGTGCTGGGCGCCGAGGGCGACTTCCGCCGCGGCGACATGGTCGAGATCCGGCAGCGCCTTGATAGTGGGGAGATCTGCCTGGCGCGCGGCGTCAGCCAGTATTCGGCCAGCGACATCCGCCGCGTCGCCGGGCGCCACTCGCGCGACATCGAGAGCGTGCTGGGCTACAACTACGGTGGCAACGTCATCCACCGCGACGATCTGGTGTTGCTGTAAAGCGTAAGAACATCCACGGTAGAGCCACGCCATGCGTGGCTGCGCAACCTGGGTCCGTTCGACATCCCCCGGCCACGCATGGCGTGGCCCTATCGTTTTTTCCGAGGATATTGAGATGGTCGCCAGCTCCACCACCGACATCCGCAGCCAGGCGCTGGCCTGCCGGGACGCTGCCCGGCAGCTGGCGCAGTTGTCTGCGTCGGCCAAGGCCGATCTGCTCGACGCGATGGCCGCCGCGCTGGAAGCCGATACCGATGCGATTCTCGCGGCCAACGCCCGCGATCTTGCGGCGGCGACGGAAAAGGGCATCGGCACCGCGATGCTGGACCGCCTGGCACTGAACCCGCAGCGTCTGGCCGGTATCGCCGCCGCGCTGCGCGAGGTCGCTGCGTTGCCCGATCCCGTCGGGCAGGTGACCCGCGATGACGTGCGTCCCAATGGCATCCGGGTGCAGAAAGTGCGCGTGCCGCTGGGCGTCATCGCGATGATCTACGAAGCGCGCCCGAACGTGACCGCCGACGCCGCCGCGCTGTGCATCAAGGCCGGCAACGGCGTGATCCTGCGCGGTGGCTCGGAGGCGATCCACTCCAATACTGCCATTGCCGCCTCGCTCAAGCGCGCGCTGCGCGAGGCGGGCGTCGCCGATGCCGCATTGACCCTGGTGGAGGATCTGCGCCGCGAGACCATGCTTGCCCTGCTGCAGCTCAACGATGTGATCGATCTGGCGATTCCACGCGGTGGGGAAGGGCTGATCCGGTTCGTGGCCGAGCATGCCCGTGTTCCGGTGATCAAGCACTACAAGGGTGTCTGCCATCTGTACGTGGACCGCGCCGCCGACCCCGCGCTTGCGCTGCGCCTGCTGGTGGACGGCAAATGCAGCCGACCCTCGGCCTGCAACTCGCTGGAGACGCTTCTGGTCCATGCCGACCTCGCGCCGAGCTTCCTGCCGCTGGCCGCGCAGGCACTGGCCGAGCGCGGCGTGCGGGTGCGCGCCGACGCGATGGCGCGGCAGTGGCTGCCCGATGCCGAGCCGGCCAGCGAGGAGGATTACGCCGCCGAGTATCTGGATCTGATCATCGCCGTGCGCGTGGTCGATGACCTCGAGCAGGCACTGATGCATATCCAGCAGTACAGCTCGGACCATACCGAAGTGATTGCCACGGAAGACGCCGCGGCAGCCGAGCACTTCGTGCATGCGCTGCGCTCGGCGGTGGTGATGGTCAACGCCTCTTCGCGCTTCTCCGACGGGGGCGAGCTGGGCCTGGGTGCGGAGATCGGCATCTCCACCACCCGCCTGCACGCCTATGGCCCGATGGGGCTGGAGGCGCTCACCGTCGAACGCTTCGTCGTCCGCGGCGAAGGCCAGACGCGCGCGTGACCCGGTAGAGCCGGCCGCTGGCCGGCTCCTTCGCATCCTGGCAATCCGTGGCGCCGGCCAGCGGCCGGCACTACCGGTCTGCCAACACCCGCGCGATTACCGGTATGCGACCGCCAATGCCCCCGCGGTGACCCGTACCGGCCGCGCGTGCTCGTCCATGTGCAGCGTCAGCGACTTGCCATCGGCCAGCGACGCGGCCACGGCCACGCTCGCGCCGAGGTCGTGCGCCATCTCCTCGCGGGTCACATCGTCATGCGGCAGCCGGCGCTCCTTGCCGGTGAACCGCATGCGGTTGTACTCGGCCCAGGCGATCAGCAGCGCCGCGCAGCACAACAGCATCACCGGCAGCGCGATCACCACGAACGGATCGACCGTCTGCTTCTGTTCGTACAGCTGCGCCCATGCCATCCGCCCGCCGAGCAGCCACGAGATCAGCGTTACCAGCGGTGCCCACAGGTAGAAGTAGAACGCCCAGAAGGCGATGGTCACAAAGCCCCAGGCGGTGCGCTGCAGGCGCGGTTGCTGGCGCGGTTTCTGGATCAGCCGCGAATCGAAGCGGCGGGTGGATTTGACGGTGTTCATCGGATACCCCGGTCAGGACTGACCCAGACCGCGCGCTTGCCACGACGTTTGAACAACGTCTTGGGGAACGCCACCAGGGTCGTGAACAGACTGATGAGCCAGTACGCCATCGGGTACCAGATCACCCAGAAGTAGTTACGTCCAATATGCGTTTCGTAACGGCGGTCGATGATCAGGCTGCTGGCGAACTGCATCAGGCAGACCAGGGCCAGGATCACACCATGCCACTGTGGCAGCAGCGTGGCGATGTACAGCTCCGGCGGCAGCACCATGAACTTGCCCACCGCCCACAGCACGATGATCGCCAGCATCGTGTAGGCCCACAGCACGCTGAGGATGTACTCCAGCAGCACGCCCCACATGCGGCGCTTGCGCCAGTGGAACAGCGAGCCGCCATGCCGCAGCAGCACTTCCACACCGCCCTGGGCCCAGCGCAGGCGCTGCCGCCACAGCCCTTTCAAGGTTTCCGGCATCAGGATGAAGCACAGCGCATTGGGCTCGTAACGGATGTCCCAATGGTCCAGCTGCAGGCGCCAGCTGATGTCGATGTCCTCGGTCACCATGTCATCGGACCAGTAACCGATCCGGTGCAGGGCCGTGCGACGGAACGCGGCGATCACCCCGGAGATGGTGAAGATGCGCCCGTACACCCGCTGCGCCCGCTTGATCATGCCGATGATCGAGGAGAACTCGGCCACCTGCAGCCGGCCCAGCAGGGTGGAGCGGTTGCGGATGCGCGGGTTGCCGGTGACCGCGCCCACGCGCGGGCCCGAGGTCAGGTGCCACACCATCCAGTGCGTGGCGTACTCCTCCAGCATCGCATCGCCATCGATGCATACCAGGAACTCCGAACGTGCCGCCAGCGCGCCCATGCGCAGCGCATTGGCCTTGCCCAGGTTGCGGTCCAGGTGCACCACCCGCAGCCGCGGGTGCAGGGCGGCCAGCGCATCCAGCCGCGCGCCGGTATCGTCGCTGCTGCCATCGTTGATGGCGATGACTTCGAAATCCGGGTAATTCTGCTTGAGCGCCGAGCCAATCGTGTCGTCCAGATTCTCCGCTTCGTTGTGGCAGGGGATCAGGATCGAGGCGAACGGATAGACATCCATCGGCGGCGGGTCATCACGGTCACGGGCCTTTCGCTCGCGCCGGAAGAAGTAATACAGGCCGCCGGACATCCAGAAGAACGCCATCACCATCGGGTAGAAGAAGGCGAACTGGAACAGCGCGTAGAGAAGAGGATGCATGGCGACCTCACTTTTCCTCGTACGGGAAGCTGCGGGCCGACATGGCCGCGCGGGCGTCATACGTGGAGGGACGTCCGGCGATGAAATCATCCGGATACCAGGCGAAATGACGCACGCCCTGCGCCTGTAGACGACGGATCTGCGCGCGCAGGCGGTCGCCGGGGATCGGCTTGCCGGTGCGCCAGTCCAGCGTCTGCAGCTCGAACATCGTCTGCGACAACTGCGGATCGTGCTGCTTCACCGCCACCACCAGCCGGTCCAGCCAGCGTTCCGGGCTGCGGCTGCCTTCCATCCACGGCATCGCCATCAGGGCGGTGTGGTCGTAGGCCTTGTTGAACAGGTCCAGGCGCTGGGCGAACCAGCTGGCGCTCTGCGGTTCCAGCACCGGCTGGGCATACAGGTTGCGCACGGTCCCCAGCTTCGGCCGCCAGCGTTGCGCGGCGTTGCGCAGCTCCAGGGTGAAGTCGATCAGCGCCTGTGTACGTGCGCCATCCTCGCCTTCGGGCGGCAACTGGGTCAGCTCGGTGTCGCGCAGGTAGGCGTCATCGTGGAAGAGCAGGCCCTCGAAGTACGAGTTGATCGCCAGGTCTTCGTAGATGTCATCGATGATCCTGCGGACCTGCGGCCGGGTGAAGTCCAGCCGGAAGATGCCGTCGCTTTCCGGGCTCTCGATGGCCAGGGCGTTGCGGATGGCCGGGTCCTTGAGCTCGTAACCCAGCACCGGCAGCCACGCGAACACCTTCACCCCGGCGCGGGTCTTGAGCTGCCACGCCACGCGGTTGAACAGGTCCGCACGCATCGGCAGATGCCGGTTGGGGAAGTACAGCGCATCAGCCGAGCCATTGCCGTCCGGATCGGCGAAGGCCTGCAGGAACACGTGGGTCGGGCCGATCTTCTTGACCCGGTCGATCAGCGCATCCAGGTTCTTGCCCTGTTGCACCGGGTCGGCATCGTAGACGGCATCCAGGTCGATCTGCAGCGCACGCATGCCATCGCGTTCCACATCCCGGCGCAGTTCGTAGGCCAACTGCACCACGGTCGGGTTGTTGGTCACCAGCAGGCGCGCCAAGCCATGCAGATCGGCTTTGACCGGCGTACTGCGCCCTTCCAGGTCGAACGACACCGGCATGCCCAACTGCTCGGCGATATCGTTGCTCAACGCGTTATAGGCGGCGTACGGCCATATGATCGCCTTCGGGGTGACCCCGACATTGCGCTCGATGCGCTCCACGCTGCGGCCCAGGTCGGCGCGCAGCCGGGCTTCGTACTCGGCCGCGGTTTCATAGGCTTTGCGGGTCGGGTCGTAGATGCGCGTGATCACCGCCGGCGTGGAGTTGCCCTGCGGGTTGGACTGCACGCCATGGTGCAGATTGTCGGTGTGGCTGGCCAGTTCGATCAGCCCGCTCTTCTGCATCTCGCGCAGCTGCGCCCAGGTCAGGAAATCATCGCGGGTGAACGGGCGGTAGCCGTAATCGATCTGGCGCCCGGCCGGCATGTCCACGTAATCGGTGATCACGGCGACCAGCGCCGGATAGTTGTAGGCGCGCAGCAACGGGAAGACCTTGCTGTACACACTGCGCAGGCCGTCATCGAAGGTCAGCAGCACCGGCTTGGGCGGCAGCGGCGTGCCGCCCTGCGAGGCGGTGATCAGCTGCGACAGCGAGACCGGGTGATACCCGTGCGCGGACAACCAGTCCAGGTGCGCGGCGAAGTTCTGCGTGCTGACGGCATACGCATCCGGGTCGCCACGTTCGGCCACCTCATCGCGGATGTCGTGGTAGCTGAGCACCAGCAGCCCGTTATCGGCCGCATCAAGCACGGCCGGTCGTTGCTGGGCCTGGGCCGGCAGCACGACGGTGAGCAGGGCCAGCAACAGCCAGTGGGTCCAGCGTTTCAAGTCCATGTGCCGCATGTCATTCTCCCCACCGCAGGCCGGCATCCAGGCCGATGTGTCGTTCACGCTGCCCGTCATAGACCGGTCGCGACCAGCTGATGCCGTACTCGAAAATGCGCCCCTCGCCGAGCTGCCATTCGTGGCGGTACTCCGCCGAGGGCACGATCGCGCTGCCATAGCCCTGCTGCCAGTACTGGCCCACCGAGACCGTCAGGCGATGCCGGAAGTGGCGTTCGTAGTGGCGCCACAGCTGCTGGTCCACGCGCAGGCCGATTTCCACCGAGTGATCCTCGGACGGATTGAAGTAGGGCACGTCGTCGCGGCTGCCGCGGCTGGCGTACAGGCTGCCAAGGCCGTCCAGGAACACGGTGGGCCGCGTCATCAGGCGCTGCTCGATGGCGGTGCTGACGGTATCGCGGCGGTTGCCGTCGTCGTAACGGAACTGGCTGGCGCCCAGGCTCCAGTGGGTACGTTCATCGCGACGATAGTCCGCCGCCAGGGCGATGCTGTCGGCGGTGATGCCCGAGACACGTGCCTGCATCGAGGCATCCGGATCGTTGCGTGCGGCCGTGATGCCGGCATGCCATTGATCGCTGAACTGCCAGCCGAACCCGGCGCTGAGGCCGGTATCGCCGATGTGGTCATTGGCGCGGTTGACGAAGGCTTCGGCATCGGCGCGCCCGTAGCGATAGCGCGTGCCCACGCCGACCCGCAGCGGGTCGATGGTCTGGTCCTGGAAATCCACGCTGCGCCGGTCGGCGAAGGCGACCAGTCGCCAGCGGTCGTCCAGGACCGGCGACTGCACTTCCACGCCGTAACGGCCGTCGTCGTTGCCCAGCGGTGAGGCTCCGCCACCGCCGGAGCTGCGGCCGCCTTCGGCGTAGGCATGCCATTGCCAGCCGCGATGCGCACGCCAGCTGCGGTCCATGCGCTGCACGGAAGGCTGGTTGGGGTAGGCGGCAAGCAGGGTGTCGTGGAGGGGGCGCGCCAGGTCATCGCGCTGGATCTGCACGTAGGCGTCGTACTGGCCCAGCCGCGCCGGGACGTCACGCGGGTCCAGCGTGTTGGCCATGCTGTAGCGCTCCAGCGCCCGGCGTGGCCAGCCGCGCATCAGGTAGATGTTGCCCAGCGAGGACTGCGTGCCGGTGTTGCCCGGCCCGATCTCGACCATCTTCTCCAGGTCATGTTGGGCGGTGGGCAGATCGCCGCTGTAAGCGCGCACCATGGCCAGGTTGAGATCGGCCTCGTAGCGCGGCCAGTTCGCATACGGCGCTTTGGCACCGTTTGCCCAGCGCCAGGCCGGCTCATCGGCCTGCCACTTCTTCAGCAGGGCGATGGCGGTATCAGCCTGCTCGTCTTCCAGATAGGCGTAGGCCAGTTCCGACCGCGCCTGCGGCAGCGACGGATCGGCCTTGAGCGCCGCTTCCAGTACCGGGATCGCCTCGGCGGGATGCTGGGTGGCCATCAGCGAATCGCCGACGGCGGCCAGCAGGTAGTTGGGAACGGGGTGCCCTTCGGCGAGCAGGCTGCGGTACTCATCGCGTACCTGTGCATGGCGGCCCAGCCGGTTGAGCAGGATCAGGCGGTCGTAGCGGATTCTCAGCGGGGCCTGCTGCACGGTGGTGCCGTCGCGCTCGAGGTACTGCTGCATCTGCACCAGGGCCGCATCGGCTTCATCCAGGCGGGTGTCCTCGCTGGGGCCGTAGGCCAGGCTCCAGCCCACGAGTTTGGCCAGGTAATTGCCTTCCAGCCGTTCTTTCTGGGCGGCGTCGAACAGGTCCGGTCGTGCCAGGTACAGCTGCCAGGCGCGGTGCGCGTTGCCGATGTCGGACAGGGTCAGCACCTGCAGCCGATACAGCAGTTCGTCGTCGGGCGATTGCACCCGGGCCCGCTCGATCGCGGCCAGCGCATCCAGCCAATGGGCCTGGTCACGGTAGTGGCCGATCTCGGCCAACGCATCCGCCCGCGGGTCGGCGGCAGCCGGAGCCGGAGCGGAGAAAGCGAGTGCGGCGCATGCCAGGCCGACGCTGAGCGCCAGCGGCCGATGGTCGTACATGGAACCCCCCTTGGAGCGTCCTTTCAAAAGTGCGTAGCGTCAAAAGTGTGACGCACATCACATGCCAATCGTGCCTGACTGCGCAGTTGTTGCCAAATCGTGAAGACGCGGGTACGACCGATCAGCCCCCGGGTGGAACCCGGAGGGGAGAGGCAAGTCATTGAATTGCTACGCGTTCAACCCATGTCGCCGGCATGGAAAGCGCACTCCATCGCGATGAAGCTGTTCAGCCGGCTGGCGGCGCCAGCGGCTCCGAACACCGCCCGGTGCAGCACACCGGGTCAGTTAGCGACACGCTACGTCAGCAGTTGCGCACAACGCGTGTAGATGGACGCGCCAGCGGCGCTTACCACTGGTCTTCGAGCTTCTGCGGTTTGCAGGCGACCCATGAGGCGCACAACAGCACCACCGCGCACAGCACCAGGAAAGCAAACGGCAGGTGCCAGCCGTTGCTGACGGCATGCAGCCAGCCGAACAGGAACGGGCCCAGGCAGCTGAAGGCATAGCCCACGCCCTGCATGAAGCCGGACAACGCGGCAGAGCCCGCGGGCGTGCGGGTACGCAGGTTGATCAGGGTCAGCGCCAGCGGGAAGGTGGACGGCCCGATGCCGAGCAGCACCGCCCACAGCCACGGGGCCTTCATCGGCGCGAACAACAGGCCGGCGAAGGCGATCAGGAACGCGCTGAAGCCGATCAGCACCAGCCCGAACGGGTTGCGCAGGCGCACGGCCAGGGCTGGCATGGTCAGCGACGGCAGCAGGCCGCAGGCCGCGAAGATGGCCACCATGATGCCGCCGAAGGCCGGCGTCGCACCGGCTTCGACCACGATCCTCGGCAGCCAGGTGAACATCGAGTACGTCATCAGCGAGGTCATGCCGAACATCAGCGTCATGCCCCAGGCCAGCGGGGTTTTCCAGACCTTGCCGTGCGGCGCGCTGGACGGATCGTTGGCCGCGCTGATCGTGTCCGGGTGCGGCCGTGCACGCGAGAGCATCAGCCACGGCAGCGCCGCGGCCAGCGACATCAGCGCCCAGATGCCCAGCGACACACGCCAGCCCGCCTGCTGCGCGACCGGGACCGCCAGCAGGGCCGGCATCATCGTGCCGATCTGCAACACGGTGATGTAGAGCGTGCTCATGGTGCCCACGCGGTTGGCGAAGTAGCGCTTCACCAGCGGCGGTACCACCACGTTGCCGATGCCCATGCCGGCCAGCGCCACCACCGAGCCGAACAGCAGGCTGCCCACGCCGCCGGCCATCGACCGCAGCAGCAGCCCTACGGTGGCCAGGCTCATGGCCAGCAGGGCGGTCCGTTCCAGGCCCAGGCGACGAGCCACTGCCGGGGTGGTCACGCCGAACAGGGCGAACGCTGCGGTCGGCAGCATGCCAAGCACGCCGGTCATGGTGGTGCCGAAGCCGAAGGTCTGGCCGAGCACATCCAGCAGCGGGGTCAGCGAGGTGACCGCGGTGCGCAGGTTCAACGCAGCCAGCAGGATCGCGGCGAATGCAAGAAGGCGCCCGTGCAGCAGGGACTGGGACGGTGGAGTGGGGTGATTCATCAGCATGTTTCCTGACAGGTGGCGCACCGCGGCCATGCCGGCGCGCGGGTGCAACGGCAGAGACCGGCCAGTGGCCGGCAGCTGCGGGGTAGGGGACTGGGCCGCTGCCGTAAGCAGGGCCAGGACCGGGCATTGTACGGGTTCGATCCCGACAGGTCGCGCAGGGTGGGGCGAGGTGATGCGGCGCCGACGCGACGGGCCCGGCCGCGGGCACGATGCCGCGCCGCGCGCAGTGCGAGGCGCTACGTGTGAAAACGCCTTCACAACAAGGGCCACGCGGTCCCCTTCCATGTGCGCTGCGTCAAAAAAATGACTATTTAGGAAAATCCCTACAAGCGAGCGGGCGGTTCTCTTACGGGGTGGGTGGGGTTTTTGACGGTTCTCATGTCGCGAATAGCTCTTAAATTGGCGGGCCTCCATAGGGGCGGTCTATAGCGAACGATGGTTCGTGCCAGCCCACGTTCGAGATCCTGCATGCCAAACAACGCACTACCCACCCCGGCTCGCGCCGGTATGCACCGCGCTTCCCGGCGCACACTGCTCCTGGCCCCGCTGGCCGCCGCCGTCGCATTGATCTGCACGCCGGTGCATGCCCAGCAGCTGCCCGCCCCCGATCAGGAGCTGCTTCGCCAGCAGGAGCGCGAACGCGCCCTGCGCGAGCAGCTTGAAACCCGGCCCGATGCACGTCTGCAGGACGCACCGGTGGCCGCTCCGGAGCGGCTGCCCCGGGACGAAGCACCCTGCTTCGTGATCAACCGGATCACCCTGGAAGGCGAGCAGGCCGACCGTTTCCAGTGGGCGTTGCCCGCAGCCAACGTCAAAGGCGATCCGGCGCTCGGCCGCTGCCTGGGCACCACCGGCATCAACGTGGTGATGTCGCGGGTACAGAACGCGATCGTCGAGCGCGGCTACGTCACCACGCGCGTGTTGGCCCAGCCGCAGGACCTCACCACCGGCACGCTGGCACTGACCGTGGTGCCCGGCACGCTCCGCCAGATCCGTTTTGCCGAGGGCACCCATCGCGACGCCACCCTGTGGAACGCGATCCCGGCACGCAGTGGCGACCTGCTCAACCTGCGCGATATCGAACAGGGGCTGGAGAATTTCAAGCGCGTGCCGACCGCCGAGGCCGACATCCAGATCAGCCCGGCCGAAGGCGCCGACGCCGCACCTGGCCAGAGCGACCTGGTGGTGCAGTGGTCGCAGCAACGGCTGGTCCGCTTCAACCTCAGCCTGGACGATTCCGGCAGCAAGGCCACCGGCAAGACCCAGGCCGGTGCGACGATGTCGCTGGACCACGCGCTGCGCCAGAACGACCTGTTCTACGTCAACCTCAACCATGACGTGTTCAGCGGCGGCAAGCGCGGCACCAAGGGCTTCACCTTCCACTACTCCGTGCCGGTCGGCTACTGGCTGTTCGGCGCCACGCGCAGCGGCTACGAGTACGAGCAGACCGTGGCCGGCAACCAGCAGTCGTATCTCTACAGCGGCGAGAGCTACAACGCCGAAGTACGGGCCACGCGCCTGCTGTTCCGCAACGCGAGCAGCAAGACCAGCATGTATCTGCGTGCCTGGGAGCGCGACTCGCGCAACTTCATCGACGACACCGAAATCCTGGTCCAGCGCCGGCGCATGGGCGGCTGGGAGCTCGGCCTGAACCACCGTCACTTCATCGGCCAGGCCACGCTCGATGGCACTGTCGGCTTCCGCCGTGGCACCGGGGCCTTCGGCTCGATCGCAGCGCCCGAGGAGCTGTTCGGTGAAGCCACCTCGCACCCGAAGATCTACTTCGCCGACGCACAGCTCAGCCTCCCGTTTCAGCTCGGCCAGCAGCGCCTGCGCTACACCGGCAGCTGGCGAGCGCAATGGAACCGTGGCGGGCTGGTGCCGCAGGACCGCTTCGCGATCGGCGGCCGCTACACCGTGCGCGGCTTTGATGGCGAGATGTCGCTGATGGGCGAGCGCGGCTGGTTGATCCGCAACGATATCGGCCTGGCCCTGGGCGGCGGGCAGGAATTCTACGTCGGCGCCGATTACGGCCATGTCGGCGGCAGCGCCACGCAATGGCAGGTAGGCAATGACCTGGCGGGCAGCGTGATCGGCCTGCGTGGGTCGTATCGCGGCCTGTACTGGGACGGCTTCGTCGGCGCCCCGCTGAAGAAGCCCTCTGGTTTCCAGAATGCCTACACCGTCACCGGATTCACCCTGAGCTGGTCGTTCTGATTTCAGTGCGGGCGCGTTCGCGCCGCACCGACCGCACGCATACAAAGGAATTGTCATGAACAAGCATCTGTACCGCCTCGTGTTCAACCACGCCCTCATGCTCTGGCAGGTCGCCGCGGAGATCACCCCGCGCCCCGGCGGCGCCGGTACCGGGCAGGATGGCGATCGCACGGCGGCACTGCGCCCGATGGCGTTCGCGCTGTGGGTGATGATGGGCTGGGTAGGCGTAACCGGCCTGGCGGCGGCGCAGGTGGTCGCGGACCCGAATGCCCCCGGGAACCAGCGCCCGACCGTGCTGGAAACCGCCAACGGCACGCCGCAGATCAATATCCAGACGCCGAGTGCCGCCGGTGTTTCGCGCAATACCTACCAGCGCTTCGACGTTGACCAGCAGGGCGCCATCCTCAACAACTCACGCGGCAATACGCAGTCGCAGCTCGGTGGCTGGGTGCAGGGCAATCCCTGGTTGGCCGGCGGCACCGCACGGGTGATCCTCAACGAGGTCAATGGCGCCAACCCGAGCCAGCTGCGCGGCTATGTGGAAGTGGCCGGCGACCGCGCGCAGGTGGTGATCGCCAACCCGGCCGGCATCGATTGCGATGGCTGCGGCTTCATCAACGCCAACCGCATCACCTTGACCACCGGCACCCCGATGTTCAATGGCGGTGCGCTGGAGGGATACCGCGTGCAGGGCGGAGCGATCCACATCTTCGGTGCCGGCATGGATGCCAGCCGGGTCGACTACACCGATCTGATCGCACGCTCGGTGCAGCTCAATGCGGGCCTGTGGGCACAGCAGCTGCAGGTCACCACCGGCGCGAACACGGTGAGCGCCGATCTGGGCCGCGTGCAGGCGCAGGCCGCCGAAGGCAATGCGCCGCAGTACGCGCTCGATGTGGCCCAGCTGGGCGGCATGTACGCCAACAAGATCCTGCTGATGGGCACCGAGCACGGCGTGGGCGTGCGCAACGCGGGCAACCTCGGGGCGCAGACCGGCGAACTGGTCGTGACTGTCGATGGCCGGCTGGAAAACACCGGCAAACTGCAGGCGCGCGACGATACGCGTATCGCTGCCAGCGGCGGTGTGCGCAACGAAGGGCTGGTCAGTGCCGGGCGTGAACTGAACCTGCGCACCGGTCAGGATCTGGACAACACGGGTGGCCAGCTCAATGGTACCCGTCTGGATCTGGAGGCGGCGTCGCTGGTCAACCGCGGCGGCAGCATCGAACAGGCTGGCGTGCAGGCCCTGGCGGTGCAGAGCGGGCGCCTGCAGAACCGTGACAAGGGCAGCATCGGCGCACTGGCCCGGCAGGACGGTACGGCGCCGACCTCACCGGGCGATGGCGACGGCACGGGCAGCCCGGGCACGGGAACCGGCAACGGCAACGGTGGCACCGATGGCAGCACCCCGGGCTCGACACCGCCGGCCACCGCGCCGCTCGCACAGGGCCGCGTGGTGATTGCCGGCGTGCTCGACAACGATGCCGGCGCGGTCCTTGCCGGGGGTGATATCGATCTGCGCGCGGGCGATGTGGACAACGACGGCGGTCGCCTCGGGGTGCGCGACCTGGCCGTGGAGGGGGGCGGCCTGTCCAACCGGCAGGGCGAGCTGACCACGGGGCGCGACCTGCTTGTGCAGGGCCAGGCGCTGAACAACGACGCCGGCGTCATGAACGTCGGCGGCGCGCTTGATGCGCGCACCGCGCAGCTGTCCAACCGCAGCGGCACGATCGCCCACAGCGGCAGCGCACCTGCGCAGCTGCAGGTGGCGGGCACGTTCGACAACACCGGCGGCAGTCTCGCCAGCAACGCTGCCGCGCTGGCACTGACCAGCGCGGTGCTGGTGAACACCGATGGCAAGCTGATGCACGCCGGCAGCGACGGCCTGCAGCTCACCACCGGCATGCTGGACGGCCAGCGCGGCGAGATCGCCACGGCCGGCACACTTACCCTGCGCGCAGGGACGGTCGATCACCGCCAGGCGGAACTGCAGGCCGGCAGGCTCGATGTCCAGGTCGATACGCTCGACAACCGTGGCGGCCAGCTGCTGGCCACGGGCAGCGAGGGCAACCGTATCGGGGCGACGAGTGCACTGGACAACGACGGCGGCACGCTCGCCAGCAACGGCGATCTGGCCATCGATACCACCTTGCTGCGCAACGCGGGCGGCCAGGTGCAGCAGGCCGGCAGCGGCCGTTTGGATATCAACGCCACAACGCTGGCCGGGGCGGGCGGCAAACTGCTGAGCAATGGCGCGCTGCAGCTGCAGGGGCAGGCGATTGATGTCTCCGGTGGCATCACCTCGGCGGCGCGCATGGCGATCGATGCCGGGCAGCTGGACAACCGTCGTGGCGAACTGATCGCCACCGGCACCGACGCGCTGGCCCTGCGGGTGACCAACGCGCTGCTCAACGACAACGGCCAGATCATCGGCAACGGTGCGCTCGCCGTACAGGCCGGGAGCCTGGCCAACCGCGACGGCAAATTGCTGGCGGCAGGTGAGGCGGCCTCCACGCTGCAGGTGAGCGGCGCGATCGACAACCAGCGCGGGACGCTGGCCAGCGCCGGTGATCTGAGCCTTCGGGCCGGCCAGCTGGACAACCAGGCCGGCACGGTCCAGGCGGCCGGCGACCGTGCATTGCAGCTGGGCGTGGACGGCTTGCTCGACAATCGCCAGGGCGGCCTGGTTGCCTCCGGCGGTGCGCAGCAGCTGCGCGCCGGCAGCCTCGACAACCGCGGCGGCACCGTCAACGCGGGCGATACGCTGGACGTGGCGGTCGCCCACACCCTCGACAACAGCGCCGGCATCCTCGCCGCCGAGCAAACGCTGCAGGTGCAGGCCGGCCGCATCGTCAACCGTGACGCCGGCACGCTGGCCTCGGTCGAGGGGGATGTCACGCTCGACAGTGCAACCGATATCGACAACACCGCCGGTGTGATCCAGGCCGAACGTGCGCTCTCGGTCGCCAGCCAGGGACTGGCCAACGTGCGCGGCACCCTGGCCGGTGCATCCCTCGCACTGGACACCGGCCTGGGCAGCGTGGACAACAGCGAGGGCATCCTCGCCGCCACCGCCGGCACGCTGGATGTCCGCAGTGGTGCGCTGGAGAACCGCGCTGGCCTGCTGCAGTCCAGTGCGGCGATGCGCATCGATACCCACGGCCAGCGGCTGGGCAATACCGACGCGGGCGCGCGCGGTGGCATCGTCAGCGGTGCCGGGCTGACCCTGCGTGCCGGTGAGCTGGACAATCGTGCCGGCCTTGTCCAGGCGCAGACGGCGCTGGACGCGCGGCTGGCCACGCTGGACAACCGCAGCGGCGGGCAGGTGGGCAGCGGGGCCTCGTTGCTGCTGCAGGCGCAGCGCGTGGACAACAGCGGCGGCCGCCTGCAGGCGAGCGAGAATCTGACGCTGGATCTGAGCGGTGAGCTGGTCAACCAGGCCGGCCTGGCCGTGGCCAGTGGCGATCTGGTCGCCCATGCCGCGCGCATCGACAACCGCGCCACCGCTGGCGGCAGCACTGCACTTGGCCTGCAGGGTCGCAACGTGGATCTCGCCGCCGCGCAGATCGACAACAGCGCCGGCATGATCGCCGCCGACAAGCGCATCGCGCTGCAGGCCGGCGATGCACTGTTCAACCAGCAGGGGCTGGTGTCTTCGGCGGGCAGCCTGGACGTGCGCGCCGGCCAGGTCGGCAACGCCGATGGCACGCTGCTGTCGGCGGGCAACCAGACGCTGCATGCCAGCGCACTCAATGGCACCGGCCGGGTGCTGTCGCAGGGCGACCTGGTGCTGGCCCTGCAGCAGGACTACCGCAACGATGGCCAGATCACCGCCAATGGCAAGGCCACGGTCTCCACGCAGGGGCTGTGGACCAACGCGGGCAAGGTGCAGGCCGGCGATCTGGACCTGCACGCCGGCCAGATCGACAACCTGGCCACTGGCGAGATCAGCGGCATCCGCACCCAGGTGCGCGCCGATGGCGTGCTCGGCAACCGCGGGCTGATCGACGGCGTGGATACCCGCGTCGATGCCGATGTGATCCTCAACGTAGGCACCGGCCGCATCTACGGCGACCGCCTGTCGATCGGTGCCACCACCCTGGTCAACAGTGATGAAACGCTGGAGGGCGTCACCCGCGCAGCCACCATTGCTGCGCGTGAGCGCCTGGACATCGGCGCCGGCACCGTGGTCAACCGCGAGCAGGCGCTGATCTTCAGTGCCGGCGGTGGCGAGAGCGCACTCAACATCGGCGGTGCGCTGGATGCGCAGGGCCATGCAGTCGGTCGCGCCGGCTCGGTGCACAACGCCAGCGCGACCATCGAGTCGCTGGGTGGCTTGAGTATCGATGCCACGCGCCTGCTCAACAGCAACGAGCATTTCGCCACCTCTGAAGTGATGGTGGTGGGCCCGACCAAGAAGCTGTACATCCAGCCCAAGGGCACGCCCGGCATGCATGATGCCAGCGAGTTCACCTGGTCCAGCTGGAGCCGTGCCGGCAAGTACTGGTGGAAGAACGGCAACGGCGACGTCAAGGACTGGACCCAGTACGACGTCACCCACACCGAGTACGAAACCCAGGTCACCTCCAGCGCGCCGGGTCGCATCATTTCCGGCGGCAACATGACGCTGCGTGGCGATGAGCTGATCAACGACAAGAGCCAGATCCTGGCCGGCGGCGCGTTGCTGGGCGATCTCGGCAACCTCCGCAACATCGACGCATTCGGCGAGTACCGGGTGCACGAGGAAGGCACCAGCCAATACACCTACAGTCGCTGGCGCGGTGGTTTCAAGCGCTATCACGAGCGCAAGTGGGACCGGAAGATCGCCTATCGCCCGGCCGATGAAGTGCGCACCATCAATCTGGGCGTGACCCGGACGGCCGAGCACACCCGCGACGGTGGCAGCGGCTACCAGGTGGGCGGGGTCAGCACCGGTTCCGTCGGTGGGCAGGTCGGGGGCGCGGCCGATGCCGGTGCCGTGGGTGGGCAGCGCCAGGTGACGGAAGTCAGCGCCAGCGTGGCCTCGCTGGCCGGTCCCGACAGCACGGCGGGCACCGGTGCGCAGGGCGCGGCGGGCAACCAGCCGACCGTGATCCGCACCATCGGCGTGGAGGCCGAACTGCCGCAGAGCAGCCTGTTCCAGAGCGGGCCGAATGCCGGCCAATACCTGGTCGAAACCGATCCGCGTTTTGCCGATTACCGCAACTGGCTCGGTTCGGAGTACCTGCTGCAGAAGATGGGCGTGGACCCGGCCAACGTGCAGAAGCGGTTGGGCGATGGGTTCTACGAACAGAAGCTGGTCCGCGATCAGGTCGCCCAGCTCACCGGCCGCCGCTTCCTGGATGGCTATGCCGACGATGAAGCGCAATACCGCGCGCTGCTCGACAATGCGGCCACCATCGCCGACGCATGGGGCCTGCGCCCCGGCGTGGCGCTGACCCCGGCACAGATGGCCCAGCTCACCAGCGACATCGTCTGGCTGGTCGAGCAGCGCGTCACCCTGGCCGATGGCAGCACCACCACCGCACTGGTTCCGCAGGTGTATGTGCGCGTGCGCCCCGGCGATATCGACGGCACCGGCACGCTGCTGGCCGGCCGCTCGGTGGAGCTGAACCTGCGCGGCGATCTGGTCAACAGTGGCACCATCGCTGGCCGCACCGCGGTGAAGATCGACGCGCAGAACCTGCGCAACCTGGATGGCCGCATCAGCGGTGATGCGGTCAGCGCCAACGCGCGTACCGATCTGGACAACCTCGGCGGCCTGATCGATGCGCGCAGCGTGCTGGTCGCCAGTGCCGGCCGCGATCTCAACATGGTCACCACCACCCGCAGCGGTCAGAACACCGCGGGGTTGAGCGACTTCAGCCGGACCAACATCGACCGCGTGGCCGGGTTGTTCGTGAGTGAGGCTGGTGGCACGCTGCTGGCGAGCGCGGTGCGTGATGTTCGTCTTGACGGAGCCGAGATCGTCAACGCGGGCTCCGGTGGGCAAACGGTGATCGCCGCCGGCCGCGACCTGTCACTGGGCACCGTACGGGAGGCGCGGCAGGAGAACAACGTGCGCAATGCCGACAATTATCTGCGCAGCGGGTACAACCGTGGCGTTGGTACCAATGTCCGGACTGTCGGCGATGTCCAGCTGCAGGCAGGTCGGGACATGGAGTTGCAGGCAGCGACGGTCAACAGCGCCGAGGGTGCCCTGGTCGCGGTGGCGAGCGGCAACCTCAACATCGGGGTGTCCGAAGACAGTTACAACTGGAGCGAGGGTCGAAAGCACCGGCATAGCGGCCTGCTCAACACCACGACCCGCACCACCCGCGACAGCCTCGATGAAACCGTTGCTCAGGGCAGCACGGTTGGCGGGAACACAGTGGCCATCCAAGGACGCAACGTCACCGTCACCGGCAGCGATGTGATCTCCGATGTCGGCACCACGATTGCCGCCGACCAGGATCTGGTGATCCAGGCCGCTCGCGAATCGGCGACGGAAAGCCACTTCAAGAAGAAGGAGCAGAGTGGCCTGATCTACAACGGTGGCGCTGCGATCACGGCCGGCACGCAGATGCAGAGCGACGACAACAAGGCCACGCGCAACACCGCGGCGGGGTCGACCGTCGGCTCGCTCGCAGGCGATGTCGTGCTGCTGGCGGGCGGGGCGTATCGCCAGATTGGCAGTGACGTCCTCGCGCCGGAGGGCGATGTGGACATCCACGCGCGTGAGGTCGCGATTCTGGAGGGCCGCGAAACGCAGACGACGGCGCAGGAGAGCAAGTTCAGGCAGGCCGGTCTCACTGTTGCGGTCACTGCGCCGGTGATCACTGCACTGCAGACCGCCGGCAACATGGCAAGTGCGACCAGCAAGACCTCTGACTGGCGTAAGCAGGCGATGGGTGCTGCGACAGCAGCGGGTGCGGTGAAGGAAGGCGTCGATGCGGTCGGCGCGGATCCTGGCGCGGCTGGCGGGTTGAACATTTCCATCACCGTGGGGGCCAGCAAGAGCGACAGCCGGACGACAACGCAGAGCGACACGGCGGCAGCGTCATCGATCCGGGCCGGCGGCGACGTCCGTATCAGTGCCACGGGCGCTGGCAACGCGTCGGATATCACGATTCAGGGCAGTGACGTAACGGCAGACGGCAACATCCGCCTCAAGGCGGACGGAGACGTCGCGCTTCTTGCGTCCCGTGACGTGATCGAAATGGAGCGCAAGAGCAGCAGCGCCAGTGGCGGCGTAGGCGTGGCCATCGCTGTGGGCTCGGGCGGTGCCAGCGCCGGCATCACGGCCAATGCCAGTGCTTCGCGGGGCAGCGGCAAGGGCGAGGACGTCTACTGGAACACTACGCACCTGACTGCAGGAGAGTCGTTGGTCATCGAATCGGGCGGCGACACCACCTGCGTGGCGCGGTAGTTTCAGGTGAGCAGGTGGCAATGAACGTCGGTGGCAACCTGGCGGTGGAGAGTCTGCAGGATACCCACAGCTTCCACAGCAAGGACAGAACCGTCGGGGGCAGCGTCACTTTTGGTGCGGGTTTCAGTGGCAGTGCCTACATGCTCAACCAGAAGAGCGACAGTGAATTTGCCAGTGTCACCGAGCAGTCGGCCATTCGTGCGGGTGACGGCGGCTTCCAGATCAATGTGGATGGGACGACACAGCTTGTCGGTGGTGCAATCAGCTCCAGCGATGCAGCAATTGATGCCGGCAGGAATCGACTTCAGACAGCTGCACTGGTTGTCAGCGACATAGAGAACACTTCGAGCGCGAAGGCCAGTAGCGGCGGAATCGGTGTCACCGATGAAACCTTCTCCGGCTTGTACGGCGCCACCAAGACGATCATCGGCAACAAGCTGATCCATGGCGACGCCAGTGACGGCTCGCAGGGGACAACCCGTGCGGCGATCAGCGATGGCGCTGTATTGATCACGGATGATGAGCTCCAGCGCGCGCTGACTGGCAAGGGGGCAGAACAACAGGTGGCCGGGCTGAATCGCGACACGCTGAACGCCCATCAATCTGCCGCGCTGATCGATCTTGAACGTCTCGAGGAGCGTGCCGCTGCGGAGCACGCGATCACTGGCGAAGCCTTCCGCCAAGGCACTGCGTGGACGACGGATCTGGTGCATAAAGCAGCGACGGAGCAAAGTCGCATTGTCCTGCAGACCTGTGAAGCGGTCGGGACCAACTGCCGTCAGACCGAACTGGCGTTGGAGGATGTCCAGGCCATTGACGGCAAGCTGTACATCTTCAACAACGGCATTTTCAACGCTGAGCCCTACGCGCTTGCCACAGGTGCGAAGCAGAACACCAATGAAGCTAACGCGTCCGGGGTGTATTACATCCTGAACCCTTACACTGGCAACAAGGTGGCCGAAGGGCTGTATGCGATGTACGACAAAGCCAATGGCATCCTGGGCAGCCTTACGGGCGTCATGCTGCCTGTGACGGCCGCATCGCAGACCAACATTGCGCTGCTGAAGCGTGCCAGGGAGGAGGGATGGGAGTTCAATGCCGTCAATCACAGCCGCGGCAGCATGACCTTCACCAATGCGATGTTGCAGCTTCGAGGCGACGACCAGAAGATGTTCCCCATCGGCTACATCCTCTACAACGGGGCTGCAGCTAATGCACAGCAAGCACAGGGGTTGGTCGAGTTGATTGGTGACGCCAGGGGAGAGGTATGGCAGAACACCCATCCGACGGACATCGTCGGCAGCTGGCGCGTCATTCTTGGCGGAAACCCGGCGACTTCCGAGAAGAATCAGGGCAGCTTCCCGGGGTCGCACAGTGCCTACGTGGGTTACCTGCCCGCGGACGGTACGGAGCTGCGGTCCATCACGGACAAGGTGTGGGGCATCGGTAAAATCAATCAACCTGTCAGGCAGGTCCCCAAACATGAGGCTGAAAAACGATGATCAGGAAGTACACCTCGATGCTGGCGGCGGCCGCGCTTCTCACCGTTGCCGGATGTGCCGCGGCACCTGCGGCGCCGGGCCGGGTGGCCAAAACGGACATTGGACCCGTTCCGGCGGGCTCCGTTCGCGTCATGCCCACCAAACAGCACTGGCGTAAGGCAGGTGCCAGCAAAGCCGACGCAGACCAGGCTCGGCAGCAATGCAGCCAGGAGATGCGGAACAATGAAGAGTACGCCGGGCTGCTGAAGGAGAGCTCGGTGATTACCAAGATCTGGCACGCTGATCGCACCGCTGCGCAGAAAAAGCGGCACAAGGAAATTGGCACGCGGCTGAGTCAGCTGAGTGACGCGTGCATGACCGGGAAAGGATTCGAGTTCGTGCCTGGTGGGTTCCCGGTGGACTGAGTGCGGTGACCAGGATGCTGCTTTCCCCATGCCGTTCATCTCCCGCGATCATTTCGCTTTGCGCATCTGTCGCACAATGACCGTGCTGGCCGTGCTGACGGGCGTGACCGCTTGCGGCGCAGGCGGGTTGTGGATGAATGGCAATCCCGCTGCGACCCGGCACCTCAGCCCGCCGGGCCACGAGTGGACCCGGCCGGATGCGAGCGTCCTGGTACGCGACATGGATTGGCAGGCGTGCGGTGGCCAACGAAGTGGGAACATTTCGGCAGACCGGCGAGGGGCTACTCCTCAAGAGGATGCCGAGCTTTCGCGCGAGAAACTCTACGCTGCGCAACGTTGCATGTTGGGAAAGGAGTATCACTACATCGGTTCCTGCGAAGGCGATATTCCAGGCCGCTATCCCGCTTGCCAGTCCGGTTCGGGGAGATTGCTGCATGATTGAGCCGTCTGCGCAACGACAGCTCAGAGCGGCTGGAGCTGCATTGGCAGTCGCGTTGCTGTCCGGTTGCGTGATTGGCAATGGCCGCATCTGTGGGCCGCAGACACCGATGATCTACTGCGATAAAGCGGCGTATGAGCGGCTGGCCAACCCACCTTCATTGATGGAAAGCTGGCAGCACCCGTCCAATACACCTGAAGCGCGTCAGCTCGACTGGGTGTCCTGCGGGGGGACGGAGAAGGGGAGCTATGCGGTGGTGCCAGGCACTACAGGTGCTGAGACGGCCGCGCGCTCCGGTGCGAAATTCGATCAGATTCAACGTTGCATGATGGGTAGACAGTATCAGTACACCGGTACCTGCCAGGGTGAGATTCCCAGTCGTTTCCCTGCATGCCAGCGCGCGGAGGGGGCCGTGCCGCAGCGCTGATGCGCCGAGGCGTATGCGGTCCTCCATCCAGTGCGTATCACTATCCTTGGGAGCCAGAACATGCAGTCATTCTTTCGTCCACTATCTGGATCGTCTGCCCGCCTCGCGCTTGGTTTGACTCTCCTGGGCATCGCCGGCGCAGCGTGCGCTGATCCTGAGCTGCCCGAAGCGCCGCAGTCTGCACAAGCAGTGCGATGCGCGGCCTTCTACATTGATGTTCCCTCGGCAGGCAATCCCGTGGCCAACCTCATGCTGGGCTCGGTGGTGAGCAAGGCTGCATGGATGGATCAGTTGAAAGCGCTCATGGCCCGGGGTGCCGAGCCACCGATGACCCGCCTGGTCGTCGCCGGTGAGAGCGAAGATGTCACACGAAAAGCAGTCCAGTCGGCGCTCGGCAGCTTCAAGCAGCAGCGCCTTTCCTATCTGACCCTCACGGTCGCAGGCCAGTCGCCGAAGATGCAAGGGCTGCAACGCAGCGCCGAGCAGCTTGGCATCACTTTCCGCGCGGCGACCCCTGAACGCTCGGCCGCATCACCCGAGGCACGGGCGGATGCGTATCTTCGGGGCGTGTGTGATTGAGCTGCACCCACCCCGTCACCGCCCTGTGCCTGGCCCTCAGCCTCAGCGTCTGCGGCATCGGCGGCATGTGGATGAATGGTGATCCATCGGTCGGCCGTATCCTCGTGCCACCGCGGGATACCTGGGAGAAGCCAGGCAACGGTGGCGCGGCCCGCGATGCCGATTGGCGCGATTGTGGCGGGGCCGCCAATGGCGTTTACCACGTCTCCACGCCGGAGGGTTCCAGCGCGGCGGCGATCCAGCAGGCCCTGGGCCCCAGACACAAAAAAACCCGGAGGACAGTGATGTCTTCCAGGCTTGATTGTGACCATCAGATGGTCGGGGAGACAGGATTCGAACCTGCGACCTCTACGTCCCGAACGTAGCGCTCTACCAGACTGAGCTACACCCCGTAAGGAGCCGCCTATTGTATCGATCCCGCCGGTCGGCGGCAAGGGGGGATCGCGTTTTTCACCTTCGGTGCCGTGTTGCCACGGCCCTTGATAAAGAAGCCTGGAAACGTGTTCCCAGGCTTCAATACGACCACCGGAGTGGTCGGGGAGACAGGATTCGAACCTGCGACCTCTACGTCCCGAACGTAGCGCTCTACCAGACTGAGCTACACCCCGAAGGAGCCGACAAGGATACGGTGTGAAGACCCGATCGGCAACCTTTTTTTAGCCTTCTTCGTGATCCGTACGGCTCTGCTCGCGGGCTTCGAACCACATGCCGTTGAGAATGGCCACGACCGAGGCCAGCCCTGCACCCAGAATCCAAGCGAAGTACCACATGGTAAGTCTCCTATGGCGCCGTGGGGCGCATCAGTAAGCGTTGGGGTTGTCGCTCATGTCTTCGGCCGTGGTCTTGCCCTTCATCACGCGGTAGACCCAGGAGGTGTAGGCGATGATGATCGGCAGGAATATGGCCGTGGCGATGAGCATGATCCCCAGGGTCAGGTGGCTGGACGAGCTGTCCCAGACGGTCAGGCTGGAGCCCGGCTGGCTGGAGGAGGGCAGCAGGAACGGGAAGATTGCAAAGCCGACGGTCAGGATGATGCCGGTGATCGAGGCCCCCGAGGCCACGAAGGCCAGGCCGCCACGGCGGGCCCGCAGCAGTACCGCGCTGGCCAGCGCACCCACCAGCCCGAGGATCGGGGCCAGCAGGGTCAGCGGCATGCTCTGGTAGTTGCGCAGCCAGCCACCGGCCACCGCACCGACGGCAGCGGTCTTGAGCAGCGGGTTGGTCGGGCCATCGGTGACCACCTGCGAGGTGATCTGGTAGCCCGGCAGGCCGAAGGCCACCCAGACGCCGGCCAGGGCGAACAGCACGAAGGTCAGCACCGCCGCGACGCTGCCATAGCGGGCCGAGCGCTCGGCCACCGGGCCGTCGGTCTTGAGCACCAGCATCGCCGCACCATGCGAGACCACCATGGCCACGCTCACCAGGCCGGCCACCAGGGCGAACGGGTTGAGCAGGCCGATCAGGGTGCCGGTGTAGAAGATGCGCATGCTGTCATCGAAGTGGAACGGCACGCCGACCAGCACGTTGCCCACCGCCACGCCGGCGATCAGTGCCGGCAGCAGCCCGCCGACGAACAGCGCACGGTCCCAGTTCTCACGCCAGCGCTTGCTGGGCATCTTGCTGCGGTACTTGAAGGCGACCGGGCGCAGGATCAGCCCGAACAGCATCAGGAACACCGCCAGGTAGAAGCCGGAGAAACTGACCGCGTACAGCGGCGGCCAGGCGGCGAAGATCGCACCGCCACCCAGCACCAGCCACACCTGGTTGCCTTCCCACACCGGGCCGACGGTGTTGATAACCAGCCGGCGTTCGTCATCGGTCCGGGCCACGAACGGCAGCAATGTGCCCACGCCGAGGTCGAAACCGTCCATCACCGCCCAGGCGATCAGCAGGATGCCGAGCAGCAGCCACCAGATCACGCGGAGCGTGGTGTAATCGAGTCCAATGAATTCCATCTGGGTTCTCCTGCCTTACGCCCGACCGTGGGTCGGCGCAGCGGCATTGGGGGAAAGGGACGTGGCTGCAGCCTGCAGCGACGGCAGGATGTCGTCCGGGCCCTTGCGGATCGCCTTGAGCATCAGCTTGACTTCGATGACCAGCAGCACCGTGTACAGCCCGGTGAACACCGCCAGCGTGGTCAGGATTTCATGCAGGGCCAGGCCCGAGGCGGCGTAGAAGGTCGGCAGCACGCCGTCCACCGCCCACGGCTGGCGGCCGTACTCGGCCACGAACCAACCGCATTCGATCGCGATCCACGGTGCCGGCAGCGACCACAGGGCGAGCTTGAGGAACCAGCGCTTGTCCTGGAAGTTGTGGCGGCACGAGTAGTAGAAGGCCAGCGCGAAGAAGGCGATCAGATAGAAGCCCAGCCCGGCCATGATGCGGAAGGTCCAGAACAGCGGGGCGACCCGCGGCACGGTGTCCATCGCGGCCTTGGAGATTTCTTCCGGGGTGGCGTTGAGGATGTCCTCGCGGTAGCGCTTGAGCAGCAGGCCGTGGCCCAGATCCTGCCAATGACGGTCGAACATCTCACGCGCTTCGGCGTCGTTCTTGTCCTTGCGCACGCGTTCCAGCGCGCCGTAGGCCAGCTGGCCACCCCGCACGCGGTGCTCGGCACGTTCCACCAGCTCCAGGATGCCCGGGATCGGCTGGTTCAGCGAACGGGTGGCGATCAGGCCCATCAGGTAGGGGATCTTGATCGCGTAATCGTTCTGCTGGGTGGTCTGGTTCGGAATGCCGAAGGCGGTGAAGTCGGCCGGGGCACGCTCGGTTTCCCACATCGCTTCGATTGCGGCCAGCTTCATCTTCTGGTGTTCGCTGGCGGCGTAACCGCTCTCGTCACCGAGCACCACCACCGACAGCGAGGACAGCAGGCCGAAGGCCGCCGCCACCGCGAAGGAGCGACGGGCCATGTCCTTGTGCTTGTTGCGCAGCAGGAACAGGGCGCTGATCGACATCACGAACACCGCGCCGGTCACGTAGCCGGCGCTGACCGTATGCACGAACTTGGCCTGCGCCACCGGGTTGAACAGCACGGCGGCGAAATCCACCACCTCCATGCGCATCGTTTCCGGATTGAAGATCGCGCCGGTCGGGTTCTGCATCCAGCCGTTGGCGATCAGGATCCACACCGCCGAGAGGTTGGTGCCCAAGGCCATCAGCCAGGTCACGGTGAGGTGCTTGACCGGGCTCAGGCGCTTCCAGCCGAAGAAGAACAGACCGATGAAGGTCGCTTCCAGGAAGAACGCCATCAGGCCTTCGATCGCCAGCGGGGCGCCGAAGATGTCACCCACGTAGTGGCTGTAGTACGACCAGTTCATGCCGAACTGGAACTCCATCACGATGCCGGTGGCGACGCCGATCGCGAAGTTGATGCCGAACAACGTGCCCCAGAACAGCGTCATCTGGCGCCAGACCTGTTTGCGGGTCATGACGTAGACGCTCTCCATGATGGCCACCATGAACGACAGGCCAAGCGTGAGGGGAACGAAAAGGAAGTGGTACATCGCGGTCAGAGCGAATTGCAGCCGCGACAGTTCTACGACTGTCTGATCAATCATGGCCTGGCTACCTCGTTGGGTTTTGCCGTTTCAGGTGGCGGGAAGGGGGGTCTACGGGGTGAATTCTGTGACCAGCAACTTCAAACAGCCTTGATTCAGATCAATGTACAAACGCACTCGCACGGGGATCGTATGCCATCCCGCCCCTGCGACCGCTGGCCGCACGGGGGCGGGGCCAGCACCTACTACAATCGACGGAACCTCCCTGTGGCCGCCAGTGACTTGTTTTGAGCATACCCCCCGACGCGTCGATTGTTGAGACAACCGCCCTGCGCCGGCAGCGCCTGCACTGGCTGGGCGGGCTGGCCGCCGCCGCGCGCGGCAAGCAACGCCTGGCGGCGATCTGCATCTGCCTGTCCGGCGCGCTGCTGATCGGCCAGGCGGCCGCCATTGCGTGGCTGATCCAGGCCGTGCTGGTCGATCATCGCCCGCTGGCCGAGGCCACCCCGGTCCTGCTGGGGCTGCTGGCGGTGCTCGGGATCCGCACCCTGCTGGGCAGCGTGACCCAGGCCGCCGCCGGGGACGTCGCCGATGCCGCGCGGCTGGCCCTGCGTGAACGTGTGTACCAGCGGCTGCTCGGCCGCGGCCCGCTGTGGCTGCGCCAGCAGCGCACCGGTGAGCTGGGCGAACTGATGCTGGCCCATGCCGATGCGATCGAGAATTATTACGCCGGGTACCAGCCGGTCCGCATCGAAGTGGTGGTAGTGCCGCTGCTGATCGCCATCGCCGTGGCCTGGACCGATTGGGTGATCGCGCTGATCCTGCTGTTCACCGCGCCGCTGGTGCCGTTCTTCATGATGCTGGTCGGCTGGGGCGCTGAAGCGGCCGGGCGCGCGCAGTTGGGCGAACTGGCGCGGATGAGCGGCCACTTCGCCGATCGCATCAAGGGCCTCGGCCTGCTGCGCCTGTACGGGCGCGGCGAGGCCGAGCTGGACGGTGTGGCCACCGCGGCCGAAGGGGTGCGCGAGCGCACCCTGAAAGTGCTGCGGATCGCTTTCCTCTCTTCGACGGTGCTGGAGTTCTTCGCCTCGGTGAGCGTCGCGATGGTCGCGCTGTACCTGGGCCTGAGCTACCTGGGCCTGATGTCGCTGCATGCGCAGGTGCCGACCCTGGGCGTGGGCATGTTCTGCCTGCTGCTGGCACCGGAGTTCTACGCGCCGCTGCGGCGATTGGCCGCGCACTATCACGACCGCGCCAATGCGCTCGCCGCCGCGGCGGAAGTGGAGCGCCTGCTCGGCGAGCTGCCTGCCGCAGCCGTTGTCGATGACGCACCGCCCGCCACCGCGCGCGCGCCGGAGCTGTTGGAACAGCACGCGCCCCCGGTGGTCGTACGCGATGTCAGCCTGCGCCCGCTCGGTGCGCACCACGATGTGGTGCAGCGCCTTTCGTTCCAGATCGAGCCGGGGCAACGCGTCGCGCTGGTCGGGCCCAGTGGCAGCGGCAAGAGCACGCTGCTGGAAGCGCTGGCCGGGTGGCTGCCACCGCGCGAGGGCAGCATCGTGCTGCGCCCCGGGCTGGACGTGGGCTATGCCGGTCAGCGCCCGTATCTGTTCCACGGCACCATCGCCGACAACCTGCGCCTGGCCGCACCGGGGGCGACCGACGCGCACCTGCGCGCCGTGGCCGAGGCCGCCCAGGTGATGCGCTTCGCCGCCGCGTTGCCGCTGGGGCTGGACACGGTGATCGGCGAGCGCGGCTTCGGTCTGTCCGGTGGCGAAGCGCGCCGCATTGGCCTGGCGCGGCTGTTGCTGCGCGATCCACACCTGCTGCTGCTTGACGAGCCGACCGCCTTCCTCGATCCGGAGACCGAAGCCGATCTGCTGCGCACCCTGGCTGCCTTCGCGCGTGGGCGCAGCGTGGTGATCGCCACCCACAGCGAAACCGCCATGCGGTGGGCCGACACCCGCCTGACATTGACCGCTGGCGGTGCACGCCTGGCCTCGGAGGTGTCGCCATGAAGGCTGCCCGGATCGATTCGCTGAAGGGGGTGTTCGCCCGGCACCGCGGCCGGCTGCTGCTGACCGTGCTGCTGCTGTGGACCACGATGCTGGCCGGCACTGCGTTGCTCGGGCTGTCCGGCGGGTTCCTGACCGCCGCCGCCTTGGCCGGGGCCGCCGGGCTCGGCAATGGCTTCAACTTCTTCTCGCCCTCAGCGGGCATCCGCGGGCTGACCATGGCGCGGATCGTGTCGCGCTACTTCGAAAAGCTGGTGGGCCACGATGTCACCCTGCGCATCGCCCGCGACCTGCGCGTGTGGTTCTTCCGTCGCGCGCTGCCGCTGGCGCCGGCACGGTTGGCAGGGGTGCGCACCGGTGAACTGCTGGCGCGGCTGATGTCCGATATCGGCGAGGTCGACGGTCTGCTGGTGCGCGCGATCGGCCCGCTGCTGGCGCTCGGTGGCATCTCGCTGGTCGCGGTGGTAGCGGCCGGCATCATCTATCCGCCGGCGGCCGGTCTGCTGGCGCTGCTCGCAGTGCTGATCGGCGTCGGCGTGCCGTGGTTGACCGTGCGCGGCGCCGCGGACCAGGAGCGTGACCGCGCGCTGCACCGCGCGCAGCTGCGCACGCAATCGTTCGAAGGCCTGGAAGGCGCGGCCGACCTCGCCGCGCTGCAGGCGCGCGAGCATTGGAACCAGCGCGTGCTGGTGGCGTCCAAGCAGCTGAAGTCACGTGACAAGCGCCGTCGCTGGCGCCTGATCAGCGGCAACGCGCTGCATGGCCTGTGCGCCGCGGGGGGGCTGGTGGCGATGCTGTGGCTGGCCCTGCAGGCCTTCGAGCGCGGCAGTGTGGATGCCGCGTTGGCCGCCGCGCTGGTGTTCCTCACTGTCGCACTGCTGGAGCTGTGGGCCGGCATCGGTCTGGCCTGGCAGTCGTGGTTGTCTGGCCGCGTCGCCGCGGTGCGGCTGGAGGCCATCGTGGATCAGGCGCCGGGCGTGGTCGAGGCGCAGGCGCCGGTGGCCGTGCCCGCGGTGCCGGCCACGCTGCAGTTTGATCAGGTAGTGTTCCGTTGGCCCGGCCAGGCGAGGGTGCTGCTGGACCAGGTGCAGCTGCAGCTCGCGCCGGGCGAACGGATCGCGATCCGCGGTGACAGCGGCAGTGGCAAGACCACGCTGTCCTCGTTGTTGCTGCGGCTATGGGATCCCGAGGCGGGCAGCGTGCGTTACGGCGATGCCGATATCCGCGGATTCGCGCAGGCCGACTGGCACCGCCAGATCGCCTGGCTGCCGCAGAATGCGCCGGTGTTCGCCGGCACGGTGGCGGACAACCTGCGGCTGGGCGATGTAGCGGCCAGCGACGCGCGCCTGTGGCAGGTGTTGGCAGAGGTACGACTGCAGGCGTGGGCCGAACAGATCGGCGGGCTCTCGGCATGGGTGGGCGAGAACGGCGCGACCATGTCGGCCGGGCAGGCGCGGCGCCTGGCGCTGGCACGTGCGCTGCTGCGTGATGCGCCGATCCTGCTGCTGGACGAACCGACCGAAGGCCTGGACGTGGATACCGCGCATGCGTTGTTGCACGACATGGTCGCGGCGCTGGGCAACCGCAGTCTGTTGATGATCACCCACGACGAACTGCCGGACGGCATCGTGCATCGCAGTTATCGTTTGCGGGATGGAAAGCTGACATAAGCCTTCTTCCTGAAGGACCGCAGGAAGCACAGTGCCTGCGAACTGTCTGGCCAATGCAATGCGCTTGACCTAGGATCGTGGTTCAACGTGAACAAGGATGTTGAGCATGAATCGCAGGGTCGCATTCGTCCTTTTGCTGGGTCTCTTCAGCGGTGGCGCATCGGCGGACACCGTCTGGAAAGGCACCAGCGTGAATTCGATCACATGGGGCACGGGCGACATTCTGGAAACCCAGGGTGGGGCGCTCAGCGTGTCCGCCGAATCGACCGGCACGGAAAACTTCGTCGGCGCCATCACCGCGATGGATGCAGCTCCTTACCGGGGCCGGGAGGTGGTTCTGGCCGGCACCATGTCGGTCAAGGATGGCGCAGGCCGTGCCGCGCTGTGGATGCGTGCGGACGGGGCAAACGGCCGATTGGCGTTTGCAAGCTCGGCTGGCACGCCCGTGCGCGCCGGTGAGGGGCCACAGGCGAGAGAACTCCGGCTGTACATTCCGTCCGGAACGACCAGCCTCAAGCTCGGTGCAACATTGGACAGTGCCGGGCATGTCGTTGTCGAGAAGATGACGCTGACGGCGGAGGCGGCCACGTCGGGCGGAGTGTCCGCCTATGACATGGTGGAGTACGCCCTCGCTGCCATTCGCGACAATGCGTTGAACGCCGCGAACGTCGATTGGGAAGCCGAGCAGCAGACGCGTCTGACGCCGGCACTGAAACGCCTCCCCGCACAAGAGGCCTATGGCAGCATCAGAGCGGTTCTGGATCTGCTGGCAGATCGCCATAGCTTCCTGCAACACCCCAGGGAAGCCGCCGCCTACCGCCAGTCCGCTGTTGCATCGAGAGACATCGAGGCCAGACAGATGCAGGACATCGGCTACGTCCTGGTGCCGGGCCTGCGCGGGACCGAAGCCACTGCCGCTGAAGCGTTTACCACCGGGCTCTGTGAGCACATCGAACGATTGGCGCCGACGTCAGCCAAGGGCTGGATCGTCGATCTTCGCCAGAACACGGGCGGCAACATGTGGCCGATGCTGAGCGGGCTGCACGCGTTGCTGGGCAACGGAAGCATCGGCGCATTCCGGGACCGGGAGGGCGTTGCCACCGCGTGGCGCCCACGCGCCGGCCGTGCCTGCGCAGTCGACCTTTCCAGCAGCCGCGTGGCCGTTCTCGTCGGCCCGAAGACGGCAAGCTCTGGAGAAGCGGTGGCCGTCGCCTTCCGGGCCCGCCCTGGCACCCGATTCTTCGGGCAGCCGACGGCCGGTCTCGCAACGGCCAACCGTTCCTATCCGCTGCCTGATGGTGGCGCGCTGCGGTTGACGAGGGCCGTGATGCTTGATCGCTCGGGTGAAGCCTATCTGGACGGGATAAAACCCGAGGAGCGCGTTTCAAGTGATCAGGACGCCATCGACATGGCGGCTGCGTGGCTTCGCTCGTCGCCATGAAGCAGCGCTGCGTGCACGCAATGTTCCAGGGTCATGCCCGCAGCAGCACCGCAAGCGCCAAGACGTTGGCCAGCACGCACAGGGCGAACACCCATTGGAAGGCGCTCTTGCGATGCTTGTGGCGGAACACCGACTGGCCCAGCAACGCGCCAGGCCAACCGCCCGCGAAGGCCAGCAGTTGCAGGGTGCGTTCGGGTGTGCGCCAGTTGCCCAGGCGTGCGGCACGTTTGTCATGCCCGTAGAGCGCAAAGGCGACAGCACTGGTGAGTGCGTACCATGCGGCCAGCCACTGCGGTAACAGCCCAGTCACCGCCATCGCGATCACCGCGCCGATCACCGCCAGCGCCAGATAGCGGCGCGCACGCGTCACAGCCCGTGCAGGAACCCGCTGACCGCCGGGCCGAACCGGGCGAAGTCGACCAGGAACGCATCATGGCCCTGCGGCGAATCCAGCCCGATGAACTGCGCATCTGCACCGCCGGCGCGCAGGCCGTCGGCGATCTGCTGTTGCTGCTGCACCGGGAACAGGATGTCGGTGTTGGCGCCGATCGCCAGCGCCTTGTCCACCTGGATCTTCGCCAGCCCGGCCATGACGTCGCCGTCGGCGTATTCGGCCAGGTCGAACCAGTCCATCGAGCGGCTCAGGTACAGATAGCAGTTGGGATCGAAGAAGCGCACGAAGCGGCGGGCGTGGCCTTCCAGGTAGCTTTCGACCTGGAACTCCAAGCCGAACGGATCGTCATCAGCCTGGTCCGAATCCAACCGCACGCGGCCGAAGCGGCCATCCCATTCCAGGGCGGATCGATAGGTGATCACGCCGAGCTTGCGCGCCATGCGCATGCCCGATTCCGGGTAGGCCTGGTCGGTGTAGCGACCGCCATTCCACTGCGGATCAAGCCGGATCGCCTCGCGCTGCAGCGAGCGGATCGCGATCGAGAACGGCAGCGCCTGGGCACTGCCGGAAATGTTGATATGGCTGCGTGCGATGCCCGGATGCAGCAACAGCAGCGCCAGCGCGGTCATCCCGCCCATCGAATTGCCGATCACGCAGGCCAGTTCGGTGACGCCCAATGCGCGCACCACCTCCACCGCCGCACGCGCGCCATCTTCGATCGACAGCTCGGGAAAGCGCAGGCCATACAGCTCGCCGGTGGCCGGATCGATGCTGGCCGGGCCGGTCGATCCCTTGCAGCTGCCCAGCGAGTTCACGCAGATCACGAACCAGCGATCCGTATCGATCGGCTTGCCCGGGCCGACCATCGCCTCCCACCAGCCGGCGGCCGGGTTGTCGGCGTTGGCCGCGGCATGCGCATCGGGGGAGAGCCCGGTGACGATCAACACCGCATTGCCGGCGTCCGCGTCGAGCGTGCCCCAGGTTTCGTAAGCCACGTGGGCATCGCGCAGCTCACCGCCGCGCTTGAACGCGAACGGCGAGGGCAGGGCGTGGTAGCGGGTGCCGGGGGGAATGAATTCAGTCATGCGCGCATTTTAGCCGGGCGCCGCGATGGCGCCGTGGTGGTGGGCGGCACGCTGCGTCGCGGCCGCGCACCGATCAAGGGCGATCAAACACCAGTGGCACCGGCCCGGCATGCGGCAGGCGCACCCGTACCGGGGCGGTTTCCACATCGTCCGGCTGGCGGTTGGCCTGGCCCGAACGCGACAGCCGCGCGAAGACCTCCACCTCCTGCACCTGCGACAGCGTGCTGGTCGGCATCGGGCTGTCGCCATCGCCGAGCGTGACCACCAACGGCAACCGGCTGGCCGGATGTTTCTGTACGGCGATCGGCATCGGCGGGCCGTCGGGTGCGCGCGCGATCACGAACACCGTGGCGTTGGCCAGCGCCGGATCCGGAGCGGTTTCCGACGCGAACCGCACCTGTACCGCGAGCGCGTGGTTCCCGGCCGCCGCAGGGGCCGCCGCAGGGGCCGGCGTCTCCGGCAGGGGCGGGAGGCCGGCATTGCTGCGCGCGATGGCGATCTGCTCGCGCAGCGCGCGCGCCGCGCCCGGCTCCAGCCGTGGCAGCAGGGCTTCCCAGGCGGCCGCAGCCTCGGCGTCCTGCCCGCGCTGACGCAGCGCGATGCCGATCAGCCAGCCAGCGCGTTCGCTCTCCGGCGCGAGCGCGTTGGCGTGGCGCAGCCACTGCAGGCCCTGGTCATCGAATTGTTTGCCCGGCGCTGCCTGGGCCCGTGCCTGGGCCGCTTCGACCAGCACGCCAGGGTCGTCCGGCGCGAGCCGCACGGCCCGGTCGAACGCCGCCGTGGCCTCGTCCAGCTTGCCCAGCGCCAGCTGCGAGCGGCCGAGCAGTGCCCAGCCATCGGCGCGTTGCGGATCTTTCGCCAGCGCCTGCTCCAACGCCTGGACGCCATCTTCCAGCGTGGCGGGCTCGTCGTTGGCCGCGGTCCGCTCGGCGGCATCCGGCGTGCCGACCAGCAGGTACAGCGCGCCACCGGCCAACCCAAGGGCCAGCATCGCGATCACGAAGGGGCCGCGTTGGCCGCCTGCACGCAGCGGCCGCAACACGAGTGCAGCGACGGCAGCGGCGACGACCGCAGCGCTCAGGGCCATCCAGAGACTCACCAGCGCTCCTCGCTCTTGTCCATCGGTTCGATCCCACGGCTGCGACGGCGCACCACCCAGATCAATACGCCGGCACCGATCAGCAATGCCACCGGCGGGCCGAACCAGAGCAGCGCATTGCGGGCCTCCATCGGCGGCCGGTACAGCACGAACTCGCCATAGCGGTCGACCAGGAACTGCTTGATCTGTGCATCGCTGTTGCCCTGCTGCATCAGCACCAGCACTTCCCGGCGCAGGTCGTGCGCGATCTGCGCATTGGAATCGGCCAGCGACTGGTTCTGGCACTGTACGCAGCGCAGCTCGGCAGCCAGCGCATGGAAACGGGCTTCCTCGGCGGCGTCGCGGTACTGCAACGGGGTCGGGTCGGAGACGGCCTGCGCCATCACCGGCAACGCCACGGCCAGCGTCAGCGCGATCAGCGCGACGCTGGCCAGCCGGACAAGGCGGTTACGGCGAAGCGGGCAGCTGCGGCTGGGCATCGGCATGGGCACGCTCCACCTTTTCCAGTTCCGGGATCAGCTGGGTATCGATCACGCGCTGGCTGAGCGCGCCGCTGTACTTCCAGCGCACCACGCCGCTGGCGTCGACCAGGAAGGTCTCGGGCGCGGCGGTGACGCCCCAGTCGATCGCAGTGCGGCCTTCGATGTCGCTCAGCACCAGCACGAACGGATTGCCCAGCTGTTCCAGCCAGCGCAGCGCATCGGCCGGCTCGTCCTTCCAGTTGTAGCCGATCACGCGCACGCGCTTGGTTTCGGCGAATCGGGTCAGGATCGGATGTTCGTCACGGCAGGCCGCGCACCAGCTGCCCCAGACATTGAGCACATACGGGGCGCCGCGCAGCTCGGTGCTGCTGACCTTGATCTGTGGATCGTGCAACACCGGCAGTTCGAAGGCCGGGGCCGGCTTGCCGATCAGCGCCGAGGGCAGCACGTCGCGGTCCGGTGCGCCGGATTTCATCACCCCGTAGATCATCAGCCCCAGCAGCCCGAAGAAGAACAGCACCCCGATGACGATGGCCACGGGCGGCAGCGGACGGGAGGCGGGGCGGGGATCGGACACGGGAAACTCCTAGAGACGACGGAAACGACGATCGGCAGCGGTGACGAAACCACCCAGCGCCATCAGCAGCGCGCCCAGCCAGATCCAGCGGACGAACGGTTTGATGTGCACGCGCACGGCCCATGCATTGTTGCCCAGCGACTCGCCGAGTGCCACGTAAACATCCCCGTTGAGACGGGCGTGGATGCCGGCCTCGGTCATCACCTGCCCGCCACTGGCGTACAGGCGTTTTTCCGGATGCAGCAGGGCCAGCTGGCGGTCATGCTGGAGCACGCGCAGGTGGCCGCGATCGGCCACGTAGTTCGGTCCCTGCTGGTGGTCCACGCCTTCAAAACGCACCTCGTACGTGCCCACCACGAGCGACTGGCCGGGGGCCAGCGCGACTTCGCGCTGCACGTTCAAGGCCTCCACCAGCAGCGCGCCGGCCAGGAACACGGCCACGCCACCGTGGGCAAGCAGCATGCCGACCATTTCGGCGGTGAACTTCCCATTGCCGCGCAGGCGGGTCCAGACGAAGCGCCCGGTACCCAGCGCCACCCAGGCCGCACCGGTCACGCCGGCGGCGGTCTTCAACGCGCCCTGCGGCGCCATGAAGTAGGCGACCACGCCGAGCAGCACGGCCAGCCCGGCCCACGGGGCCAGCATCGCCAACCGGCGCGAGGCCTGGTCGCGCTGCCAGTTGACCAGCGGCCCGAACGGCAGCAGCGCCACCAGCGGCGCCATCAACACCACGAACAGCGTGCCGAAGTAGGGCGGCCCCACCGACACCTTGCCCAGACCCAGGGCATCGGCCAGCAACGGGTACAGCGTGCCGAGCAGGACCATGCCGCAGGCCGCGGCGAGCAGCAGGTTGTTGGCCAGCAGCAGGGTCTCGCGCGAGGTCGGCAGGAAGCCGCGGCGCGGGTCGTCACTCGTCAGCGCACCGGCGCGCAGCGCGTACAGCAGCAGCGCGCCGCCGATCACCAGCGCCAGGAAGATCAGGATGAAGGTGCCGCGCGAGGGATCGGCGGCGAACGAGTGCACGCTGGTCAGCACGCCCGAGCGCACCAGGAAGGTGCCGAGCAGCGACAGTGCGAAGGCAGCGATCGCCAGCAGCAGCGTCCAGCTGGCGAAACTGCCGCGCTTTTCAGTGACGGCCTGTGAGTGGATCAGCGCCGCACCGGCCAGCCAGGGCATGAAGCTGGCGTTCTCGACCGGATCCCAGAACCACCAGCCGCCCCAGCCCAGTTCGTAATACGCCCACCAGCTGCCCAGTGCGATGCCGATGGTCAGAAAGCTCCAGGCCACGTTGGTCCACGGCCGCGTCCAGCGCAGCCAGCGCGCGTCCACGCGGCCTTCCAGCAGCGCGGCGATCGCGAATGCGAACGGCACCGAGAAACCCACGTAGCCGATGTACAGCATCGGCGGGTGGATGATCAGCCCGGGATCCTGCAGCAGCGGGTTGAGGTCACGTCCTTCCAGCGGCGCCGGAATGAGCCGCGCGAAGGGATTGGAGGTAAAGATCAAGAACGCGAGGAAGCCGATGCTGATGATGCCGAGCACCCCGAGCACGCGCGCGCAGACCTCGGCCGGCAGCCGCTTGGACCACAGCGCAACTGCGCCGCACCACAGCGCCAGCACCAGCGCCCACAGCAGCAGCGAGCCTTCATGCGCGCCCCAGACCGCGGAGTAACGGTAGGCCAGCGGCAGCAGCGAGTTGGAATTCTCGGCCACATAGCGCACCGAGAAATCCTGGGTGACGAAGGCTGCTGTCAGCACGCCGAACGCGCCCAGCAGCAGCGCCAGCTGGGCGTACGCCGCCGGTCGCGCCACCGCCATCCACGTGGCGCGGCCACGATGGGCGCCCCACAACGGCAGCACGGTCTGCAGCACGGCCATCAACAGCGCGGTGACCAGCAGGATCTGCCCCAGTTCCGGCAGCACTCAGTACGTCTCCGGTGCCGGCACGGGCACATCGTGCTTGGTGTGCGCCTGGCCCATTTTGTCGGCTACTTCCTTGGGCATGTAGGTTTCGTCGTGCTTGGCCAGCACTTCTTCGGCGACGAAGCGGCCGTCCTGCAGGCGCCCGGTGGCGACCACGGCGGTGCCCTCGGCGAACAGGTCCGGCAGGATCCGCGAGGTGACCACCGGCAGGGTGGCATCGCCATCGGTCACCACGAAGTGCGCATCCAGCGAGCCGGGTGCGCGCTGCAGCGAGCCTTTGACCACCATGCCGCCCAGGCGGAACCGGGCATGGTCGCCGGCATCACCGCGCAGCACTTCGGAGGGCGTGTACAGGTAGGCGATATTGCGTTGCAGGGCCATCGCCACCAGCGCGGTCGCCAGACCGGAGGCCAGCACCAGCAGCATCACCCAGAGCAGGCGGCGACGCCGGACCGGATTCATCGGGTCAGCTCCGGCGCGAGCGGCGGTGCGCTGCCGGCGGCCGTGCGGGCCTGCTGGCGCTGCTGGCGGCGCGCGGCCAGGCGGCGCGCCCAGCGCAGGCGCAGCCAGGAACCGATGGCATCGCTGCCCAGCACCAGCACGAACACCGCATAGGCGGCGATCACGTAGGGCAGGTGGGTCATGGGCGGGTGTCCTCCAGCGGTGCACGGGTGCCGGCGGTGACCCAGGCCTTGCCGGCCTCGCGCAGCAGGTTGTCGGCGCGGGCCTTGGCCAGCAGGGAGCCGGCGAACCACAGCTTGGTGCCGATCACCATCAGCCACAGTGGCAGCGCCATGCTGGCATCCAGCGTGGACTCGCCGAACAGGCGGATGGTTTGGCCCTGGTGCAGGCTGCCCCACCATTCCACGGAATAGCGGATCACCGGCAGCAGGCTCACCCCGACGATGGACAGCAGGCCCGCCGCGCGCGCGGCGCTGCGACGGTCCTCGATGGCGTGGTAAAGGCCGATCACGCCCAGGTACAGGAACAGCAGGATCAGCTCGGTGGTCATGCGCGGGTCCCAGTCCCACCAGGTGCCCCAGGTCGGCTTGCCCCAGATGCTGCCGGTCAGCAGGGTGATCAGGGTGAAGCCGGCGCCGAGCGGGGCGCAGGCCATCGCCAGTACCTCGCAGGTCTTGATCCGCCAGATCAGCGCGATCGCCGCGTACAGCGCCATCAGCGCGAACACGAACAGGCTCATCCACGCGCTGGGGACGTGGATGTAAAGAATGCGGAAACTGTCCAGCTGCTTGGAATCAGCCGGCACGACGGCCAGCGCCTGCCAGATACCGACCAGCAGCACCGGTACCGCCGCCAGGTAGAACACCCGCGACCAGCGCGCGGCGAAGCGGTCGAAGGTGGGCGGGGAACCGAGTTGGTGGAACCATCGGACGATCGGGTGCATGCGGCAGTGGCTATCCAACGAAAGGCGGCGATGAAACGGACGTGGAGTGGCTCGGCAACGGATGACGCGGAGGCAGGTAACGCTCACAACACAGCACACGCCACCGACAGTACGCCATACCGCTCAACTCAGCGAGATGCGGATCGCCGCGGCTGTCGCCAGCGGGGCCAGCACCAGCGCCACCACCAGCCCGGCGCCCAGCATCAGCAGGGCGCCGATCGGGTCCTGGCCGCGGGCGACCGCGGCCACGCTGCCCGCGCCGAACACCAGCACCGGCACATACAGCGGCAGGGCCAGCAGCGCCACGAGAATACCAGAGCGCCGGATGCCGACCGTCAGCGCGGCGACCACCCCGCCGATGAGGCTCAACAACGGCGTTCCCAGCAGCAACGATGCCAGCAACATCGGCAGCTGGTCATGCGGCAGATGCAGCATTTCCGCCAGCAGCGGCGACATCACGATCAACGGCAGGGCGGTGGTGACCCAGTGCACCAGCACCCGCACCAGGACCAGCCAGGCCAGCGGAACCGGGGCCAGCAGCCATTGCTCCAGCGAGCCATCTTCGGCATCGCTGCGGAACAGCGAGTCCAGCGCCAGCTGGCCGGCCAGCAGCACCGCCAGCCACATCACCGCCGCGGCCACGCGCGCCATCGCCTCCGGGTCGCGGCCCAGCGCCAGTGCGAACAGCACCACCACCAGCAGTGCGAACAGCAAGGGCTGCAGCGCATCGCCGCGGCGCCGCCAGAGCAGGCGCATGTCGCGGGCAATCAGGGCCCGCGCGGTCTGCCACAGACCCGGTTCGGTTCCTGGCGCGATCATGCCGCCGCTCCCAGGGTCAGCAGGCGCGTGCGCACCGGGGGGGCCGCGTAGGCGCCGTGGGTGGTGACCAGGGCGGCGCCGCCGCTGCGCAGGTGCGCGGAAATCATGCGGTTCACCAGGTTGATGCCGTCCAGGTCGAGATTGGCGTAGGGCTCATCGAGCAGCCACAGCGGCGCGGGCGAGAGCCAGATGCGGGCCAGCGCCAGGCGGCGCTTCTGGCCGGCCGAGAGCTGTCGCACCAGGGTGTCTTCATAGCCGGCCAGGCCGACGATCGCCAGCGCGTTGCCGGGCATCTGGCGGGCGCGGCGGCCGTGCAGTCCGCACAGGAAATGCAGGTTCTCCAGCGTGTCCAGGTCCGGCTTGAGTGCGGGCAGGTGGCTGAGATAGGCCACATAGTGGGCGCGCTCCTTGTGCCCGGCGCGCTTGCCATCGATCTCCACCTGGCCGCTGCCGGCGCGCAGCAGCCCGGCCAGCACCCGCAGCAGGGTGGTCTTGCCGGCACCGTTGTCGCCCTGCACCAGCAGGGCTTCACCGGCATCCACGTGCAGGTCCAGCGGGCCGAAGACGGGTTCGTCGTTGCGACTGAAGCCAAGGCCATGCGCGGCCAGCAACGGAGGGGCGTTCAAGGGGCGGGATCTTTGCACCGGAATGGGCCGCCATTGTATCGGGGGAACGGGTCGGATGATTTGCGTACACTGGGAGTTCCCCCGGTTCTTTCCGTGCTGCCGATGCAACCGCAAACCAAGCTGCCCAAGGTGGGCACCACCATCTTCACCGTGATGTCCCAGCTCGCTGCCGAACACGGCGCGGTCAACCTTGGTCAGGGCTTTCCGGATTTCTCCGCACCGCAGCGGCTGATCGATGAAACCATCGCCGCGATGCAGGGCGGGCTCAACCAGTACCCGCCGATGACCGGCGTGGCGCCGCTGCGCCAGGCCATCGCGCAGAAGTCGCTGGATCTGTACGGCGCGCAGGTTGATCCGGACACCGAGATCACCGTCACCAGCGGCGCCACCGAGGCGATCTTCAATGCCATCCACGCCGTGGTCCGCCCGGGCGAGGAAGTGATCGTGCTCGACCCGGCCTACGACTGCTACGAACCGGCGATCGACCTGGCCGGTGCGCGCGCCGTGCACGTACCGCTGGACCCGCAGACCTTCGCGGTGGACTGGGACCGCGTGCGTGCGGCGATCAGCCCGCGCACCCGCCTGCTGATGGTCAACACCCCGCACAACCCGTCCGGCGCGATGCTCACGGCCGATGACATGCAGGCCCTGGCCGATGTGCTGCGCGGCACCGACATCTACCTGATCTCCGATGAGGTGTACGAGCACATCATCTACGACGGTCGCCGCCACGAATCCTCGCTGCGTCATCCGGAACTGCGCGAGCGCGCGTTCGTGATTTCCAGCTTCGGCAAGACCTACCACTGCACCGGCTGGAAGATCGGGTATGCGATCGCGCCGCCGGCGATGACCGCCGAATTCCGCAAGGTGCACCAGTACAACACCTTCACCAGTTTCGGGCCGGCCCAGTACGGCTTCGCCGCGATGATCCGCGACGAGCCGCAGCATCATCTGGAACTGGGCGCGTTCTACCAGGCCAAGCGCGACCGCTTCCGCGAGCAGCTGGCCGGTACCCGGCTCAAGGCGCTGCCGGTGCCGGGCGGTTATTTCCAGCTGGTGGATTACTCGGCGATCAGCGATCTGCCCGACCACGAATTCGTGAAGTGGCTGACGATCGAGAAGGGCGTGGCGGCGATCCCGCTGTCGCCGTTCTATGAGACCGCGCCCGCCGGCCAGCGCCTGGTTCGCCTGTGCTTTGCCAAGAACGACGCCACGATGGACGCGGCGATCGAACGCCTGCGGGCCCTGTGATGAGCACAGTGACCGAGCTGCAGGACCTGCGCATTTCCCTGGTCCAGGGCGACACTCGCTGGCACGACCCGGCCGGCAACCGCGCCCATTACGGCGCGCTGCTGGCGCCGCTGGCCGGGCAGACCGATCTGGTGATCCTGCCGGAAACCTTCACCAGTGGCTTCTCCAACGACGCCATCGACAAGGCCGAAGGCATGGACGGCCCGACCGTGGCGTGGATCCGCGAGCAGGCCGTGCGGCTGGGCGCGGCGGTGACCGGCAGCGTGCAGCTGCGGGTAGGCGAGGGCGTCTACAACCGTCTGCTGTGGGCCACGCCGGATGGCGAGCTGCAGTACTACGACAAGCGCCACCTGTTCCGTTACGGCGGCGAGCATGAGCGCTATGCCGCCGGCCGGCAGCGCCTGAGCGTGGAGTGGAAGGGCTGGCGGATCAATCCGCAGGTCTGCTATGACCTGCGTTTCCCGGTGTTCTGCCGCAACCGTTACAACGTAGAGCGCGCCGACCAGCTGGATTTCGATCTGCAGATTTTCGTGGCCAACTGGCCCTCGGCACGCGCCTACGCCTGGAAGACGCTGCTGCGCGCGCGCGCGATCGAGAACCTCTGCTACGTGGCGGCGGTCAACCGGATCGGCGTGGACGGCAACGAGCTGCATTACGCCGGCGACAGTGCCGTGATCGATTTCCTGGGCCAGCCACAGGTGGAAGTGCGCGAACGCGAGCAGGTGGTCACCACCGCCATCTCGGCAGCGGCCCTGGCCGCGCACCGCGCGCGCTTCCCGGCGATGCTTGATGCGGACAGCTTCAGCCTGCAGGAACGCAGCTGAAACGGTAGTGCCGGCCGCTGGCCGGCTCTGCACGTTGCAGGATTGCCTGGAGCCGGCCAGCGGCCGGATCTCATGGGCGTTGCAGGATTGCCTGGAGCCGGCCAGCGGCCGGCACTACCGGGGCCGCTCGGGCTGAACAGACGCCGGATGCGCGTGGAGTGCATCATCCGCGCCACACGCGCACGCTGCTAGATTCGGCGCGTTACCCCTTCAGTACGAGCGGACCCGCATGAAGAAGTTCTCCCTGGCATTGATCGCATTGGCTGGTATCTCGGCCGTCCCGGCTGCGCAGGCCGCCGGCAACATCGATTGCGAGCTGCACTACAACCTGGCCGGGTGGTCGGTGCTGTACAAGACCGCTTCCGGCACGGGCACCATCCAGTGCGACAACGGCGCACGCATTCCGGTCAAGATCACCGCCAAGGGCGGCGGCCTCACCGTGGGCAAGTCCAAGATCGTCGATGGCAAGGGCAAGTTCTCCGGCGCCTACTCGGTCAACGACCTGATCGGCTCCTATGCCGCCGTTGAAGCGCACGCAGGCGCTGACAAATCCAGCAATGCTCAGGTCATGACCAAGGGCGATATCTCACTGGCCCTGGCGGGCACCGGCAAGGGTTGGGACCTGGGCGTGGGTGTAGGCCGCTTCACCATCGAGCGACGTTGAGGTAGAGCCACGCCACGCGTGGCTGCACCACCGTCTCCGGCATGACGCGCAGCCACCCATGGGTGGCTCTACACGACCGGGTTGATCGCCGCCCGCGCGGACCCAACAAAAAACCCCGGCCGAAGCCGGGGTTTTTTTGTGTCACTGATCAGCCGCCGCGCGGGCCGCCACCACGGTGACCGCCGCCGCCCGGGCCACGGTTGCCGCCGGGACGACCGCCCGGGCCGCCCGGACCGCGACCAGCCGGGCCCCGGTTGCCGCCCGGACCACCGGGGCCGCGATTGCCGCCAGGACCGCGCGCATTGGCGCCGCCCGGGCCACGGTTGCCACCCGGACCACCCGGACCGCGGTTGCCCGCCGGGCGCGCGCTGCCGTACGGGCTGGCGCCCGGATTGGCGTGGTCGGACGGGAAGCTCGGCGCATTGCCCGGATGGCCATACGGATGGCGGGACGGACCCTGGCCACCCTGGGCGCCGCGGTTGCCACCGCCGCCCGGACCGGCCGGACGGCCCTGGCCGCCATAACCGCCACGGCTTTCGCCACCGCCGGCATAACCGCCGCGGCCTTCAGCGCCGCCACCGTAGCTGCCGCGACCCGGGCCGCCTGCGCCACCCGGACCCTTCGGCTTGCCGTACGGACGGCCCTGGCCGCCGGCGCCTGCGCCGGCACCCGGACCGCGCGCACCCGGGCCACGGGCAGCGCCCGGGCCGGCATTGCGGTGGCCGCTCGGGCCGGTGCTGACACCGTCGGGCACATACCAGCTGCGGAACGCGGCCGGGTTGCCTTCCGGCAGCGCACGGTTGCCCTTGTCCGGGCGCGCCTTGAACGGGCGCTGCGACTGCTTGGCTGCTGCTTCGCCGCTGACCGTCAGGCCACCCTTGAAGCCGCCGCCCTTGCCGCCGCGGCCACGGCCGCGCTCTTCGCGCACGTTGTCGAAACGACGCAGTTCGCGGCCTTCATCGGCCGAGTTGTGGCCGTTGACGTAGGCGTTGCCACGGCCACCCTCGCGCGAGACGCGCACAGTGGTCTTGGCGGCGCGGCGCTGGCCGATCACCGGCTGCAGGGTCAGCGCCGACGGCGCGCCTTCTTCCAGCTTCAGTTCGGCGCGCAGCGCTTCGACCTGCTTGGCCGGCAGTTCGACCGACTGGCCACGCAGCAGTTCGCGCGGCAGGCTCACCTTGCCGTAGCGGGTGCGCTTCAGGCGGCTGACCTGGCAGCCCTGCGATTCCCACAGGCGGCGCACTTCGCGGTTGCGGCCTTCCTTGACGACCACGCGGAACCAGTCGTGCGAGTCGGTGCCGCCGATGCGTTCGATCTCGTCGAACTTGGCCGGGCCGTCTTCCAGCGCGACGCCACGGGCGAGGCGGTCGACGATGCTGTCCGGCACCTTCTCTTCGCCTTCCGGGGCACGCACGCGCACCACGTATTCGCGCTCGACCTCGTAGGAGGGATGCATCATCGCGTTGGCCAGCTCACCATCGGTGGTCGCCAGCAGCAGGCCGGTGGTGTTGATGTCCAGGCGGCCGATCGCGATCCAGCGCGCGCCCTTCAGGGCAGGCAGCGCTTCGAACACGGTCGGGCGACCTTCGGGATCTTCGCGCGTGGTCACTTCGCCTTCCGGCTTGTTGTAGGCCAGCACGCGCGACGTTTCGGTCAGCGCGGTGGCCACGAAGCCACGGCCGTCCAGTTCGACTTTGTCGCCGCTCTTGATCGACTGGCCGGTCTGCGCGACCTCGCCGTTGACCTTGACCAGGCCATCGGCGATGCGCTGTTCCAGCGCGCGGCGCGAACCCAGGCCTGCCTGCGCCAGCACTTTGTGCAGGCGCTCTTCGAGCTTGGGCTGTTCGGAGGCGGTTTCGCGCTTGAGCGAAAGCTTGTTCAACGACGGCTTGCGGGGGGTGTCACTCATTTACTTGGCTCCGGCCGGCAACGGATGCGTCGGCCTCTGGTTCGGGATCGGCTTCGTCAACAGCCACGGTCGTCTTCGCGACGGCGTTGTTTTCGGTTTCGTTCTGGGGCGCCGCGCGCTCTCCCGGCGCGGTATCGGGTTCGCCATCGCTGGCGGTCGTATCCGCGTCGTCGTCGGCAGGCGACAACGGCGCATGGGATGGGGTGTCCGAAGCGTCCGCATCGGCGGAAGCTTCGCTATTGTCCGGATCTGCCGGCTGCTCCGCCAGCCGCGCCGAGGCCAGCGCCACGCGGGCGGCCAGGCGGGCGGCGGCCGGGTCCACCGGGTCTGCAGGATCCACCGGCGCTGCAGGATCCAGCGGCTCCGCAGGGTCCGTCGGCGCCGGGGCGTCGTCGTCGTTGGCCGCGTCGCTGTCCAGCGCCGCATCCGGTGTCGCCGCGCCTGCGGGCAGGCGGCCGGCCGGCTGGCCTTCGCTGTCCAGCGGCAGCTGCGGTTCCAGCTCACCCAGGTCGCGCAGCTCGGACAGCGGCGGCAGTTCGTCCAGGCGCTTGAGGCCGAAATAATCCAGGAAGCCCTTGGTGGTGCCGAACAGCGCCGGCTTGCCGGGCACGTCGCGGTGGCCGATCACGCGGATCCATTCACGCTCTTCCAGGGCCTGGATGATGTTGCTGCTGACCGCCACGCCGCGGACCTGTTCGATCTCGCCGCGGGTGATCGGCTGGCGGTAGGCGATCAGGGCCAGCGTTTCCAGGGTGGCGCGGGTGTAGCGGGTCTTGCGTTCGGTCCACAGCCGGGTGATGTAACCGTGCACCTCGCTGGTGACCTGGAAGCGGAAGCCGGAGGCCACCTCGACCAGTTCCACGCCGCGATCCTGGCAGCCCTCGCGCAGCAGTTCCAGCGCGCGTTCGATGCTGCCCGGCGGTGCCGGTTCCTCTTCCGGGAACAGACCCTGCAGCTGCGCCAGCGTCAACGGCTCGCTGGCGGCCAGCAGGGCGCCTTCGACAATACGGTTGATCAGCGGTTGATCCATACGTGGGTCGGGTGCTCAGTCGGATTCGTTGGCGGCGTCGTTGTCGTCGAACTCACTGTTGAACTGCAGCGGTTCGTTGGTGTTGCCGGCGGCCAGGGACTTGACGTAGATCGGCGCCAGCGGAGCTTCCTGGACGATGTCCAGCAGCTGTTCCTTGGCCAGTTCGAGCAGGGCCAGGAAGGTGACCAGCACCCCCAGCTTGCCTTCTTCGGCGGTGAACAGCGTTTCAAACCGGTAGAACCTGCCGTCTTCCAGACGACCCAGCACGTCGCCCATCCGCTGGCGCACGCTCAGTGCCTCGCGTTTGATCGCGTGGCCGGTGAACAGCTCGGCGCGCTTGAGCACGTCGTGCAGCGCCATCAGCATTTCCTTCAGATCCACCGGCGGCGGCAGCTTGACGGCCGCGCGGTCGGGGACGAAGGCGTGGGCCACGGTGGTGTCGCGGTCCTGGCGGGGCAGGCTGTCGATGCCTTCGGCGGCCTGCTTGAAACGTTCGTACTCCTGCAGCCGGCGCACCAGCTCGGCGCGTGGATCGGCTTCCTCGCCCTCGATGCTGGGCGGCCGCGGCAGCAGCATCCGCGACTTCACTTCGGCCAGGATCGCCGCCATCACCAGGTATTCGGCCGCCAGTTCGAAGCGCAGCTCCTGCATGACGTTGATGTACTCGACGTACTGGCGGGTGATCTCGGCCACCGGGATGTCCAGGATGTCCAGGTTCTGCCGGCGGATCAGGTACAGCAGCAGGTCCAGTGGACCTTCGAAGGCATCCAGGATGACTTCCAGCGCGTCCGGTGGGATGTACAGGTCCTGCGGGATCTGCAGGACCGGCTGTCCATGCACCACGGCCAGCGGCATTTCCTGCTGCTGTGGGGCGGGCACTCGGGTTGGCGGGTTCGCGTCGGGCGCGAGTTCGGCAGTCATCAAATAGACGTCAGTATTGCAACGGACCGGTCGCCGCACCATGCCAGCGTCCGGAACGGTCCCGGGCGGCAGGATGGCAAGCCATGACACGCCTGGGTCGGCGCGGTTCCACACTTCAAACAGCAAGGCGCGCCGCGATGGGCAGCGACAGAACTACGGGGAGGTCGTCTACGTGTGCTGGTGTGGGGCAGTGGATCGGTCGTCGGCTGGCGGTGGAGCCGGGGGCCGACGGGGCGCTGCGTCCAGCCACGTGCAATGGAGCTAAGACTACGGGGTTGGGGCGCCAGTGTCCAGCCAGCCCCGCTAGAATGCGCGGGATCGATTCAACAAGACCTCGGAGTTGCCCGTGTGGTATGTGATTGAAGGCTATGACGGCACCGATGTGCTGGCCGCCCGTCTGGCGTCGCGCCCGGCCCATCTGGCCCGGCTGCAGGCCCTGCAGGATGAAGGCCGGCTGCTGCTGGCCGGCCCGTGCCCGGCCATCGACAGCGAAGATCCCGGCCCGGCCGGCTTCAGCGGCAGCGTGGTGATCGCCGCGTTCGATTCGCTGACCCACGCCCAGGACTGGGCCGCCGCCGATCCCTATGTGGAGGCGGGCGTCTACGTGCGCGTCCAGGTGCGTCCGTTCCGCAAGGTCCTGCCATGAACCGGGTCGAGCGTATCCGCGAGGCGCTGCAGCAGGCGCTGGATCCGGAGCTGCTGGAGGTCAAGGACGACAGTCATCGCCATGCCGGCCACGAGGGCGCGCGTGATGGTCGGGGGCACTTCAAGGTGCACGTGGTCAGCGCAGCCTTCGAAGGAAAGCTCCCGCTGGCGCGCCATCGGGCCGTCTATGCGGCCCTGGGGACGATGATGGAGACCGATATCCACGCGTTGTCCATTCGCGCCGAGACACCGGTCAAAAACCGCTGAAACCCTTGTCCCGCCTTGTCCTGGTAGGTCCCGGATAGGGCCGCCATGGACAGCTTTTGGTTACCGCCGTACGACATGAGGCTAACGTAGTGTTTACATCCGGGTTTGAAAACGCTTACATTCCGCGCCAAGCCCAGATCTCTAAGCCGTGGAGGGCGGCGAAGTGAACAAGGCAGCGATCACTATCAAAGATGTCGCCCGTGAAGCCCGTGTCTCTGTTGCCACGGTCTCGCGCGCACTCAATGGCCATGAAAATGTTGCCGAGCCCGTGCGCAAGCTGGTGCTGGAGGTGGCGGCGCGACTGCGCTACACCCCGCACGCAGCGGCCCGGAGCCTGAGCAGCCGACGGACCAACACCATTGGCGTGGTGTTGCCCGATCTCTATGGCGAATTCTTCTCCGAACTGATGCGCGGCATCGATGGGGTGGCCCGCGAGCGTCGCCAGCATCTGCTCGTGTCCAGTTACCACGGTGACCAGGAGCAGCAGGGCGCGGCCCTGCGGGCCATGCGCGGCCGTGTCGACGGGTTGCTGGTGCTCTCGCCGTATGCCGAGAGCCCGGGCTTCCTGACCGACAACCTGCCGCAGTCGTTGCCCACGGTGCTGATCAACACGTATCTGCCCGAGCAGGATCATCCGGTGCTGAGCATCGATGACCATGCCGGCGCGATGGCCATGACCCGCCACCTGTTGGACGTCGGGCATCGGCGCATCGCCTTCATTTCCGGTCCGGACCTCAACTACGACGCCCGTGAGCGCCTGCGCGGTTTCCGCGATGCGCTGGCGGCCTTCGGCGATGCTGCCGAAGGGATCGAGTTGCCCGGTGACTTTGACGAAGCTTCCGGCCATCGCGCCGGACAGGAGTTGCTGGCAGCCGGCACGCTGCCCGACGCGGTGTTCGCCGCCAACGACATGATGGCGCTGGGGTGTCTGTATGCGTTCGCGCAGGCAGGCGTCCGTGTCCCGTTCGATGTCGCGTTGGCGGGGTTCGATGACATTCCGCTGGCACGTTTCGTTCACCCATCGTTGACAACGATGCAGGTGAGTATCGCCGACCTCGGCGATAAGGCCGCGACGCGCCTGCTGCAGTTGATGGATGGCAACAACACAGAAGGGGCCGGCGACAAGCAGACGCTTGTACCGACCCTGATCGTGCGTGATTCGAGCAGAGCCAGAACCGAGCAGTAGGTCACGACCGTTGGTCGTGACGCCCTAAAAAAACGCACCACATAAAACGACAGGGGCCGCAAAGACGGCCACCACCACCCGGAGAGTTACATGACGTATTCCAATCACCGCAACCGCGCGCCCGCACGCAGTCTGTTGTCCAGCGCGCTGGTCACCTGCCTGATGCTGGGCGCCGCCCCGAGCGTGATGGCGCAGTCGGCCACCTCGTCGCTGCGCGGCCAGGTCGCCGAGGCTGCCGCCGGCACCGAAGTCACCGCCACCAACGTGGCCAGCGGCACCGTGCGCCGCGCCACCACCCGTGCCGATGGCAGCTACTCGCTGATGGGCCTGGACCCGGGCACCTACAACGTCGTGGCCAATGGCCAGACGCAGAAGGTGACGGTCACCGTGGCCTCCACCGCGACCCTGAACTTCAGCGGCGCGCCGGCCAACGGCGGCACCGCCAACGCCACCAACCTGGACACGGTCAACGTCATTGCACCGACCCTGCTGCAGGAAGTGCGTACCTCCGAAGTGGGCAAGACCGTCAGCCTGCAGCAGATCCAGACCACCCCGCAGGTGTCGCGCAACTTCCTGGAATTCGCCGACGCGGTCCCGGGCCTGATCTTCACCCGTGATGCCAAGGGCAACACCTCGCTGCGCGGCGGTGCCACCAACTCCGACGGCACCAACGTCTACATCGACGGCGTGGGCCAGAAGAGCTACGTCAAGGGCGGCGGCGTGGCCGGCCAGTCCGGCAGCGCCGGCAACCCGTTCCCGCAGCTGGCGATCGGCGAATACAAGGTCATCAGCGGCAACTACAAGGCCGAATACGGCCAGGTGTCGAGCGCGGCCGTGACCGCGGCCACCAAGTCCGGTACCAACGAGTTCAAGGGTGAAACCTTCTACCGTTACACCAACGAAGACATGCGCGCCAAGACCCCGGCCGAGCGCCAGGCTGGCCAGAGCAAAGAGGCATCGGCCGAGAAGGAATACGGTTTTGCATTGGGTGGCCCGATCATCCAGGACAAGGCGCACTTCTTCGTGACCTACGAAGCCAAGCGCTTCGACCTGCCGGTCACCATCGCGCCGGACGGCGCGGTTGGCCGCGCTGCCGCCCTGCTTCCGCCGGAAGGCGCCGCCGGCCTCGGCCCGGCCAGCCAGCCGTTCCAGCAGGATCTGATCTTCGGCAAGATCGACTTCGAGCCGACCGACAACGATCGCATCGAGCTGACCTTCCAGGACCGCGATGAAACCCAGTCGCAGTTCAGCGGCCAGACCTCGCCGGAAGCCGGCCGTGAAGTGGTCAACACCGACCGTCGTTACGCCCTGCGCTGGAACCACAGCGGCGAGCGTTACTACAACGAACTGATGGTCACCCACGAAGATTCGTTCAACAACCCGACCCCGCTGACCCTGGCCAACGGCATCACCTACACCGCACCGGACGGCACCGAAGACCGCACCGTGGTGAAGATCGGTGGCGCATCGGCGCTGGATTCGCAGGTGAAGGGCCAGAAGGGCTGGTCGATCGAAGACAACCTCACCCTGGACGGCATCGAGTGGCAGGGTGACCACACCATCAAGATGGGCGCCAAGTACAAGCAGATCGATCTGTACGCATCCGATGCCGCGCAGATCAATCCGACCTTCACCTACAGCCTGGGTGATCCGGACTTCCCGTCTTCCATTCCGTACAAGGCGCAGTTCGTCAAGCCGGTGACCGGCGTGTCGGGCGTGTCGGGCGAAGTGCGCTCGAAGTCCAAGCAGATCGGCCTGTTCATCCAGGACGACTGGCAGGTCAACGACCATCTGCAGCTGAACCTCGGCCTGCGTTGGGACTACGAGAAGACCCCGTCCTACCTGGACTTCGTGACCCCGCAGCAGGTGGTCGACGCGATCTATTCGCAGGATCCGCGCGCGGCCGCGGGCCAGACCTACGCCGATTCGCTGGCGCTGGGCGGCCTGAACATCGGCGACTACATCAGCAACGGCCACAACCGCAAGGCGTTCAAGGATGCCTGGCAGCCGCGCCTGGGCTTCTCGTATGACGTCAACGCCGACGAGCAGCACGTGTTCCACGGTGGTGCCGGTCGTTCGTATGACCGCGATCTGTTCGACAACCTGCAACTGGAAACCACCAAGCTGGCCCTGCCGCAGCCGACCATCTACTTCCGCAACCCGGCCACCGGCACCTGCATCGACGGCCAGGCCGCCTGCTATGACTGGAACCCGAACCTGCTCAACGGCATCGGCAACCTGCAGGCCCTGGTCGGTTCGACCAGCAACGCCGGCCTGGAAGTCGATCTGCTGAACAACAACCTCAAGGTGCCGTACTCGGACCAGTTCAGCTTCGGCATGAGCAACCAGGTCGGTGAGTGGCTGACCGATGCCACCATTTCCCGCACCCTGAGCTACGACGGCTTCGCCTTCACCCTGGGCAACCGTTACCCGACCGGCCAGTTCTTCGATGACCCGCGCCTGTGCGGCGGCACCGACCCGGGCCTGAGCCAGGCCTGGAGCTGCAACGTGCCGGGCTTCGGCAGCCTGATCATCGGCCAGCAGGGCATCAAGACCCGTGCGACCCAGGTCCTGCTGTCGGCGCAGAAGCCGTTCACCCAGGAAAGCGGCTGGGGCACCTCGGTGGCCTACACCTGGACCACCGCGCGCCACAACCGTGACATCAACGAGAAGTACGCGTTCGACCGCGGCCTGATCGAAGATTATCCGACCATCCGTTCCAACGGCGCGCCGCGCCACCGCCTGGTGGTCACCGGTTCGTACGCGGGCTTCTGGGGCATCACCTTCGGTGGCAAGGTCACCCTGGCTACCCCGACCGCCGTCAACGACTGGTACCCGGTGCCGCAGGCCAGTGGCTACAACCTGCCGACCCCGCAGGCAGCCGTGCCCAATGCCAATGGCAAGTTCCTGCTGGGTGGCAAGATCTTCGGCTACCGTTCGGTCGATCTGCAGGCGACGAAGACGTTCAAGATGCCGGGCGAGACCGAGCTGTACGCTCGTATCGACATCATCAACGTGTTCAACTTCGACAACTTCTCGACCTACAACTACGTCAAGACCAACGGCAAGCTGCAGGCCAGCTACAACGAGACCGGCGACATCATCGGTACGCCGCGTCAGGTCAAGGCAGAAGTCGGCTTCCGCTTCTGATGCAACAACGGCCCCGTCTTCGGACGGGGCCGGTTTCATGGCAATGGCTGGCCTTCGGGCCAGTCCATTGTCCAGGCCGCTGCCACGGAGGGTGGCAGCGGCCTGGGCAATGACCCGCTTGTTCGGACCACGCACGCGTGGTTTTTTTAAGCGGCGTTCTGTAAACGATTTCAGGTCATTGGACGTTATGCTTCCCAGTCACGAACACCGTAGAAGGAGTTGGCCCATGCAGGCACGCCACCTGTTGACCGCTGCGGCGATCAGCGTCGCCGCCGTTGCCTGTCAGCCGCAGGCCCAGCAGGAGCCGGCCAAGCCCAAGCCGCCCGTGATCCTGGTCGAGGCGGATGTGCCGCCGCGGCCGATGAAGCCGGAACTGCCGCCGCTGTTCGACGATATCGAGCGCCGCACCTTCCAGTTCTTCTGGGATACCACCAACGAGGTCAACGGGCTCAGCCCGGACCGTTACCCGTCGCGCCCGTTCGCGAGCATCGCCTCGGTGGGCTATGCGCTGACCGCGTATCCGATCGGCATCGAGAACGGCTGGGTCAGCCGCACCCAGGCGATCGACCGCACCCTGCTGACGCTGAAGTATTTCCGCGACCTGCCGATGGGCCCGCAGCGCACCGGCAAGGCCGGTTACAAGGGCTTCTACTACCACTTCCTGGACATGCAGGAAGGCCGCCGCTACGACAGCTGGGTGGAGCTCTCCAGCGTGGATACCGCGCTGCTGATGATGGGCGTGCTGTTCGCACAGTCTTATTACGACGGTGACGACGCGCGCGAGAAAGAGATCCGCGAGATCGCCGACACGCTCTACAAGCGCGTGGACTGGCCCTGGCTGCAGCAGCGCGCACCGCTGATCTCGATGGGCTGGTTCCCGGAGAGCGGCTTCATCGATCACGACTGGATGGGCTACAACGAGGCGATGATGGTCTACATCCTCGCGCTCGGCTCGCCGACCCACCCGGTCAGCCCGGACGCCTGGACGGTCTGGACGCGCACCTACGACAACGACTGGGGCGTCTACCAGGGCCAGGAATACCTGTCCTTCGGCCCGCTGTTCGGCCACCAGTACACGCACGTGTGGGTGGACTTCCGCGACATCCAGGATGCCTACATGCGCGAGCGGGGCAGCACCTACTTCCTCAACAGCCGCTCGGCCGCCCTGGCGCAGCGCGAATACGCGATCGCCAACCCGATGAACTGGAAGGATTACGGCCAGAACGTGTGGGGCCTGACCGCCAGCGACGGCCCGCAGAACACCACCCAGGAATACCGCGGCGAGCAGCGCCAGTTCCGCCATTACTCCTCGCGCGGCGCGGGCCTGCGCGAGAATTTCGATGACGGCACCATCGCGCCGACCGCCGCGATCTCCTCGATCGTGTTCGCTCCGGAAGAGGTGATCCCGGCCGCGGTGGAGATGCACAAGCGCTACGGCGATTACATCTACTCCAGCTACGGGTTCCTGGATTCGTTCAACCCGAGCTTCAACTACGACATCCCGATCAAGACCGGTCGCCTGGTCCCGGATCGCGGCTGGGTGGCCAGCGATTACATCGGCATCGACCAAGGCCCGATCCTGACCATGATCGCCAACTACCGGAACGATTTCGTCTGGAACGTGATGAAGAAGAACGCGCATATCCGCAAGGGTCTGGAGCGCGCCGGCTTCAGCGGTGGCTGGCTGACGCCGGAAGGCGAGGACCAGCCGATGGAACTGCAGAAAGATGAAAAGGCGGCCTCGGCCCGCTCGGTCGGCATCGCCGAATCGCGCGCGGCAGCCGCCCAGGAACAGAAGAACAATTCCAATTCGAACCGCAACCAGCAGCAGGGGAAGTAAGCAGTGCCATCGTCGTCGCGCCCGAAGCTGGGGTTGAGTCTGTTGCTGCTGCTGGTCGGCAGCCTGTTGTTGAGTGCCTGCCGAAAAGAACCGGAAGGCGTGACCGTGCGTTTCTGGGCGATGGGCCGCGAGGCCGAAGTCGTCACCGGCCTGATCCGTGAGTTCGAGGCGGAAAACCCGGGTATCCATGTGGATGTGCAGAACATCCCGTGGACGGCCGCGCATGAAAAGCTGTTGACCGCGTTCGCGGCCGACGGCCTGCCGGATGTGTGCCAGTTGGGCAATACCTGGATTCCCGAATTCGCCGAGCTCAATACCCTGACCCCGCTGCAGCCCTACGTTGCGCAGTCCAAGGTCGTGGACCCGGCCGATTACTTCCAGGGCATCTGGGATACCAACGTCATCCATGACGAACTGGTCGGCGTGCCGTGGTACGTCGATACCCGCCTGCTGTATTACCGCAAGGACATGCTCGCCAAGGCCGGTTATGACCATCCGCCGCGCACCTGGGAGGAGTGGAACGCGATGATGGCGGCGATCAAGAAGATGCAGGGCGCGAACCGCTATGCCGTGTTGATGCCGATCAACGAGTTCGAGCAGCAGCTGTCCTTCGCCCTGCAGCAGCCGGACCCGCTGCTGCGCGATGATGATACCCGCGGCAACTTCAGCAGCCCCGGCTTCCGCAGGACGCTGGGCTTCTACGAGAACATGTTCGCGCAGGGCTGGGCCCCGCGCATGTCCGAGACGCAGATCTCCAACGTCTGGGATGAATTCTTCCGTGGCTTCAACGTGTTCTACGTGTCCGGCCCCTGGAACATCCGCGAGTTCAAGAAGCTGCAGCCCAAGGCGCTGGAAGGGCAGTGGGGCACCGCTGCGCTGCCGGGCCCGGACGGCGCCGGCGCCGGCATCGCCGGTGGAACCAGCCTGGTGATCTTCCGCTCCTCGCAGCAGAAGGAAGCGTCGTGGAAGCTGATCGAGTTCCTGTCGCGCCCGGCGATCCAGGAACGCTTCCATTCGATCATCGGTGACCTGCCGCCCCGGCGCAGCACCTGGGATTACCCCTCGCTGGCCAACGACCCGTTGGCGCAGCCCTTCCGCGACCAGCTCGAGCGGGTCAAGCCCACGCCGAAGGTGCTGGAGTGGGAGCGCATCGTGCAGGAAATGCGGATCATCACCGAACAGGTGGTGCGTGGTGGCATGGATCAGGACGTGGCAGTGAAAGAACTGGACAAACGCGTGGACAAGGTCCTCGCCAAACGCCGTTGGATGCATGAGCAGCACCGGCGCGACGCCTCCGGGGTGAGCGACAAGCAGCACTCCAGCGCGGTCGCCACGGAGGCGGCGCCATGAAGCAGCGTTCGCTTGCCGGCTGGATGTTCGCCGGCCCGGCCATCCTGGTCATCGCGGTGTTCTTCGGCCTGCCGGTGTTCTCGGCACTGGCCCTGAGCATCACCGATTTCGATCTGTACGCGCTGGCCGACGGCGAGAACCTGCGCTTCGTCGGCCTGGGCAACTACATCGACCTGCTGCAGACCCCGATGTTCTGGAAGTCGCTGTGGAACACCACCTACTTCGTGATCGTCGGTGTGCCGATGTCGATCGCGGTGTCGCTGGGCGCGGCGATCCTGCTCAACGCCCCGGCCGCGCGCTTCAAGGCGCTGTTCCGCACCGCACTGTTCGCCCCGGTGGTGACCACCCTGGTGGCGGTGGCGGTGATCTGGCGCTACCTGTTCCACACCAGCTACGGCCTGGTGAACTACGGCCTGGGCCACCTGGGCATCAGCCCGATCGACTGGCTGGGCGACCCGAACTGGGCGATGCCGACCATCATGCTGTTCGCGGTGTGGAAGAACTTCGGCTACAACATGGTGATCTTCCTGGCCGGCCTGCAGGCGATCCCGCATGACCTGTACGAGGCGGCCCGGATCGACGGCGCCTCGCGCTGGAAGCAGTTCCTGCACATCACCCTGCCGATGCTCGGCCCGGTGCTGCTGGTGGTCGGCGTGATCACCGTGTCCGGCTATTTCCAGCTGTTCGCCGAGCCCTACGTGATGACCCGTGGCGACCCACTGCAGAGCACCGTCAGCGTGCTGTACTTCATGTTTGAAGAAGGCTTCAAGTGGTGGAACCTGGGCCGCGCCTCCGCGGTGGCGTTCCTGCTGTTCCTGATCATCCTGGGCGTGACCAGCATCATGCTGCGTTTCGGCCGCAAGAGGCAGTTGGTATGAGTCGTGAAATCGGTCAATCGCGCTGGCACGCCTGGTGGGTCAATGGTGGCCTGCTGGTGCTGGCCGCGCTGAGCCTGGCGCCGCTGTTGTGGATGCTGTCGGTGTCGTTCATGCCGACCGGCGAGGCGGCGCATTTCCCGCCGCCGCTGCTGCCCTCGTCGCTGACGACCGCGAACTACCATGAGTTGTTCGCCCGTACCGGCATGGCCAACAACTTCGTCAACAGCCTGATGGTGTCGCTGGCGATCACCTTCGGCTCGCTGCTGCTCAACACCATGGCCGGCTATGCCTTCGCCAAGCTGCGCTTCGCCGGCCGCGAGCGCATCTTCCAGCTGCTGCTGGCCGCGCTGGTGATCCCGGCGCAGGTGGCGATGCTGCCGCTGTTCCTGCTGATGAAGCAGCTGGGCCTGGTCAACAACTTCGGTGGCGTGATCGTGCCGGCGCTGGCGACCGTGTTCGGCATCTTCCTGGTCCGCCAGTACGCCCGTTCGATCCCGGACGAGCTGCTCGAAGCGGCCCGGATCGACGGGGCAGGGGAGCTGCGGATCTTCTTCCAGATCGTGCTGCCGATGCTCAAGCCGGTGCTGGTGACGCTGTCGATCTTCACCTTCATGGCCGCGTGGAACGATTTCATGTGGCCCTTGATCGTGTTGACCGACCAGGAGCACTACACTCTCCCGGTGGCCCTGGCCACGCTCTCGCGCGAGCACATCATGGACGTTGAGATGATGATGGCCGGCGCGGTGGTCACGGTGGTTCCGGTGCTGCTGCTGTTCCTGGCATTGCAGCGTTATTACATCCAAGGTCTGTTGCTGGGGAGTGTCAAAGGGTGAAGCATGCCGTCGTCGCGGTGGGTCTGGGTCTGGTCTGGTCACTGGCGGCCTCGGCCGCACCGCCGGCGACGCCGGTGCTGCCCGCACCCAAGGTGCTGGACAGCTTCGACGACATGACGCCCTGGAAGCTGGTCGTCTCCGACCAGGTCAGCGGCTCGCTGCGCAGCGTCGCCGGCAACGGCGGCGGGCGCGCGCTCTGCCTGGACTACGACTTCCACAACGTGTCCGGCTACGTCGGCATCCGCCGCGAGCTGGGCATCCAGTACCCGGAGAACTACCAGTTCGGCTTCCAGCTGCGCGGTGACTCCCCGGCCAACGATCTGCAGTTCAAGCTGATCGACGCCAGCGGCGACAACGTCTGGTGGGTCAACCGGCCCGGCTATGCCTTCCCCAAGGCCTGGGCACCGGTGCAGTACCGCAAGCGCCAGATCGACAAGGCCTGGGGGCCGGAAACGGACCCGACGCTCAAGCGCAGCGCCGCGATCGAGTTCACCATCTACAGCAAGGTCGGCGGCAAGGGCACGGTCTGTTTCGACCGGCTCACGCTGCAGGGACTGCCGGCGGCCGATACCTCTTCGCTGAGCCCATCGGTGATCGCCGATACCGCCACCGCGCTGCAGAACCGCATCGTCGATGGCAAACCGGACACGGTCTGGATCAGCGGCGGCGTGGCCGAGCAGACCATCACCCTGGACCTGCACAAGGTGCGTGAGTTCGGCGGGGCGGTGATCGAGTGGCTGCCCGGGCTGGAGGCCACGCGATATGAAGTGCGCTCCTCGGCCGACGGGCGCAGCTGGGACACGCGCCGCGAGGTGACCGCCGGCGGCGGTGGCCGCGACTGGCTGGCGCTGCCGGATACCGAGGCGCGCTATCTGCGCTTCGACCTCAAGGGCGGCCCGAGCTGGCGCTACGGCATCCGTGACATCACGCTCAAGCCGCTCGAGTTCGCCGACACCCCGAATGATTTCGTCCGCTCGGTGGGCGCCGACCTGCCGCGCGGTTCGGTGCCGCGTGGCTTCACCGGTGAACAACCGTACTGGACGCTGCTGGGCCTGGATGGCGGTCGCGAACAGGCCCTGATCGGCGAAGACGGTGCGCTGGAAGTGGCCAAGTCCAGCTTCAGCGTGGAGCCGTTCGTGCTGGTGGACAACAAGCTGCTGAGCTGGGCCGACGTCAAGACGAGCCAGTCGCTGCAGGATGATTACCTGCCGATCGCCAATGTCGGCTGGACCCACGACAAGGCCGGCCTGCAGGTCACCGGCTTCGTGCAGGGCACGCCGGACAATGCGCAGCTGGTCGGGCGTTACACCCTGCGCAACCCGGACAAGGTCGCCCACGAGTACACCCTGGCCCTGGCGGTGCGCCCGTGGCAGGTCAACCCGCCGACCCAGTTCCTCAACACCGTTGGCGGTGTGAGCCGGATCGACAACCTGTCGGTCGACCCGACCCATGTGGACGTCAACGGCAAGCCGCGCCTGTATCCGGCGCAGGCGCCGGATGCGGCCTTCGCCACCGCCTTCGACAGCAAGCTGGACGTGGTCCACCTGGCCAGCGGCAAGCTGCCGGGCACCACCGAAGTGAAGGACGGCACCGGCCTGGCCTCCGGCGCGCTGCTGTACCGCTGGAAACTGGAGCCCGGCCAGAGCCGGGAGGTCGCCATCGTGCTGCCGCAGACCGGCAACTGGACGATGCCCAAGGCCTTTGATGCCGCCAAGGCGCAACAGCAGGTCGCCTCGATGTGGCGGACCAAGCTGGACCAGGTGACGCTGCAGGTGCCGGCCGCCGGCAAGCCGCTGGCCGATACCCTGCGCACCGCGCTGGCGCACATGCTGATCTCGCGGATCGGGCCGAGCATCCAGCCGGGCACGCGCTCGTACTCGCGCAGCTGGATCCGCGACGGCGCGATGATTTCCGAGGGCCTGCTGCGCATGGGCCGTAGTGATGCGGTGCGCCAGTACGTGAACTGGTACGCGCCGTACCAGTTCGACAACGGCAAGGTGCCGTGCTGCGTGGACTCGCGCGGCAGCGATCCGGTGCCGGAGAACGACAGCCACGGCGAGCTGATCTTCAACATCGCCGAATACTGGCGCTACACCGGCGACACCACCTTCCTGGAAGTGATGTGGCCGCACGTGCAGGGCGCCTACCAGTACATGGAGCAGCTGCGCCTGAGCGAGCGCACCGAGGAAAACCGCGCCCGCAACCCAGCCTTCTACGGAATGATGCCGGTCTCGATCAGCCACGAGGGCTATTCGGCCAAGCCGATGCATTCCTACTGGGACAACTTCTGGGCGCTGCGTGGCTACAAGGATGCCGCGATCATCGCCAGCACCCTGGGCAAGGCCGAGGCAATGCAGATCAGCGAGTCGCGCGATCAGTTCCGTGACGACCTGCAGGCCTCGTTGCTGGCAGCGACCGCGCAGCACAGCATCGACTACCTGCCCGGTTCGGCCGAGCTGGGCGATTTCGACGCGACCTCGACCACCATCGCACTGGCCCCTGCCGGTGAGCAGGGGCGCCTGCCGCAGCCGTACTTGAACAACACCTTCGAGCGCTACTGGAGCGAGTTCGAAGCGCGTCGTGATGGCAAGCGCGAGTGGAAGGACTACACCCCGTACGAGTGGCGCAACGTGGCTGCGTTCGTGCGCCTGGGCTGGCGCGACCGCGCCTGGCAGGCGACCGAGTTTTTCTTCAAAGACCGCGCGCCGCAGCCCTGGAACCAGTGGGCCGAAGTGGTCTCGCGCACGCCGCGCAAGCCGTTCTTCCTGGGCGACCTGCCACACGCCTGGGTGGCCTCGGACTTCGTGCGCTCCGCGCTGGACATGTTCGCCTACAGCCGCGACATCGACGACAGCCTGGTGCTGGCCGCCGGGGTGCCGTCGCGTTGGCTGGAAGGCAAGGGGGTCGGCGTGCAGGGCCTGCGTACGCCGAACGGTCAGCTCAACTACGCACTGGTCCGCAATGACAAACAGCTCACCCTGACCGTGTCGGCCGGCCTGATTCCGCCCGCCGGTGGCGTGGTGTTGCCATGGCCGTACAGCGGCGAGCCGGGCGCCACCACCATCAACGGTGAACCAGCGCAATGGGTGGGCGGCGAGCTGCGGGTGATGCAGGTGCCGGCCAAAGTCGAGATCGAAATTCCGGCATCGGTACGCCGGGCGGAACGCAAGGCACCGTAATGCGGCAGATGACGAAGTTGAGGCGCGGCCTGCTGGCCGCCGTGCTGGCGTTCGCGCCGGTGGTCGCGATGGCGCAGGCCAACGGGACAGGGGCCACGCAGGAGATGACCATGGTCACCTTCAACCTGCACCACGACCGCGAAAACTGGCCGGCCCGCCGCCAGGTGATCCTGCGTGAGCTGCAGACCCTGCAGCCCGATGCGATCGCGTTGCAGGAGGTGATCCAGAAGCCCCATGTGCGCAACCAGGCCGCGTGGCTGGCGCGCAAGCTGGGCTATGAGTACCAGTTCGTTTCCACCGATCCGCCGGGGCGGTTCAAGCGCTATGGCAATGCACTGCTGACCCGGCGCCCGGTGCTGACGCGCAACGACCACCTCTTGGCACCGATCAACGACTACCGCACCGTGGCGCATCTGCGCATCGATGTGGACGGTCGGCCGGTCAACGTCTATGCCACGCACTTGAACGAGCGCTCGGACGAGGTGGGCAGCCGCATCCGCGGCGAGCAGGTGGCCGATCTGCTGACGTTCATCGCGCAGACCGCAGGTGATGCGCCGGTGGTCGTGGCCGGGGACTTCAACGCGCTGGTGGATGCAGGTGACCTGAGCGAGCTGCGCAATCACTACGGCGACAGCTACGGCAGCGTGCACGTCAACAACGAGCTGGCCCAGGTCAGCACGCTCAACCGGCATTACTACGATGCGCCATCGCGCATCGACCATATCTTCTTCCAGCAGGATCGCCTGCTTGCCCGCGAAGCGAAGCTCCTGTTCGATCAGCCGTACGCTGATGGCCGCTGGGCCTCGGATCACTACGGCGTGTGGACCCGGCTGCAGTTCGCGCCGGGTACCGGCAACGCCGGCGCGACGACGCCCTGAGGCGCGCGCCGCGTCGTCGGTGATGGTGTAGCGCGCTACCGGCTGCCTCCACGGATGACGTGGATCTGCCCTTGATGCGACCGATCCGGGATCCACGCATGGCGTGGATCTACCCTTGCTGCATCCCACGGCCTGTGTAGATCCACGCCGTGCGTGGATACGCTCAACGCCGCCATCATGACTGCCTGACCGGCGCCGCTGGCTCCGCCATCCAACCGCCCAAACGCAGACAGCGGCCCGAAGGCCGCTGTCTGTTTGTTGCGTCACTCACCCAGGATCAGAGCGTGTCTTTCTTTTCCTGGTCAGCCTTGTCGCCTTCATCGGCCTGCGGGGCATCGGTGGGGATGTCCTCGCGGGCCTCGGCCTGGGCGGCCTGTTCGGCGGCATTGGTGGTGGCCGGGGCTTCGCTGGCGGTCGCACCGAACAGCTGACCGTTATGCACGACCGGGCCGGCCGGGGCCGATTCGGTGCGGGCCTGCGGGGCTGCCGGCTGTGCCGGGGCCTGGGTCGCATCGACGGCATCCAGCATGCTGGTCTGCACCGGCGCGGCGGTCGGCTCCTTCACTTCTTCCGGGGCGGTCTCGACGACCGGGGCCGACGGAGCAGCGACCGGAGCCGGAGCTGCCGGAGCAGCCACCGGAGCCGGAGCCGCCGGAGCAACCACCGGGGCCGGAGCCACCGGAGCAGCGACCGGGGCCGGAGCTGCCGGAGCAGCCACCGGAGCCGGAGCCACCGGAGCAGCCACCGGAGCCGGAGCCGCCGGAGCAGCCACCGGTTCAACCACACGCGGTGCTTCCACCGGTGCAGCCGGCTGCGCAGCGGCCGGGGTCGGCTTCGGGCTTTCCACGAACGGCACCGGGTCGTTGTAGGAGGCCGGGGCCTTCTCGGCGACCGGTTCGGCTGCCGGGGCAGCGGCCTTTTCAACGACCGGGGTCGGTGCCTTTTCGGCGACCGGTGCTGCCACCGGCGCCGGAGTCGGCTCGGTGTGGCCCGCCGTCACGACCGGGCTGCTGACCACCGCCACCGGAGCGGCAGCGGCGACAGCGGCTGCCGGAGCCGGGCGCGGGGCCTGGACCGGGGCAGGGGTGGCGGCCGGCGCGTTGCCGGATTCGTCGTCGAACTCGAACTCCGGCTGCGGCTGACCATGGTTGGCGACCTGGCGCTCGGCCGGGGCGGCGGTGTCGCCGTCCTGATCGCCATCCTGATCGTCGCCCTCGTCATCCAGACCGTTCTCGTCACCATTGAGGCCATCGCTGCCGGCGGCCTGCTCACCGTTGCCACGACGACGACGACGGCCACCGCGACGACCACGACGACGACGCGAAGCGCCTTCGCCGGTACCGTCTTCGGCGTTGGCCGGGGCGTCACCCTGTTCGGTGGCCTCGCTCACTGCAGCCTGCGCATCCTCGGCCACAACGGCCTTGGTCGCGTCCTGCGCGTGGGCAGCCGATGCAGCAGTATCGGTGGCGACCACGGCAGCGGCGGCGATCACCGCGGCATCGGCGGCGACCGGGGCAGCGGTGGTCGGCTTGGGTGCATCGGCCTGCGGCTGGCGCGCGGGCTTTTCGCTCACGGCCGGCTTGTCGCCGTCATTCTGCTGGGGCTTGGCCTGGCCGTTCTGGCCCTGCTTCTGCTTCAGCTTCGGCTGCTGCTGGTCATTGCGCGCTTCATTGCGCGGCTTGGCCGGCTGCTGCTCGTTGCGCGGCTTGCCCTGGCTGGGCGCCTGCACCTGTGCTGCGTTGCCATTGGCCGGTGCGGCGGTGTCCTGGCGGCGCTCGTCACGACGCTCGCCCTTCGGGCCGCGCTCGCCACGCTCACCACGGTCCTTGCCACGGCCCTGCGCCTGCGCATTGCCGTTACCGCCGCGCTCGCCACGCTCATCGCGGCGGCCGTTGCGGTCCTTGCCGTTGCGGTCCTTGTTGCGACCGTTGCGGTTGCCGTCCTGGCCCGGGCGGCTGCTCGGCTGCGGTGCGGCGGCCGGGGCCGGTTCGCCACCGAAGATGCGCTTGAGCCAACCCACCACGCCGGTGGCGGCCGGGGCGGCAACAGGGGCGGCGACCGGGGCCGGTGCGGCCACCGGTTCCGGGGCTTCACGCACCGGGGCCGGCTGGCTGTGCTTGACCTGGGTCACCACCGGGGCGACCGGGATGTTCAGCTGGGCCTTGGTCAGTGCATGCACGGGCAGCTTGCGCGGGGTGCCGCGCTGGTAGCTCGGCTTGCCGCTCTCTTCGCCCAGCTCGTTCTCGCGCAGGCGGGTCACTTCGTAATGCGGGGTGTGCAGCTGCTCATCGGCCACGATCACGATCGGCGCGTCATGGCGCTGTTCGATCTCACGCAGCGCGCTGCGCTTTTCGTTGAGCAGGTAGTTGGCGATCTCGACCGGGGCCTGGACCAGCACCTGCCCGGTGTTCTCCTTCATCGCATGCTCTTCAGCCACGCGGATGATGGACAGCGACAGCGACTCGACGCTGCGCATGCGGCCATGGCCATCGCAACGCGGGCAGACGATCTGGCTGGATTCGCCCAGGCTCGGGCGCAGGCGCTGGCGGCTCATTTCCATCAGGCCGAAGCGCGAAATGCGGCCCAGCTGCACGCGCGCACGGTCGTACTTGAGCGCGTTCTGCAGGCGGTTCTCGACTTCGCGCTGGTGCTTGTTGGAGGCCATGTCGATGAAATCGATGACCACCAGGCCGCCCAGGTCGCGCAGGCGCAGCTGGCGGGCCACTTCTTCAGCCGCTTCCAGGTTGGTCTGGAAGGCGGTGTCCTCGATGTCGCTGCCCTTGGTGGCGCGCGAGGAGTTCACGTCGATGGCGGTCAGCGCTTCGGTCTGGTCGACCACGATCGAGCCGCCGGACGGCAGGCGGACGTTGCGTTCATACGCGCCTTCGATCTGCGATTCGATCTGGAAGCGGTTGAACAGCGGGATGTCGTCCTTGTAATGCTTGAGCTTGCGCAGGGTCTGCGGCATCACCTGCTGCATGAACTCCTGGGCGGTCTCGTACAGCTCCTCGGTGTCCACCAGGATCTCGCCGACATCGGCGCGCAGGTAGTCACGCAGGGCGCGCACGATCAGGCGCGATTCCTGGTAGATCAGGAACGAGGCCGGCTTGGTCAGCGCCGCTTCGGCGATCGACTTCCACACCTGCAGCAGGTAATCCAGATCCCACTGCAGCTCTTCGGCATCGCGGCCGACGCCGGCGGTGCGGATGATCACGCCCATGTCGTCGGGGATGTTCAGCTTGTCCAGCGCGTCTTTCAGCGCGGCACGGTCTTCGCCCTCGATGCGACGCGAGACGCCACCGGCGCTCGGCGAGTTCGGCATCAGGACCATGTAGCGGCCAGCCAGCGAGATGAACGTGGTCAGGGCAGCGCCCTTGTTGCCGCGCTCTTCCTTGTCCACTTGGACCACGACTTCCTGGCCTTCACGCAGCAGCTCGCGGATGCCGGCCTTGTTGTGGTCGACGCCAGCCTGGAAGTAATCGCGGGAGATTTCCTTCAGCGGCAGGAAGCCATGGCGCTCACCGCCGTACTCGACGAAGGCCGCTTCCAGTGAAGGCTCAAGGCGCGTGATGCGGCCTTTGTAGATGTTCGACTTCTTCTGTTCCTTGGACGGCTGTTCGATGTCGATGTCGTACAGCGTCTGGCCATCCACGATGGCTACCCGCAGCTCTTCAGCCTGCGTGGCATTGATCAGCATTCGCTTCATTCTTGCGTTCCTCGCGCGCTGCTACCGCGCGGAACGCCATGGGGTTTCGCTTCTGGTCACGCTTCACCGCCCATCGCGCATGCGCGGGGAGGGCGGTTTGGGTTTCCAGCGCTACGACACCACGGCAGGCCGCGGGAGCGCTTCATTTGTTTTGGTTTGGGTGTAACTGGGCCGGAGGCAGCTTTCAGCCAGGCTGGAGCGCCACAGGGACATGTTCAGCGCGAATGTGTGTCAGACATCCGGCGATGGCCGGGACCGCCGGTGAGCCGCTAACATGGCCGCCCCGGGGGCGGTGGCTGCGCACTGTGCCGGAATCGCGGGAAGTCGGGCTTCTGGCCCAGAGCAACTTCCAACGAAATCAATCCCTTATCTCGCCCGCCGAGTGTAACAGAATAAAAGGCCAATGACCGTTACCGAGCCCACCCCCAAAGCCGCTGAAGCCATGACCAGCGTACGTATCATCACTGTTCCGGCCGACCGTGCCGGGCAACGCCTGGACAACTTCCTGCTCGGCCAGCTCAAGGGTGCACCGCGCAGCCTGATCTACAAGCTCGTGCGAAGTGGCCAGGTCCGCGTCAATGGCGGCCGCGCCAAGGCCGAGCGCAAGCTGGAGGGCGGCGACGAAGTCCGGGTGCCGCCCGTCCGTCTCAACGAAGAGGGCGACAAGGCTGGCCCGCCGGCCGCGTTCATGAAGCGGCTGGAAGATGCCATCGTGTTCGAAGACGATCGGCTGCTGGCGCTGAACAAGCCGTCGGGCGTGGCCAGTCACGGCGGCAGCGGCATCAGTTTCGGCGCCATCGAAACCCTGCGCGCACTGCGGCCGGGCAAGACCCTGGAGCTGGTCCATCGCCTGGACCGGGATACCTCCGGCCTGCTGATCGTGGCCAAGAAGCGCTCGGCCCTGAGCGAGCTGCAGGCGCTGCTGCGTGAAGACCACGGCGCCGGCATCCGCAAGCGCTACCTGACGCTGCTGGCCGGCCGCATGCCCGATGGCACCATGACCGTGGACGCCCCGCTGCACGTGGGCCTGCGCCAGGGTGGCGAGCGCCACGTGCAGGTCAATCCGATCGGCAAGGAGTCGATCAGCCACTTCAAGGTGCTGGAGCGCAAGGGCGGCCATTCGTACTGCGAAGTGCGGATCGAAACCGGCCGGACCCACCAGATCCGCGTGCATGCCCAGCATCTGGGTCATCCGGTGGCCGGTGACGACAAATACGGCGATCCGGACGTCAACAAGCGGCTTCGTGAGCAGATCGGCCTGAAACGGCTGTTCCTGCACGCGGCCTCGCTGGAGTTCGCGCTGGATGCGGGCAAAACCCCTTATCTGATCAATGCGCCGCTGGCCGAGGAGCTGGTCGAGGTCTTGAACCGGCTCAAATAAGGCCGACCGACAAGGGTAGTGCCGGCCGCTGGCCGGCTCTGCACAATCCCGACCGATAAAGGTAGTGCCGGCCGCTGGCCGGCTCTTCACGGTGTCGATCGACATCCGACGTCGGGAAGCGCCGGCCAGCGGCCGGCACTACCGGGCGGTGGGACCCTGCGCCGACGTTACCCGGTTGAAAGGGCCCGGAGTTGCCGGGATGGAGCCCTCGGCATCACCACTTGAACAGCACCAGGCTGATCGCCAGGCTGCCCATGCCGGCCACCAGGCCGTACACGGTTTCGTGGCCCTTGGCGTAGCGCTTGGCCGCCGGGAGCAGTTCGTCCAGGGCCAGGAACACCATCACGCCGGAGATGATCCCGAACACCCAGCCGAAGGTGGCATGGTTGAGCACCCCGGACAGGGCGACATAGCCGATCGCCGCACCGATCGGCTCGGCCAGCCCGGACAGCAGGCTGGCGCCGAACGCATAGAACTTGTTCTGGGTGGCGAAATACACCGGCACCGCGATCGCGATGCCCTCGGGGATGTTGTGGATGGCGATGGCGAAGGCCAGCGGCATGCCGACCGAGGGGCTCTCCAGGGTGGCGAAGAACGTCGCCAGCCCCTCGGGGAAGTTGTGTGCGGTGATCGCCACGGCGGTCAGCAGGCCGACCCGCTTGATGTAGGCCTTGTTGTTGTCGCGGAACAGCGGGTCCTGCTTGTCCAGGCTCTCGTGCGGGTTCGGGATCAGGTGGTCGATCACCACGATCAGCAGCACGCCGACCAGGAAGGCCGCGGTGCCGTAGGCGAAGCCCAGTCGGGCGTCATAGGCCTGGGTGAATGAATCGATGGCCTTGTTGAGGATCTCCGTCAGCGAGACGAAGACCATCGCGCCACCGGCAAACGCCAACCCGAACGCCAGCAGGCGCGGGTTGGGGCGGCGCGAGAACAGCACCATCAGGCTGCCCAGCGCGGTGGCCAGGCCGGCGGCCAGGGTGACCGCCAGGGCGATCCATACGTTTTCACTGGAAATATCAGGCATCCGCCAACGCGTCCTTGTACGAGAAAAGTGCGCCGTGCGGTCCCCACCTCCCCACCGGGCCGCTGAAATGCGGGGCTCCGTGGGGGCGGTGTTCACCGGGCGCGTGGCGACGCGTCGATCCGACGGGCGCCTTGACGATCCATGATGCGCGGCTTGCGGCGGCTGACCTCAACACCCTGCGGCGATCAGCCGCCGCGACGCAGCCGTTCTTCGATCGCGAAGCACTCGTCCGGCTTGGGCTGCGGCGGATTGAAGCTGACCGGTACCTGGATCGTGGTCGAGACCGTCTGCCCGGCACGGGTGCCGGCCTTGAACTGCCAGGCCTGGACCGCCTTCTGCGCCTGCTCGTCGAGCTGGGCGTTGCCGCTGCCACTGGCGAGCTGGACCTGGCTGGGCTGGCCGTCGGCGGCGATGGTGACCTTGAACGTACTGGTGCCGCCGATGCCCTGGCACGCCAGTTCGATGGGGTACTCCGGCGGTGGCGTCTTGACCGCGGCGACCTCCGTGGGCGCCGCGACCGGGGCGGCCGGTTGTTCGGGCGTCTTGTTGCAGCCGGCCAGGGCCGCCACGGCAAGGCTGGACAGCACGATGTACTGCAGTTTCATGGGCTTACTCCGTCAGGGCCGAGGCTTTCGCCGCGCAGATGAAGTCGTTTTCGCTCAGGCCACCCACATCATGGGTGGAGAATCGCACCACGGCGCGGTCGTAATGCACGCCCAGGTCCGGGTGGTGGTCTTCGCGATGGGCAACCCAGGCCAGGGCGTTCACGAAGGCCATGGTGCCGTGGTAGTTGTCGAAGCGGAAGGTGCGGGTCAGCGCCTGGCCGGCCTCGGCCAGCTCCCATCCGGGAATCTGGGCCAGCAGCTCGGTGACCCGGGCGGTGCCGAGCTTGTGGTCGCTGCCTTTGCGCGGCACGCAATGGGCCTGCGCCAGCGGAATCAGGTCGGCCATGGGTTCCTCCACATCTGGATGACTGAACAATGCGCGGTCCGGTGTATAAACCAAATGAGCGCATAACAAGGGATTGGCTAGAATAGCCCGATGATCCAGATATCCGACACTGCCCAATCCTATTTCCGCAAGCTGATCGAGCGTGAGGCCGTGCCCGGCATGGGTGTGCGCCTTACCGCCGTCGATGCGGGTACCCCGCGCGCCGATGCCCGCCTGGAGTTCGCCGATCCCGGCGAGCTGCTCGGTGATGAGTGGGCGGTGGACTGCGATGGCTTCACCCTCTACGTGGCCGCCACCAGCGTGGCCTGGCTTGATGGCGCCGAGATCGATTTCGTCACCAACGCCACCGGCAGCCAGCAGCTGACCATCAAGGCGCCGAAGATCAAGGGCGAGGCGCCGACGGAAGGTTCTTCCCTGGTCGAGCGCGTGCGCTGGGTGGTGGAGAACGAAGTCAATCCGCAGCTGGCCTCGCATGGCGGCAAGGTCGCAGTGCAGGAAGTCTCGGCCGAGGGCGTGGTGCTGCTGCGCTTCGGCGGCGGCTGCCAGGGCTGCGGCATGGCCGACGTCACGCTCAAGCAGGGCATCGAAAAGACCTTGATGGGACGTGTGCCCGGCATCACCGCGGTGCGCGACGCGACCGACCACGAGAGTGGCGACGCGCCGTACATTCCCCGCGGCACGGCTGCCTGATCGCGCTGCGTGCCACTGCGCCGGGCTGACGACATCCTCGATTGGCTGCTGGCTCGCCAGCCGGACAAGCGCATTCTCGAAAAAACCACGGGCCTCCCCTATGGGTGGGGCCTGTGGCTGCGCGCGTTGTCGCCATTGCCGCGGCCGTTCCGGGCCAGCGAAGTACTTGCCGAACTGGCCCAGCGTGAGCCGATGCCCACTGGTGGGCGCCTGCCCGAACTGAGTTTCATCCAGGCGATGCGCCGGCTGCTCTGGCAGGGCTGGGACCCGGCCCCGCGCGATCAGCGCTGGATGCGCTGGACCTCTGCGCTGATCAGCGCGCTGCTGCATCTGATGTTCGCGCTGTTGTTGCTGTGGGTGGCCTTGATCCGCCCGCCAAGCGAGCCCGAACAGGGCGGCGAGAGCGGGCGCGTGCAGGTCGAGTTAGTCGGCCGCGGCACCCCGCAGCAGGAGCAAGGGGCGTCACCGGCCGCTGCCGAGCCGGCCACGGCGGACGCGGCGATCGCTGCGGCGATGGCCAATGCGCAGGCGATGGCGCAGGCCGAAGCGGATGCGCGCACAGCATCGGCCCCGCAGCCGGCCGCGGCGCCGGCACCGCCAAGCGAGCCACAACCGGCGCCACCGGCGCCCGCCACGCCGGCGGTGGAGCAGCCCGTCCAGGCGACCGAGGTGGCCCAGGCCACGACCGATTTCGTGGTGCCGCCGACCAGCGTGCCGCGCACCGAAGTGCGGGTGATGACGCGCGAGCCGCAGGACATCGCGGTGCGTGAGCGCACCGTGGTCACGGTGGAAGCGCCGACGCCGCGTACCACCGTGCCGACTCCGCGAACGGCCGAACCGCAATTGCGCACGCCCGAGCTGACCGTGCAGGAGCGGCAGGTCACGGTGGTCGAAGCCCCGACCCCCACCGTGGCCATTGCCGGGCCCCGGGTGGAGGCGACCATGCCGCAACGTGAGGTGCAGGTGCGCGAACGCGAGATCCGGCCGGTGACCGCGCCGGCGGTGAACGTGGCCACGCTGCCCACGCGCGAGGTGGCCGTACCGGGCCGATCGCCTGAGGTCGCCGTGCGCGAACGCGCGGTGCCCAACGCCGCACCGCGTCCGGCACCGCCATCACCGGCCGCGGCGAGCAGTACGACGACGGCGCCGGCGGCCGCCAATGCCAGCACGGCCGCCAGCACGTCCACGTCGCCGACCGCGACCCGCGCCCCGGCGAGCCCATCCAAGGCACCGCCCGGCAGCTGGACCACGCCCAACCGGTCCGATGACTGGGGCGCGGCCAATCATCCGCAGGACGCCGATCTCAACGGCCGTGCCGTCAGTGCGACCCAGGGCAATGGCAGCAGTCTGTTCAAGGCCGATGGCAGTGTGCGCGTGCCCGGCCAGGAGGGTCACGGCAACAGCGAGCGCGGCGCACCGGGCGGCGAGAAAGATGGCTGGAGCAAAGAACGCATCGCGCAGTCCGGCACCTGGCTCAAGCGCCCGCCGTACGACTACACCCCGACCTCGTTCGACAAGTACTGGGCGCCCAACGAATCGTTGCTGGCCGAATGGGTCCGCAAGGGCATCAAGGCGGTGGAGATTCCGATCCCTGGCACGAGCTCGTCGATTTCCTGCGTGATCTCCGTGCTGCAGTTCGGCGGCGGCTGTGGCTTGAGCGATCCGAACATGCAGGACCAGCCAGCCATCGCGCGTCCGCCGCCGGACATCCCGTTCAAGAAGGAACTGCAGGAAGACAACGGCAGCCGATGAGGCGCGGCCTCGGCGGCGGGTAGAGCCACGCCATGCGTGGCTGGGTTTCGGCCGGGTGTCACGGCGCCTCGCAGCCACGCATGGCGTGGCTCTACCGGATGCTGGGCGTTACGCTGCGGGGTCCGCGTCCGGTTCCACGTCCGCGTCCTGCAGCGCGACGAACGCCCAGAACGGCACGTTGCTCTCGCCCCAGTAGCGGCTGGCTTCGTCCAGCACATCCAGCAGCGTGTCGAACTCCGCGCCCGCCTCGCTGCGCAGCGTATCGGCGTCGTTGAAGAACAGGGAATAGCCATTGGCCGGCAGCCACGCCAGGTCACGCAGGTTGTCGGTCAGTGCATCCCAGTTGCCGCCGAAGCCGGTCGGGAAGTCCAGGCGGGCGGCCAGCCGCATCAGCAAAGTGCGCTTGTCCTGGCAGCCGGCCAGGTCGATCTGGATCACACGCAGGCCGGCATCGCGCATCGCCGCCGACAACGGGGCGACATCATCGTTGCCGATCGCATAGATGCCGGCGTTGTTGATGTCGTGCAGGCCCAACTCGAATCCGTCATGCGTCATTGCCAGCTCCCGGCAGGTGGAACGTCGAAACTGCGGAACGTTTCATAGTGATCATCGGTATAGAACCAGCCAGTAGGGGGGGTGCCGCCGGTGACAATGCGCCGTGCGCCGCGATTGCCTGCGCCGGGCGTGTCCACCGTGTATTCGTGGTAATAGCCGCGCGGCCGCTGCGGCAGCCGCTGTTCGCGGTTGCTGAAGATGCTGCCGTCCTGGCGGTGCGGGAACGGGCCGCCACGCTGGATCAGCGCGATGGTGTCGCGCGCTTCGGCCGGCAGGAACGGGGGCAGGGGATCGCGCGTCGTCCGGCTCGATGACGTCGGTGCAGGGGCGGCCGGCGCGCTGTCGGGCTGGGTCAGCGATGGCGCAAACTGCGGCGCGGGCGGGCGCTGGGCCAGCTTGATGGCGGCCAGGCCTCCCACCAGCAGCACGATGGCGATCAACAACAACAGCGGCTTGCGCATGAGGGGCCAGCGAAGAGGGGCGAGGCCACTACTCTACTGCGATCATCGCCCGGCACGGTGAGGCCCAGCCGAACAGGCATGCTGCACCGCGGGGCCTGCGCCGCACCGGTGTACACCGTCACTGTCGCGTAACGCGGCCGACACGCCATCGACCACGCAGGACGAAGTTTCCTTTACATCGCCCTTGGTAAGCTTGTCGGCCATCCCCATCATCGACTCCGCAACGCCCGGTCTTTGCCGGGTGAGTGAGCTACCAGGAGAACCACATGGCCTATACCCTCCCCAAGCTGTCCTACGCCTACGACGCGCTCGAGCCGCATATCGACGCAGCGACGATGGAAATCCACCACACCAAGCATCACCAGACGTACATCAACAACGTCAACGCTGCGCTGGAAGGCACCGAATATGCCGACCTGCCGGTGGAAGAGCTGGTCAAGAAGACCAAGTCGCTGCCGGAAAACCTGCAGGGCGTCGTGCGCAACAACGGCGGCGGCCATGCCAACCACACCCTGTTCTGGACCGTGATGTCGCCCAATGGCGGCGGCGCTCCGGTCGGTGACGTCGCCAAGGCGATCGATTCGCAGCTGGGCGGTGTCGAGAAGTTCAAAGAGGCCTTCACCAAGGCCGCGCTGACCCGCTTCGGCAGCGGCTGGGCCTGGCTGAGCGTCACCCCGGACAAGAAGGTCGTGGTGGAAAGCAGCGCCAACCAGGACAGCCCGCTGATGGACGGCAACACGCCGATCCTGGCCCTGGACGTGTGGGAACACGCGTACTACCTGAAGTACCAGAACCGTCGCCCGGAATACATCGGCGCGTTCTTCAACGTCGTCGACTGGAACGAAGTCGAGCGTCGTTACCAGGAAGCCATCGCCTGATCGGCACGGTTGCCTGAAACACCAACGGCCAGGCAGTAATGCCTGGCCGTTTTTCGTTGGGCCTCCGCAAACGGTGCCGGTCAGGGCGCGCTGGTGCTTTCCGGCGTCTGCAGGCGCAGGGTGGCCATGGTGCCCAGCCGCATCGCCGCAGCGTCGCCCTCGCTGGCCGGCAGCTTGATGCTGTCCTGGCGGATGCCGCCGAAGTGCTTCACCTGGAACAGCACGTCCAGGCCGTGCCCCCGTGCCGCGCCGGCCAGCGACGGCGGATCCACGCGTTCGCCGGGGTTCTTGCGGGCCGGCTGGAAGCCCGGGGTACTTCCCACCAGCTCGGTGATCTCGGCCGAGAAGTCGCCGGCGATCAGCGAAGGCAGGCCGTCGGCGGTCGCGCCGATCCAGGTCATCAGATCGGTGGTCTGGTGCCGGCGGATCTGCGCGTCGTCCGGTTCCGGGCGAAGCCGGGCCACGTAGATGTTGATCAGTTCCTCGCGCAGCTTGACCCGCAGCATCCCGGCCGCGCTGAACTGCCCCGGCGGGTGCAGCAGGGTGACGGCGTCATCCGTCACCGGCAGCCGGGTCAGCATGGCGCTGCCGTGGCGCAGCGGCTGGCTGGGCGGATCGGCGGTGACGAAATCGCAGCTGTAGCGCAGCCGGCTGGCCAGCCAGCAGGCGGGGTTGCGGCCCTGGGTCTGCAGCACCCGCTGCACCGCAATCACGTCCGGCTGCATCGACTCCAGCAGCTGCAGCACCTGGTCACGCCGCTGTTGCCATTGGGCATCGTCCTGGGTCGGCAGTTCCAGCGTGGCGATCTTCAGCGAGGGCAGGGCGTCCTCGGCCTGGCGCGCGTGCGCGCCGGCGGCGGGCGCGGCCAGCAACAGCAGCAGGATCCAGCCTGTCCAACCTCGGGTCCCACCGGTGATGTGCGTGCGCATAACGATAAGTTTACGCTTTCGCCGTCGACGATCCGTGACACGGGTGCCATCGCGCGGATGGGATTCCGGCCCGCCTGCCATGTCCGGCGGCCCCTGTCATGCAGCTGTGCAGCGTGCGCTGGGGTGGGGGCTTCCGGTAATCTTGGTCCTTTCGTGTTCGCAGGACAGCCCCACAGGATGAGCAATATCGCAGCCGCCAGCGCCGGCAAAGGAAAGATGCCGCGCCAGATTCCCTACATCATCGGCAATGAGGCCTGCGAACGCTTCAGCTTCTATGGGATGCGCAACATCCTGGTGCAGTTCCTGATCACCTCGCTGCTGCTGCAGGAGATCACCGCCGATGGCCGGGCCGGCGAGGCCAAGGACATCATGCACAGCTTCATGATCGGCGTGTATTTCTTCCCGCTGCTCGGTGGCTGGCTGGCCGACAAATTCTTCGGCAAGTACCACACCATCCTGTGGTTCAGCCTGATCTATTGCGCCGGCCACGCCTGCCTGGCCATCTTCGAGGACAGCCGCCAGGGCTTCTTCGTCGGCCTGGGCCTGATCGCGCTGGGTGCCGGCGGCATCAAGCCGCTGGTGGCCTCGTTCATGGGCGACCAGTTCGACCAGAGCAACAAACATCTGGCCAAGGTCGTGTTCGACGCCTTCTACTGGATCATCAACTTCGGCTCGCTGTTCGCCTCGCTGCTGATTCCGCTGGCGCTGAAGAACCTGGGTCCGTCGTGGGCCTTCGGCATCCCGGGCATCCTGATGTTCGTGGCCACCTTCGTGTTCTGGATGGGCCGCAAGCGCTATGTGCTGGTCCCGTTGCCGCCCAAGGACCCGCATTCGTTCGGCAACGTGGTGCGTACCGCGCTGTCGGCGCAGGTGCCGGGCAAGGGCCGTCCGGGTCGTACCCTGGCCATCCTCGGTGCGGTGCTGGCGGTGGCCTCGATGGGGCTGGTCGGCAGCCTGGGCATCGTGATCTGCCTGTGCATCGCGCTGGTCCTGCTGTTGGCCGGCATCGGTGGCGGCACCTGGATCCAGCTGGACCGCGCCCGCGCCGTGCACCCGGCCGAGGCGGTGGAGGGCGTGCGCTCGGTGCTGCGCGTGCTGGTGATCTTCGCCCTGACCACGCCGTTCTTCTCGCTGTTCGACCAGAAGGCCTCGACCTGGGTCCTGCAGGGCCAGCAGATGGCGATGCCGAGCTGGTTCACCGCCTCGCAGATGCAGGCGCTGAACCCGCTGCTGGTGATGATCCTGATCCCGTTCAACAACCTGGTGCTGTACCCGATGCTGCGCCGCTTCGGCTTCGAGCCGACCGCGCTGCGCCGGATGACCGCCGGCATCGCCTTCAGCGGCCTGGCCTGGATCGTGGTCGGCGGTATCCAGGTGATGATGGATGGCGGCAACGTCATGTCCATCTTCTGGCAGATGCTGCCCTACGCGCTGCTGACCTTCGGTGAAGTGCTGGTCTCGGCCACCGGCCTGGAGTTCGCCTACAGCCAGGCGCCGCAGGCCATGAAGGGCGTGGTGATGAGCTTCTGGAACCTGACCACCACCATCGGCAACCTGTGGGTGCTGCTGTCCAACGCGGCGGTGCGCAACGACACGGTGACCCACCAGATCGCCAGTACCGGCTTGAGCGAGGCGGCGTTCCTGATGTTCTTCTTCGCCGGCTTTGCGTTCCTGGCGGCGTTGGCCTTCGGTTGGTATGCCAAGCGCTATCGTATGGTCGACAACTACCGCACCGCCTGAGCCTGACATGACCCCAGTCAACCTGCTGCTGATCGCCATCACCGTCATCGTGTCGTGGATGGCGTTCAAGAACCGTGCGCTCGCCGACCGCCTGATCCTGTGGCCGCCGGCAGTGGACCGCAACCGTCAGTACGATCGCCTGATCACCTACGGGTTCATCCACGCCGATCTGTCCCACCTGGCGTTCAACATGATCACGCTGTTCTTCTTCGGCGGCTTCATCGAACAGGTGATGCTGCAGTTGAGCGGCAGCTACCTGACCTATCCGGCGTTCTACCTGGGTGCGTTGCTGGTCTCGATCCTGCCCAGCTACCTGAAGAACCAGAAGAATCCGAACTACCTCAGCCTGGGGGCATCGGGCGCGGTCTCGGCAGTGCTGTTCGCCTTCATCCTGATCAAGCCGTGGTCGATCATCCTGGTGCTGTTCATTCCGGCCCCGGCGATCATCTATGCGGTGTTCTACGTCGGCTACAGCATCTGGATGGACCGCCGTGGCGGCGACCGCATCAACCACAGCGCGCACCTGGCCGGTGCGGCCTTCGGCGTGCTGTTCATGCTGGCCATGCAGCCGAGCATCTTCAGCCACTTCCTGCGTGAGCTGAGCAACCCCACCTTCCGCCTCGGCGGTTGATTCGGCGCGTACCGACCAACGGTCGGTACCTACGACGTGGTATCTGGCGCGGGGTGGGGCGTACCGACCAACGGTCGGTACCTACCGACGGTGGGTCGATGCGTCGTCGCGCCGGGGGGTAGCTCACGACCGTTGGTCGTGAGCCCGGCAACCGTCAGGCGGCCTTCTTGCCGTCCACGCCATAGGTGCTGAGCAGCCGGGCGTAGACCTCGTGGTTGATCTGGTCGAATTCCCAGCCCTGGGTCTGGCCGTTCACGGCCAGCTGGAACAGGCCCTCGAGCAGGGAGCTGTCGGCATCGCCGTGGGCGGCGGGGGCAGGTGCGGTGTTGTCCATGCGGACCTCCGGAAGAGCGGGTGCGTGCAGGCAGGTGTTCGCAAAAGCCATGCCAGCTTTTACGCCCTGTCCGGATCCGATATCGGCATGGCGGCTCCAGCCTTTAGGGCCGGATGTGACGCGCCACGTCGCTGCTTGCCCCTGTTCAGGCTTCACGCGATCATGGCGGCCGGCTGCGCACTATCGCTGCAGTCGCCGCAGGAGACACCGCTCATGGCTTCGGTCACGCCGCCCGGACTGGCTTACGAGGTGGAGCACGATCTGGCCCATCACCGGTTCCAGGCCCGGGTCAAAGGGCATCTGGCGCTGCTGGATTACCAGATCAAGCGCAAGCGGATGATCATCACCCACACCGAGGTGCCCGAGCCGATCGCCGGCCGCGGCGTGGCCGGTGAGTTGACCAAGGTGGCGCTGCGCTACGCGCGCGAACACAGATTCAAGGTAGTGCCTGCCTGCGCGTACGCCGAAGCGTTCCTGCAGCGGCACGAGGAGTACGACGACCTGCTGGTCCGATGAGGGCAGCGGGTCATGCTTCAGGGATGGCCGATCATGATAGTGGGTTACAACAAGGGGATTTCAGGATGAACATCGCAGGAAACCGTTGCGCGCTGCGCACCAGCGCGTTGGCCTTGGCTATGGGCTTGGTGGTGGTGGCAGGCTGCAAGCGCGACGGTGACGCACAGGCGCCGGTGGCAGCGGCCGATACCGCCGCCGAACCGGCTGCACCGACGGCGACGCCGGATGCGCCGGTCGAGCTGCGCGACGTGATCGAGACCTCGCCGCAGGCGGTGGTCGGGATTACCTATCCGCCGGACATCGCACGGTATCCGGGCCTGGCCAAGACGCTGGGCAGCTATGCCGACAGCGCCCGAGCCGAGCTGCAGCAGGCGCTGGACGGGCTGGGAAACGACAAGCCGACCATGCCCTACGAGCTCTCGCTGACCTTCGAGAAGGTGCTGGAGACGCCGCAGCTGGTGGTGGTGACCGCCGATGGCAGCCGTTACACCGGTGGCGCCCACGGTGAGCCGCTGGTGGCACGCTTCGTATGGCTGCCGGAGCAGCAGCAGATGCTGACCGCCGACAAGCTGGTGGCCGATGCCAAGGGCTGGAAGGCGATCAGCGACTACGTGGCCGACCAGCTGCGCGAACGCGTGGCCACGCGCCTGAGCGGCGATGAGATGGAGCCTGCGCAGATGCAGGAATCCCTGCGCAACGCCAGCCGGATGATCGCCGATGGCACCGGGCCCAGCGCGGACAACTTCAGCCAGTTCCAGCCGCTGACCGGTTCCGACGGACGCATCTCTGCGATACGCTTCGTGTTCCCGCCCTACCAGGTAGGGCCGTACTCGGACGGCACGCAGACCGTGGACGTCCCGGCCGCCGTGCTGGTGCCGCACGTGGGTCAGGATGTCGCGGGGTTGTTCGCCCGGGGCTGATCGACGGAGGCGATGTGGACGCTGGGCTGCAACGACGGGTCACGGGGTTGCTGCACGAAGCGGGGGTCACCGTTGGCGGTGACCAGCCGCAGGACATCACGGTGCACGACCCGCGCTTCTATGCACGGGTCATGGCCCAGGGCTCGCTGGGCCTGGGCGAGAGTTACATGGACGGGCAGTGGGATGCCCGCGCGCTGGACGACTTCCTCTTTCATCTGATGCAGGCGCATCTGGACGAACGCGTGCACGGCTGGCGCGATCTGGCCGATGCGATCAAGGCGCGGGTGTTCAATCTGCAGGCCGGCGCCGGCAGTTTCGAGGTCGGCCGTCGCCATTACGACCTGGGCAATGATCTGTACGAGGCGATGCTCGGCCAGCGGCTGGTCTACAGCTGCGGTTACTGGCGCGAAGCTGCGGACCTGGACACGGCGCAGGAGGCCAAGCTCGATCTGATCTGCCGCAAGCTGGGCCTGCGCCCCGGCCAGCGCATTCTGGATATCGGCTGCGGGTGGGGCGAGGCGCTGAAGTTCGCGGCCGAGCGCTATGGCGTCTCCGGCGTCGGCGTGACGATCTCGCAGGAGCAGGCGGACTATGCGCGGCAGTTGTGCGCGGGGTTGCCGGTCGAGATACGGTTGCAGGACTACCACGACGTGGAGGAGTCCTTCGACGCGATCCTGTCGGTGGGGATGTTCGAGCACGTGGGCGACAAGAACTATCGCGGGTACTTCGAGATGGCGCGGCGCTGCCTGCGGCCGGAAGGATTGTTCCTGCTGCATTCGATCGGCAGCAATCTGTCGCGGCATCGCACCGATCCGTGGATCGCAAAGTACATCTTCCCGAACTCGATGCTGCCCTCGGCGGCGCAGGTGACCGACGCGTTCGAAGGGTTGTTCGTGCTGGAGGACTGGCACAACTTCGGCACCGATTACGACCGGACCCTGCAGGCGTGGCGGGCCAACATCGAGGTGGCGTGGCCGCGCCTGGATGCGCAGCGGTATGACGAACGGTTCCGCCGGATGTGGCGATTCTATCTGGCCGGTTCGATGGCGAGTTTCCGCTGCCGGCATGCACAGTTGTGGCAGCTGGTGTTGTCGCCCAATGGCGTGCCTGGAGGCTACGTAGCGCCACGGTGAGATGAGCTGGCGGCACAAAAAAAACGCCCGGCGGTGCCGGGCGTTTTTCGTTGTGCACGTCGTTGAGGCGGACGCTTACTTCTTGCCGTCACCCGAGGTCAGGCCGCGCTTTTCGAGCAGCGGCTCGATCTGCGGGGCATGGCCGGCGAAGTTCTGGAACAGTTCCATTGCATCCACGCTGCCGCCCTTGGAAAGCAGGGTTTGGCGGAAGTGATCGCCGTTCTTGCGGCTCAGGCCGCCGTTTTCGCGGAACCACTTCTGGGTGTTGGCGTCGAGCACTTCAGACCAGATGTAGGCGTAGTAGCCGGCCGAGTAGCCGCCCATGATGTGGCTGAAGTACGGGGTCTTGTAGCGCGGCGGGACCGGCGCGTAGAAGATGCCGTCCTTGGCCAGGGCCTCGGCTTCGAACTTCATCACGTCCTTGGCGGCCGGGACCTGGTCCGGACCGATCTGGTGCCAGCGCTGGTCGAGCATGGCCGCACCGAGGTATTCGGTGGTGGCGAAGCCCTGGTTGAACTTGGCGGCGGCGACGACCTTGTCGAGCAGGGCCTGCGGCATGGCCGTGCCGTTCTGGTAGTGCTTGGCGTAGTTCTTCAGGATGACCGGGTCATCGGCCCACATCTCGTTGACCTGCGAGGGGAACTCGACGAAGTCGCGCGGCACCGAGGTGCCCGAGAAGTAGGGGTACTTCACGTTCGAGAACATGCCGTGCAGGGCGTGGCCGAATTCGTGGAAGGTGGTGGTCACTTCATCCCAGGTCAGCAGGGTCGGCTTGCCGGCCGGCGGCTTGGGGATGTTGAGGTGGTTGGCGACCACCGGCTTGAAGCCGGTCAGCTCGGACTGCGAGACGTACGAGTTCATCCACGCACCGCCGCGCTTGGAGGCGCGTGCATACGGGTCGAAGATGAAGATCGCCAGCTGGCTGCCGTCGGCATCGAACACGTCATAGACGGTGACGTCGTCGTGGTAGACCGGCAGGTCGGTGCGCTGCTTGAAAGTCAGGCCGAACTCGAGCTGGGCGGCGTGGAAGACGCCGTTTTCGAGCACGTTCTTCATTTCGAAGTACGGCTTGAGCTGGGATTCGTCGAAGTTGTACTTGGCCTGGCGGACCTTCTCGCTGTAGAACGCCCAGTCCCATGCTTCCAGCTTGAAGGTGGGCTTTCCGGCGGCCTTCTGCTCCTTGTCGATCATCGCCTGCAGGTCGGCGGCTTCGCGCTTGGCGTTGGCGACGGCGGCCGGGGCGAGCTGGCCGAGCATGGCGTTGACCGCTTCGGGGGTCTTGGCGGTCTGGTTGGTCAGGTTGTAGGCGGCGAAGTTCGCAAAGCCCATCAGCTTGGCCTTGTCGGCACGCAGCTGCATGATGCGCGAGACCAGGGCGGTGTTGTCGTACTCACCGCCGCGGCTGCCGCGGGTGATGGAGGCTTCGTAGATCTTCTGGCGCAGGGCGCGGTTGGCCAGGTTGGTCAGCGGCGGCTGGCCGGTGGTGTTGAGCAGGGTGATGACGTACTTGCCGTCCTGGCCACGGGCCTTGGCGGCTTCGGCAGCGGCGGAGATCTGCTCCTGCGAGAGGCCGTCCAGGTCCTTGACGTCATCGACGGTGATCGCCGAGGCATTCACTTCGGCCAGCACGTTCTGGCTGAACTTGGTGCCCAGGTTGGCCAGCTCGGCGTTCATTTCCTTGAGCTTGGTCTTGTCGGCTTCGGACAGCTTGGCGCCGGCGCGGACGTAGCTCTCGTAGTACTTCTCGACCAGGCGCATGCCTTCGGCGTCCAGGCCGAGCTGGGTGCGGGTGTCATACAGGGTCTGGATGCGGGCAAACAGCTTGCCGTTGAGCGCGATGGCGTCGCTGTGCGCGGCGAAGCGGGCGGAGTAGTCGGCCTGCAGCTTCTTGCGTGCGTCGTTGGTATCGGCACCGACCAGGCTGAAGAACACGGTGGTGGCGCGGTCCAGGGTCTCACCGCTCTTTTCCAGGGCGATGAGGGTGTTGTCGAAGGTCGGCTTGGCCTTGTTGTTGGCGATCGCGTCCACTTCCTTCAGCTGCTGGGCCATGCCGGCGTCGAAGGCGGGGGCGAAGTCGCTGTCCTTGATCTTGTCGAACTGCGGGAAGTGCAGCGGCAGCGGGCTGTCGGCGAAGAACGGGTTGGCCTGCTGGGCGGTGGTCGCGGCCGGGGTGGCGGCGGTGGCGGAATAGGCGGGCAGGGCCAGGCCGAGGGTCACGGCGACGGCGAGGGCAAGACGGGTGGTCAAGGGGAATTCTCCGGTCAGACAAGTCTTTGAGGGTAACCCGGGCCGTTGGGGAGCGGCTTGTGTCGAAAGGCATGTTTTGGCCAGGCCAGGGCATTGCGAAGGGTGCGGCCACTGCAAGAGCCAGCCCGGTCGTTGCCGTCCCGAGGCGTAGTGCCGGCCGCTGGCCGGCTCCTCAGCCCACCGACCGGCTCCTCAGCCCACCGACCGGCTCCTCAGCCCATCAAGAAGCGTAGTGCCGGCCGCTGGCCGGCTCCTCAGCCCACCGGCCGGCTCCTCAGCCCACCAGGCCGAACACGCTGGGCGAGCTAAGATGAGAGGCCTTTCCACCGGAGCTCCCTGCCATGACCACTGCCTTCGATTTCCCGTTCGTGGATCTGTCGGGCCAGCCACAGGCGTTGGCGCAGTACCGGGGCAAGGTGTTGCTGCTGGTCAATGTGGCCAGCAAGTGTGGCTTTACGCCGCAGTACGAGGGGCTGGAGGCGTTGTGGCGCGAATTCGGGCCGCGCGGGCTGGTGGTGATCGGGTTCCCCTGCGATCAGTTCGGGCACCAGGAGCCGGGCGATGCGGCGCAGATCGGGGAGTTCTGTTCGCTGACCTATGGGGTCAGTTTCCCGATGTCGGACAAGGTGGAGGTCAACGGCGACGGCGCTGATCCGCTGTGGCAGTGGCTCAAGGCCGAGAAGGCCGGGGTGCTGGGCACGCGCGGGATCAAGTGGAACTTCAGCAAGTTCCTGGTCGGCCGTGATGGGCAGGTGCTGGCGCGGTATGCGCCGACCGACAAGCCCGAGTCGCTGCGCGGCGACATCGAGGCGGCGCTGGCGTAACGCCGGGCTCTGCCCGACTCCGTGATCCCGGTAGTGCCGGCCGCTGGCCGGCTCCTCGCATCACCGGATGGCCACATGTCCCAGCCACGCATGGCGTGGCTCTACCGGCTTGCATCACCGGTTCGCCCAACGTTCCAGCCACGCATGGCGTGGCTCTACCGGCTCGCATCACCGGATTTCCCAACGTTCCAGCCACGAATGGCGTGGCTCTACACCACAGCGGTGGAATCAGCCGCCTGCTTTCCGGTTGCGCACGTCTTCGGGCAGGAGGGCGAGAATGTCGTCGACGATTTTCGGCAGACTCTGCTCGGAGTAGCCGCGATGCACGCCGGCGATGCTGCCGTCGTGGCCGATGATGAACATGTGCGGGATGGTCTGGATGCCGTACTGGTCGCTGACCTCGCCCTTGGCGTCGTGGATGTAGTCCAGTGGCGGGGCCTTGCGGCTGCGGGCGATGGCGGCGAAATCGGCGCGCGGTTCCTTCAGGTTCACCGCGTAGACCTGCAGCGCGTCATGCCCGATGACCTTCTGCAGCTGGCCCAGGATCGGCAGTTCCTTGCGGCACGGGCCGCACCACGAGGCCCAGAACGTGACGATGACGACCTTGCCGCGCTGGCTGGCCAGGTCCACCACATTGCCCTGGCGGTCCTTGCCCAGGATCTGCGGCGGGATATCGCCGGCTCTCGGTGAGGGCGTTGCGGGCGCGGCGGCGCTGGCAGCCAGGCTCATGGCGAGCAGCAGGCAGGCGAGGGCGGGGCGGATCTTCCTGATCATCGGTACGGCTCCAGGTCAGGCCCGGCCGTTGCCGGGCTGACGCGGAATATAGCCCAACGTGCATGCGATCGTTGCCGCGAGAGCCGACCAAGGGTCGGCTCTCGCGGCAGGGCCGCGGTCGGCGAATCAGCCCCGTAGAGCCGGGCTCTGTCCGGCTGGCGCGCAGGTTGGTCGATCAGCCGCGCGGAGCCAGGCGCCGCGATTACTTCTCGACGAACGCGCGTTCGAAGACGTAGTGGCCCGGGGTGCCGATGCGCGGCGAGGTCTGGAAGCCGCGGCTGTCCAGCACGGTGCGCAGGTCGGCCAGCATCTGCGGGCTGCCGCAGATCATGGCGCGGTCGTTTTCCGGATCCAGCGGCGGCAGGCCGAGGGTCTTCTGCATCTCGCCGCTTTCCATCAGCGAGGTCAGGCGGCCTTGGTTGGGGAAGGCTTCGCGCGTGACGGCCGGATAGTAGAGCAGCTTGTCGCCGATCATCTCGCCGAGGAATTCGTGCTCGCGCAGTTCCTTCTCGAACAGCTCGCGGTAGGCCAGGTCCTTTTCGTAACGCACGCCGTGGGTGAGGATCACCTTGTCGAAGCGCTCGTAGGTTTCCGGGTCCTTGATCACCGACAGCCACGGCGCCAGGCCGGTGCCGGTGCCGAGCAGGTACAGGTGCTTGCCCGGGTGCAGGTCGCTGATCAGCAGGGTGCCGGTAGGCTTCTTGCCGACCAGCACCTTGTCGCCCGGCTTGATGTGCTGCAGGCGCGAGGTCAGCGGGCCGTCCTGCACCTTGATGCTGAAGAACTCCAGGTTTTCTTCCCAGTTGGCACTGGCGATGGAGTACGCGCGCAGCAATGGGCGCGCTTCGGTTTCCAGGCCGATCATCACGAACTGGCCGTTCTCGAAGCGGAAGCCGCTGTCGCGGGTCGTGGTGAAGCTGAAGTAGGCGTCGGTCCAGTGACGGACCTCAAGCACCGTTTCGGCGCCAAAAGCGGAAGACATGGGGGTGGGGTTCTGGTCGGTTTCGTCGGGTCTAGTTTATCTTAAATGAGATAAATTCTCATTGACTGGCCGGACAGGCCTGTCGTGTCTGGGTTTCAGCGGTAACCGGCCGCCTGCAGTTCGAACAGTTCGGCATACCGGCCGCCCTGGGTCATCAGCTCGGCATGGGTGCCGCTGGCCTCGATCCGGCCGCCGGCCAGCACCAGGATGCGGTCGGCCATGCGCACCGAGGAAAAGCGGTGCGAGATCAACACCGCAGTGCGGTTGTCGGACAGTTCCTTGAAGCGCTGGAACACCTCGAACTCGCTGCGCGCATCCAGCGCCGCGGTCGGTTCATCCAGGATCATGACCTGCGCATCGCGCATGTAGGCCCGCGCGATCGCAATCTTCTGCCACTGGCCACCGGACAGGTCCACGCCCATCTTGAAGCGGCGGCCGATCAGCTGGTCGTAGCCACCGGGCAGGCCGGCGATCACCTCGTCGGCCATGCCGCGCCGGGCGGCATCGCGGATGCGGGCGTCGTCGCCCATCGCCTCGACCAGGCCGACGCCGATGTTCTCGCCGGCGCTGAGGTTGTAGCGCACGAAATCCTGGAAGATCACGCCCATGTTGGCGCGCAGGTCATCCAGGTCGTAGTCGCGCAGGTCGCGGCCATCGAGCAGGATGCGGCCTTCATCGGGGTCGTACAGGCGGGCCAGCAGCTTGACCAGGGTGGTTTTGCCGGCACCGTTCTCACCCACCAGCGCCAGTACTTCACCGGCACGCAGGTCGAAATCCAGATGCCGCACCGCCCAGCTTTCGGCGTCGGGATAGCGGAAACCGACGTTCTCGAACACGAAGCCCTGGGTGATCGGCTGCGGGATGGCGATGGCATCCGGGCGCGAGTGGATTTCCGGTTCGATCTGGAAGAACGAGAACAGATCGTCCAGGTACAGCGCCTGGCCGGCAACCTGTGAAAAGCCGATCAGCAGGCCTTCCAGCAGCTGGCGCAGGCGCAGGAAGCTGCCGGCCAGGAAGGTGAGGTCGCCGATCGAGAAATCGCCGCGCACGGTGCGCCAGGCGATGTAGGCGTAGGCGGCGTAATAGCCCAGCGTACCGAGTGCTGCCAGCAGCGTGCCCCAGATCGCACGCTTGCGGGCCAGCGCACGGTTGGCGAGATAGAACTTCTCGGCGAGTAGTTTGTAGCGATCGATCAGGAAGCGATGGAGGTTGAAGATCTTCACCTCCTTGGCGGTCTCCACGCTGGCCCCGATCTGGCGCAGGTACTCCAGCTGGCGGCGCTCGGGCGTCCACTGGAAGTTGAGGCTGTAGCCGGCTGCGTTGAAGTGCGATTCGCCGATGAAGGCCGGGATCAGTGCGACCGCCAGCAGCAGGATCAACCACGGCGCGTACACGATCAGGCCGACCGCGAGGCTGGCCACCGTGATGCTGTCCTGCACCTGGCCGAACAGCTGGCTCATCAGGTTCATCCGGCCCATGGTCTGGCGCCGTGCCCGGTCCAGTTTGTCCTGCAGGTCGGGGTCTTCGAAATCCTCCAGGTCCAGCTCGGCGGCGTGTTCCATCAAGCGCACGCTGGTGACGTTGGTGAACAGCTCCGACAGCAGGGTATCGGCGTAGCTGACCATGCGGCCAAGCAGGTCCGAGGCCATCGCCAGGCCGAACTCGAGCGCGAGCAGGCCCAGCAGGGGATTGAGCAGGCCACTGGACAGCGCCTCGCCGAACGGCGGGAAGCCGGCATCATGCTGGCTGAGCTGCACGGCGGCATCGATGATCAACTTGCCGACGTACAACATCGCCACCGGCAGCAACGCACGGATCACGCGCAGGCCGAGGCTGGCCAGGGTCAGCCCCGGGCTGGTCTGCCAGACCTGGCGCAGGAACGGGGGCAGGTTGCGCATCGCATTGACGCGCTCACGCAGGCTGGGATTCTTCTGGCCGGGTGCACCGGCAGCGGGGGAGGCGGGCATGGGCGGTATTGTGCGCGCCGTGACCGTGGTTGATGCATGAAGTCAGTGCCTGCGCAGATTGCAGACGCGTACGTCCCGCAGAACGGTGCAGCCGGTACACCGCTACCCGGTAGTGGGGGGGGGGGGGGGGGGGGGGGGGGGGGGGGGGCCGGGGGGGGGGGGGGGCCGGGGGGCGGGCCCCCCCCCCCCGGGGCGCGGCGGGGGGGGGCGGCCG
>NZ_JARVXM010000002.1:0-170734 GCF_048957655.1 Stenotrophomonas sp. AS1 | reverse complement strand
CCGGCCAGCTGCGCCAACGTGGTGGCGGTCGGCGCCACCCGCATCACCGGCGGCATCGCCTACTACTCCAACTTCGGGGGTGGCGCCGACCCGGTAGCGCACTTCATACATCCGCTCGATCTCGACCGCTTCGTCGTAGGACGCCTGCGAGGCCGCCACCTGGGTGGCAAACTGCGTGCGCGCCGACAAGGCGTTGTCCACCTCCGACAGCGCGGTGTACAGCGTGCGGCGGAAGCCGTTGGCCGCGATCTGATAATCCGTGCCGGCCAGCCGGGTGTTCAACTGCGCCTGGCGCACGTTGAGGAACGGCAGCGACAGCCCGGCGCCGAGCGTGGCGACCGGATTCTTCAGCACGTCCGACAGCGAGGTAGCGCCCGTACCCACGCTGCCGGTAAGGCTCAGCGCCGGGTAGTACTGGGTCGCGGTCACCTTGATGGTCTTCAGGCTGTTGCGCAGCCGCAGCTCGGCCGCGCGCAGGTCGGGCCGGCGGCCGAGCAGATCGGCCGGCAGGCCTTCGGCGATCACCGGGCTGGCCACGCGCTGCAGCTGTTGCGGCTCGTCGGCCACGGCCAGCGGCTGCCCATCCAGCAGTACGGTCAGTGCATTGCGCGCGGCAACGCGTTGCTGCACCAGCGCACTCTGCGCGGCACGCTGTGCCTCCAGGCTCTGGGCGGCCTGGCGCACGTCCAGCCGCGAGACCGCACCGGCATCGAAGCGGGCCTGGACCAGTTCGCGGGTGCGCTGCAGGCGCTCCAGGTTGGCCTGCCCTGCGTTGATCGACTGGTTGAGGAAGGCCAGCGTCCAGTACTGCGTGGCCACGTCGCTGATTACCAGCAGGGCGGTGTTCTGCAGGTCCTCCTGGCTGGCCTGGGCTTCCCACTGGGCGATGTCGCGCTGGGTGCGCAGGCGCCCCCACAGGTCGATTTCCCACCCCAGTGACACGCCGGCCGAGCTGCCGCGGTTCCAGTCCGCGCTCTGGTCGATCGGGCGGTTGCCGCTGCTGCTGACACTGCCCGAGGGCTGCGGCCACAGTGCGTTGTCGGCCAGCCCGGCCTGCAGGCGCGCGCGCTGCACCGCCAGCCCGGCCGAGACGAGGTCGGTGTTGGCGGCCAGGGCGCGGTCGATCACACGGTCCAGGCCGGGGTCACCGAACTGGGTCCACCAGGCATCGGTGCGGACATCGGCCGATGTGGCGTGCGGCTGTTCGCTCATGGGCTCGGTGGGGGTGTTCAGGGTGGCATCGCCGCGGCCATAGGTGGCCGGTACTGCCGGCGCGTCGACCTGGTAGCGACCGGTGCTGACGCAGGCCGACAGGGTCAGTGCGGTCACGCAGGCCAGGGCCAGTGGACGCAGCGAAGCGGGGTGCAGCAGAGCAGGAGAAATCTTCATTCGCGCGCCAGCGCCTCCACGGGATCAAGTTGGGCGGCATTGCGGGCCGGCAGGAAACCAAACGCCACGCCGATCAGGCTGGAGCAGGCAAAGGCGGCCACGATGGACGCGGTCGAGAACAGCATCTGGAAGTCCGGCGCGAACTTGCCGAACAGCCAGCCGACCACCAGCGACAGGCCGACGCCGAGCAGACCGCCGAGCAGGCACACCAGCACCGCCTCGATCAGGAACTGCTGGCGGATGTCGCTCTGCCGCGCGCCGACGGCCATGCGCACGCCGATCTCGCGGGTCCGTTCGGTCACCGAGACCAGCATGATGTTCATCACGCCGATGCCGCCGACCAGCAGCGCGATGGCGGCAATGGCACTGATCAGCAGGGTCATCGTGCGGGTCGTCTGTTCGATGGTCTGGCGGATCTCGGCGCTGTTGCTGAGGAAGAAATCCTCGGTGCCGTGGCGCATGATCAGTAGCTTGGAAATCGCGGCCTGCGCGGCATCCATCGGGGTGGCATCGTCCACGCGCACGGTGATGCTGGACACATGGCTCTGGCCCAGCATCCGCGACATCACCGTGGTGTACGGCACCCACACGCTCAGGCTGGTGCTGCCGCCGAAACCGAAGCTCTGCCGCTGCGCCACGCCGACCACGCGCACCGGCACGTTGCCGAGCAGGATCACCTGGCCCACCGGGTCCTCGCCATTGGGGAAGAACTGGGTGCGGGTGTTCTCGTCGATGATCGCCACCTGGGCCAGGCTGCGCACCGCATCGGTATCGAAGAAGCTGCCGGCGAGCAGGGTCACGCCCTTGACCCGGAAGAACTGCTCGCCCACGCCGTTGACCTGCGCGGTGGCCGACTGGTTGCGGTAGCGCGCGGTCACCGAGGAGGAGACGCTCGGCGTGGCACTGTCGATATAGCTCTGCCGGCCCAGGGCATCAGCGTCGCTGGCCTTGAGGGTCTGTACGCGGGCCGAGCGCATGTCGCCGAACCCGCGCCCGGGATACACATCGATCGTATTGGTGCCCAGTGCGCTGATGTTCTGCAGGATCTGCTGCTGCGAGCCATTGCCCATCGCCACCACCGAGACCACCGAGGCGATGCCGATGATGATGCCGAGCATGGTCAGGAAGGTGCGCAGGCGGTGGGCGTTCATCGCCAGCAGGGCCATGCGGAACGCTTCGGTGAAGCGGTCGCGCGCGGCCCGCCAGCTGTGGCCCTTGCCGGCAGCCACGGTGGGCTGGCGCTGCGCGCGGTAGCGCGGTGCATTCGGATTGGTGCGGTCGGCAATGATCTCGCCGTCGCGGATTTCGATGATGCGCTGGGCGTGTTTGGCCACGCTCATGTCGTGGGTCACGATGATGATGGTGTGGCCTTCGGCATGCAGCTCGCCGAGGATGCCCATCACTTCTTCGCCGGATCGGGTGTCCAGCGCGCCGGTCGGCTCATCGGCCAGGATCACCTCGCCACCGTTCATCAGCGCCCGAGCAATCGACACGCGCTGCTGCTGGCCACCAGACAACTGGCCGGGCTTGTGGTTCATGCGGTCGCCCAGGCCGAGCCGCTGCAGCAGCTGTTCGGCGCGTGCGGTGCGCACCGGGCCGGGGCTGCCGGCGTACACGGCCGGCACGGCGACATTGCCGCGCGCATCCAGATCGCCGAGCAGGTGGTAGCGCTGGAAGATGAAACCGAAATGTTCGCGGCGCAGTTCGGCCAGTTCGTCCGGCTCCATGCGGCCGGTCTCGCGCCCGGCGACCTGGTAACTGCCACGGGTCGGCCGATCCAGGCAGCCGAGGATGTTCATCAGCGTGGACTTGCCCGAACCGGACTGGCCAACGATGGCCACCATCTCGCCGGCGGCGATGTCCAGGTTGACATCGCGCAGCACTGCGATGGTCTCATCGCCCGCCGGAAACTCGCGGCGCAGGTCGCGCAGCCGCAGCAGCGGCGTGCCCGTCGAGGCGCTGCTCATCGGCGCGGCCCGCCCATGCCGGGGCCGCCGATCCGCACCGTGCTGCCGCCGCGGTTGCCGCCACCGGTGCCCTGCAGGCCGCCGCCTTCGCCGACGATCACCTTGTCGCCCTCGGCCAGCCCGGACAGCACCTCGGCATTGGCGCCGTTGTTGATGCCGATCTTGACCTTGCGCGGCGCCGGCATGCCATCGGCATCGGCCACGCGCACCATGTACTGCCCGTCGCGGGTCTTCGGGCCGAGTGCAACGGCCGGGATGATCAGCACGTCCTTGGCCTGCTTGAGCATCACCGAGACCTGCGCGGTCATGTCGATGCGCAGCGTGCCGTCGGGATTTTCCACGTCGAACAGCGCGTTGTAGTACACCGCCGTGCTGGAGCTGGAACTGGACGAGCTGGAGCTGCTCGAGCTGTCGTTGGCGATCGAGGCCGGCGCCGGATTGATCTGGCGCAGCGTGGCGTGGAACTTGCGGTCCGGCTCACCCAGCGTGGTGAAGTACACCGGCATGCCGGCCTTGATCTTGACCACGTCCGCTTCGGAAACTTCGGCATTGACCGTGACCAGGTCCAGGCGGGCCAGCATCACGATGGTCGGCGCGGTCTGGTTGGCGTTGACGGTGCGGCCTTCTTCGGCGACCACGGCGACCACGGTGCCGTCCATCGGCGCGGTGATGCGGGTGTAGGCCAGGTTGGCACGGGCGGTGCCCAGTTCGGTTTCGCGGCCCTTGATCTGTGCATCGAAGGACTGGATCTGGGCACGCGCGGTCCTGAGCTGGGCGTCGGCCGCATCGAACTCGGCGCGCGAAGTGGCCTCGGCGGCGAGCATCTGCTGCTGGCGGGCGAACTCCAGCTCGGCTTCGCGCAGGCTGGCCTGCTGCACCGCGCGCTGCGCCTTGACCTGGTCCAGCGAGGCCTGGGCATTGAGCACCTGGTTCTGCTGGGTGGTGGCGTCGATCTCGGCGATCAGGTCGCCTTCCTTGACCGTATCGCCGAGCTGGACTTTCAATGATTTGATCTGGCCGGAGGCCTGTGCGCCGACACTGACCAGCTTGTAGGCGTCGATCACGCCGGTGGCTTCCACGGTCTGTTCGATGTCGCCGCGGCTGACCGGTGACGTGGCCAGGGTGGGGGCGGCCGGCTTTCGCAGCATCCATGCCACAATCGCGGCGATCAGGATGACGACCACGAGCAACAGCAGCAGACGGGCACGGCGGGTTCTGGGCAATCGGGGCTTCACGATGATCGTCAACTCGGCAGGCCGGTGCATCGGCGTTGTCAGCATTGTGAAGATCGTTCACCGCCGGCTCAATGCTCGCCGTGTACCAAGATGTATCCCTGCGGTGCACAGCGCGTTTCGTTATGTATCTGCATGACCCTTTGAAACAGACGTACGCAAACCAGGAGATGCGGTTCAGCTCCCGACAGGGGATGATCACCGCATGGAGACTGCCAACAGCATGCATAGACTGCTGATCGTCGATGACGACAACGATATCCGCCAGCTGCTCGCCGAGCAGCTCGGCCGCGCCGGTTACCTGGTGAGCACTGCCGGCGATGGCCACGGCATGCGCCAGCTGCTGGAGCGCGAGCACGTGGACCTGATCGTGCTCGACCTCAACCTGCCGCGCGAAGACGGCCTGACCCTGTGCCGGGATCTGCGTGCGCGTTCGAGCACGCCGGTGATCATGTTGACCGCGCGGAGCGAGCCGATCGACCGCGTGCTGGGCCTGGAGATGGGTGCCGACGATTACCTGGCCAAGCCGTTCGAGCCGCGCGAACTGCTTGCCCGCATCCGCAACGTGCTGCGTCGCACCGAGGCGCTGCCGGCCAACCTGGAGCCGCTGGCGATCCGCCGCGCGCGCTTCTCCAGCTGGATATTCGATCTGGAACATCGCCACCTGGTCGATCCCGACGGGCGGGTGGTGGTGCTGTCCGGCGCCGAGTTCCGCCTGCTGCGGGTCTTCGTGGGGCATGCCAACAAGGTGCTGTCCCGCGAGCAGCTGGTCTCGCTGAGCAGCGGCCGCAACTACGAGTCGCAGGACCGTGCGATCGACCTGCAGGTCAGCCGCCTGCGCAACAAGCTGGCCGATGACGGGGGCAGCGATGGCCTGATCAAGACCGTGCGCAACGAAGGCTATGTGCTTGCGGCGGCGGTCACCCTGGAATGACACGCCTGCGCCGTTTCTTTTCCTCGATGGTGGGACGATTGTTCGTCATCCTGCTGCTGGGCATGAGCGTGGCCGCGATCGGCGCGACCATGCTGGCCAGCACCAAGCGCCAGCAGGAATTTGAACGGCAGAACCTCAACCGCATCGCTGATCGCCTGCAGGGCTTCGTGAACCTGCTCGACGGTAATCCGGAACTCCGCGAGCGCCTTCTCGGCAGTGGCGGGCCGAGCGTGCGCCAGTTGCCGGAAGGTGCGCGCATCGGCCGGCCGGACGCGGCGTTGATGGAGATCCTCGATGACCGGCCCGGGCCGGTGGCGAGCAGCCAGGTCGCCTTCACCTCCTTCCGCTCCTGCCTGCCGCGGCTGCCGGAACTGCTGCCGCCGCCGCCGCGCGACAAGGAAAAGATGCGGCATCCGCCGCGTGAGCGTGACCCGTCTTTCATTCCGCCCAAGTGCCGTGTGGTGACCCTGCAGCTGAGCGATGGCACGCCGCTGCGGCTGGCGCTGGATTCCCCGGCGGTTGCGCATAACGGCGTGCTTGCCGTGGACCCGCTGTTCCTGACCCTGCTGGTGGTGGCGATCGCGATCCTTGCCTACATCGTGGCGCGGATGGCCAGTGCACCGCTGCAGCGCTTGGCTGATGCCGCCGCGGCGCTGGGCGATGACCTGCAGGGCGCGCCGATGCCGGTGACCGGCCCGTTCGAGGTCCGCCGCGCCGCGGAGGCGTTCAACGCCATGCAGAAACGCCTGCAGCGCCACCTCGGTGAACGCACCCAGATGCTGGCGGCGATCACCCACGACCTGCAGACCCCGGTGACCCGCCTGCGCCTGCGGCTGGAGAACGTCACCGACGAGACCCTGCGTGAGCGCCTGATCGGCGACCTGGGCGCGATGCAGGCACTGATCCGCGAAGGCCTGGAGCTGGCCCGCAGCGCCGAGAGCGCCGAACAGCGGGCCGCGCTGGACCTGGATTCGCTGCTGGAGAGCATCGTGGAAGATGCCGCCGAGGCCGGTGGGGATGTGCGCTTCGAGCAGCCGAGTGGGGCGGTACTGATGCTGCGGCCGCTGGCGATGCATCGCCTGTTCTCCAACCTGGTCGACAACGCGGTGATGTATGGCCAGACCGCACGGGTGCGCGTGAAGCAATCCGGGCAGGACGTCGAGGTCCGCATCCGCGACAGCGGCCCGGGCCTGGCCGAGGACGAACTGGAAGCCGTGTTCGACCCGTTCGTGCGGTTGGAAACCTCGCGTTCGCGCCAGACCGGCGGGGCCGGGCTGGGGCTGACCATCGCCCGCGCACTGGCCGAGAAGGATGGGGCAAGCCTGCACCTGCGCAACCATCCGCAGGGCGGGCTGGAGGCCATCGTGCGCTGGAGCTCGCCGGCGCGGGCCCCGGCCGGATCCCGCGGCGGCTGACGCCGGCTCCCCCAAAACGCAAGGATTTGCCTACTATGGGCATCTCTTTCCAGCGTCTCCCCCATGAGAGCGTACGACTCTGCCAGCCCCCGCGCTGGTGCACGGCCGTTCCCCCCATGCGCACGGCGCCTGCCCAGGGCTGATCCATACGGATGAGCGATCGGGGGGGCAGGAACCGGTGGCGGCCGGCACAACTGAAGTTCCCGGGCATGCCGACCCTGCAGGCGGCTGCGCTGTGGCTGATGCTGCTGTGCGCGGTCCCGTGGTCGCTCTCGGCCCAGGACGGCCCGCCGCCGCTGCGTGACTATGCGATCGATGTCTGGACCTCGCGCAACGGGCTGCCGCACAACTCGCTGCGCGACATCGCCCAGACCCCGGAAGGGCATCTGTGGTTCGCCACCTGGGAAGGCCTGGTCCGCTACAACGGGCTGGATTTCACGGTATTCGACCGCAGCACCACGCCGGGCCTGCGCGACAACGGCGTCGGCGCGCTGCTGGTGGACCGCAGTGGCGGGCTGTGGATCAGTGATTCGCGCGGCAATGTGACCCGGCGCGGCGCGGACGGCCGCTGGCAGGTCTGGGAGCATCGCCCCGATACCCCGCAGGTGCTGATCCAGGCGATGCAGATGGACAGCCACGGGCGGCTGTGGCTGCTGTACGAAGGCAAGGGCATCGGCAGCCTGGGCCCGGACGGCACGTTCGACTATCAGACGCCGCCGGCCGACGTGCCGATGGCGATGAGTTTCACCAAGCTGGTGGTGGATGCGCAGGACCGGGTCTGGGTTGGCACGCTGGACGGCCTGGTCGTGCGCGACACCGATGGCGTGCAGCGCCGCGCGCCGGACAGCTGGGGACTGGGGCGCGGCCTGGTATGGCCGTACCGCGCGCCCGATGGGGTGATGTGGGTGGTGGCCGGTGAGCGCATCTACCGCATGCAGGATGGCGCGCCGCTGCTGCAGCACCGCCTGCCGGGGGTGACCCACATCACTGCGATGCTGCAGGACCGCCACGGCGACCTGTGGCTGGGCACCGAGAACCAGGGCCTGCTGCGCTTGTCGCGGCACGGGCTGGAGCGGTTGCCGACCGGGCTGTCGCTGCCCGGGGGGCGCGTGGTCAGCCTGCGCGAAGACGCCGAGGGCAGCATCTGGGTGGGCGCCAATGGCGGCCTGTACCGCTTGCGCGAAACCTTGTTCAGCAGCTTCACCGAGCGCGACGGGCTCAGCGGCGACTACGTGCGCACGGTGTTCGAGGATCGCCTGCGCCAGCTCTGGATCGGCAGCGCCAGCGGCCTGGACCGGCGCGACGCGCAGGGGCGCTTCAGCCCGGTGCCGCTGCGCAACAACGTTGGCAAGAGCCCCTCGGTGCTGAGCCTGGCCCAGGATCGTGAGGGCAGGTTGTGGGTGGGCACGTTCGGCGACGGCATCTTCCAGATCAACGAACAGGGCCAGCGCCTGCACGTCTACGGCAACGCCGAAGGGCTGCCGGGCGGCAACATCCGCGCGATCAGCATCGACCGCGACGGGGTGGTCTGGGCCGGGACCCAGAAAGGCGTGATCCGCATCGAGGCCGGCCAGGTCGGGCAGCCGGCGATTCCCGGCATGCCGACCGGGCTGATCACCGCGCTGGCGCATGATGCTGAGGGCGGGCTGTGGATCGGCACCATCGAGGGCATCCGGGTGCTGCGCGGCGACCGGGTGCAGGCCATCGACCTGCAGCGCCTGGGCGGCGGGCGCAGCGTGTTCGGCTTCCAGCAGATCGGCGATGCGATGTGGATCAGCACCGACCGCGGCCTGTACCGCTACCAGCAAGGCACGCTGGCGCGGGTCGGCCTGGAGCAGGGCATGCCGGTGGACACCGTGTTCCAGCTGGTGCCCGACCGGGTCGGCAATGTCTGGATCAGCAGCAACCGCGGCGTGCTGCGCACCGACATGGCGATGCTCAATGCCGTCGCTGACGGGCGCGCCGCGCGGGTGGAGGTCGAGCATTACAACGAGATCGACGGCATGGCCAATTCACAGGCCAACGGCAGCTCCGGGCCATCGGCGATCCTGCGTCAGGACGGCACGTTCTGGGTGGTGACCGCTGGTGGCCTGAGCATGGTCGACCCGCTGCGGCTGCAGCGCTTCCGCGAGCGCCTGGCGCCGCCGGCGGTGATCGAGAGCGTGCAGGTCGACGGGGCGCCGCTGCATTGGCAGGGCAGCGACCATAATTCGATTCCCGGTGGGCGCCGCTTGAGCGTGAGTTACGTCGGGCTGAGCTATCTGCTTTCCGAGCGTATCCGCTACCGCACCCGTCTGGATGGCCTGGACAAAGGCTGGATCGAGCGCGGCCAGCAGCGCAGCGTGGAGTTCATCGGCCTGCCGCCGGGCGACTACACGCTGCACGTGTCCGCTGCGCATCCGGGCGGCGCCTGGAGCGACAGTGAAGCGGTATGGGAATTCACGGTGGAACCGTTCCTGTGGCAACGCCGCAGTGTGCAGCTGGTCGCCGCGCTGTTGTTGCTGGCCGGGCTGATCGCGTTGTACCGGTATCTGATCAACCGTTACAAGGCCAGCAATGTACGGCTGGCACGGATGGTGAAGGAAGCGACGCTGGATCTGCAGACGCAGACGGTGAACCTGCAGGCGCTGAATCTGGAGAAGACCGAACTGGCTGACCGGCTGGCAGTGCAGGCCGAGGCCTTCGAGCGGCAGGCCCGCGAAGACGCCCTGACCGGCCTGCCGAACCGGCGCGCGTTCGATGAAGCGCTGGCACGTGATTTCGCGCGCTCGCAGCGCAGCCACCACCCTCTGTGCCTGGTGGTGCTGGACATCGACCACTTCAAGGAAGTGAACGACCGGCACAGCCATTCGGTGGGCGATGTGGTGCTGGTGGAAGTGGCACGGCTGCTGGCCTCGGCCTGCCGTGATTCGGACATGCCGGCGCGTACCGGCGGCGAAGAATTCGCGCTGCTGCTCAATGACACCCGCCTGGACGAAGCCGCCCAGGTCTGCGCGCGCCTGCGCGGGTTGTTCCATGACCACCCCGACTGGGCAGGCATCCCGGGGCTGACGGTGACCTTCAGCGCCGGCCTGGTCGAACTGGATGCCGCCGACCGCACGCCGATGCTGCTCTACCAGCGCGCCGACCGCGCGCTGTACCGGGCCAAGAGCGAAGGGCGCGACAGAACCGCTATCGGTTGATGCCGCTCAGGGGCGCGGCCAGCTGTTGGCGACCTTGCAGAACAGCTTGGCGGTCTGCTCGGTGTCATACACTGCGCTGTGCGCCTCATCGGCATCCCAGCCCAGCCCGGCTGCGGTGGCCGCGCGCGCCAGCACGGTCTGGCCATAGGCGATGCCGCCGAGGGTGACGGTGTCGAACACGCTGAAGGGGTGGAACGGGTTGCGCTTGTGGCCGGTCCGGTTGACCGCCGCATTGACGAAGCCCAGGTCGAAGTGGGCGTTGTGCCCGACCAGGATCGCGCGCTGGCAGCCGTACTTCTTCATCGCCACCCGGATCGGGGCGAAGATGTGGTCCAGCGCGTCGCGCTCGACCTTGGCCAGCCGGAAGGGGTGGTCCAGGATGATGCCGGTGATCTCCAGCGACTTGGGATCGATCTCCAGGCCTTCGGCGGGTACCACATGGGCGCTGGCGGTCTGGCCGGGATAGAGCAGGCCGGTCTCGTCCATCTCGATCGGCACCGCGGCGATCTCCAGCAGGGCGTGGCGATCCGAGTCGAATCCACCGGTTTCCACGTCCACCGCCACCGGCAGGAAGCCGCGGAAGCGGGTCGCCATCAAGCGCTGGGCGGCAGCGGGCAGTGCGTCGGCAGCAGCCGGCGCGTCGGAGCGGGGGAGGTCGTCAGTCATCGCCCCAGTTTAGCAGAGCGACCTGTATGCCCCCCCGCGCTCAGGCGCTGCGGCGGCCAGCGTCGGGGGCCGGTCCGATCACCCCGCTGTCGTGACATTGCCGCAGCAGGGCGGCGCCTGGCAGCAGCAGGGCATCGGCCGCCATGCCGTGTGCCTGCGCAAGCTGCTGCAGATACGTAGTGCCGGTGCTGCCGGGATGCTGACCGATCAGCTCCAGCAGCTGCGCGGCCATCGGGCTGACCGCGGCGAAGCGGACCTGCCCATCCGGGTCGCGGCGGAGCAGCAACGCGGTCGGCTCGGGGTCGGGCCGCGTCGGCGCGTCATCGGTGCCGAGCCGGTGCACGGGCCAGCGATAGCGCAGCGGCCAGGCCAGCGGTGAGCGCTGCAGCGCCGCGCGCATCGGGTCCAGGCCGGGCGCGGGCGGCAGCGGGGACGCGTCCAACTGGTAGAGAGCCGTTTCCACCCACTCGTAATGGGCCAGTTCGGCCAGTGCCGGATGCGGCAGTGTGGCCTGGCCCTGCAACCACTGCACGAACTCGGCGGCCAGTTCGGTGAACAACGGGGTCTGCGCACGGTGTACTGCGAGATACCGCCGGACCAGGGCGGCCCACGCTGCCTCGCCGAGCAGGCGCACGCAGACCGGGAAGCCGTTGCCCAGCAGCCCGAGCACGTTGTTGAACACCAGCCGCTCATGGAGGCCCAGCCGGCGCGCGTCCAGCCCCGGCGGGGCAGGGACCCGGGCCGGGTCGCGCAGGTGCGCGGTGAGGGCTCGCTGCTGTGCGTGCAGGCGCGCCGGGGCGTCAGTCATGCCGGCCTCCGGCATGAGCGGCCATCCGCTGGCGGATGGTCTGCAGCTCGCCACGCAGTTCGGCATATGGGGGGAAGTTGAAATCGCGTTCCAGCAGGGTCGGGCGGGGCCCGATGCGCGCATAGGTGCGGCCGAGCAGCGCCCAGACCGGATCGATCACCGCGCTGCCGTGGGTATCGATCTTCAGGTCAGGAGCCTCATCGAGGTGACCGGCCACATGCAGGCAGACGATGCGCGCAGCCGGCAGCCCGGCGATGAAGGCATCAGCGTCGTAGCCGTGGTTGCAGGCGTTGACGTAGACGTTGTTGACGTCCAGCAGCAGGTCGCAATCGGCCTCGGCGAGCACCGCCGTGGTGAAGGCCAGTTCGTCCATGACCGGCTCCGGGGCAAGGTAATAGGACACGTTCTCCACCGCGATGCGCCGGCCCAGCAGGTCCTGCACCCGGGCGATACGCGCCGCGGTGTGACGCACTGCTTCCTCGGTGAAGGGAATCGGCAGCAGATCGTAGAGGTGGCCGTCATCGCTGCAGTAGCTCAGGTGTTCGCTGTACAGCGGCACCTTGTGACGCTCCAGGAAGCGGCCCACCTGGTCGAGCAGGGAGGTATCCAGTGGCGCGGTGCTGCCCAGCGAAAGCGACAGCCCATGGCAGGTGAGCGGGTAGCGCGTTGCCAGTTCGGCCAGTGCATCGCCGGCCGGCCCACCGACGCCGATCCAGTTTTCCGGCGCGCATTCGAGGAAGTCGAGATCTCCCGCGGGCGCATCGCGCAGGTCCTGCAGCAGGGCGCGGCGCAAGCCAAGTCCAGTCGCCGCCGCAGGCAGCGGCAACCGGTCCAGCCCAGTGGCGGGAGCGTCAGTGCCTGGCACCGCACTTGCCTTCGCCGCACTTGCCTTCCGCCGCCTTGCTGTCGCCGGCGGTCTTTGCCTTGCCGCCAGCGGCCTTGCCTTTGTCGGCACCGCAATTGCCTTCCCCACACTTGCCTTCGGCGGTCTTGGCACCGGCGGTCGCGGCCTTGTCGCCCGCCGTGCTGCCGGCCTTGTCGCCGTGCGCACCACATTTTCCTTCGCCACACTTGCCTTCGGCCGCCTTGGTCGCCGCTTGGCCGGCCACCAGGTAGCCCTGGGCCAGGTCGGTCATGCTCAACGCGGACGCCGAGGCGGTCACGCCCAGGCCGGCGGCCAGCGTAGCCGCTGCCAACAGGGACTGCGCGCGGGTAGGTGTGCTCATCGGGTGAATCTCCTTGCAAGGGGCCGGGGCCCGGGATGGCGGCGTGGGGGCAGCAGGTGCGGCCATGGTGGACCGGCCCGGCTCATCGAATCCTCACACAGGATTCAACGTTTCGTGAAGTGCAGTGCGTCATTCCCGGAGCGCCCGGACGCTCCGGCCACAAAAAAACCGCCACCCGAAGGCAGCGGCTTTTGCTTTCCGTTTTTTGAAGCACACGCTCAGACGTGATCGGTGCTGCTGGTCTCGTCGCGCTTCTCGCGCGGCGGCAGGGCCTGCTCGCCATGCACCAGGAACCACACGTTCTCGGCGATGTTGGTCGCGTGGTCGCCCACGCGTTCCAGGTTCTTGGCCATGAACAGCAGATGGGTGCACGGGGTGATGTTGCGCGGGTCCTCCATCATGTACGTCAGCAGCTCGCGGAACAGCGCGGTGTACTGCGCGTCCAGGCGGGCATCGTCGTCGCGCAGTTCCAGCGCCGCGGCGGCGTCGTTGTCGCGGTAGGCTTCGATCGCACGGCGTACCTGCTGCGCGGCCAGCCGGCCCAGCGCACGCAGGCCCTGGATCTGCGGCAGCGGCGGCACCTTGCTCAGGGCGATCGAGCGCTTGGCCACGTTGGCGGCGTAATCGCCGATGCGTTCGATGTCGGCAGGAATGCGCAGGCCGGCCAGGATCTCGCGCAGGTCGCGCGCCATCGGCCCGCGCAGCGCCAGGCGCATGACGTCGTGGCTGATGTGCTGCTCGAGCGCATCGATGGCTTCATCGTTGGCGATGATGCGCTGGGCCGCGTTCTCGTCGCGCTTCTCGATGACGTCCATGGACGCCTCCAGCTGGGCGACGGCCATCTCGCCCATGCGCACGATCTCGGCCACCAGGCGCTGCTGTTCTTCGTCGTAGCTCTTGACGATGTGGTCGTTGGGAAGATTCATGGTCTGCAATCCGGGTAGCGCCAGGCCATGCCTGGCTGGGACAGTTGGTGAGGGGACAGCGCCGATCAACCGAAACGACCGGTGATGTAATCCTCGGTCTGCTGCTTGTTGGGCTGCGAGAAGATCACTTCGGTGCGGTCGTGTTCGATCAGGTCGCCCAGGTACATGAAGGCGGTGTAGTCGGAGACGCGCGCGGCCTGCTGCATGTTGTGGGTCACGATCACGATGGTGTAATCGTGCTTGAGCTCTTCCACCAGCTGCTCGATACGGCTGGTGGAGATCGGGTCCAGCGCCGAGGTCGGCTCGTCGAGCAGCAGCACGTCCGGGCGCAGGGCCACGGCGCGGGCGATGCACAGGCGCTGCTGCTGGCCACCGGACAGGCCCAGCGCGCTCTGGTTGAGCTTGTCCTTCACCTCGTCCCACAGCGCGCCCTGGCGCAGGGCCTGCTCGACGCGGTCGGTCATCTCGGACTTGGAGAGCTTCTCGTGGTGGCGGATGCCGTAGGCCACGTTCTCGAAGATGGTCATCGGGAACGGCACCGGCTTCTGGAACACCATGCCGACCTTGCTGCGCAGGCGGTTCATCGGGTACTTCGGCGAGAGGATGTTCTCGCCATCCAGCAGCACTTCACCACGCGCTTCCAGCTTGGGGTACAGCGCGTAGATGCGGTTGAAGATGCGCAGCAGGGTGGACTTGCCGCAACCGGAGGGACCGATCAGCGCGGTGACGCGCTTTTCCGGAATCTCCAGGTCGATGCCCTTCAGCGCATGGAACTTGTCGTAGTAGAAATCCAGACCGCGCGCGGCCAGCTTGATCGGCGCCGGGGTCTGCAGGTTTTCATGCGAGGCCGGGACCACGATGCGCTGCATCGGCACGGCATTGGAGAGATCGTTCATGGCGATGTCCGTGGAAAGGTCAGTCATGGGAGATACGGTTGCGCAGCAGGATGCCGCGCGCGGAAAGGCTGACCAGCAGCACGAACACGGTCAGCACCAGCGCGCCGGCCCAGGCCAGCACCTGCCAGGATTCATACGGGCTGCCGGCGAACTGGTTCATCACCACCGGGACCGAGGCCATCGGCTGGAACACGTTGCTGTTCCAGTACTGGTTGCCGAAGGCGGTGAACAGCAGCGGCGCGGTTTCACCGGAGATGCGGGCCAGCGCCAGCAGGATGCCGGTCACGATGCCGGCGGCGGCGCTGCGGTACAGCACCTGCACGGTCACCTTCCACTGCGGGATACCCAGCGACAGCGCTGCTTCGCGCATCTGCGAGGGCACCAGGCGCAGCATTTCATCGGTGGTACGCACCACCACCGGCAGCACGATGAAGGCCAGCGAGAGCGCGCCGGCGAAGGCCGAGAACTGGCCGCCGGTCTGCATCACATACAGGGTGTAGACGAACAGGCCCAGAACGATCGACGGCGCCGAGAGCAGGATGTCGTTGACGAAACGGACCACCGTGCCGGCCTTGCGGAAGTTGCCGTACTCGGCCAGCCAGGTGCCGGCGAGCACGCCCAGCGGGGTGCCGATCGCGATCGCCAGGCCGCACATCACGGCACTGCCGAAGAATGCATTGGCCAGGCCGCCTTCCTGCATCGGCGGCGGTGTCATCTTGGTAAACAGGTCCAGGTTGATCCCGGCCAGGCCCTTGGAGGCCAGCGTCCACAGGATCCAGCCGAGGAAGAACAGGCCGAACAGCGCGGTCAGGCAGGACATCAGCAGCGCGACCACGTTGACGATGCGGCGGCGCAGGTACAGCGGCTGGGAAGAGTGCGTAGCGACGGTGGACATCAGTTGCCCTCCTTGCGGGACAGACGCATCAGCATCAGGCGGGCGATTGCCAGCACCACGAAGGTGACGATGAAGAGCACGAAGCCGAGCAGCAGCAGCGCGGAGCGGTAGGTTTCGGTAGCTTCACCGAAGTCGTTGGCGATCAGTGCGGCAATGGTGGTGCCCGGTTCCAGCAGCGACGGCGACAGGCGCACGCTGTTGCCGATCACGAAGGCCACCGCCATGGTTTCACCGAGCGCGCGGCCCAGGCCCAGGAAGATGCCGCCGATCACCGCCGAGCGGGTGTAGGGCAGCACGATGTCCCAGCTCACTTCCCACTTGGTGGAGCCCAGCGCGTAGGCCGATTCCTTCAGGCGGGTCGGCACGGTGAGGAACACTTCGCGCATCACCGAGGAGATGAAGGGGATCACCATGATCGCCAGCACGAAGCCGGCGGTGAGCACGCCGATGCCCAGCGGTGGGCCCTGGAACAGCGGGCCGATGATCGGCATCGTGCCCAGGTGGTCGTTGAGGAACGGGGTGACGTACTCGGTCATCACCGGCACCAGCACGAACAGGCCCCACATGCCGTAGATGATCGAGGGGATACCGGCCAGCAGTTCGATGGCGGTACCGACCGGGCCACGCAGCCAGCGCGGGGCGACCTCGGTCAGGAAGAAGGCGATACCAAAGCTCACCGGGACGGCGATGACCATCGCGATCAGGGCGGTGACCAGGGTGCCGTAGATCGGTGCGAGCGCACCGAATTTGTTCTCGACCGGATTCCATTCGGACGAGTAGAAGAAGCTCAGGCCCTGCTCCTGCAGGGCATGGCGGCCGCCCCACAGCATGGAGAGCGCGGCGCAGGCCAGGGCGACCAGCACCAGGATGACGGTGGCGATCAGTACCCAGCGGAACAGTGTGTCGTTGCGGGCATCACGCAGGTCGCGGAGGGACGGTGCGGGAACAGGCTGGGCAATGGCATTCATGGGAAAAGGCGGGGGCCGTAAGAAGAGGGGTAGTGCCGGGCCATGCCCGGCAACACATGTGCAGCGTGGTGCTGCCGGGCAGTGCCCGGCACTACGACCGCTCAGGCCCGCGACGCGCGCGGGCCTGGCTGTTTCACTTGAACTCGGCCGTCCAATAGGCTTCGATCTGGGTGACCAGCTCGGCCGGCAGCGGCACGTAGTGCAGTTCGTTGGCCTGGGACTGGCCCTTCTCGAAGGCCCACTTGAAGAACGCCAGGGTGTCCTTGCTGCGCTGGGCATCCTTGGGCTGCTTGTGCATCAGCATGAAATTGGTGGCGGTGATCGGCCATGCCTGGTCGCCCGGGGCATTGGTGATGACCAGGTTGAAGTCCTTGGCGCTGGCCCAGTCGGCGCTGGCGGCTGCCGCGGCGAAGGTTTCCGCGCTCGGCTGCACCCAGTTGCCGGCGGCGTTCTGCATCGAGGCGTACGGCATGCCGTTCTGCAGCGCGTAGGCCAGTTCGACGTAGCCGATCGAGCCCTTGATCTGCTTCACGTACGAGGCCACGCCTTCGTTGCCCTTGCCACCCACGCCGTCCGGCCACTGCACCGAGGTGCCTTCGCCGACCTTGCTCTTCCAGTCCGGGCTGACCTTGGAGAGGTAGTTGGAGAAGTTGAAGGTGGTGCCCGAGCCATCCGAACGGTGCACCAGGGTGATCTTGCCGTCGGGCAGCTTGACGCCCGGGTTGGCGGCGACGATGGCCGGGTCGTTCCAGGTCTTGACCTTGCCCAGGAAGATATCGGCCAGCAGGGCGCCGCTCAGGCGCAGCTTGCCGGCTTCCAGGCCGTCGATGTTCACCACCGGGACCACGCCACCGATGGCCGACGGGAACTGGCCGAGGCCGGCCTGGGCCAGCTCTTCGCTGCTCAGCGGCTTGTCGGAAGAACCGAAATCAACGGTGCCGGCCTTGATCTGGGCGATGCCACCACCGGAACCGATCGACTGGTAGTTGATCTTGGCGCCGGTGGCGGCGTTGTAGTCGGCCGACCACTTGGACACCAGCGGGAAAATGAAGGATGCACCGGCGCCGGAGATCTCGGCGGTCAGGCGATCGCCAGCGGCCGGAGCGGCAGCGGGCGCATCGGTGGCCGGCGCGGCGGCCTGGCCTTCAGCGCCCGGCTTGCAGGCGGAAAGACCCAGCGCGATGGCCAGGGAAAGGGCGGCAATGCTGGCCGTGTGCAGTTTCATGCGTCACTCCATAGCGGGATAAGGGCCGGTCTTTCCGGCGACGCGACTATGAAATGATGTTTTTGTTACAGCTTGATGACGCCGTGACCTGGCGCACGCAAAGCCTTGTCCCACAAGGGCCGCCCCGTCGGGGGCAGGCAACAAAAAGGCGCGGAACCTTGCGGCCCGCGCCCGATGGCGCCGGAAGGGGGAGAGAGGTCCCTCCGGCGCCATTGCACTGTCCAGTAGTTGCGTCGGGGGCGACGCGTACCGACCAACGGTCGGCACCTACCGGTAGGTCACCACCGTCGGTGGTGGCTTGCTCAATACTTCAGGTTCTGCGACCAGTAGGTCTCGATCTGCTTGACCAGGGTGTCCGGCAGCGGAACGTAGTCGAGCTGCTTGGCCTGCGCATCGCCGCTCTTGTAGATCCAGCGGAAGAACTCCTGGGTGGCCTTGGCGTTGGCGACGTTCTTGGGCTGCTTGCGGACCAGGATGAAGTTGGTGGCGGTGATCGGCCACGCATCGGCGCCCGGGGCGTTGGTCATGACCAGGTAGAAATCCTTCGAACTGGCCCAGTCGGCGCTGGCGGCAGCGGCGGCGAAGGAGGTGTCGCTCGGCAGCACGATCTTGCCCGAGGCGTTCTTCATCGCGGCATAGGACATCTTGTTCTGCAGCGCGTAGGACAGTTCGACGTAGCCGATGCCGCCCTTGATCTGCTTCACATAGGCGGCAACACCTTCGTTGCCCTTGCCACCGATGCCGACCGGCCACTGGACCGAGGTGCCTTCACCGACCTTGGTCTTCCACTCCGGGTTGACCTTGGAGAGGTAGTTGACGAAGTTGAAGGTGGTGCCCGAACCGTCCGAGCGGTGCACGACGGTGATCTTGCCGTCCGGCAGCTTGACGCCCGGGTTCAGCGCGGCGATCGCCGGGTCGTTCCAGGTCTTGATCTTGCCCAGGAAGATGTTGCCCAGGGTCGGGCCGTCGAGCTTCAGCGCGCCCGGGGCGATGCCGGCCACGTTGATCACCGGGACCACGCCGCCGATCACCGACGGGAACTGGGCCAGGCCGGCCGCCGCCAGTTCTTCGGGCTTCAGCGGGGCATCGGAGGAGCCGAAATCAACGGTCGCGGCCTTGATCTGGGCGATACCACCACCGGAACCGATGGACTGGTAGTTGACCTTCTTGCCGGTCGCGGTGCTGTAGTCGGCGGACCACTTGGACATGACCGGATAGATGAACGAGGCGCCCGCGCCGGTCACATCGGCGGCGTTGGCGGCGAACACGGACGACGCGGCGAGGACGGCAACAGCGGCGCGCGATTTGAAGGCGTGGATCACGGGGTGGCTCCTGGGATGGATGAAGGTGCGGGGTGTCCCGCCCGGTGCTCATTCCATAACGGTTCGATGACAGCGCAGCGACTGTCATATGACTGCCTCGTGACACGCTTTCCGGGAGGGGTGTCACAGCGGCTGCAGTGCCTCCGGAACCCCGTAGCGGCTGCCATCGAAGCGCAGCACATGGCGCTCGCCTTCCACCGGCGTGTCCTGGTCGCGGCAGGTGTCGCCATCCATCCAGCTGTGCGTGGTGACCCGGCGTTCGCGCAGAACGAGGTCGGCCAGCCCGTGCCTGCCTTGCGGGCCGACCGCGACGGTGCGCGACACATCGGTGGATTCACCGGCGCAGCGCGTGTCCCATTCGGCCTGGAAGCGACGCAGCACCATCGGTGGGCCGAGCGTGCGCAGCGTGTCTGCCTGCACCGCCAGGAGATGCAATTGTTCTTCGCTGAAAGGAGCACGAAAAAAGGCGCAGCCGAAGCTGCGCCTTTGTGTCACACGCGTACTGCAGGGCTTACCAGAAGAACTGCAGGCGCGCTTCGAGGATGTTCGGATCGTCGTTGACGAACGTACGGGCGGTGGAGCTGTACTTCTTGCTGTCCACCATCACGTAGTTCAGCGCGAACTTGGTGTTGGAGCGCCAGTAGTAGTTCACGCCCACGGTCCAGATGTCCATCTTGCCGCCGAGCACGCCATCGACGATCGGCGGGCGGCCGGCCACCGGATTCGCGTTCAGGTTACCGTCGTTGAGATCCATGTGGTCGTAACGCGCACCCAGCTGCCACATGCCGCGGCCCGGTTCGTCCGGCAGGCCGGTGGTCGGGGTACCGCCCTTGTAGCCCCAGGTCTCGCCGCTGATGTTCCACAGGCCGCTGACGTAGTAGCCGTCGCTGCTGTAGTTGTCGTGCGAGTAACGCTTGGCCTTGCTGGTGTAGTACTCGGCCTGGGCCTTGAACGGGCCACCGATGTACATCGCTTCGGCACCGATCGTGCTGACGCGGTCGGTATCGACCAGGTTGCCGCTGTCGACCAGGCGCGCGGTGGCCAGGTCGGCGTTCGGACGGGCGCGCACGCGCAGGGTGTCGGCGTCGGTGTCGTAGTCCACATAGCTCAGGCCGAAGTGCAGGACCTGGCCCTTGTCATTGATCGGTGCCCAGGTACCACGCGCGCCGTAGCCGCTGCCGTGGGCCAGGTTGCGGGTCAGCTCGCGGCCGAAGGCGCTGGCGGTGACGGACCAGTTGTTGTCACCGATGCTGTAGGCGCCACCCAGGCGGCGGGCCACGGCGTAGGTGTTGGTGACCGCGGCCTTGGAGATGAAGTCGTTGTTCTTGGTGCTGGAGAGTTCTTCCAGGCTGTTGGGCTGCTTGAACTGGCCGAACTGCACGAAGTGGTTGGCGTTGCCGGCCAGCTTGTACTTCAGGTTGGTGTCCAGGAACTTGTCGGCCTTGGCGTCGTAGCCCACCACCCATTCCACGTTGCCCGGGCCCTTGCCCTTGAGCACCAGCTCGGCGCGGCGCAGCTCGAATTCGCTGTTCTTGCCGTTGCCGGCATCACCGCCGTTGAGGTCGGTCACATCGTTGTCGAACCAGTTGCCGTCGGCCTGGACCAGGCCCTCGAACGTGATTTCCGAACCGCCGATCACATCGATGGCCACTTCAGCGTGAGCGGCCGGAACGAACAGCGCAGCCGCCACGGCCGCAGTAAGAAGTTGGCGATGCAGTTTCATGGAAGGAGCCTTGCAGGCAGGTGGGAAGATGCTGCGCAGGCTAATTAGTGAAGATTGCGTAAATGTGACAGTTTCAGACAAACCGTCATCGCCCGCATCCCAAGCGGCGTCAGGGGCTGCTATTGATGCCCGGCGCAGATGACCGCCGGGTTGCGCCCATATGGCAGTCGCGTGCCCCGTTCAGGCGGCGGTTTTTTCCTTGAATCGGCACAGGTCGCGGATCACGCATTGCGGGCAATCCGGCTTGCGTGCCTTGCACACATAGCGGCCGTGCAGGATCAGCCAGTGGTGCGCATCGAGCAGGAACTCGGCGGGGATCACCTTGACCAGCAGATCCTCCACCGCGCGCACATCCTTACCCGGTGCCAGGCCGGTGCGGTTGGACACGCGGAAGATGTGGGTGTCCACCGCCATCACCGGCTCACCGAAGGCGGTGTTGAGCACCACGTTGGCGGTCTTGCGACCGACACCGGGCAGCGCTTCGAGTGCGGCACGATCACGCGGCACCTCGCCGCCGTGCTGGCTGACCAGCATCGCGCAGGCGGCGATCACGTTCTTGGCTTTCGCGTTGTACAGGCCGATCGTGGCGATGTACTTCTTCAGGCCGTCCTCACCGAGCGCCAGGATCGCCTGCGGCGTGTTGGCGATCGGAAACAGCTTGCGCGTGGCTTTGTTGACGCCCACGTCGGTGGCCTGCGCGGACAGCGTCACCGCCACCAGCAGTTCGAACGGGGTGCTGTACTCCAGTTCGGTCTTTGGGTGCGGGTTGAGTTCGCGCAGGCGCGTGAACATTTCGATCACGTCGGCCTTGGGCATGCGTGCGGTGCGTGCGGCGGTTTTCTTCATCGTTGCCATCAGGACGTGCGGCCAGCGGCCTTGGCCTTGGCGCGCGCGAGGATCGCGGCGGCGGCAGAGGGCAGGGCGGGCTTCTGGATCTCGGGAGTGGGGGGCGGTGCACGGCGCGCATCGCGTTCGGCGGCACGGCGCGCGAGCCGCTGCTGGCGCTGACGGTAGCGTTCGCGTGCGGCCCAGGCCCGTTGCAGCTGCTGCTGCGCCTGCTGCAGGCGCTGCGGCAGGTCGGGATGACCGGGCAGCAGCTGTGCGTCGCCCGGGTGTGGAACGTAGTCCATCAGCCCGGCGTCCAGCGCGGCGTCCCAGTGATCATCGAGCACGAGCGCCAGCAACTGCGCCGGCGAAACGGTAGGGGGAGGCGACATGGCTCAGCGGTTCTGGAATACCGGTGGGCGGCGCGCCAGGAATGCGTTGGTCCCTTCGCGCATGTCCTCGGTGGCGAACATCAGGCCGAACTGCGCGCTCTCGTACTCCAGGCCCTCGCCCAGCGGGCACTCACCGCCGATGTGGATCGCATCCAGGATGCCGCGCAGTGCCAGCGGCGCGGCCGAGGCCAACTGCGACGCGATGGTCTGGACCCGCGCATCGAGCTCCGCGGCGGGGACGACCTCGTTGACGATGCCCAGTTGCGCGGCACGGGCCGCAGTGATCGGGGTGCCCAGCAGGCACAGCTCCAGCGCGGCAGCGCGGCCGCACAGGCGCAGCAGCCGCTGGCTGCCGCCGAAACCGGGAATCAGGCCCAGGTTGACCTCCGGCTGGCCGACCTTGGCGGTCTCCGCCGCCACCCGCAGGTGGCAGGCCATGGCCAGTTCCAGGCCGCCGCCCAGCGCAAATCCGTTGATCTTGCCGATCACCGGCTTGGGCATGCGCTCGATGCGGCGCATCAGCCCTTGGCCGAGCAGGGAGAAATCACGACCCTGAACCGCGCTCAGGCCGTTCATTTCGGCGATGTCGGCACCGGCGACGAACGCCTTGGGACCGGCGCCGGTCAGCACCACCACCCGCACCGCAGGGTCGGCAGCGGCCTCGGCGAAAGCCGTATCCAGGGCTTCCAGCGTCGCCCGGTTGAGGGCGTTGAGTTTGTCCGGGCGGTTGACCGTCACAGTGCGTACGGCACCATCGTCCATAATCGCGATAAGGGCGTCGGCCACGGCAGGACTCCTGAAAACGTTAAAAAAAAGTGATGTTGAACTCTTGAAACGAAGTCAGGTCAGAGCCTGCGTCGTTAGTGGCGGTTCAACGTTGCGGCGGCTATCCTAACCCGTCGCCTCAGGGCGGCCCAACGCGTCCTGAGTTACCACCCCTGGAGAAAAGTTTGATGAAGTTGCGTTCTATCGCGGTCGCCGTCGCGGCCCTGGCCCTGACGGGCAATGCCTTCGCCCAGGACACCTCGTCCGAAAAGGGCAAGCTGAGCTATTACTTCGGTTACGACTACGGCAACAACCTGGCTGAACTCACCGCACGCGGCGAGCAGCTGGACATCAACTCGGTGGTGAAGGGCCTGCAGGATGCCTACGCCAAGAAGCAGCCGTCGATCACGGCCGAGCAGTTGAAGCCCGCCGTCGAAGCCTTCCAGAAGCGTGAGCAGGGTCGTGCGCAGGCCGCCAAGGCCGAGTACGACAAGGCTGCCGCCGAGAACAAGACCAAGAGCACCCAGTTCCTGGCCACCAACAAGGCCAAGGCCGGCGTGCAGTCGCTTCCGAGCGGCGTGCAGTACCGCGTGATCGAAGCCGGCAAGGGCGCCAAGCCGACCCAGGCCAGCACCGTGCAGCTGGAAGTGGCCGGTCCGTACCCGTTCGGCACCCGTCCGGCCGAAGCGCGTCCGGCCCAGCAGATCCCGGGCATCAAGGTCAGCGAAGTCGAAATGAAGGCCATGCGTGAAGCCCTGCTGCAGATGCCGGCCGGCTCCAAGTGGGAAGTGACGCTGCCGCCGGAACAGGCCTATGGTGCCGATCCGCGCACGCCGTTCCCGCCGAACGTTGCGGTGCAGTTCGAAATCAAGCTCGTCAGCGTCAAGTAATTTCCGCAACATCAAGAACGCGCCGGTGGCAACACCGGCGCGTTTTTCGTTTCCGTGCATTCGCGCTACTGTTGACCGGTGCAATCGATGGAACACTCCCCGCATGCCGTGCTCACTCCCTGCATCGGAATCTGCGCGCTGGATCGCGCCGGTGTCTGCACGGGCTGCCTGCGCACCGTGGATGAAATCACCCGCTGGCGAACCATGAGCCGACCCGAACAGCAACACGTCATGCAGCACACGCTGCCCCTGCGCGAACAACTGCGGCAATCGCTGCAAGGTTCGCTGGCCGAACACGAACGCCTGATGCGCGCGCTGCATCCGCTGGACCGGCCGCCGCCCGGCGATGGCTGGAACCGCAGCGAGCTGGTCGATCTTCTTCCACCCGGCCCGCCGGTTGAAGCGGCCGTGCTGGCCGGCATCATTCCGCGCGAAGGCGGTGCCCAGGTGCTGCTGACCCGGCGTACCGATACGTTGCGTCATCATGGTGGCCAGGTCGGTTTCCCGGGGGGGCGCATGGAACCGGACGACCGCGATGCGGTGGCCGCCGCGATCCGCGAGAGCGATGAGGAAATCGCCCTCAAGCAGGATCAGGTGCAGGTACTGGGATACCTGGATCCGTTCGTGACGATTACCGGTTATCGGGTCATGCCGGTCGTGGCCGTGATCGATCCCGCATTCGTGGCCGTGCCCGAACCGGGCGAGGTCGCCGAAGTCTTCGAAGTTCCGCTCGCGTACCTGATGGATCCGGCCAACCTGCACCACGTCGAGATCGATCACCGCGGGCGCATCCGCCACGTGCTCGAGTATGGCTGGCCGGGGCAACGGATCTGGGGCGCGACCGCCGCCATTCTCTACAACCTGCGTCGCCGCCTGGAGCAGACCGCATGACCACGCCGCTGATCGATGTCACCGCCCTCGCACAGGCCCTGGAAGAGGGCGCCACGCGCCTGATGGATGCACGCGCGACGGCCAGTGCCGCAGCGCCGCTGCGCGTGGTGGATGCCCGTTTCTCGTTGGCCGACCCGCAGTCCGGTGCGCAGTTGTACGCACGGGGCCATCTGCCCGGCGCGCTGTACGCCGATCTCAACCGGGATCTGTCCGATCTGGGCCGCACCGGCCATGGCCGTCACCCACTGCCGGACAGCGAGGCGTTCGCCGCACGCCTGGGCGAGTGGGGCATCGGGCCCGATACCCGGGTGGTGGTCTATGACGCCGGCGATGGCAGCATGGCCGCCGCGCGCCTGTGGTGGCTGTTGCGGTTGATCGGGCATGCGCACGTGCGTGTCCTCGATGGCGGCTTCGCGGCCTGGCAGGCGGCCGGCCTGCCGGTTACTACCGAGCTGCCGCAGGTGACCGGGCTGCCGCCGTACCCCGGTCACTTCGACCGCAGCCAGATCGCCTCGGTCGAGCAGGTGCAGGCGCGTCTCAAGCATGCTCCGGGCTGGCTGATCGATGCGCGGGCCGGCGAGCGTTTCCGGGGCGAAGTGGAGCCGTTGGACCCGGTCGCCGGCCATGTGCCAGGTGCGGTGAATCGTCCGTTTGCGTTGAACGTGCAGGACGGGCGGTTGCGCCCTGCGGACGATCTGCGCGCGGCGCTGCAGCCGCTGCTCGGCACGCATGCACCGGAGGAGGTGGTCCTGATGTGCGGCTCCGGCGTGACCGCCTGCCATCTGCTGCTGGCAATGGAAGCGGCCGGCCTGGAAGGCGCGCGGATCTATGCCGATTCGTGGAGCGGCTGGGTCAGCGATCCGTCGCGCCCGGTGGCCACCGGCTGATCATCGGCACACCTGCTCACCCACGCAGTTCCTGCAACGGCACCGCCGCGAGCACGCGCGGCCACGGGAACAACGGGCCCGGGTCGCGCTTGCGCGGCACGCGCCGCTCCGGATCGTCACTGGCCACTTCTTCACGTGTATCGAGCCACTCGTGGCCGGCGATATGCGCCAGCGCCGGCAGCGTGCCGCACAGGTGCTGCAGCAGATCGATCAGCGCCGCGATCTGCGCATCCGGGTAGGGCTCGTCCATCGCCTGGTGGCGGGAATCCCACCAGTGCGGGTAACGCCCGGTGTTGACCAGTTCGATGCCGATCGAGCGCGGATTGAAACCCGTGACCTGATGCGCGATGCGGTCCAATGACACGTACTGGACAATGCACCCGTCGCGGTCGATGTAGTAGTGCCCGCTGTTGCCCGTGCCGCTCTCATACAGCACGCGCTCGCCGTACTCGCGCGCCATCGCCAGGTCTGGCAGTTCGGTGCAGTGGATGACCACCAGATCGATGTCGTCGTGGGTGCGGGGCAGCAGCCTGTCCTGGTAGGGCAGGGGCTGTGCATCGATGGCGGGCGGGGCGCGGTCGGGCATGCGGCGATGCTAGCATTCGGGCATGAACGCTCCTATCGATTCCCGCCCGGTGTGTGCATGAGCCGCGGCCACTGCATTCTCTCCCACGGCTTTGAAAGCGGCCCGGACGCCATCAAGGTGACCGCCCTGGCCGAGGTGGCCGAGCGCCTGGGCTGGACCCACGAGCGCCCGGACTACACCGACCTGGACGCCCAGCGCGAGGTCAGCAGCCTCGGCGATGTGCGTGCCCGCCTGCAGCGTCTGGTCACCCTGGCCACCGCCCGCGCCGCGCAGGGCCCGGTGGTGCTGGCCGGTTCCAGCCTGGGCTCGTACATCTCGGCCATCGCCTCGCTGCAGGTGCCGGTCCGCGGGCTGTTCCTGATGGTGCCGCCGACCCGCATGGGGCCGATGCCGGCGCTGGATGCGGCGCGGGTGCCGACCAGCGTGGTGCATGCCTGGCACGACGAACTGATCCCGCCCGCCGAGGTCATCGCCTGGGCCCAGGCCCGCTCGGCGCGCCTGCTGATGGTGGACGACGGGCACCGCCTGGCCAACCACGTGGAGGCGTCGACCCGGGCCTTCGAGGAATTGCTGGCCTCGCTGTAAGCCGGGCGATCCAGCCCGCCTCACGTACAATGGCCCCCCGGGACCCCGTGCCCGGCTGCTTGCCGTGCCCGTGGGCACCCCCTCTCCGCTGACCTGCGATACCGATTCCGTGAAATTCTTTGTTTCCTGCGCCAAGGGCCTGGAGTATCTGCTCGCCGACGAACTGTTGGCGCTCGGCCTGGACAAGGCCACCGCCACCATTTCCGGCGTCAACGCCGAGGGCGAGCTGGCGCAGGCACAGCGCGTGGTGCTGTGGTCGCGCCTGGCCAGCCGGGTGCTGTGGCCGCTGGCCGAGTTCGAGTGCCCGGATGAGGGCTCGCTCTACCAGGGCGTGTCGGCGATGGCGTGGGAGCAGCACATCAGCCCCGAGCTGACCCTGTCGGTGGACGCGCATGTGTCCGGCACCGAGATCACCCACGCGCGCTTCGCCGCGCAGCGGGTCAAGGATGGCGTGGTCGACAGCCTGCGCGCGCAGGGCCTGGAACGGCCGTCGGTGAACGTGGAGTTCCCGGATGTGCGCATCAACCTGTCGCTGCGCAAGGGCCGCGCCACGATCTCGATCGATCTGGGCGGTGGCCCGATGCACCGCCGTGGCTGGCGCATGGCGCAGAACGAGGCGCCGCTGAAGGAAAACCTGGCCGCTGCGGTATTGCTGCGCGCCAACTGGCCGAAGATCCACAGCGAAGGCGGTGGCCTGCTCGACCCTATGTGCGGCAGCGGCACGCTGCTGATCGAAGGCGCGCTGATGGCCGCCGACGTCGCCCCGGGCCTGCAGCGACACGGCAGCATCCCGCCGAGCCGCTGGCTGGGCTTCGACCGCGAGAGCTGGAACACCCTGATGGCCGAAGCGCGTACGCGCGAGGAAGCCGGCCGCGGTGCGCTCAAGCAGGTCATCCACGGCAGCGATATCGACCCGCATGCGATCCGCGCGGCCAAGGAAAATGCCGAGACCGCTGGCGTCTCGCACGCTATCTGGTTCGGCGTTCGCGACGTGGCCGATGTGCAGGTGCCGCCGCAGGAAACCGGCTGCGTGGTCTGCAATCCGCCCTATGACGAGCGCCTGGCCGCCGATGCGCTGCTGTACCGCCGCCTCGGCGACGCGCTCAAGCGCGCGGTGCCGCAGTGGCGTGCCAGCCTGCTGTGCGGCAGTGCGGACCTGGCGTTTGCCACCGGCCTGCGCGCCAACAAGAAGTACCAGCTGTTCAACGGCGCCATCGAGTGCGCGCTGATCGTCTGCGACCCGATCGCCGTGCCGCAGCGTGAGAACACCGGCCAACCGCGCGAGCTCAGCGAAGGCGCGCAGATGGTGGCCAACCGCCTGCGCAAGAACATCAAGAAATTCAAGACCTGGCGGGCGCGCGAGAGTATCACCTGCTACCGCGTCTACGATGCCGATCTGCCCGAATACGCCGCCGCCATCGACGTCTACGAAGAAGACGGCGGTGCCCGTCGCACCTTCCTGCATGTGCAGGAATACGCGGCCCCGGCGACGATTCCGGATGTCGATGTGCGTCGCCGCCGCAACGAGCTGCTGTCGGCCGCACGCGAGGTGTTCCAGGTGCCGGCCGAGCAGGTCGCACTGAAGTCGCGCGAACGCGGCAAGGGCGGCAGCAAGTACGGCCGCTTCGAGCAGCGCGGCGAGTTCGTGCTGGTACGCGAGAACGACGCGCTGCTGCGCGTGAACCTGTTCGATTACCTGGACACCGGCCTGTTCCTGGACCACCGCCCGCTGCGCTGGCACATGGCGCAGGAAGCCCAGGGCAAGCGCTTCCTCAACCTGTTCTGCTACACCGGTGTGGCCAGCGTGCAGGCGGCGGTGGCGGGTGCGGCATCGACCACCAGCGTGGACCTGTCCGGCACCTATCTGCAGTGGTGTGCCGACAACCTGGCCTTGAACGGCAAGGGCGGCAGCCAGCACCAGCTGATCCAGGCCGATGCACTGGCGTGGCTGGAGGCCGAGCGCCACCGCTTCGACGTGATCTTCTGCGATCCGCCGACCTTCTCCAACTCGGCCCGCGCCGATGACTTCGACATCCAGCGCGAACACGTGCGCCTGCTGCGCGCGGCCGTGGCCCGCCTGAGCCCGGAAGGCGTGCTGTACTTCTCCAACAACTTCCGCCGCTTCAAGCTGGACGACGAAGCGATCAAGGAATTCGCGGAGTGCAAAGAGATTTCGCCCGAGACCATCGGGGCGGACTTCGAACGCAACCCGCGCATCCACCGCGCGTGGGAACTGCGCCGCTACGGCGCCTGACCGATGGCGGCTGGCATGGACGACAGCCCGCTCATCGCCGACGGACTGCTGCTGCGTCCGTTCCAGGATGCCGACGCCGCCCCGTTTGTGGCGGCGGTGCGTGAATCGGCCGAGGGCATGCAGCGCTGGATGCCGTGGAGCTCGGCGGACTACAGCGTCGCGCAGGCGCTGCAGTGGTTCCAGGCCTGCCGCGACGGCTGGGCGGCAGGCTCGGCCTGCGAGTACGGGATATTCGAGCAGGACACGGCGGCGTTTGTCGGCGGCGCGGGACTGAACAAGATCCAGCACGATCCCCGGTTCTGCAACCTGGGCTACTGGGTACGGCAGTCGTGCCGTGGCCAGGGCGTGGCGCCCCGCGTTGTCCGGGCACTGGCTGCCCAGGCGTTCGGGCCGCTGGGCCTGCAACGGGTGGAGATCGTGGTGGCGGTGGGCAACCTCGCCAGCGAACGGGTGGCGGAGAAGGCCGGCGCGCTTCGCGAGGGCGTGGCACGCAACCGACTGGTCATCGACGGCCGTCCCGCCGACGCGCACATGTTTTCACTGGTGCCCTGACCGGCGATCGCGATGCGGCGACGCCCGTGAGGGTGCGGCGGGTGCACCGCAGGGATCGATCTGAAGGTAGAGCCACGCCATGCGTGGCTGCTCCCTCAACGCCCGACCAGCGCCACCGCCAGCCCCACCACCGGCAACGCCCATGCCAATGGCGCAATCCAGCGCGGCCGATACGGGTACAGCCCGAACGCAATCAGCAGGCCGCTGATCGTCAGCGCGCCCAGCCACAGCACCGGGCCGATCGCCCAGCCGTGATCCAGCACGCACAATGCGAAGGCGACGGTCAGCAACGTCCAGCCCACCCAGCGCCACACCCGCATGCGCGATGCGCTGGCGCCGGCTTTGCCGTGCAGATCCAGCTGGTGTTTGTCCATGGCCAGCGACAGCGCCGTGAACGCCGAAAAGCTCAGCGTGATCGCGAGCAGCATCATGCCGTGGCCCCCGCAGCAGCGGCCTGCTGGCGACGCTTCTTCTCGGCGGCGCTCAACGGTGGCTGCCAACGCTGCATGCGATGGCCGCAGTAGGCCAGCATCGCGCCGAAGGCGAGCATGGTCAGATCGAAGCCGGCCAGCACCCAGTCACCGGTACGCAGGGTCACGCCCAGATGCGCGTGCGTGGTCAATGCGTTGACCACCGGGATCAGGGTGAACAGCGCGCCGCCCAGATATAGCTGCCAGGTCCACATCATCCGTTTGGGCCAGATGAAACCGGCCAGCAATGCGGCGGCCCAGGCGTAGAAGAAGGTATTGACCTCGGCCGCGGAGCGCTCGGCCATCTGCACCGGCAGCAGGCGGTTGGCCAGGAAGTAGGTGGCGAAGGCAATCGGCAGGCCGGCCACTGCGCCGATGTTCAGCGCGTCGACCAGGCGCAGGCCGAAGCCGGTCTTGCCGGACTTGGCATGCTTGGGGCGTTCCTTGACCGCCCACAGCACCACGCCGCTGGCGACCATCAGGCAGCCGATCAGGCCCGAGAGGAAGAACAGGGCACGCAGGCCCCAATCGGCGAAGCGCGCCAGGTGCAGCCCGTACATCACGCCGCGGGTCTGGGTCGCACCACCGGAGGCCGGGCTGGCCTCGAGCAATTGCCCGGTGACGGCATTGAAGCGCAGCGACGGGGTATCCACCGACAGGCGCTTTCCATCGCGCTGGGTGATATCCACGATCGCATTCGCTGCGCCCGGGTGGTACAGGGTAAAGCCGGCGACATCGGCCCCCTTCCATTCGGCGCGGGCGCTGTCCAGCAGCTGCTGGATCGGCAGCGGCGTGGCGCGCCCTTCGGCGGGGGTCTCGATCTCGGCCAGGCGCGCGAAAGCCTCGCTGAAGAACGCCTCCTCATCCTTGGGGTAGGCCACGCTCACGCCCCACGGCAGGTACATGAACATCAAGGTGACGATGCCGGTGTAGGTGATCATCGCGTGGTACGGCAGCGCCATCACGGCGCTGACGTTATGGAAATCCAGCCACGAGCGCAGGCCCTTCTCCGGGCGGAAGGTGAAGAAGTCCTTGAAGATCTTCTTGTGCGTGATCACGCCGGTGATGATCGCCACCAGCATGAACATCGCGCAGAAACCGACCAGGTAACGCGCCCAGTACACCGGGATGTAGTGCAGGTCGAAATGCAGGCGGTAGAAGAAGTCGCCACCGCGGGTTTCGCGTGCGGCGATTTCCTCGCCGGTGTTCGGATCCACGGTGGCATCGCCGAAACGGCCACCGCCGCGCCGGCGGCGCTCGCCTTCCACCGGCGGCTTGACCATTGATTCGGGGTTGCGCCAGAACATGCGCATCGCCGGGTTGCGCGGGTCGGGGAGGGTGACGTTCCAGCTCTCGGCCTGCGGCGCCTTGTGCTGCAGGAAGGTCAGCGCACGCTCGGCGGCCACATCGGCGGTGACGCTGCTGCGCGGCAGCTCCGGGCGCATCCAGCGGCTGATTTCCTCACGGTAGTAGCTGGCGGTGCCGGCCATGAAAATCAGCAGCAGCAGCCAGCCGACCAGCAGGCCGGTCCAGGTGTGCAGCCACGCCATCGACTGGCGGAATCCGTTCTTCATGCGGCCCCCTGCAGCAGGCGGGTGCCCACCCAGAACAGCACGGTGGGTATCAGGATGCCGACCCAGGCGCGCAGGGCGGTGCGGGTAGCGAACGCCCACAGCGCCGCGCAGGCGCACAGCACGATCGCCACCATCATGCCGGTCAGCACGGCCTGCCCGCGCGCGATCGGCAGGGCGACCGCGAAGAACATCGAGCAGGTCGCGGCCAGCGCATAGCCGCCGAAGATCGCCGCGAGCGAACGTGACAACACACCCAGCCAGGGGCGGGTGAAGAAGGAACCAAGACGGTTGAACCTGGCGCTGGCGTGCGGCGTGCTGTCCACGGAAACCTGCTGATCGATCGGGGAAACGGGCATCACCGGCCGCAGCCGGTGATGAAGGATAGTGGCCATCCGTGGCCGTGTTCACTGCGCGTCGCAGTGGTCCCTTGGAGCCGGTGTCAGAGCTTCCAGCGCAGGTTCAACATCACGTTGCGCGGTTCGCCCCAGTACACGCCGTTGTAGAAACCGACGTTGCTGAAGTACTTCTTGTCGAGCAGGTTGTTGACGTTGAGCTGCGCGGAGAAGTTGTCGTTGAAGCGGTAGCCGGCGAACACATTCACCAGGTAGAACGCGTCCTGGGTGATGAACGCCGATTCGGTACGGCCGCTGGTCGCGTAATCCGCGCGCGGCTTGGTGCTGGTGCGGTAGATCCGGCTCTGCCAGGTCACGCCACCGCCCAGCGACAGGCGGTTCCACTCACCGCTCGGGCGCCAGCTGGTGTTGAGGCGGAAGGTGTCCACCGGGTTGGTGGTGTTCTGCGCCACGCCGGCCTGGTTGCGGATGGTGGTGTGCGCGAAACCGGCCGAGAGGTTCCAGTTCTCGGTCAGGCTGCCCTGGGCTTCCAGTTCCCAGCCCTTGACCTTGTTGCCCTTGCCGGTGGAACGGTAGGCGCTGCTGCCATCGGGCAGCGAGGCGGCCGGCACCGAGTCATCGAGCTCGGCGACATTGTCCTTCTCGCCCTTGAACACTGCGGCGGAGGTGTTCAGGCGTCCACCGAAGAATTCACCCTTCAGGCCGGCCTCCCACATGTCGCCGACCACCGGCTCCAGGTAGTCGTTGTTCTTGTCGCGGTAGTCCTGCGGCTGGAAGATGTCGGTGTAGCTGGCGTAGGCGCTGAACTGCCTGCTGAAATCGTAGACCAGGCCGAAGTACGGGGTCAGCGAATCGTCCGGCTTGTAGCCGCCGCGGGTGGTGCCGGTACGGTTGCCGGCAGCATCGTGGGTGTAGCGCCAGCTACGGGTTTCCCAGCTGCCGTAGCGCGCGCCGAGCACGGCCAGCAACGGATCGGCCAGCTGCAGGCGGGCGGCCACGTAGGCGGCCTTCTGCGTCAGCTCGTTCTCCGAGGCCAGCCAGTCATGCCGGGTGAGCGGCAACGGGGCGACATCCCCGGTCCAGTGGCGCCAGTCCGGCACGACGTCATAGCCCGGCGGCTGCGTGAACGCCGAGGCAGGCGATTCGCCCTTGCGCACGGATTGGCCGACGCCAGCCACCAGCTCGTGTTCACGGCCGAACAGCTGGAACGGGCCGCTGGTGTTGAGGTCGAACACATTCATTTCGCTGCGCTCGGCGAAATGCGAGAGATAGGCGCGCACCCCGGTGCCGTCCGGTGCCGGATACCCCTGCGCGCCATACCAGACGTCGCCATCGGTGTTGCGCTTGGCGCGGGTCGCGCTGGCCTTCAGCGACCAGCCGTTGCCGAGCTGCTGCTCCAGGCGCACGAAGGTGGTCTTCTCCACGATCGGCCAGCTGCTCCAGCGTGCCGAGAGGTTGGTTGAGCGGGGCAGGTTGGCCGGCTTGCCGTCCGGGCCCCAGTACGGCACCACGCCCCAGGTCACGCCCTTGGTTTCCGGGGACTGGTAGTCATAGCCGACTTCGAACAGGGTGCTGTCGGTCAGGTCGGCCTGCACGATGCCGTAGAACACGTCCTTGTCCAGACGGTACACATCGCGGAAGGAATCGCTCTGCTGCTTGGCGGCCACGAAGCGCGCACGCACGCGGCCATCCAGCGCGATCGGGCCGCCGATGTCCGCTTCCAGACGCTGGTTGCCCCAGCGGCCCAGGGTCAGCCCGGCGCTCATCGCCATCTCCTGGGTCGGTCGCTTGCGGACCATGTTGATCGTGCCCGACGGATCACCGGCGCCGGTGGTCAGGCCGGTGGCGCCGCGGACCACTTCGATGCGCTCGTAGATCGCGCTGTCGGTGTTGGTCTTGAGCGAGCCACCAAACGTGTTGAGCATCCCGTCGATCTGGAAATTGGTGATGCTGTAGCCACGCGAGATGTAGTTGATGCGCTCCGAATCGGTGACCGACACATGCACGCCGGTGACCTGGCCCATCACATCGGACAGGGCGTACAGGCCCATGTCGTCCAGACGCTGGCGGGTCAGCACGGTGACCGACTGGGGGGTGTGGCGCAGCGACAGGTTCAACTTGGTGGCGGTGCTGGCCTGCTTGACCGTGTAGGAATTCGGGATCTCGCCATCGGCGGTCACCTTGACCGTGTCCAGCGTGGTTGCCTCATTCGGCCCGGCCTCGGCAAAGGCGGGCAGCGCCGGCCCGGCGAGGGCAGCAACAAGCGCGAGGGTCAACAACGATGGCCGGGACAACGGTGACGCGGACGAACGGGTCATGGCAACACTTCCAATGTGGGAAAACGGCAGCACGCGCGCAGTGACGCTGCCGGGGGCAGCAGGGCAGGCGAGGCAGCGGATCAGGAGGTGTACACGGGGCGTTGCGCAGGGAAGGCGTGAGGCATCCGGGCGCCGGTTGGCTAGGCGTACAGCCGATCAGTGAATGATAGTCATTATCATTTCGTTAGACAAGCGTCATGGCGGTGTCGAAATCAGGAAAACGCCGTGCGCGGGCGTATGTGCGGGGGCGGCAACGACGGTCGCCTGCGTGTCACCGCCGGGCAATATCGCGTCAACACACTGTGAGGATGTCGTGACACGCCGTCACGGCGAACCCCCACCTGTTCGTACGCGGAGTCGTCAGTGAATCGTTGTGTGCTTGCTGTAGCGGTGTCGTCCGTCCTTACCTTCGCCCTGGCCGCCGATGCGCGTGCCGAGGCCGCCCCGGCAGGGAATGCCGCGGCCCCCGCCACCCTGGACACGATGATCGTCACCGGCACGCGCGGCAGCAACCGCACGCAGTTCGACACGCTGGCCCCGGTGGACGTGTTCTCGCAGGAAGAAATCCAGGCGATCGAATCCTCCGACCTCAACGATGTGCTGGCCCAACTGGTGCCGTCGTTCGTGGTCCAGCGCATGCCGATGAATGATGGCCTGGTGTTCGTGCGGCCGGCCACGCTGCGCGGCCTCTCGCCGGACCAGACCCTGGTGCTGGTCAATGGTCGCCGCTTCCACCGCTCGGCGCTGCTGGGCGCACGCGGTGCGCAGGGTCCGGACCTGGCCCAGATTCCGGTGCATGCGATCCAGCGCATCGAAGTGCTGCGCGACGGCGCGTCCGCGCAGTACGGCTCGGACGCGATCGCCGGTGTCATCAACATCATCCTGGATGACCGGGTCGGCGGCGAACTGTCGCTGGGGCTCTCCGAGTACAGCGAGGGCGATGGCCTGGGCCGCAAGATCGGGGGCCGCCACGGCTTCGCGCTGGGCGACAAGGGCAGCCTGTCGCTGTTCGCCGACTGGGACAAATCCGATGCGACCTCGCGCAGCCGTCAGCGCGCCGATGCGATCGCCTTCCAGAACGCCCACCCCGATCTGGCCGTGCCCGATCCGGTGCAGCGCTGGGGACAGCCGGACCTGGAAAACCGCCACTTCGGCTTCAACCTCAACCTGGCCTTGAACGACAGCGTCGACCTCTACGGCTTCGGTCTGTACGGCCACAGCGAGGGTGTCAGCGATTTCAACTGGCGCAACCCCGATGGCACCGCCTCGGTCTACAACCGCAGCCGCGTGTTCCCCGGCTGGGACGCACGCAGCCTGTACCCGACCGGCTTCAGCCCGAAATACGGCAACGAGCAGGACGATCTGCAGGGCGTGCTCGGTCTGCGTGGTTACTGGGGCGAGCGCTGGCGCTGGGATGTGAGCGGCTCCTACGGGCGCAACCGCATCGACTACACGCTGGGCAACTCGATCAATGCCTCGCTCGGCCCGGACAGCCCCACCTCGTTCTACCTTGGGCGCCTCTCGCAGGAAGAGAAGAACCTCAACGCGGATATCGTCTATTCGCTGCCGGTCAGCGCGCTGGCCGCGCCGATCAACATCGCCTTCGGTGCGGAGACGCGCGAGGAAACCTACCGCGTGGATGCCGGTGATCCGGCGTCGTATGCGATCGGCCCGGGCGCGGTGACCGGCCTGGCCGGGGGCGCCAACGGTGCGCCGGGGTTCAGCGCGGCCAATGCCGGGCGCTGGAGCCAGCGCAGCCGCGCGGCCTACATCGATGTCGAAGCGCCGTTGACCGCCCGCTGGACCGTGGGCGCGGCGACCCGCTATGAACACTTCTCCGCGTTCGGTGAGAGCGTGGACGGCAAGCTCTCCAGCCGCTTCGAGTTCACCCCGGACCTGGCGCTGCGCGGCTCCGTCTCCACCGGCTTCCGTGCGCCCACGCCTGGCCAGCTCTACACCCAGAGCACCCAGCAGGGCCTGGATACCGTGACCTTGCAGGTGTTCACCACCGGCCGCCTGTCGCCCAGCGATCCGCTGGCGATCCAGCTGGGGGCCAAACCGCTCAAGCCGGAGCAATCGCGCACCGCCTCGCTCGGTCTGACCTGGAAGAATGAGCTGGGCTTCTCCGGCTCGGTGGACCTGTACGACATCAAGGTCACCGATCGCTTCAGCCAGTCGGCCTCGTTCGCGGTGCCGGCCGGGGTACCCAACCCGCTGGCGTACACCTCGGTGAGCTTCTACACCAACGATTTCGACACCACCACGCGCGGTGTCGACGTGGTGGCCAGCCACACCACCGCACTCGGCGCGGGGCGCCTGAGCACCACGCTGGGCTACAACTACAACCAGACCCAGGTGGACAGCGGTGCCACAGGCGTGGCCACCAATGAAAGCCAGCGCCGCATCTTCGAAGAGCGCCTGCCGCGGCAGAAGGCCACCCTCAGCAGTACCTATGCGTGGGGCCGCTTCAGCGTGCTCGGCAAGCTGCGATACTACGGGGCATGGACAGACTCTTCGGGCAATGCCACCGGCGACATCTTCCAGCGCTTCGGGGCGATGAGCTTCGTCGATCTGGCGGTGAGCTGGAACGTCACCGAGCAGCAGACGCTGCGGATCGGCGCGGACAACCTCTTCAACCGCTACCCGGACGAGGCCAGCTTCCAGGCCAGCCGTGGCCTGATCTACTCGCGGAACGCGCCGTATGACACTGACGGCCGCAACCTCTACGCCGAATACCGGATCCGCTACTGATGGACCGGCAACGACGACATCTGCTGCGTGGCGCGCTGGCCCTGCCACTTGCCACGGCGCTGTCCGGTGCGACCGCCATGGGCACTGAGCCGATGGCGCTGCCGGCGGTGGGCACACGCACGCCGGCCGAGCTGGCCGGTGATGAAGGCTGGTGGGACCAGGTCCGTGCACTGTATGACCTCACCGACGAGGTCGTGATGCTGGACAACGGCTACTGGGGCGCGATGGCGCGCCCGGTGCTGCAGGCCTACCAGCAGGCCACCGCCACGGTGAATGCCGGCAACGCCTGGTTCGGGCGGCTCGCGTTTCCACCGCTGTTTGAACAGGCCCGCGTCCGTCTGGCGCAGGTGCTGGGCGTGGAGACCGACGAGATCGTGCTCACCCGCGGTGCCACCGAGGCGATGCAGGTGCTGATCGGCAGCTACCGCGGGCTGTCGCCGGGCGATGCGGTGATGTACGCCGACACCGACTACGACAGCATGATCAGCGCGATGCAGTGGCTGCAGGCGCGGCGCGGCGTGCAGCCGGTGGCGATCACGCTGCCCGAGCCGTTCGACCATGACAGCATCGTGGAGACCTACCGCCGCGCGCTGGCGGCCAACCCGCGCGTACGCCTGCTGCTGCTGACCCACGTCAACCACCGCAACGGCATGCTGCTGCCGGTGGCCGAGATCACCGCACTGGCCAAGGCGGCCGGCGTGGAGGTGGTGCTCGATGCAGCGCATGGCATCGGCCAGGTGGACACGCCGCTGCGCGCGTTGGGCGTGGATTTCATCGGGATCAACCTGCACAAGTGGATCGGCGCGCCGGTCGGTGTCGGGGCGGTATATGTCCGCCGCGGGCGGGTGCGTGACCTGGATCCGTACATGGGTGAGCAGGACCACGACGACATTCGCACCCGCGTGCACACCGGTACGGTCAATTTCGCCGCTTACATGGCGCTGCCGGCCGCACTGGACCTGCACGAGCGCATCGGCGTGGCCAACAAGCGTGCGCGCCTGCTGCGCCTGCGCGCTCAGTGGATGGACGCATTGCGGGACGATGCGCGCATCCAGTTGCTGGGGTCGGACGACCCGCGCCTGTCCAGTGCGATCACCTCGTTTCGGCTGCGCGGGCAGACCACGATGCGCGACAACACCGCCACCTCGCAGCGGATGGTGAAGCAGTCGGGGGTGTTCGTGGTGCCACGCGAAGGGCTCGCCTCCGGAGCCTGCCTGCGGGTGACGCCGGGCATCTTCAGCACGCCGGCGCAGATGGACGCGCTGGTGGCGGCGGTCCGGGCGGTCGCTGGCTGAGTCATCCCACGACGCTGGCAGCGATCCTGCCAGCGTCGCCGGGCGCGCATGCTTCCGGTATTACCAGTGGAACCAGACGGTCAGCGCGTGCAGGATCACGCCGATCAGGCCGCCCACCAGGGTGCCATTGAAACGGATGAACTGCAGGTCGCGGCCCACGCTCAATTCCAGCTGCTCGACCAGGTGGCGTTCGTCCCACCCTTTGACGGTCTGCGCGATGTGCTCGGTCACGCCGCTGCGCAGGCGCGTGGTCAGGCGTTCGGCACCGTCCATCAGGTGCTGGTTGAGTGCTTCGCGCAGCGACGGGTCCGCCTGCAGCGCCTCACCCACCGAGGCCAGGCTGCGGCGCAGATGGCCGGCCAGCGCGGAGTCCTCGCTGGCCAGGTCGGCACGCAGGCTGGCGTGGATCCGCGCCCACAGGCCCTGCACGTACTCCTGCACGGCCGGGTGGTCGATCACCTGCTGTTTGAGCTGCTCGACCTTCTCGGCCAGGGCCGGGTCCTCGCGCAGCCGCTGGATGTAGTCGCTCAGCCAGGTTTCGTAATCGCGCCGCAGGGGGTGTTCGGGCTGGGCCAGGATCTGCTGCAGTTCTTCCAGCACCGCGTGTGCCAGGCGCTCGGCGAGGGTGTCACCGATCTCGTCGATCGGCTTGACCCAGTTGACCGTGCTGGCCAGCTTGGGCCACTCGCGCTGGATGTAGCCCACGATCAGGGTGGAGGCGCGGTCCTTGACCGTCTCGTTGCCCAGCCATTCGCTGATGCGGGTCAGGCCTTCATCCAGCACGCGCTGGTGGCGGTTGTCGGCGGTAAGCAGGCCAAGCAGTTCGCCAGCGGTGGCGGCTGCGTTCCATTGCCGCAGCTGCTGGATCACAAAGCCCTGGATGCTGCGCCGGACCGCCGCTTCATCAAGGAAATCCAGCGCCTGCAGGGCCCAGCCGCGGGCCATGTCGGCCAGCATGCGGGCCCGCGCCGGCTCGGCCAGCCAGCTGCCCAGGCGGCTGGCCGGATCGAACACCTGCAGCCTCGCCAGCAGCGCCTGGGGTTCCAGGAACTGGTCGCGGACGAACAGCGCCAGGCTGTCGGCGATGCGGTCCTTGCTGCGCGGGATGATCGCGGTATGCGGGATCGGCAGCCCCAGCGGACGCCGGAACAGCGCGACCACCGCGAACCAGTCGGCCAGGGCGCCGACGGCAGCGGCTTCGCAGAACGCCGAGACCCAGGCCCAGATGCCGCGTTCGCCGTGCCAATGGCTGACCGCGAAGCCGGCCAGCATCGCCACCAGCATGGCCAGGGCGATCAGTTTGAGCCGTCGCAACTGGGCACGGCGCGGGTCAGGAGGGGAGAGGGGCGTCATCCCGGCAGTCTAACGACCGAAGGATGATTGCGAGGTAGTGCCGGCCGCTGGCCGGCAACCAGGCTCCCCACCCGAAGGTCAATCGCGTTGCCGGCCAGCGGCCGGCACTACCCTCAGAGGTCCGCCACCTGCTTGCGCAGCGCGGCCAGCTGCAGGCGCAGGGTGTCGTTCTCCAGGGTCAGCGCGATGATGCGCTGGCGCAGCTCGGCCGGGCCTTCGCCCAGTGCGTTGAGCGCATCGGCGATCTCGGCGGCGCGGCTGGGGTCGACCTCGGCGTCGCCATCGGCGCTGTGCAGCACCTCCTGGGCCGGCTTGCGCGGCTTGCGCTTGGACTCGCGCACACGCTTGGCGGCCTGCTTGAGCTCGTCCTTGCCGGCAGCGGCTGCGGCACGCTGTTCGTCTTCCGGCAGGTCGGCCACGGCGGCCGCGGCGCTGATCGAGATCACCCCGGTCTTGACCGCTTCCACCAGTTCCGGCGCGGCCCGCTTGTGGATACGCTCGATCATCGTCACCTGGCTGCTGCTCAGGCGCGCTTCGCGGGCCATGTCCGCGCGGCTGACCTTCGGTGCGGCGGCCCACGGCGGGCTGTCTTCGTCAGCGGCCTCGGTCGGCCCGCTGATCTCGCCGTCGCTTTCCTTCTGCAGCTGGGCCTGATCGGCGCGATGGCGCTCAGCCAGGATGTCGCGCTTGCGCAGCGCCAGCACGCCACGCTGGAAGTCGGAGACGCTGCGGCGGCCCAGGTGCTGCTCGATCATCCACAGATGGACGTCGTCCATCGACTGGAATCGCGTGTTCTGGATCGTCTGGAACGGCAGGCCGTGCTTCTGGCAGATGCCGTAGCGGTTGTGGCCATCCACCAGCACCTCGCCCCACAGCACCAGCGCGTCGCGGCAGCCTTCGGCGAGGATGCTGCGCTCCAGGGCGTCGTGCTCGTCCGGGGTCAGCGGGTCGATATAGGCCTTGAGTTCTTCTTTGACGACAATGTCCATGCAATCCGGTACGCGAGCGAAACGTGACCGACCATTGTAAGGATCGCGGGGGCCGGCGTCGTCGCCGGCGGATTCAGGCTCAGCCGGTGGCGCGGATCATCTCGCCCAGCACCTCCACGATGCGGTCGATGTGGCTGCGCTCCAGGATCAGCGGGGGCGACAGCGCGATCACATCGCCGGTGCAGCGCACCAGCAACTCACCATCGCGGAAGCAGCGCTCGAATACTTCATAGCCGCGCGCGCCGGGGGCGTCCTTGCGCGGCATCAGCTCGACTGCGCCGATCAACCCGAAGTTGCGGATGTCCACCACATGCGGCAGCCCGCGCAGGCTGTGCAGTCGCTCCTGCCAGTAATCACCCAGTTCCAGGGCGCGCTCGAAAAGATGCTCCTCGGCGTAGGTATCCAGCGCGGCCAGCGCAGCCGCACACGCCAGCGGGTGACCGGAATAGGTATAGCCGTGGAAAAATTCGATGGCGGCCGCCGGGCCCTGCATGAAGGCGCCGTGGATCGCATCGCTGGCCAGCACCGCGCCCATCGGCACCGCGCCGTTGGTCAGGCCCTTGGCCAGGGTCAGCAGGTCCGGGGTGACCCCGAAGCGCTGGGCGGCGAAGGCGTGGCCGACCCGGCCGAAACCGGTGATCACCTCGTCGAACACCAGCAGAATGCCGTGCTGGTCGCAGATCTCGCGCAGGCGCTGCAGATAGCCCGGCGCAGGCAGGATCACCCCGGCCGAACCGGCGATCGGCTCGACGAACACCGCAGCGATGGTGGAGGCATCGTGCAGCGCGATCAGGCGCTCCAGATCCTCGGCCAGTTCGGCCCCGTGGCGGGGCAGGCCAGGGCTGAAGGCATTGCGCTCCAGATCGAGCGTATGGCGCAGGAAATCGCTACCGGGCAACAACGGCCCGAACGTCTTGCGGTTGTTGGGCAGGCCACCGATCGACATGCCGCCGAAGCCGACGCCGTGATACGCCTTCTCCCGCCCGATGAAGCGGGTGCGGTGACCCTCGCCGCGCAGGCGATGGTAGGCCAGCGCGATCTTCATCGCGGTATCCACCGCCTCGGAGCCGGAGTTGGTGAAGAACACATGGTTCAAGCTGGCCGGTGCCAGTGCGGCCAGCCGTTGCGCCAGCACGAACGGCAACGGCGAGCCCATCTGGAACGGTGGCGCGAAATCCAGCGTGGCAGCCTGCTGCTGGATCGCCTGGACGATCCGCGGCCGCGCATGCCCCGCGTTGCAGCACCACAGGCCGGCCGCGCCATCCAGGATCGGGCGGTCGTCGACGTCGTGGTAGTACATGCCCTCGGCGCGTACCAGCAGGCGCGGCGCAGCCTTGAACTGGCGGTTGGCGGTGAATGGCATCCAGTAGGCGTCCAGCTCTGCGGGCGCTTGTCCGGCCAGGGTGGACAACGACAACTCGGGACGAGGCATGGGGCACTCCGCAGGGTCGCGACGGTCACGACTTTATCGCACCCGCATCACGTCACTCCGTGATGGCCGCGGGTATAACCGCTTTACCCGACTCACTGAACGAGGACGACGCCGATGAACGCCGCACGCACCCGTGAGGACTGGCAGCGCCAGGCCGATGCACTGACCTTCCAAGGCCAGGCCTTCATCGATGGGCGCTACGTGGACGCCGCCAGTGGCGCGCGCTATGACTGCATCAGCCCGATCGATGGCCGCGTGCTGGTGCAGGTAGCCGACGCCGATACGACAGACGTTGACCGTGCGGTCGCCGCGGCGCGTCGCAGTTTCGATGCGGGCGACTGGTCGCGGGCGGCACCCTCGCACCGCAAGCAGGTGCTGCTGCGGCTGGCCGATCTGGTCGAGCAGCACGCCGATGCGCTCGCGTTGCTGGAAGCCCTGGACATGGGCAAGCCGGTCCGCGACGCACGCGAAGGCGATCTGGCCGGCGTCGTGCGGTGCCTGCGCTGGACCGCCGAGGCGGTGGACAAGGTATATGGCGAAGTCGCCCCCACAGCGCTCGACACGCTGGGCCTGATCATCCGCGAGCCGGTCGGCGTTGTCGCGGTGATCGTGCCGTGGAATTTCCCGCTGTTGATGGCGTCGTGGAAGATCGCCCCGGCGCTGGCGGCAGGCAATTCCGTGGTCCTCAAACCCTCCGAACGCTCGCCGTTGAGCGCGATCCGCCTGGCCGCACTGGTGGCCAAGGCCGGTGTGCCCGACGGCGTGTTCAACGTGCTGCCTGGCCACGGCGAGCGCACCGGTGAGCCGCTGGCGCTGCACATGGACGTGGATGCGCTGGCCTTCACCGGTTCCACCGCGGTGGGCCGCCGGTTGCTGCAATGCGCGGGCAGATCGAATCTCAAGCGCACCTGGCTGGAGTGCGGTGGCAAGAGCCCGAACCTCGTGTTCGCCGATGCGCCCGATCTGGACAAGGCCGCCCAGGCCGCCGCCACGGCGATCTTCTACAACCAGGGCGAGGTGTGCACCGCCGGCTCGCGCCTGCTGGTCCAGCGCTCGATCAAGGATGCCTTCGTGGCCCGGGTCCTGGCGCATGGGCGGCACATGCAGCCACAGCACCCGTTCGAGCCGGAGGCGGCGATGGGCGCGCTGGTCGACGACGCGCACGCCGGCCGCGTGCTGGACTACGTGGCCCGCGGCGAGGCCGAGGGCGCGCGCCTGCTGCTGGGTGGCAAGCGCTTGGAGGTGGTGCCGGGTGGCAGCTATGTCGAGCCGACCGTCTTCGACGAGGTCGATCCGCAGCACACGATCGCCCGCGAGGAAATCTTCGGGCCGGTCCTCTCGGTGCTCACGTTCGATCACGAGGCGGACGCGCTGCGCATGGCCAATGATTCGATCTACGGGCTGGCCGCTGGCGTATGGACGCGCGACCTGGGCCGCGCGCACCGGGTGGCACGCGGCCTGCGTGCCGGCAGCGTCTGGGTCAACCAGTGGGATGGCGGGGACATGACCGCCCCGTTCGGTGGCTACAAGCAGTCCGGCATCGGCCGCGACAAATCCCTGCACGCCTTCGACAAGTACACCGAACTCAAGGCGACCTGGATCCACCTGGGCGGCTGACCTCGCTCAGCAGTCCTGGCTGTGGCGGACCAGCGACTCGCGCAGCAGGTCGCGATCCCGTTCATCCACGGCGCTGCGCAGGTAGTCGATCTGCTGCCGGGTCAGGCGGCACTGGTCCACCGTGTAGCCGGGGGGCCAGGCACCGATCAGCTGGAAAATGCCCTGCACGATCTGCTCCGGCGACATTCCGGCGTTCATGCGGAAGCGCTCGCGCCGCGGTTGGAAGGCCGCGTGCACCTCACGGGCGCCCAGCACGCGCGGGGCCAGTGAGGCCGCTTCGATGCCGCTGCCGGTCAGCGACGATGGCACGCTCAGGTCAAGCGGGGCGGTCACTTCCGGCAGAGCCGGCGCGGCGTCGGCTGCGGCGACCGGCACGACCACGGCCGGCGCAGGCAGGCGCTGCGATGCGGGGGCCTGCCGTGTGCGGGGCGTCGTGGCACTAGGCGGTGGCGAAACCGGTACCGGCAACGGGCGAGGCAGCCAGTACACCTGCAGGCGCTCATCCGCGAAGGCATCACCCGGGCCGGGTGAACGCAGCAGCACGCCCAGCATCAGCCCGTGTACGGCCATCACCACCGCGATGGCGCTGGGCTGGGTCCAGCGCGAGCGGGCACGCTTCCTTGAGCCTGACATCCGGAACCTTCCTGGCGGGTGACCGCGGTCAGACCCGGTGAGCGGGTGGAAGTTCCTGGCTGGCACGCAGCCTGTGGACCCGGTCACTGGCTGACAGTCTCGTCTGCAACCATCGCGGCAGGCGCGGGAAGGCCGTGGCAGAATCCGGCAGCTGCCCTTTTCTGCGTACCCGATGTCCACACCTGCTGTCGCACCCGTCGTGAACTCCCCCCGCCGCATCCTGCTGGCGAGCCTGATCGGCACCACCATCGAGTTCTTCGATTTCTACATCTACGCCACCGCGGCGGTGCTGGTGTTTCCGCACCTGTTCTTCCCCGAGAGCAGCGATGGCGCGGCGATGCTGCAGTCGCTGGCGACCTTCGCCGTGGCCTTCATCGCGCGGCCGGTCGGCTCGGCGGTGTTCGGTCACTACGGCGACCGCATCGGGCGCAAGGCCACGCTGGTGGCGGCATTGCTGACGATGGGGGTTTCCACGGTGGCCATCGGCCTGCTGCCCACGCATGCCAGCATCGGCCTGGTCGCACCGGCACTGCTGGCGTTGTGCCGTTTCGGGCAAGGCCTGGGGCTGGGGGGAGAGTGGGGTGGTGCGGTGCTGCTGGCCACCGAGAATGCACCGCCCGGCAAGCGCGCCTGGTACGGCATGTTCCCGCAGCTGGGTGCTCCGCTGGGCTTCCTGCTCTCGGCCGGTATCTTCCTGCTGCTCGGCCGCGCGATGAGCGAAGCAGATTTCCTGCAATGGGGGTGGCGCGTGCCGTTCCTGGCCAGTTCGCTGCTGGTCGGCATCGGCCTGTGGGTGCGCTTGAACATCCACGAGACCCCGCAGTTCCAGGCCGCACTGGACCGCAACGAGCGGGTCAGGCTGCCGATGTGGAGCGTGCTGCGCGACCACCCGTTGACGCTGGTACTGGGCACGCTGGGAGCGTTCGCCACCTTCGTGCTGTTCTACCTGATGACGGTGTTCACTCTCGGCCATGGCACTACCGTGCTGGGCTACTCGCGCGAGCAGTTCCTGCTGCTGCAGATGGTCGGCATCCTGTTCTTCGCGGCGGGCATTCCCATTTCCGCGCTGTACGGCGACCGCTGGGGCACGCGCCGCACGATGATCGTGGCCAGCGGCCTGATCCTCGCCTTCGGCGTGGCGTTCGCGCCGCTGTTCCAGGCCGGCAGCCCGTGGCTGGTGCTGGGGTTCCTGGCGCTGGGCCTGTTCCTGATGGGCCTGACCTACGGCCCGTGCGGCACCTTCCTGGCCGAGATCTATCCGGTGCAGGTGCGCTACACCGGCGCCTCGCTCTCGTTCAACCTGGCCGGCATTCTCGGTGCGGCCCCGGCGCCGTACGTGGCCACCTGGCTGGCCGAACGCTATGGCCTGGTCGCCGTCGGCTACTACCTCTGCGTGACGGCGCTGATCACCATCGTGGCCCTGCTGGCGATGGGCCGGCGCGGGCGCTGATCAGCGGAAGAAGCGCTTGAGCGTGCGGCCCAGCCAACTGCCCTGCTGGTGCTCGCGCGCGAACTGGTTGAGGTGTTGTTTGACCTGCGGCGCGTACGCCTTGTCATCGCCCCGGATGTGGTTGAACAGCCAGCGCGACAACATCGTGCGCAGCTCTTCGGTGATGTCCTCACCGGCCTGGAAACGCAGCCGGTACTCGCCCACGCGCTTGCCGAAGATCTCATGCACGCGCTTGTGCGCCGAACAGAACGGATAGCCGGCTTCCTCCATCAGCTCTTCTTCGAAGGCGAAATGGGACATCGTGTAATCCACCAGCTCGTCGATCACCTCGGCCACGGCCAGCCGCTCCAGGCTCTTCTGGGCGACATGCAGGTGGTTGAGCATCTCCACGATGCGCATGTGCTGGTGATCGATGACATCGATACCGATGTTCAGATCGTCCTGCCAGACCAGAAGTGCCATGGTGCGTTCCCCGCGCTGTTCAACTGGGGGCGACTCTAGGCAGTCGCGGCCGGGGCCGCGTTGATCTCGATCAAGGCACCAGGGCAGGCTCGCGCTGGCGTGGGCCGGTGGCCACGGTGGCGCAGTGGACCCGGTTGCGGCCGCCGGCCTTGGCCAGGTACAGCTGGCGGTCGGCCTCGGAAATCAGCCGGTGCAGCGAGTCGCGCTGCGGGCGCAGGCAGCACAGCCCGATACTCACCGTCATGCGCAGCGTGGTGTGGCCCAGGTCGACCTCCAGCGCGGCGATGGCCTGGCGCAGTTCGTCGAAGTAGTGCACGGCCTGCTCTTCATCCATGCCGGGCACCAGCAGGCAGAACTCCTCGCCACCGAAGCGCGCGATCAGGTCTTCCTGGCGCGCGTGCTGGGCGACCGCCGCGGCCACCGCGCGCAGCGCGTCATCGCCGGCCTCATGGCCGTGGGTATCGTTGATGTGCTTGAAGTGGTCGATGTCGATCATCGCCACCGCCACCTTCTCGCCATCCAGGTGCAGCTGCGGCAGCTGGCGCTGGCTCTGTTCCAGGAAGCAGCGGCGATTGGGCAGGCCGGTCAGGAAATCACGGGTGGCCAGGTCCTGCAGGGTGCCGATCAGCTCCAGCTGGTCCACGTTCTGCGAGACGCGGCAGAAGAACTCCTCGCGCGAGAAGGGCTTGCGCAGGAAGTCGTTGGCGCCGTTCTTGAGGAAGCGGGGGATCAGCGATGGGTCGGTATTGCCGGAGATCCCGATCACCGCCAGCTTGTCGCGTGAGCGCATCGTGCGCAGGCGGCGGGTGAACTCCACCCCCTCCATGCCCGGCATCTCCTGGTCGACCACGGCCAGCCGGATCGCCGGGTGCGCTTCGATCGCCTTCAGCCCTTCGGCACCGTCGGCCGCCTCGTAGACATCATGCCCGTACATGCGCAGCAGCGAGGCGGCGTACATCCGTGCCGACATCGAATCATCCACCACCACCGCGGCGATCCGCCGGTTGCGCTCCAGCCGCTGTACCAGCCACACCAGGTAATCGATGCTGCCCGGCGTGTTCTTCAGCACGTAATCGATGATCTGCTGCTGCAGCACCCGTTTGCGCAAGTCTTCGTCGTAGACGCCGCTGACCACCACCGTGGGCAACCCGCGTGAGAGGAAGTAGTCCACCACGGTATCGCGGTCACCATCGGCCAGCACCAGGCCGGTCAGGACCAGGAACCAACCCTGTTCCTCGTCCAGCAACCGCCCGGCCTCGGCCAGGCTGGTCGCGACCGACACCGGCAGCTCCAGCCGCTGCTCGATCGCTTCGCGCAGCATGCTGGTGAACGTGCGCGAGTTTTCCACCAGCAGGATCCGCTGGGGCAGGGCATCACCGGGGTCGCTGAGGACAGCGCCCTGCAACAGTGCCGGCATGAGGCGTACGCTCGGTTCCGAGTGGGTCGGGACTGGTAGCGGCGGTTTCACGCGTAACTTTAGGGGTGGTCGACGCGTTCCGTCCGTGCTCGCCGAAGGCCTGGACATTCCGTCGCCCGCTCAGGCAGGCGCTATGCGCAACCCGTGCGCAGCAGCGTTTCACTCCGTTGCGGGACGGGGAGGGCGGTCTCCCTCAGCAGAATCCTGATGCGATTGTGGCGGCAATGCACTCTCCCGCCGTGGGCAAGCACGCGTGCCGTCAGCTGCTCACGCGCCAGGTCCGTCGTTGCCCACGAGAGCGCGCGGCCTCTGTCCAGCAGTGCCACCACCATGACGATTCCGCGCTGCTCCCGCACGCGGCCGCAACGTGTCTGGATACTGAGCTGACCGGTTTCCTGCCCCAGCAGAAGAGACACAGCATCACTCAACGTCCGATAGGCCGCCAATTGCAGTTCCACACTCAAATGACAGGGATTGCCGGCGAGGCGTGGACGGGTTACGCGATGCGTTTCTTCCCAGGCCTGGCGAAGACCGCCAGTCTGCATGGTCAGATAAAGGCCGAGCTGCTCAAGCGAGGTTGGATAGAGGAGGCTGGTCTGTTCGCGGAACTGTCGTGCGTGCTTCGCCGATGCACGTAGCAGGTCAGTGGCGGTGTCGTGGTGACCGTGCGACTGAAGCCATGTCATCACCTGGCTGAGTGAAGCATCGATTCCATCGCCGATTTCCCTCAGATGAAGCGCGCGCTCTTTGAGGTGCATTTCCGTGGAGATCTGAGACGTTCTGGCTAGCGCCCGGGCCGCTTCTTCGGCCAGCGCGCGGGCCCTGTACTGCTGGCGGTAATAGCTGATGCTCGAGCCCAGCGCCAGGAGCGCGATGCTGAGCACTGCCATGCTCTGCTGCGTGGCGAAGGTCTCCGCGTCGAAGGATTCCGGATGGCCGGAACTGGGCGTCGTCATGTGGATGATCAGGTTCAGCAGCGGAACGCCGATGGCGGCTCCGCGCCATCCATGCATGCACGTGAGCGCAATCGCAGGCAGCGCCATCAACAGCAGCACGCTGGCCTTGGCACCAGCGGTTTCCGGTGCCATCACGGTGGCCGACAGTCCGAGCAGAAGGGTCAGCCCGATGGCGGCCAGGGTGGGCACCGTGAAGCGCCTCGACCACTCTGGTTCACTCCGCCGACGTGTCCAGAGCAGCGCAGGCAACGCGACGGTCAAGATGGCAATGAAATCGCCCAGAAACATGCGGGCTGCGCCGCTAAGCGGCGGAATGGAGGGGGGTACCGGCCATAGCAGGTGCGATGCTGTGATATTGATCGTAGTGGCTGCAGCGGCGGAAGCGATCGCGACGGACACCAGCCAGATGTCGGTAGTACCTGCCATCATCCTGCGGTGTAGACGAACGATCATCGCCACGGCGGGCATGAGGAACGCCGAACCAAGGACGACCCATAGCCAGCCATACTTACCGATCATCGGAACGCGCATCTGCGCAAAGTAGGCGTACTCCCCAAGGAGGAGGTAAGGCCACAGTCGCGGTGGGCAGATCAGCAGTGCGGCAACGCGCACGCCGGCCGGCAGGTAAAACTGGTCGAGGGATATTTTCCGAGCGCCCCAGCAGGCCACGGCGTACACCACCGCAAGGATCCATCCGGCCGGTTGGATACGTAGATTCAGATGAAAACCTTCGTTCGACCACTGCAGTCCCACGACCCCCTCCCATCTCGCCGGTGGGAAATCCCAGGGCGAGTGCCGATTCCGCACGAGCATCCGTTCCATGCTGACGGTATCGACAGAAGGCCGATCGTGCAATTGCGGGATCGCGGCCGGATCTCAGGCACCGGTTCGCGCCAGTTCAGTTTCTGTAACACGCAGGATGCCGGCCCCTTGAACCCTTACCACAACGCATCGCGCAGCTTGTACCAGGACATCGCCGCCACCAGCAGCGGCGTCCGCAGCAGGCGCCCGCCGGGGAAAGGGCGGTGCGGGATACGCTCGAACACGTCCAGCCGCTCCGCCTGCCCGGCAATCGCCTCGGCCAGCACTTGGCCTGCCAGGCCCGCAGCGGCAACACCGTGGCCGGAAAAGCCCTGCGCGAAATAGACATTCGGGGTCAGCCGGCCCCAGTGCGGGGCACGGTTGCGGGTGATGTCGACATAACCGCCCCACACGTACTCCAGCTCCACGTCGGCCAGCTGCGGGAACACCGCGCGCATGCGCCGGGTCATCACCCCGCGCAGGCCGGGCGGGGGCAGGGCGGAGTAGCTGGCCTGGCCGCCGAACAGCAGGCGGTGGTCGCGGCTCAGTCGGAAATAGTCCAGCGCCCAGCTGACATCGGCCACGGCCATGTCGTTGCGGATCAATGATTGCGCCCGCGCCTGCCCGAGGACCGCGCTGGCGCCGATGTAGGTGCCGACCGGCATGATCCGCGATTCCAGCTCGGGCGCGATGCCCTCCAGCCAGGCGTTGCCGGCGATCACCACGTGATCGGCGCTGACCGTGCCGTGCGCGGTACGCAGTTGCGGCCGGGTCCCCCGGATCAACTGCAGTACCGGCGACTGCTCGTGGATCACCGCCCCGGCTGCCTCGGCGGCACGGGCCAGGCCCTGTGCGTAGGCCAGCGGATGCAGATGGCCGCTGTGAGGATCGAACATGGCCCCGCGATAGCGCGGACTGTCCAGTTGCCCGCGCAGCTGGGCGCGGTCCCACCACTCCAGGGGATAGTCGTAGCGCTGGGCCAGATCGATCAGCCCGGCGCGCAGCATGCGCTCCTGGCGGGGCTTGATCGGCACGCTGGCGTGGCCGTCGCGCCAGTCGCAGTCGATCTGGTGGCGGGCGATGCGGTCGCGCAGCAGGCGCATGCCGTCGCGCGAGAACTCGAACAGCGCCCGCGCATCTTCGGCGCCGACCAGATGCTCGAGCGTGTCCACCTCGCAGCCGTAGCCGACGATGGCCTGGCCGCCGTTGCGCCCTGAGGCCCCCCAGCCGACCCGGTGGGCCTCCAGCAGCACGACGCGATACCCGCGTTCGGCGAGGGTGAGCGCGGCGGAGAGGCCGGTGTAACCGGCGCCGAGCACGCAGACGTCGGCGTTCAGATCGCCGGCCAGTGGCCCACGCAGCGGGGCATCAGCCACGCTGTCGGCGTACCAGCTGGGTGCGTGCGCCTCGCCGGCGGTGGTCATGCCGGGCTCCGGCGGGCGATGGACAGGTCAGGAATCATGGACAAAGGATGCCAGCAACCGAGGCGCGTAACAGCGGGCAGTCTGTCGCAGCGTCTGCCCCCGGCGTGTGAGGGGGCGCGCGCCGACGAGGCGGCGCTGAGTTGCGCGGGATCTGCGCGCAGGGGTAACGTGGCTGCAGGTCATCCGAGCATGACGCATGGTCTCGCCCCCTTGGGTCGGCCTGCCCACCGACAGCACGATGCTGGGCCATCACCGCTTCGCGGCGGCCGGTGAAAAGTACATCCGAGCGCTGGTCGAGGCGGCCGGCGTCACCCCGGTGCTGTTGCCCAGCCTGCAACCGCCGCTGCCGGCCGCGCCTTGGCTGGACCGGCTGCAGGGCCTGCTGCTGACCGGCGCGGTAAGCAACATCGAGCCGCATCTGTATGGGGGACCGCCGAGCTGGCCGGGCAATCGGCATGACCCGGCGCGCGATGCGAACGCGCTGTCCTTGTTGCATGAAGCGCTGGCCCGCGATCTGCCGGTGCTGGCGATCTGTCGCGGTTTCCAGGAATTGAACGTGGCGCTCGGCGGCAGCCTGCATCCGCGCGTGCACGAGGTGCCGGGCCTGGGCGATCATCGCGAAGACCCGCAGGCGGCGGTCGAGGTGCAGTATGGTCCTGCACATGCGGTGCAGCTGTCCGAAGGCGGTTGGCTGGCCGGCTGGGCCGGGGCGCCCACGGTAACGGTCAATTCCGTGCACGGGCAGGGCATCGACCGGTTGGCCGACGGGCTGCGGGTCGAGGCCACCGCCGCGGATGGGCTGATCGAAGCGGCGCGCAGTACCGCGCACCGTTTCGTGCTCGGGGTGCAGTGGCATCCTGAGTGGCGGGTGGCCGACAATCGGTTCTATCACAGCATTTTTCACGCTTTCGGCGATGCTTGTCGCCGCAACTCTCTTACAGCAGACCGGTCATGACCACCCGAACGCGTTCGCGCAAAGCCGCCCCCAAGCCTGTTCCGCAGGAGAGCACGCTGCTGCGCTGGCTCAAGGACCGGCGCATCACGGAGGTGGAGTGCCTGGTGCCGGACATCACCGGCAACGCGCGCGGCAAGATCATTCCGGCCGACAAGTTCTCGCACGATTACGGCACGCGCCTGCCGGAGGGCATCTTCGCCACCACCGTCACCGGCGAATTCCCGGACGACTACTACGAGCTGACCTCGCCCTCGGACTCGGACATGATCCTGCGCCCGGATGCCGACACCGTCCGCATGGTGCCATGGGCGACCGATCCCACCGCGCAGGTCATCCACGACTGTTTCACCAAGACCGGCGAGCCGCACGAGCTGGCCCCACGCAACGTGCTGCGCCGGGTGCTCAACGCCTATGCCGAGCTCGGCCTGCGCCCGGTGGTGGCCCCGGAGCTGGAGTTCTTCCTGGTCCAGAAAAACACCGACCCGGATTTCCCACTCTTGCCGCCGGCCGGCCGTTCCGGTCGCCCGGAGACGGCGCGCCAGTCGTACTCGATCGACGCGGTCAACGAGTTCGATCCGATCCTCGATCTGATGTATGACTACTGCGACGCGATGAAGCTGGACGTGGACACGCTCATCCACGAATCCGGCGCCGCGCAGCTGGAGGTCAACTTCACCCACGCCAATGCGATGGACCTGGCCGACCAGGTGTTCCTGTTCAAGCGCACCATGCGCGAGTCGGCGATGCGCCACGGCATCTATGCCACCTTCCTGGCCAAGCCGATGGAGAACGAGCCGGGCAGTGCGATGCACATCCACCAGAGCCTGCTGCGGATCAGCGATGGCAGCAATGTGTTCAGCGGTGAGCACGGCGGTGAGGATTTCAGTCCGCTGTTCGGCCATTACCTGGCCGGCCTGCAGAAGTACGTGCCGGCGGCGATGGCGTTCTTCGCGCCGAACGTGAACTCCTACCGCCGGCTGATGTTCGGCGAGGTCTCCCCGAGCAACGTGCACTGGGGCTTCGACAACCGCACCTGCGGGCTGCGGGTGCCGCTGGATACGCCGGAGAACATGCGGGTGGAAAGCCGGTTCGCCGGTTCGGACGCCAATCCTTACCTGGCCATCGCCGCGACCCTGGCCGCCGGGCTGCTGGGCATCCGCGAGCAGGGCTCGCCGACCGCCCCGATCAGCGGCAGCGCCAAGGAGCTGGGCTACGACCTGCCACGCTCGCTGGGCGAGGCGCTGGACGGGCTGGAAGGCTGCCCGGCGCTGCGCGAGATGCTCGGCGAGCGCTTCTGCCGCGCCTATGTGTCGGTCAAGCGCAAGGAATACGAGACCTTCTTCCGGGTCATCAGCTCCTGGGAACGCGAGTTCCTGCTGCTCAACGTCTGACCCCACGCACCACATCCGGCATGGCCGTGAGGGCCGTGTGCTGGGAAAATGGGGGCATGCCCGGTAGGCTGGCACCCGTTGCGCCGGTCCGGCCGGTTCCCCCCAACTCGCACCTGACCTGTGGAGAGTCCGATGAAGCTGCGAATCCTCACCCTCGGCATTGCCGTATCCGTGCTGACCGCCTGTGGCGGCGGTGACAAGCAGGACGACGCCAAGGTGCTGAACGTCTACAACTACAGCGACTACATCGCGGAAGACACCATCCCGAACTTCGAGAAGGCCACCGGCACCAAGGTGACCTATGACGTGTTCGACAGCGATGAGATGGTCGAAACCAAGCTGCTGGCCGGCAACAGCGGCTACGACGTGGTCGTGCCGACGCTGAATTTCTTCGGCCGCCAGATCAAGGCCGGCGTGTTCCTGCCGCTGGACAAGAGCAAGATCCCGAACCTGGCCAATCTCGACCCGAGTGTGATGAAGCGCATCGCGCAGCAGGACCCGGGCAACGAATACGGCGTGCCGTACATGATCGGCACCACCGGCATCGGCTACAACGTGGAACTGCTCAAGCAGCGCTTCGGCGGCAGCACCGAGATCGCCAACAGCTGGGACCTGATCTTCAAGCCCGAAAACATCGCCAAGATGAAGGACTGCGGGATCACGATCCTGGATACGCCGTCGGACATGATCCCCATCGCGCTGCATTACCTGGGCGAGGATCCGCACAGCCAGGATCCGGCCACGTTGGAGAAGGCCGCCGCGCTGCTCAAGACCATCCGCCCGTACGTGCAGAACTTCCACTCCTCGCAGTACGTGGGCTCGCTGGCCAACGGCGGCACCTGCCTGGTGGTGGGCTGGTCCGGTGACATCATCCAGGCCCGCGACCGCGCGGCCGAGGCCTCCAACGGCGTGACCGTGGCCTACTCGATCCCGCGCGAAGGCGCCCCGCAGTGGTTCGACATGCTGGCCATCCCCAAGGATGCCAAGCACCCGGAGGCCGCCTACGCCTTCATCAACTACCTGCTCGAGCCCAAGGTCGCCGCGGCCAACACCAACTTCATCCATTACGCCAACCCGGTGACCACGGCCACGCCGCTGGTGGACGAGGCGATCCGCACCGATCCGACCATCTACCCGCCGGCCGATGTGGCGGCCAAGATGTTCACCTACTCGATCAACACGCCGGAGGTGGACAAGCTCTACACCCGGCTGTGGACCGAGGTGAAAACCGGGCGCTGAGTGCCCCCTGCGACGCCGGCCCCGCGCCGGCGTCGTCGTTTCGGGGGCCGCGTGCGTCCGGGGCCGGCAACGCGGGCCGCCCCGCCGGGTAGCACATGACGCGGCCACCACCGGTAAAATGGGATGCTCCCCCCGTCCTGCCGCCGCTCCTGGAGCCGCCCCCCATGCCATTTGAAGCCAAGCCGGAAGGCGCGGTCCTCCCGGTCCTGGAACCGGGTTACCTGTCCATCCGCGCGCTGCGCAAGGAGTTCGACGGCTTCGTCGCGCTCGACGACGTCACCCTGGACGTGCGCAAGGGCGAGATCTTCGCGCTGCTGGGTGGCTCGGGCAGCGGCAAATCGACGCTGCTGCGCTGCCTGGGCGGCTTCGAGACCCCCACCCAGGGCACCATCGACCTGGACGGCCAGCGCATCAACGCGCTGCCGCCGTACCAGCGCCCGATCAACATGATGTTCCAGTCCTATGCGCTGTTCCCGCACATGACGGTGGAGCAGAACATCGCCTTCGGCCTGAAGCAGGACGGCATGGCCCGCGATGCGATCAATCGCCGTGTCGGCGAGATGCTGGAGCTGGTGCAGTTGACCAAGCTGGCCAAGCGCAAGCCGCACCAGCTCTCCGGTGGCCAGCAGCAGCGCGTGGCGCTGGCGCGGTCGCTGGCCAAGGGCCCGAAGCTGCTGTTGCTGGATGAGCCGATGGGCGCGCTGGACAAGAAGCTGCGCTCGCAGATGCAGCTGGAGCTGGTCAACATCATCGAGACCACCGGGGTGACCTGCGTGATGGTCACCCACGATCAGGAAGAAGCCATGACCATGGCCACCCGGATCGCGGTGATGGATGCCGGCTGGATCCAGCAGGTCGGCAAGCCGGATGAAATCTACGAACAGCCGGCCAACCGGTTCGTGGCCGAGTTCATCGGTTCGGTGAACCTGTTCGACGGGGTGCTCGATGAGGACCTGCCCGAATACGTCACGGTGCGCACGCCGCTGTTCCCTGCGCCGATCTACGTCGCCCACGGCATCACCGGCTACGAAGGCCAGCCGGTAGCCTTCGCGCTGCGCCCGGAGAAGGTGATGATCGGCAAGGACGAACCGGCCGGCGACACCAACAAGGCGCAGGGCGTGATCGAGGAGATCGCCTACTTCGGCAGCCACTCGGTATTCCATGTGCGCCTGCCGAGCGGGGCCAAGGTGCTGTCCAACTTCGCCAATTCGCAGCGCTGGGCCAGCGATGGCCTGACCTGGGGCGATACCGTCTGGGTGCACTGGCGCGACAACGACGGCGTGGTGTTGACCTCATGAGCGCGACCGGCTGGAAGCGCTGGCTCCCGGGCACGCGCGCCGGCGTGATCGCCGCGCCGTACCTGTGGCTGCTGCTGTTCTTCGCGGTGCCGTTCGTGATCATCCTGATGATCTCCTTCGCGCGCACCCAGGTCGGCTCACCGCCGTACACCTGGCTGCTGGAGTACGTGGACGGCGCCTTCTCGCTCAAGCTCAACCTGGGCAGCTATGCGGCCCTGGTCAAGGACAACCAGTACCTGTTGGCCTACCTGAGCTCGATCAAGATCGCGGTCATCTCGACCCTGCTCACGCTGTTGATCGGCTATCCGATGGCGTATGTGATCTCGCGGATGAGCCCGGCCGCGCGCAACGTGGCGATGATGCTGGTGGTGCTGCCCTCGTGGACCTCGTTCCTGATCCGCGTATATGCGTGGATCGGCATCCTGGACCGCAACGGCCTGCTCAACCAGCTGCTGCTCAAGCTGGGCCTGATCGATGCACCGCTGCAGATCCTGTACACCCCGACCGCAGCCTACATCGGCATCGTGTACTGCTACCTGCCGTTCATGGTGCTGCCGCTGTACGCCAACCTGGTCAAGCTGGACAACCGCCTGCTCGAGGCCGCCTACGACCTCGGCGCCAAGCCGTGGCAGGCCTTCCTGCGGATCACGCTGCCGCTCTCGCGCACCGGCATCATCGCCGGCTGCATGCTGGTGATGATCCCGGCCGTGGGTGAATTCGTGATCCCGGAAATGCTGGGCGGGCCGGACACGCTGATGATCGGCCGCGTGCTGTGGGGCGAGTTCTTCAACAACCGCGACTGGCCGACGGCCTCGGCGGTGGCGATCGTGATGCTGGCCCTGCTGCTGGTGCCGATCCTGCTGTTCAACCGCATGCAGCAGCGCGAGCTGGAAGGAAAGCTGGCATGAGCATGGTGCGCAGCAACCGCTGGTTGGGCTGGAGCCTGCTCGGGCTGGGCTTCGCCTTCCTGTACCTGCCGATCCTGTTGTTGATGGTGTATTCCTTCAACGCCTCCAAGCTGGCCACGGTCTGGTCGGGCTTCTCCACGCGCTGGTACGGTGAGCTGTTCAACAACCGCCAGATCCTGGATGCGCTGTGGATCAGCCTGAAGGTCGCATTCTGGACGGCCTGCGCGGCCACCGTGCTCGGCACGATGGCCGCGATGGTGATGACCCGCATGCGCCGCTTCCCGGGCAAGACCCTGTTCGGGGCGTTGATCACCGCACCGCTGGTGATGCCCGAAGTGATCCTGGGCTTCTCGCTGATGACCCTGCTGGTGGCGATGGGCGGCATCCCCGGCTTTCCCAGCCGCGGCGTGACCAGCATTTGGATCGCGCACGTCACCTTCACTCTGTCCTTCGTGACCGTGGTGGTGTCTTCGCGGCTGCAGGAGCTGGACCGCTCGCTGGAGGAGGCCGCCATGGATCTCGGCGCGAGCCGGCTCAAGGTGTTCTTCCAGATCACCCTGCCGATCATCGCCCCGGCGCTGGTGGCCGGCTGGCTGCTGGCGTTCACGCTATCCCTTGATGACGTGGTGATCGCCAGCTTCGTGGCCGGGCCGAACTCCACGACCTTGCCGATGAAGGTGTTCTCTTCGGTGCGGATGGGCATCAAGCCGGAGATCAATGCGTTGGCCACCCTGATGGTGCTGGCGGTGTCGATCGCGGCGGTGGTCGGCTGGTACATCACCGCCCGGGCGGAAAAGCGCCGCCAGCGTGACATGCAGATGGCACTGCAGGACCCCAGCTGAACGGTGCCGGGGCAGGGCGCTGCTGCGACGCTGTGTCGCGGCGTTCACCCTGATCCGGCAACATCCGGCTCACGAGGCCGGGCGCACAATGCGGGTCTGACTTTCGGAGACCCGCGATGACCGCTGACATCATCAATCCCGCGACCGGCCAGGTCACGTATCGCCATGAACTGCTCACCGCCAAGGAGGTCGAGCAGCGCCTGGCGGCAGCTGCCGGGGCGTTCCCGGCCTGGGCGGCGCGTTCGCTGCAGGAGCGCGGGGCGATCCTGCGCGCGATTGCCGCCCAGCTGCGCCAACGCAAGGGCGACATCCAGCACGCGATGACCACCGAGATGGGCAAGCTCAAGGTGGAGGCGCTGGGTGAGATCGAAAAATGCGCCGAGGCCTGCGAGTTCTACGCCGACCACGCCGCTGACTACCTCAAGCCGCAGCTGATCGATACCGAAGCCCAGCGCAGCTACGTGCGCTATGAGCCGATCGGCTGCGTGTTCGCGGTGATGCCGTGGAACTTCCCGATCTGGCAGGTGTTCCGCTTCCTCGCGCCGGCGTTCATGGCCGGCAACGTGGCCCTGCTCAAGCACGCCAGCAACGTGCCGCAGTGCGCCGACCTGATCCTGGCGGTGTGCCGCGACGGCGGCCTGCCCGAAGGCGTGTTCGATGTGCTGCACATCGACAACGACCAGGCCGCCGAAGTGCTGCGCGACAAGCGGGTCAAGGCGGTGACGCTGACCGGCAGCGAGCGCGCCGGGCGCTCCATCGCGGCCAACGCCGGCGACCAGCTCAAGAAGTGCGTGATGGAACTGGGCGGCAGCGATGCCTTCGTGGTGCTGGACGATGCCGATCTCGAAAAGACGGTGGCTGCAGCAGTGAAGTCACGCTTCGACAACAGCGGACAGACCTGCATCGCGGCCAAGCGGTTCATCGTGGTCGATGCGATCGCCGATGCGTTCGTGGAGAAGTTCGTCGCCGCTGCAGGCAAGCGCGTCTACGGGGATCCGCAGGACGAGAACACCACGCTTGCCCCGATGGCACGCGCGGACCTGCGCGATGAGCTGCACAAGCAGGTGCAGGACAGCATCGCCAAAGGCGCGAAGCTGCTGCTGGGTGGCGAGCCGGTGGCTGGTTCGCATGCCGGTTATCCAGCGACCATTCTGGACAACGTCACCCCCGGCATGCCGGCGTATGACGAAGAACTGTTCGGCCCGGCCGCCGCGATCCTGCGCGTCACCGATGACGCCGAAGCACTGCGCGTGGCCAATGACACCACCTTCGGCCTGGGCGGCAGCGTGTGGACCACCGATGCGGCCCGTGGCGAAGCCATCGCCCAGCAGCTGGAATGTGGTGCCGCCTTCGTCAACGCCATCGTCAAGAGCGACGTGCGGCTGCCCTTCGGCGGCAGCAAACGTTCCGGCTTCGGCCGCGAACTCGCCGAGCATGGCATCCATGAGTTCATGAACATCAAGACCGTTTACGTCGCCTGACGCCATGAACCCGGTAGTGCCGGCCGCTGGCCGGCTCACGCCCATGCCCCGGACGGCCGCGAACATCAGATGAGGGTCATGCCACCGGAGGAGCCGGCCAGCGGCCGGCACTACCCACCGTCGTGGCCAGCCGTCGCCCGCCGTAGCGAGCAACGGTCACCACCGTAGCGACCAACGGTCGCTGCCTACAGCCAGCGCGCGCGCTTGAACAACCGGTACAGGCCCACGCACACCGCACCCACGCCGATGATCATCGCCGGGTACGCCCATGGCTTGTCGAGCTCGGGCATGTGCGTGAAGTTCATGCCGTACCAGCTGGTGATCAGGGTCGGGGCGGCCAGCAGCGCCGCCCACGCACCCAGGCGCTTGACCGTCTCGCCCTGGGCCAGGGTGACCAGCGAGAGATTCACGCTCAGCGCGGTGCCCAGCATTTCGCGCAGGGTGTCGATCACATCGCTGATCCGTACCGCGTGGTCGTGCACGTCGCGCAGGTACAGCTTCACTTCGTCCGGCACCAGGTCACCCTGGTAGCGCTTGATCTGCGAGAGCATGTCCTGCAGCGGCGCCACGGCCATGCGCATCTTGTTGAGCTCGCGCTTGAGCTCGTACAGGCGCACCACGGTGTGGCGTTTGTAGTTGTCGGAGAAGATGTCCTTCTCCAGCAGTTCCAGCGTGTCGCGGTAGCGCTGGGTGATCGGCAGGTAGTTGTCGACCACGAAATCCAGCACCGCGTACAGGCAGTACGAGGGCCCCATGGTGCGCAGCAGCTCCGGCTCGCGCTCCACGCGGGCGCGCGGGGCGGCATAGGAGAGCGACGCGCCGTGGCGCACCGTGACCAGGAAGCGCGGGCCGAGAAAGGCGTGCGTTTCGCCGTAGCGGATCCGCTCGTCCACCATCTGCGCGGTGGTCACCACCACGAACAGCGAATTGCCGTAGGCCTCGACCTTGGGCCGCTGGTGCGCGTTGCGGGCGTCCTCGATGGCCAGCGAATGCAGGCCGAATTCTTCCTGCAGTTTCAGCAGCACGCTGTCATCGGGCTCGTACAGGCCGACCCAGACGAAGCCGTTGTCGCTGGCGATCACATCGCTGATCGCATCCAGGCTGATGTCGTGGCGTTTGCCCTGGTCATCGTAGTGAACGCAGTTGATGACGCAGGCGGGGTTATCGGGTGTGACGGTATCCATGGCGGGCATCGTGCGTCAGCGGCCCGTGACGGGCAGGTCACGGCGGCCCAGTGCCCATGCCAGCGCCACGTGGATCGGCAGCAGCAACACGATCCACTGCAGGTTGTACTGCGCCTGCAGGGTCAGCCAGTGCAGCACCAGCCCCAGCAGGGACAGCCCGGCCACCGCCCACAGCACGATCCGGAACCACGCGCGCGGCACGCGGCCACGCAGCAGGGTGACCGCGGCGGGGACAAGCAGCAGGCACAGCGGCGAGAGCTGCAGCAGGTTGCGGTTGGCCCAGGCGGCCTGGTGCGCGCTGAAGCCCCACAGGTAGGTCAGCAGTGCGCCGCCAATACCGCAGAACAGCCAGAACGGCAGCACGAGGCCACCAAGCAGACGACGCCGGCGCCGCAGTGCGACCACGCCTGCGGCAGCGATCAGGCCGCACAGCAGCCACGGCCACCAGCGGCGGGGAGACTCGCTCGGTTCCGGCGCGATCCGGTGCGGCAGCAGTTCCTGCTCGGCCTGCACCAGCGGGCGCCCTTCGCTGTTGCGGACCTGGCGCAGCGCATCGGCCAGGCGCATCGGGACGAACGCTTCCTGCCAGCGCGACAGTGGCTGGTCGGCAAACGGGCCCAGGCCGATATCGAAGCCCAGCCACATCCACGGCGAGGGCGAGGCCAGGCGTACCGATTCACTGCGGTAGGTGTTGCCGCGCGAGCGCCCCGACAGCTGCGAATGCAGGCCGCCACCGAGGGCACCATCGATCGCATCGCGGACCATGGTGGCGCAGTTGGCGGTGTAGTAATCGTAGTGGTAACGCGCGTTTTCCGGCTTGGCGCGCTCGGCCAGCGATTCGGCCAGGGTGCGCGCCTGCACGGGCGTCAGGTCCAGCCACTGCACGCTCGCGCCGCGGCCGCTCTCCTGGTAGTAGGACAGGTCCTGCCCGAGTGGCAGCGCGACCAGGTAGTACATCATGTCGCCGCGCACGAAGTTGCCGATGAAATCGGACTCGCTCGGGTCGAAGTAACCGAAGTTGTAGGAGGTTGCTTCGCCAGTGACCGGATCGACCACCACCAGCGCGTCATGCCCGAAGCGTTCGAAGAAAATCTCGCCCGGCTGCATGGTGACCACGCCGATGCGCGGCGCCCCGCCGGCAGGTGCCGCGGTGGCGGGCGCGGGCGCGGCATCCCGCGCGGCCAGCGCCCCGAACGGCAGGCTCGCCATCGCAAGCAGCGACAACACGAACAACAGGCGGCACAGCGACCACCGATTCAAAGGGGGCCGCATGGCGTGGGTCAATCCTCGTTTTGGGTGTCGGGCGGCAGCACGGTCACGTGGAACGCCTGCACGCGGCGGGCATCGGCACGCGCCACCCGGAACACGAAGCGATCCAGGGTGAGCTCATCGCCGGTTTCGGGCAGGTGCCCGATCGCCTCGGTGACCAGGCCACCGATGGTGTCGTAGTCATCGTCGGGGAAGGTGGCACCGAAGCGCTCGTTGAAATCCTCGATCGCGGTCAACGCGTCGACCACGTACTGGCCATCGGCCTGGATCGCGATCTGCGAGGTGTGGTCCTCGGCCTCGTCATGCTCGTCGTCGATCTCGCCGACGATCTGCTCCAGCACGTCCTCGATGGTGACCAGCCCGGCGACACCGCCGTATTCGTCCACCACGATGGCCATGTGGTTGCGCGAGAGCCGGAACTCCTTCAGCAGCACGTTGAGCTTCTTGGCCTCGGGGATCAGTACCGCCGGGCGCAGCAGCTCACGGATGTTGGCCGGCCCGTTGTCGGCGACCACGCCACGCAGCAGGTCCTTGGCCAGCAGGATGCCGAGGATGTCGTCCTTGTTGTCGCCGTGCACCGGGAAGCGCGAATGGCCGGATTCGACCACCTGCTTCATCAGTTCAAGGAAGGGGGCTTCGACCGGCAGGGAGACCATCTGCGAGCGCGAGATCATCACGTCGCCAACGGTGAGCTCGGCCACCGAAATGGCGCCTTCCATCATCCGCAGCGTGTCCGCGGCGATCAGGCCGTCTTCGTGCGCGGTGTGCAGTACCGCCACCAGCTCGTCGCGGGTGTGGGGTTCGCCGGAGAAGGCAGAGGTCAGGCGTTCGAGCCAGCTGCGCTTCTTTTCATTGTGCTCCTGCGCGGAGCTACTACTGTCGTCTTCAGACATCTCTGGAAAAAAGGCACCCGGCAGGCCGGGCGTTGGATTTAGTCTATCAGGATGCGAGGGCCTGTCAGCGCCTCGCCGCCGCCGGGTTCACGCCCGGCGAGGGGGCCGCGGTGGGGCTGGCCGGCGGTGTTTCCTCCTCCGGCGGCAGGTCCAGGCTGTAGGTGCAGCCGGCCAGGGTCTTGCCCGGGTGGGAGTTGACCGTGGACAGGCTCAGGATCACCGATTCGATCAGGGCCTCGCCGGTCCGCGGGTCGGTCACGTCGCGGCTGACCAGCTCGCGCCCGGCCATGAATTTCCGGGGGGTGTCCACGCCGTCTTCCAGGGCCAGGCGCTTGGCCAGCGGGCGCGGGTCGGCCAGGTCCAGGATGGCCATGATGCTGGCCCCGGCGACGGCGATGTACTCGGCGCGCTCGCCGAACACCGTGATCGGCGCGGCCAGGCGGAATTCGGTCATGAACTGGTTGGTCTGCGGCAGCGGCTGCAGGCCGTTGGCGACTGCCTTGAGCGGGTCGGCCACGACCGGGGCGACCGCCTCGTAGTCGCTCACGCGCTGGCGGCATTCGATCAGGGCGGGCAGGTCCAGCGGTGGCGCTTCGGCGAAGGCCGGGGCGGAAAGCACGGCCAGCAGGGCCAGGCAGGCAGATCGCAACGGGGTCATCGGAACAGGTCCATCAACAAAGGCGTGCAGCGCACGGACGCGGCGTCGATCATAGCGGGGGGCGGCCCGCCATGGCAGGCCGTCAGCGACGGCGCAGCAGCCAGCGCACGGTGGCGGTGAAGGTGACCACCGCGATCCCCGCCGCACACAGCAGCAGCACCACCGCACCCAGGTGGATCAGCGCGGGGGCGCCGGCGGTGGAGGCGACCAGTCCGCGCCCGAATACCAGTGCGAAGGCGGCGGCAAGCACGAACAGCAGGGCGACCTGCACCGGCCGGGCACGGAAGGTCGCCGATTGGGCCGGTCGGGCACCATCGCGCCGCGACCAGGCATACAGCGTCCGCCACCCCAGGGGAGCGGCCAGCGCGGCCGCCAGGCCTGACCAGGCCACCACGCTGAAGCCGGTGGCGGTGAGCGTTGCCCCGCCCGGGTCGGCCAGCAGATGGGGCAGGGTCAGGCCCGCGAACAGGCACGTGAGGGTGCCACCGATGAACACGGCCGCTGACAGCGCCGCCAGCCGGCGGGTCCAGCTCGCGGACAGCGGCGCGCGCCGCTGCCGGGCCGCCCACCAGCTGCGTGACGGCGCCAATGACAGCAAGGCGATCACCGCCGACAGCGCCAGCATGCCCATCCGGATGGCGCCGGGATCACGCCCCGCCGGGGCCAGCGCGGTCAGGCCTGGCGCGCCCAGGGCGGAATACACCCCCGCCAGCAGGGACAGGGCGAGCAGTACGGGGCCCAAGGCGGAGCGTCGATCAGGCATCGGCATGGCGGCATACATCCTTGTATGGCGAAGACATCAGCAAGCGCAGCGCAGGGGGGACTCAGCGCTCGCCGGCATACGGATCGGCGATGCCGAGTTCGGCCAGGATGTCGCGCTCGAGCTGTTCCATGGCATCGGCTTCCTTCTCGTCCTCATGGTCCCAGCCGAGCAGGTGCAGCACGCCGTGCACGGTCAGGTGCGCGTAATGGGCGTTGAGCGCCTTGCCCTGTTCGTCGGCCTCGCGGGCAACCACCGGGGCGCAGATCACCAGGTCGCCCAGCAGCGGGAACTTCACGCCCTTGGGCAGGCCCTCCGGCAATTCAGCGGGGAAGCTGAGCACGTTGGTCGCGTAATCCTTGCCGCGGTAATGCCGGTTCAGGGACTGACCTTCCTTGGCATCGACCAGGCGGATGGCCAGATCGGCCTCGCGGATGCGGCCTTTCAGGGCCGCGGCCACCCATTTGCGGAAGCTCACCGCCGACGGCAGACCCGCGCGGGGCAGGGCGTAATTGATGGCGACGTCCAGGCGTACGGGACCACGGGTCATGGGTTCGCTCCGGGTTGGACCTGTTGCAGATCGCGGCGATCGTAAGCGCTGACGATGCGCGCCACCAGCGGATGACGGACCACGTCGCGCGCTTCGAAGAAGGTGAAGCTCACGCCCTCGACATCGCGCAGGACCTCGATGGCATCGCGCAGGCCGGATTTCACGTGCTTGGGCAGATCGGTCTGGGTGAGATCGCCGGTGACCACCGCAGTGGAGCCGAAGCCCAGGCGGGTCAGGAACATCTTCATCTGTTCGACCGTGGTGTTCTGCGCTTCATCCAGGATCACGTACGCATCGTTGAGGGTGCGCCCGCGCATGTAGGCCAGCGGCGCGATCTCGATGACGTTCTTCTCCAGCAGTTTGATCACTTTTTCCACGCCGAGCATTTCATACAGCGCGTCGTATAGCGGGCGCAGGTACGGGTCCACCTTCTGGCTCAGGTCGCCGGGCAGGAAGCCGAGCTTTTCGCCGGCCTCCACCGCCGGGCGGACCAGGATCAGGCGCTGCACGCGCGCTTCGTTGAGCGCTTCCACCGCACTGGCCACGGCCAGGAAGGTCTTGCCGGTACCGGCCGGGCCGATGCCGAAGTTGATGTCATGGGTGGTGATCTGGTGCAGGTAACGGGCCTGGTTGGCGCCCCGACCGCGCACGGTGCCGCGCTTGACCTTGATCGCCACCTCCTGGGCCTCGTAGGCGCGTTCTGCCACCTGCTCCACGTTGGCCTGGTTCAGGCGCAGGTGGATGGCATGGCTGTCGAACACCACGTCGCCGGCTTCGGCGTACAGCGCTTCGATCAGGGCCTGCGCATCGGCGACGACGGCCTTGGGGCCGGTCACGCGGAACACGTGCCCACGGTTGGCGATTTCCACGCCGAGTTTGAGTTCCACCTGACGGAGATGTTCGTCGAACGGGCCGGCCATGTTGGCCAGGCGCTCGTTGTCTTCCGGGGTGAGGGTGAAGTCGCGTTGTGCGAGTGCGGTCATTGCGTCCGGCGGCCGCCGGTCCAGCCGACCGGGCCGCAAGCTGGGAAAGGGAGAACAGGGTAGCGCGGGTGTCGGGCCGCCGCTACTTTTCCACATCGCCTGTGCAGTGCCGGTGCAGCAAGCTGTGGATAGCTGCGCGCAGCCCTAGTGCGGCAACGGGTCTGATGGCGTGATCAAAAAAGCATCACGCCGGGGGCGCGCCGTGGTCCGGCGCGCGCGATGCCTTGCTCAGTCCGCCGTCACCATCCGCGCGCGCAGCGAATTGCTGTACGCCTCGGTGATCACCACATCGACGAACTGGCCGACCAGGCGCGGGTGCCCCGGGAAATTCACCGAGCGCATGTTCTCGCTCTTGCCGGTCAGCTCGTTCGGGTTGCGCTTGGAGGGGCCTTCCACCAGCACGGTCTGCACGGTGCCGACCATCTTTTCGGAGATGGCCGCGGCCTGCTCGTTGATCCGGGCCTGCAGGCGCGACAGGCGCGCGTGCTTTTCCGCATCGGGGGTGGTGTCTTCCAGATCGGCAGCCGGCGTACCCGGGCGGCGCGAATAGATGAAGGAGAAACTCTGGTCGAAGCCCACGTCTTCGATCAGCTTCATGGTCTTTTCGAATTCGGCATCGGTCTCGCCCGGGAAGCCGACGATGAAGTCCGAGCTGATCGAGATGTCCGGGCGCACCGCGCGCAGCTTGCGGATCTTGGACTTGAATTCCAGCGCGGTATAGCCACGCTTCATCGCCGAGAGTACGCGGTCGCTGCCGGCCTGCACCGGCAGGTGCAGGAAGTTGGCCAGCTGCGGCACATCGCGGTAGGCATCGATCAGCGAGTCGCTGAACTCCAGCGGGTGCGAGGTGGTGAAGCGGATCCGGCCGACCCCGTCGATCTCGGCGATGGTGCGGATCAGCAGCCCGAGGTCGGCGAACTCGCCGTCGCCATACGGGCCACGGTAGGCGTTGACGTTCTGGCCGAGCAGGTTGATTTCCAGCACGCCCTGCGCGGCCAGCTGCGCCACTTCCACCACCACGTCCTCGAACGGGCGGCTGACCTCGGTGCCGCGGGTGTAGGGCACCACGCAGAACGAGCAGTACTTCGAGCAGCCTTCCATGATCGACACGAATGCGGAGGCCCCCTCGGCACGCGGCTCGGGCAGGGCGTCGAACTTCTCGATCTCCGGGAAGCTGATGTCCACCTGCGACCGGCCCGATTCCCGGCGCTGGCGGATCAGCTCCGGCAGGCGGTGCAGGGTCTGCGGGCCGAACACCAGGTCAACGTGCGGGGCACGCTTGATGATCGCTTCGCCTTCCTGCGAGGCCACGCAGCCGCCGACGCCGATGATCACGCCACGGCCGTTGTTCTTCAGCGCCTTCCAGTAACCGAGCTGGCTGAACACCTTCTCCTGGGCCTTCTCGCGGATGGAGCAGGTGTTCATCAACAACACGTCGGCCTCGGCCGGGTCGTCGGTGAGTTCCAGCCCTTCGGCGGCGGCGAGCACGTCGGCCATCTTGGTCGAGTCGTACTCGTTCATCTGGCAACCGTGGGTCTTGATGTACAGCTTGCCGCGCACCGGACCGTTCACCTGCGGCTTGGTGCCGGGCAGGGGGAGCAGGTCGGGGCGGGGGGCGGAGCTGGGCGGAGCGGAGGCAGGCAAGGCAGAACCGGCCGAAGTCGGCGCGGTCGAAGCTGGCGTCCCGGTCATGGCGCTTATTCCAGTCGGGTGGGCGGGCAGGCAGCCGGTTGGCTGCGGTGAGCAGGCCATTGTAGCCGGGTCGGGCGCCCCCCTTGGCAATCCCCGGGGAATTGGGGACACTCCCGCTCATGAAGGGGATGTTGGGGATCGCTGCGCTGGCCTTGGCTGCGCTGACCGCTATGCCGGCCAGTGCGGGCACCCTGTACAAGTGTGTTGGCAGCGACGGCATTCCCAGCTATGTGAGCAAGCGCGTGGCCGGGGCCAGCTGCAGTGTGATCAGCAGCTACCGGCCCGACCGCGGCGCGGCGCCTCGCCGGGCCGTGGCAGCGCCGCCCGCGCCGGCCCCGGCGGCCCCGATCGCCCGCGCGGCGCCAGCGCCGGCCCGGGCCGATACCGCCACCGCGGCGACCGCGATCAACCCGGCCCCGGCACCGTCCCCCGTCCCGGCCACGGTGCTGACCGCGCCCTCCGCCCCGGCGGCGGCTGGCAACAAGGCTGGAAAGGTCCGCAGTGGCCAGCTGTACGCCTATATGAAAGACGGCGTGCGCCATTACACCAGCGCACGCCCGAGTGGGGTCGCCAGCCTTGGCCAGGTCCGCACCATCCACTACAGCTTCATCGAGCGCTGCTACGCCTGTGGCGCCAACCCGGCGGTCAACTTCGGCTCGGTACGGCTCAACACCACGGCCTACCAGAGCGAGATCGCCGCTGCGGCCCGCGAGTTCGGGGTGGAAGAGGCGGTGGTCCGCGCGATCATCCATGCCGAATCGGCCTACAACCCGACCGCGCTCAGCCGGGCCGGCGCGCAGGGGCTGATGCAGCTGATGCCGCCAACCGCGCGCCGCTTCGGGGTCAGCGATTCCTTCGATGCCTCGCAGAACATCCGCGGCGGCGTGCAGTACCTGTCCTGGCTGCTCAAGCGCTTCAACGGCGATCTCACCCTGGCCGCGGCGGGCTACAACGCCGGCGAGGGCGCGGTCGACCGCCATGGTGGCGTGCCGCCTTACAGCGAGACCCAGTATTACGTGAAGCGGGTGGCTCTGTTGGCCGACCGCTACCGCGGCGCCGTGGCCAGCCATCAATGACCCATGGCGCCGGTGGTGCCTGATGCCGTACTGTCGGGGTAATGTCGTTCCGTAGGACCGCGTTGTGTGGCCGACTTCGGTTCAGCTACACTCGCGGCTGATTCAATGTGGACTGGCCCCCACCGGTCTGCTGGCAGCCTCAAGCTACCTAAATCAATATCGGAGTGCCGGATGGCCAACGATGGGGTAAACGATCCAGTCAACACTGGACGTCGGCGGTTTCTCTCAGCAACCACTGCGGTGGTCGGAGCGGTCGGCGTCGGATTTGCAGCGGTACCGTTCATCAAGTCCTGGAATCCCAGCGCCCGCGCCAAACTGGCCGGTGCCCCGGTGATTGCCGACATCAGTGCGCTCCAGGAAGGCCAGCGTCTGGTCATGGAGTGGCGTGGACAGCCGATCTGGATCGTCAAGCGCTCCAAGGCCATCCTCGATGCGCTGCACGGGCTGGACGGCCGCCTCAAGGATCCCGGATCGGGCGAGAAAGAACAGCAGCCCGAGTACGTGCTCAAGCAGAATCCCGAATTCCGCTCGATCAAGGCCGAGGTCTCGGTGCTGGTCGGGCTGTGCACCCATCTGGGCTGTTCGCCGGAAATGGTCGCCGAGATCCGCCCCGAGCCCTACGACCCCCAGTGGAAGGGAGGCTACTTCTGCCCCTGCCACAAGTCGCGCTTCGACATGTCCGGTCGCGTGTTCAAGGATGTTCCGGCACCGATCAACCTGCTGGTGCCGCCGCACCATTACCAGGACGACAACACCATCATCATCGGCGTTGATCCGCAGGGGGCGGCTTGATCATGGCCAATATCCTTTCCCGCACCGCCACCGGCGTCGCCGACTGGGTCAACGCACGCGCGCCGGGCCTGATGCCGGTCTACCGCAAGCACGTCACCGAGTACTACGCGCCGAAGAACTTCAACATCTGGTACTACTTCGGCTCGCTCGCGCTGCTGATACTGGTCAACCAGATCGTCACCGGCATCTTCCTGACGATGCACTACAAGACGAACGCGGCCGAAGCGTTCGCCTCCATCGAATACATCATGCGGGACGTGGAGTGGGGCTGGCTGATCCGCTACATGCACTCCACCGGTGCCTCGCTGTTCTTCATCGTGGTCTACCTGCACATGTTCCGCGGGCTGCTCTACGGCAGTTACCAGAAGCCGCGCGAGCTGGTCTGGATCCTCGGCATGCTGATCTACCTGGTGCTGATGGCCGAAGCCTTCATGGGCTACGTGCTGCCATGGGGCCAGATGTCGTTCTGGGGCGCGAAGGTGATCATCTCGCTGTTCGGCGCGATCCCGGTGATCGGCACCGGCCTGACCGAATGGATCATGGGCGACTACCTGCCCAGCGACGCCACCCTCAACCGCTTCTTCGCCCTGCACGTGATCGCCCTGCCGCTGGTGCTGTTGCTGCTGGTGGTGCTGCACCTGGGCGCGCTGCACGAGGTGGGCTCCAACAACCCGGACGGCGTGGAGATCAAGAAGGGACCGAAGGGCAACCGCTGGTCGGCCATCGCGCCTACCGACGGCATCCCCTTCCACCCGTACTACACGCTCAAGGATGCGGTCGGCGCCGGCTTCCTGCTGATCATCGCCGCCTTCATCATCTTCTTCGCGCCGGCCTTCGGCGGCCTGTTCCTGGAGCACGACAACTTCACCGAGGCCAACCGCCTGGTGACACCCGAGCACATCAAGCCGGTCTGGTACTACACCCCGTACTACGCGATGTTGCGCGTGGTGCCCAACAAGCTCGGCGGCGTGATCGTGATGTTCTCGGCGATCGCCATCCTGTTCCTGGTGCCGTGGCTGGATCGCGCGCGGGTGAAGTCCTACCGCTACCGCGGCCTGCTCTCGCGCGGTCTGCTGGGCATGTTCGCGGTGTGCTTCGTGTGGCTGGGCGTGATCGGCTCCGGCCCGGGTACGGATGCGCACGAGACCTACATCGGACGCGTGCTGACCTTCCTGTACTTCGCCTTCTTCATCACCATGCCGCTATGGACCAAGCTGGACAGGACCAAGCCGGTACCGGACCGGGTGACCACGCATGACTGACCACTGGATTGTCCGGCTGGCCTGCGCGGCCGCCCTGATGCTCGGTGTCGCGGTGGCCGATGCCGCCGAGGGCGCCAAGACCCTGCAGGCCGGCAACGACCTCAGCGACCGTGCGTCGCTGCAGCGTGGTGCACAGCTCTACATGAACTACTGCTCGGGCTGCCACGCGCTGAAGTACCTGCGGTACTCGCGCATGGCCGCCGATCTCGGGCTGAGCGAAGAAGAGGTCATGAACAACCTCAACTTCACCGGTACACCGGTCGGTGAGCCGATCCCGGTGACGATGCCCAAGGCGCAGGCGGAAAAGTGGTTCGGCAAGATGCCGCCGGACCTGAGCCTGATCTCGCGGGTGCGGGGCAGTGACTGGGTCTACACCTACCTCAAGTCGTTCTACCTCGATCCCACGCGTCCGCTGGGGTGGAACAACACCGTGTTCCCGAATGCCTCCATGCCCAACCCGCTGTGGGAAATGCAGGGGCTCCAGCACGCCGTGCACGGCAAGCCGGAGAACCCCGGCGAAGACCCGCCGGTGGTCGGCCTGAAGATCGAACAGCCCGGCAACATCGATGCCGGCCAATACGATCAGGCGGTGCGCGACATCACCAATTTCCTGGAGTATGCCGGTGAGCCGGCCGCCCTGAAGCGGCAGAAGCTGGGGGTATGGGTGATCCTGTTCCTGGCGCTGCTGACCTTCCTGGCCTATCTGCTCAAGAAGGAATACTGGAAGGACGTCCACTGAGCGGTCGGGCGCCTTCCCGCGGCGATCGTTCCCCACGTGGGACGATCGACCTATTGGCTTTTGTGATGTGCGGTTGCACACTCGGGTACTGTGACGACCGTCAGCAATGGGCTGGCGGCGCCGATACGACCGGCGGTTACCGGACGTTGGAGAGCCTTTGATGGCGGCGAGCGTACGCATGCGGAATACCCTGACGCTGTTTTCCTCGAACGACGATGTCCTGTGCCATCGCGTACGGCTGGTACTGGCGGCCAAGGGCGTCACTTATGACTCCGTGCCGGTCGACCCGCAGAACCCGCCCGAAGATCTCATCGATCTCAATCCGTATCACTCCGTGCCCACCCTGGTGGAACGCGAGCTGGTGCTGTACGCGGCCTCGGTGGTCAGCGAGTACCTGGACGAGCGCTATCCGCACCCGCCGCTGATGCCGGTCGATCCGCTCTCGCGGGCCCGCATCCGCCTGGCGATGCTGCGCATCGAACACGACTGGGTGCCGCAGGTACAGGCCATCCAGCTGGGCAACAAGACCCAGGCCGAGGCCGGGCGCAAACGTCTCAAGGAACTGCTGACCAGCGCGGTGCCGCTGTTCAAGGCCAGCAAGTTCTTCCTCAATCCGGAAATGAGCCTGGCCGACTGCGCGATGGCGCCGATCATCTGGCGGCTGCAGGCGCTGGACGTGCCGTTGCCGAAGGATGGCAAATCGATCGAAGACTACGGCAACCGCATTTTCCGGCACCCGGGCTTCATCCGCAGCCTGACCGATCAGGAAAAGAAGCTGCGCGATCTGCCGGTCTGATTTGCCGGTCTGATCGGCAGGGGCGAGTGCCGCGTGCGGCACGGCTGTACTGAACGAAATCGCGGTGCCGGTACGCGCCATGGCTGACCTGCGGGTGGGCGGGCGCGTACACTTGCATCAGGCAATCCGGATCAAGAGCAGCCGAGCACGGCTCGGCTCTACCACATGACAGAAGACACTTTTCGCATGACCAGCCACCGCCCGTACCTGTTGCGGGCCCTGGTGGAATGGATCAATGACAACGACCTGACGCCGCACATCCTGGTCGACGCCGGCATGCCCGGCGTGCAGGTTCCGCAGAGCGCGGTCAAGGACGGTCGCGTCGTGCTGAACATCGCCGAGCGCGCCGTGGTACGCCTGCATATCGACAATGAGAGCGTGAGCTTCTCGGCCCGTTTCTCCGGCACCAGTTACCCGGTGCAGGTGCCGATCTCGGCCGTGCTGGCGGTGTACGCCCGCGAGACCGGGCAGGGCATGGCGCTGCCCGATGACATCCCTGGCCATGAGCCGGGCCCGGACGACGAGCTGCCGCCGGACGATTCACCGACCCCGCCGGACGACGCACCGCCCAAGCCCAGCGGTCGCCCGCATCTGCGGGTGGTCAAATAAGACACACGATGGCCGCCGCAAGGCGGCCATTTTCATGGGTAGAGCCGACCGTTGGTCGGCTGCTCTCCGCGCCCATCAACGGCAACGACCCGGTAGAGCCGACCGTTGGTCGGCTGCTCTCCACGCCCATTGACGGCGACGGCCTAGTAGAGCCGACCGTTGGTCGGCTGCTCTCCACGCCCATTGACGGCGACGGCCAACCGCAGCCGACCAACGGTCGGCCCTACCGGGGTCAGACGTCTTCGGCGTCGCGGGTATCGATGTCGCGCCGGATCTCGCTGATCCGCGCCGCCGACGGCCCCACGAAGGTGATCAGCTGATCGCCGCGCAGCACCATGCGCCCGCTGTGGCGGGCCACGCCATCGTGCGAGTACTCGAACTTGAAGGTGCGCTCCCAGCCCAGCCAGCCATTGTCCTTGCGGCATACGCGCAGGCCGGTGGCATGCACGCTCTGGTCCAGCCACTGCACGTCGGCTGCGCGGCAGGCGTTGCGCCCGAGCACGCCGGCGCGTTCGGCGGCGGCACGCGAGGAATTCCAGAAGGCGTAGGCGAACGCGCCGGCAATCATCAACAGGATCAAACTGGGCATCGGTGACTCGGCGCGGTCAGGGAGGTCGGTCATCCCAAGATGGCGACGAACGCGGCGCGGATCAAGCCATGCGCCTGATCATGATCAGGGTGTGCGGGGTGGCGGGACCGGAAGGGGCGTTGGCGTTGGCGTTGGAGTTCGAGTTGGATTGGAATTCGGATCCGCGTTCGGGACCGGCGGGCGGGGCGGCACCACGGTGGGGGCCCGCATCGGTGACTGGGAAGCCGGCGATGCCATCGGCGGTGCCGTGGCACCAGTACCGGCAGCGGGCGGGGTCACCGGGTCCGGGGTGACCGTCGGCAACGGCGCGGGCGCGGTGGCCACCAGTTTCAGCAGGGCGGCCCAATCCTGGCGATTGAAGCTGCACTCCTCTTCGCGGCCGGGCGTGCAGCCCAGGTCCATGCCGTCGCTCGCCGTGGCTTTGGCCGGCGGCAGCTCGATCCGGCCACTGCGGTCCAGCGAGAGCTTGCGCATCGCCACGGTGTTCATGACGTTGCCGCCGATCAGATACAGCGTGCGGTCACCGCCCATGTTGGCCGCGATGACCACTTCGCAGTGCGATTTCCAGTGCGTGACCGAGCCGTTGGACAGCGACTGGACCAGGCCGCTGTAGCTCAGCGTTTCGCGCCGGTCGCGGAGGTAGCACAGCAGGTCGCCGGGCGCAGGCTTCTCCTGCGCGGGATCGGCCATGCGGTACGGACCACTGTTCTGGAAGGCGGCCCGGATATAGTCGATGTGTCGGGGCGAACGGGTAAAGCCGGGTACCGAGGCGCGGGTCATCACCCATGAGATGAAGGCCGCCGACCATGGGTTGTCGATCAGGAAAGCACGGCAATCGGTATCGGTATAGCGCGTACCCGGCGGGGCCATGCAGCTCGATGCGCCGGGTTGGCTCCCCATCGGCGACAACGTGCCGCTCTGCCGCCAGTAGCCGACCACGCGCTGCCAGGCGACCAGGCCGTTGTCGGCCAGGTGGACGTCCTCGGCTTCAGTGACGCTCAGGCTGGCCGCGCGTCCATCGCGGTCGATGAAGGGCCGATACCAGAGGCGATGTTCAGTGCAGGCAGTCCGGACGATGTTGATCGCCACCGGGCTGAGCCCGAAGCGCGGTGGCACATCGCAGACCTCGGCTGCGGATGCCTGGAGCGGCAGCAGCGCGAGCAGGGGAGACAGGCAGGCGAGAAGCGGCAGGCAGCGCATGCGTGCAATCCAGATGGGGGCAGACGCAGCCTCGCAGACCGCATCTGCCCATACCGTGAAAGCGGGGAGGCATCGCCCGCGGATCGGCACGCGCTTCAGCCGGGGGGCGGGCCCAGTTTCAACGACAGGTCGATCGCCTGCACGTGCTTGGTCAACCCACCGATCGAGACGCAGTCCACGCCGTCCTCGGCGATCGCGCGCAGCCCGTCCAGGCCGACGCTGCCGGAGACTTCCAATGGAATCCGCCCGGCCGCGATGCGCACGGCCTCGCGCCGGGTGGCGGCATCGAAGTCATCGATCAGGATGCGGGTGCAGCCCACCTCCAGCGCCTCGCGCAGCTGGTCCAGGTCTTCAACCTCGACCACCAGCGGCAACGCCGGCCACTGCAGGCGCGCTGCCTGCACCGCCGCGGTCAGCGAGCCGGCGGCGCGGATGTGGTTTTCCTTGAGCATGACCGTGTCGAACAGGCCCAGGCGGTGGTTGTCACCGCCGCCACAGCGCACCGCGTACTTCTGCGCGACGCGCAGCCCGGGCAGCGTCTTGCGGGTGTCCAGGATCCGCGCGCCGGTGCCGGCCACCGCCGCGACGTACTGCGCGGTGGTGGTCGCCGTGCCCGACAGGGTCTGCAGGAAATTCAGCGAAGTGCGTTCGGCGCTCACCAGGCTGCGGTTGCGGCCCTGCAGGAGGGCCAGCACGGTGCCGGCGGCGACACGGTCGCCCTCGGCCACGTGCCAGTCGATCCGCACCTGCGGATCCAGCGCCCTGTGGGTCGCATCGAACCAGGGGCGGCCGGCGATCACCGCGTCCTGCTTGCACAGCAGGTAGGCAGTATCGGGGCGGTCCGGGAGCAGGGCGGCGGTGACATCACCGCTGCCGATGTCCTCGGCCAGTGCACGGGCCACATCGGCGGCCACCAGGGCGGCCTCGGGGGCCGGCACGGGGAGGTGGCTCATTTTTCCGGGAAATCGGCGATCTGGGCGGTGGCAATGGCCTCTTCGGCCAGCAGCACCGGGATGCCATCGTCCACGCGGAACACCTGCTTGCGGTCGCGGGTCAGCAGGGCCTCGCGCAGCGTCTGCGCCTGCGGGCTGCCATCGGCCTTGAGCACGGCGCCGCTGCCGATCGCGCGGTTGAGCGCGTCCAGGCCGGTGGCATCGAGCAGGGACAGGGGCTGGCGCGTATCGGGCGAGCACAGGAGGTCGAGCAGCTTGCGATCCATGGATTCTTCGTCTTGCGTGGAAGACGGCTAGAATACGTCTTTAAGGCAGGTGACGGCCAATGACCCTCAACCAAACCGCGCCGCTCGTCGGCATCGTCATGGGTTCCCGCTCGGATTGGGAAACCATGCAGCACGCCGCCCAGAAGCTGGATTCGCTGGGTGTTCCCTATGAAGTGAAAGTGGTCTCGGCGCACCGCACGCCGGACGTGCTGTTCACCTACGCCGAGCAGGCGGGCCAGCGTGGCCTGCGCGCGATCATCGCCGGTGCTGGCGGGGCCGCGCACCTGCCGGGCATGATCGCCGCCAAGACCGCCGTGCCGGTGCTGGGCGTGCCGGTGCAGTCCAAGGCCCTGAACGGCATGGATTCGCTGCTCTCGATCGTGCAGATGCCGGCCGGCATCCCGGTCGCCACCTTCGCCATCGGCAACGCCGGCGCCTCCAACGCGGCGCTGTTCGCCGCGGCGATGCTGGCCTCGGACCAGCCGGCGATCGGCGAGGCGCTGGAGGCCTTCCGCGCCCGCCAGACCGAAGACGTCATGGCCCACGACGACCCGCGTCAATGAGCGTCAGGACCGTTGGCATTCTGGGCGGCGGTCAGCTGGCCCGCATGATGGTCCTGGCCGGTGCGCCGATGGGGCTGCGCTTCGAGCTGTTCGACCCCGCCACCGATGCCTGTGGCGGCCAGGTCGCGCCACTGCAGGTGGCCGCGTTCGAGGATGAGGCGGCCCTGGCCGCGTTCGCCGCCCGCGTGGACGTGGTGACCTTCGATTTCGAGAACGTGCCGGCGCGCAGCGCCAAGTTCCTGGCCGAGCGCGTGCCGGTGCATCCCCATCCGGATGCGCTGGCCGTGGCCCAGGACCGGCTCAGCGAGAAGACCCTGTTCCAGTCGCTGGGCATCCCGCTGCCAGCCTTCGCCGATATCCGCAGCCGTGACGAACTGGCCGCCAAGGTCGCCGAGTTCGGCATGCCCTGCATCATCAAGACCCGCCGCCTGGGCTATGACGGCAAGGGCCAGTTCCGGATCCGCAGCGCCGCCGATATCGACGCGGCCTGGGACACCCTCGGCAGCCAGGTCGACAAGACCGGGTTGATCCTGGAGGGTTTCGTCGCCTTTGATCGCGAGGTCAGCGTGGTGGCGGTACGGGCGCAGGATGGCGAGTTCCGCGCCTGGCCGATCACCGGCAACTGGCACGTCAACGGCGTGCTCTCGGCCAGTCTGGCCCCGGCGCAGCTGTCAGCGGCGCAGCACGAGGCGGCCATCGGCTACGCGCGCACCCTGGCCGAGCGGCTGGACTATGTCGGCGTGTTCGCGCTGGAGCTGTTCTGCCGTGGCGATGAGCTGCTGGCCAACGAGATGGCCCCGCGCGTGCACAACTCCGGCCATTGGACCATCGAAGGCAGCGAGACCTCGCAGTTCGAAAACCACCTGCGCGCCGTGCTGGGCCTGCCGCTGGGCGATACGCGCATGCTGGGTCATGCCTGCATGCTCAACTGGATCGGGCAGATGCCGGAGGCCAACGCCGTGCTCGCCCAGGCCAGCGGCCATTGGCACGATTACGGCAAGCAGGCCCGGGAGGGGCGCAAGGTTGGCCATGCCACGCTGCGTGATGACGATGCGGCGGTGCTGGCCGATGCATTGGAACGTGTCGGTGGGCAGCTTGATCGCGGCGAGCAGGTCGCGCCGGTGATCGAGATCCTGCGCGGTTAAAGGTCCTGTAGTGCCGGCCGCTGGCCGGCGCTGGCGGTGCAAGGTACAAGGGGAGCCGGCCAGCGGCCGGCACTACCTGCCAGGGTGACCGGGACGCACGACCAACGGCCGTGCGCTGCCGGGCATCAGTCGCGCAGCTGCGCGGTAACGAAGTCCCAGTTCACCAGTTTCCAGAACGCCTCCAGATAGCGCGCGCGCTCATTCTGGTAGTCGGTGTAATACGCGTGCTCCCACACATCGCAGGCCAGCAGCGGGGTGCTCTCGCCGGTCAGCGGCGTGCCCGCATTGCGCGTCACCTGGATCGCCAGCGCGCCGTTGGGATGCTGTACCAGCCACACCCAGCCTGAGCCGAACAGGCTCAACGCCGCCCGGTCGAACGCCTCGCGCAGCCGTTTGGCATCGCCGAAATGACGGGTCACCAGTTCGCCCAGCCGACCCTGCGGCTCGCCACCGGCGCGCGGGTGCAGGCAGTGGAAATAGAACTGGTGGTTCCAGGCCTGGGCCGCGGCATCGAACAGGCTGCCCTGGCTCTGGCGGACGATGTCCTCCAGCGGCAGCTCGGCCAGTTCCGTGCCTTCGATACGTGCGTTGACCGTGTCCAGATAGCCGCGCAGGTGCCGCCCGTGATGCAGGTCCAGCGTCTGCGCCGACAGGTGGGGTTGCAGGGCAGTGCGGTCGTAGGGGAGGCGAGGCAGTTCGAGGGGCATGGGCACGACAGATTGGGAAGGGAAAGCGGCGCGCGATCGCGGATCGGCAACAGTGTGGCCGATGGCAGGGTGCCCACCACGCGAAGGTAGGGCATACAATGGCGGCCAGGGAAGTCTATCCGACCGGTGAGGCCGGGTTGTCCCATTGGAGGGAGAGTCGTTGTGGCGGTGATGCAGCAGATCCAGTCCGAAGTCGAACGTTACCCCCTCGTGTTGTTCATGAAGGGCACTCCGCAATATCCCATGTGCGGCTTTTCCAGCCGTGCCATCCAGGCATTGATGGCCGCCGGCGCGATCGCGCTGCGCACGGTCAATGTGCTGGAAGAACCCGAGATCCGCGCCAACCTGCCGCGCTTCTCCAACCTGCCGACCTTCCCGCAGCTGTTCATCCACGGCGAGCTGATCGGTGGCTGCGACATCGTGCTGGAGCTGTTCGAATCCGGCGAGCTCAAGCGGATCGTCGAAGAGGCCTCCCAGCCGTGAGCGCGGTCCCGTCCGTGGTGGTCGGGACCGGATCGCTCGCCGATCGCGTCATTCTCATCGCCGGGGCCGGGGGAGGCTTTGGCAGCGCCGTGGCCGTGGCCTGCGCGCAGGCCGGGGCAACCGTGGTCCTGCTGGGGCGCAAACCGCGCCGCCTGGACCGGGTCTATGCCGCCGTCGAGGCGGCCGGTCCCGAGCCGCTGCTGTATCCGCTGGATCTGGAAGGGGCTACCCCCGACGATTACGCGACCCTGGCCGAGCGCCTGCAATCCGAACTTGGCCACCTGGATGGGGTGCTCTACTGCGCGGCCGATTTCGCCGGGCTGACCCCGTTCGAGCTGGCTGACCCGGCCGCCTTCGCCCGCGCCGTGCACGTGAACCTGACCGCGCCGGCCTGGCTGGCCCAGGCCTGCCTGCCGCTGCTGCGCCAGAGCGACGATGCCGCGCTGGTGTTCACCGTGGACGACCCGGCGCGGGTGGGGCAGGCCTATTGGGGGGGCTACGGCGCCGCCCAGCACGGCCTGCGTGGGCTGATCGCCTCGCTGCATGACGAACTCGGCCGCAGCCCGGTCCGGGTCAGTGGCCTGCAGCCGGGCCCGATGCGCACGGCCCTGCGCGCGCGTGCGTTCTCGCTGGATGAGGACCGCACCGCCCGTGACCCGGCCGAGTGTGCCGCCGCCGCGGTCCTGCTGTTGTCCGCTGCCGGCGCGGCGTATCGCGGCCAGATTCTCGACGCCTGAGCGCGGCAAAGGCGTCACCGCTGGCGCGAACGTGCCCAGAGCCTCCTGAATGTGCCCAGGGCCTCCTAAACGTGCCCCGGGCCTCCTACAGGTAGTGCCGGCCGCTGGCCGGCTCCCCAGCCAACCCGCAGAACGCCAACCAGACACCGCTGAGGCGCTCAGTAGCCCGCATTCAGCCGGTCACAATCAAATGTGAAGATGGCGTCATGATCCCGTTGTGATGGCGTGTGTTTTGTCGCCAAACCGTCACAATCCGAGGCTATCGTGTTAATCTAGTGTTAACCGTTGCGGCTGAAACCAGCTCGCGGCTAGGGAACCCAGATAAAAGTCCAGTCAGCCGCCAGCAAGGCTGCTTGGGCGCGTTTTTTTCTCCGCCATCGCCAATCTCGCATCGAGGCTACTCCCCAATGACCCACTCCCGTTGTCTCCGGATGTCCAAGCTCACGCTTGGTCTCGTGGCCGCACTTGCCGCCGCTCCCGCCTTCGCCCAGAGCACCTCTTCCGGTGTGGGCGGTCAGGTCACGTCGGCTGCAGGCGCGCCTGTCGTCGGTGCAGAAGTCACCATCACGCACACCGAGTCGGGCACCGTCAGCCGCGCCACGACCGATGCATCGGGTCGTTACAACGCGCGCGGCCTGCGCGTGGGTGGTCCGTACACCATCACCATCAACAAGCCGGGTGAAGGCACCAAGACGGAAGAGGGTGTGTACCTCGGCGTCAACCAGATCGGTACCGTCAATGCGGCACTGACCGGCGACCTCGCTGCAACGAACCTCGATGCCGTGCAGGTCACCGCCGTGGCCGCAGGCTCGGAAGTGTTCAGCGCCACCAAGATGGGCTCGGGCACGTCGATCAGCCAGGAAACGATCGAAGCCATGCCGTCCGTCGGCGGTAACATCCAGGACATGATGCGCCTGGACCCGCGCGTCGCTTTCGTTGACCGGGCTTCGGGCAGCATCAGCGCCGGCGGCCAGAACCCGCGCTACAACGCCGTCCGTATCGATGGCGTGTCCGCCAGCGACACCTTTGGCCTGGAAGGCAACAGCTTCCCGACCCGTCGCCAGCCGGTTTCGATGGAGGCCATCGAAGCCATCAACGTCGACCTGTCCAGCTACGACATCACCATCACCGGCGCCACCGGCGCTGTGGTTGATGCCGTGACCAAGTCGGGTACCAATGAGTTCCACGGCTCGGTCTACGGCTACATGCGTGACGGCAGCTGGTTCGGTGACAACCCGGGTGGCGGCAAGTTCAACGGTTTCGAAGACGAGAAGACCTACGGCTTCACGCTGGGTGGCCCGCTGGTGAAGGACAAGCTGTTCTTCTTCGCCAACTATGAGAAGTTCGAGCAGTCCGCCCCGGGCGCCGACATCGCCGGCAGCGCCATCGGCGCCGGTACCATCACCGATGCCCAGATCGCGCAGGCCCAGCAGATCTTCCAGGAGCGCTATGGCGTGTCGGCGGGCAGCTACGACGCCGCTTCGGACACCAACCTCGAAGAGTACGCGCTGAAGCTGGACTGGAACATCACCGACAATCAGCGTGCGAGCTTCCGCTACAGCAAGCTGGAGCAGGACAAGCTGCGCATCAACGGCTACGGCCAGACCACCGGTGCCTCGATCAGCTCGTACTGGTACCAGCACGACAAGAAGATCGAGTCCTACGTCGGCCAGCTGTTCAGCGACTGGAGCGACAACTTCTCGACCGAAATCAAGGCCAGCTACCGCGATTACTCGGCCATCCGTAATCCGTCGGCTCCGGGTACTCCGGCGATCCTGATCGGTTTCGGCGGTCTGAACTCGAACCGCGAGTCGGTCGCCAACCCGACCCTGTACCTGGGTACCGAAGCCAACACCCAGTACAACGAGCTGTACACCAAGACCTGGAACTACTTCGCCTCCGGCACGCTCACCCTGGGCGACCATGACGTGAAGTTCGGTGCGGATTACAGCAAGAACGAAATCTACAACCTGTACGCACCGAACATTGACGGTTACCTGGTCTACAACGGCATCGAAGGCTTCCGTAACAACACGCCGGTGGTCAGCACCTGGCGCAACCCGGTGGACGGTGGCGTGGAGAGCCTTGCGGCCGACTACGACTACACCACCCTGGGCCTGTTCGTGCAGGACACGTGGTACGTCAACAACAACCTGACCCTGACCCTGGGCGTGCGTGCGGACAAGTACGACACCAACAAGGACACGGCCTACAACCAGCGCGCCAGCGAGTTCTTCGGTTACGACAACCGTTCGATCGGCGACAACGGCTTCTTGGTGCAGCCGCGCGTGGGCTTCAACTACACCTTCGACAGCGATCGCCCGACGCAGCTGCGCGGTGGCGTTGGCCTCTTCCGTGGTGAAGCGCCGCAGGTGTGGCTGGGCAACATCTACGCCAACAACGGCGTGAACTTCACCCAGGGCACCGATTACCCGTACAACAACCGCAACCGTCCGGCACAGCAGGTCGTGAACTTCGTCTCCGACGATTTCCGCACCCCGTCCGTGTACAAGGCCAATCTGGCGTTCGATCACGAACTGCCGTGGAACGGTCTGGTCGCATCGGCCGAGCTGCTGGTGACCAAGGTCAAGGATGGTCTGTACTTCAAGCGCCTGGAACTGATGCAGCCGAGCTACACCGGCGGTCCGGACGGTCGCAACTTCTACTGGGGCAACGTTGCCAACGCCTCGACCTCCAAGTCGACCACCCCGAGCTGGGTGAGCGATGCCGTGCTGCTGGACAACACCGACAAGGGCCGCACCGCGCAGTTCACCGTGTCCCTGGCCAAGCCGTTCAGCCCGGACAGTGACTGGGCCTGGAACCTGGGCTACACCTATACCGATGCGAAGGAAGTTGCCAGCAACACCTCCTCGGTGGCGACCTCGAACTGGAACAACAACTACATCTTCCAGGCCAACGAGAACGCGCTTGCGCGCTCGCGTTACGAGATCCGCAACCGCATCTCGGGTTCGGTGAACTGGAAGCATGCGTTCTTCGGTGACTACGAGACCCAGGTCGGCATGTTCTATGAAGGCCGTACCGGTCGTCCGTACAGCTTCGTGTACTCCAACGACATGAACGGCGACGGCCGCACCTACAACGACCTGTTCTATGTGCCGAAGGGTCGTGGCGACGTGCTGTTCACCGGCGGTGCCGCCATGGAAGAAGCCTTCTTCGCATGGATGGAGAACAATGCGCAGCTGAACCGTTACGCCGGCCAAGTGACCCCGCAGAACTCGGCTCGCGCCGGTTGGGTCAACACCTTTGACGTGCGTATCACCCAGCAGTTGCCGGGCTTCATGAAGGGCCACAAGTCCGAAATCTGGCTCGATATCCAGAACGTGGGCAACCTGCTCAACAAGAAGTGGGGTCGCATCGACGACTTCGGCTTCTATGCTGACCAGGGCATCGCCAACTTCCGCGGCATCGACCCGACCACTGGCAAGTACCTGTACGAGTTCCGTGCAGAGCGCCAGGGCAACACGAGCGCCACCGTGACCGACAGCGCCTTCGCCAACGCGGACGCCGACGGTTTCAACACCGGTGTGTCGCAGTGGTCGCTGCAGCTGGGCTTCCGCTACAAGTTCTGATGCGTCGGACCTAGTGGATGATTGAAAAGCGGCCGGGGCAACCCGGTCGCTTTTTTTTGTCTGTCAGGGCGGGGGCGGCTGGAGCGCCCCGGTCTCCATCGGCCGCCCCACTGAGTGTTGTGCTGGGTAGTGCATACCTGTATATTCAGTTGGTTGCGCGGAAATCAGCGCAATTGCGACGGCCCAGTGCCCCTGTCGCGGTCAGGACACATCCAAACGGTCGGGTTTCCCGGCCGTTTTGCTTTTTAAGGGGGCAGCGGTACAGTCGGTAACCTTGAGGAAAGCGAACAAGATGGACATGACGATCAACGAAAAGCCGGCGCGTACGCTGCCGGTGCAGGACGCGCGGATCTACCCGCGCGGTGGGCTGGATGTGTTGTCGCGTGCTGAAGTGGCACGCCTGCGCGACGCCTCCGGCGGCGGCATGCACGAGCTGCTGCGCCGCTGCGCGCTGGCCGTGCTGACCAGCGGCAGCGCCTCGGACGATCCGCGCGCGGCGCGCGATCTGTATCCCGATTTCGATATCCAGGTGGCCCAGCAGGACCGCGGCGTGCGCATCGACCTGGTCAACGCGCCGGCGATGGCCTTCGTGGATGGCGAGATCATCCGCGGTGTGGCCGAGCTGTTGTTCGCGGTGGTCCGCGACCTGGCCTACATGGCCATCGAGATGGGCCCGGCCTACGCGGCCGAGCTGGAATCTTCGGAAGGCATCACCAACGCGGTGTTCGGGCTGCTGCGCAATGCGCGCATCCTCAACCCCGGCGACCCGAATCTGGTCGTCTGCTGGGGCGGTCATTCCATTGGTCGCGATGAGTACCTGTACACCAAGCAGGTCGGCTACGAGCTGGGCCTGCGCGGGCTGGATATCTGCACCGGCTGCGGTCCGGGTGCGATGAAGGGCCCGATGAAGGGCGCCACCATCGCCCATGCCAAGCAGCGCAAGACCACCACGCGCTACATCGGCCTGACCGAGCCGGGCATCATCGCCGCCGAGTCGCCGAACCCGATCGTGAACCATCTGGTGATCATGCCGGACATCGAGAAGCGTCTCGAAGCGTTTGTGCGCATCGGCCACGGCATCACCGTGTTCGCCGGTGGCGTCGGCACCGCTGAGGAGATCCTGTACCTGCTGGGCATCCTGCTGCGCGAAGAGAACAAGGACCTGCCGTTCCCGCTGATCCTGACCGGCCCGACCGTGGCCGCACCGTACTTCGAGCAGATCGACCGCTTCATCCGTCTCACCCTGGGTGAAGAGGCCGCCAGCCGCTACGAGATCATCATCGGCGACCCGGTCAACGTCGCCCGCAAGATGGCCCAGGGCATCAAGCGCGTGCGCGAGCACCGCCTGGCGCAGAAGGATTCGTTCTTCTTCAACTGGTCCATCGAGATTCCGTGGGAGTACCAGCAGCCGTTCGTGCCGACCCACGAGGCGATGGCGTCGCTGGACCTGCACCACGGCCGTCCGCCACATGCTCTGGCGGCCGACCTGCGCCGCGCGTTCTCCGGCATCGTGGCCGGCAACGTGAAGGAAGACGGCATGCGCCGCATCGAGGAGTTCGGCCCGTTCGAAATCCACGGCGATGCGGACATGATGCAGGCCCTGGACGAACTGCTGCGCGCCTTCGTCGAGCAGCGCCGGATGAAGATCTCCGGCGAGTACCAGCCCTGCTACAAGGTCATGGCCTGAGGGTCTGACCGGACCGGCGGCGGGCAGGGGGCCGCTGCCGGTTCTCGATCTGCGTCAACCCATTGACGCCTGTCGCCTCCGGGCGACCGTTCGTCCTGCCGCCGCTTGCTGATCGGCGGCGGGACGTTCATCTTCTGTGTCATCAACGCTGGGGAGCGTTTCATGTCTTTGCGCCGGTTCAACGGCTTCACATTGATCGAGCTCATGGTGACCATGGCGGTGCTTGCCGTGCTGGTCGCGGTGGGGTTCCCGAATTTCCTGAGCGTGATCCGTTCCAACCGGGTGGTCGCGGCCAACAATGAAGCGCTGGGCCTGCTGTCGCTCGCGCGCAGCGAGGCGATCCGCAACAACAAGGGCGGCGGTGTCTGTGGCAGCGCCACCGGCACCAGCTGCGACGGGGACTGGAACAGCGGCATCCTCGCCTTCGCCGACCCCGACGGTAGCGGTACCCTGGAAACCGGCGAAACGGTCCTGCGCTACAGCCAGGGCCACCCCAGGCTGGTCGTGGACGGGCCGGACAACGTGGCCATCAGTTTCGACGGGCGAGGTCGCCGCCAGGCGCCTGCCGACCAGACGCTGACCCTGCGGCCGGACGAATGCAGCGGCCAACCGATGCAGCGCACCGTGACCATCAATTCCTCCGGCCAGGCACGCAGTGCCCAGGGAGCGTGCCAATGAAGCGCAAGCATCCTCGCCGCCTGCGCGCAGCGCCGGGTGGCTTCACGTTGATCGAGGTGCTGGTCGCCATTGTCGTGCTTGCTTTCGGCCTGCTCGGCTTCGCGCTGCTGCAGACCATGAGTGTGCGCTTCACCCAGAGCGCCAACTACCGCACCCAGGCGACCAACCTGGCGTACGACCTGATCGATCAGATGCGCGCCAATCGCTTTCAGGCGGCCTGGTACAGCACGGCGTCGTTCTCGCCCGGGACGGTGGCCGTTGCCGGGGCCTGCGGCCGGCCGACCGGCAATGCGGTCACCATCCAGCAGAACGTTGCGCGGTGGCAGTGCCAGGTGGCCAAGGCATTGGGCGAGACCGCCAGTGCCAACGTGGCCTACGAAGATGGCAGCGTCACCGTCCAGATCGCCTGGGGCGACCAGCGCTGGGACAAGGACAAACCCGATGAAAAGACCACCTTCACCGTGACATCGCAGCTATGAGCCCTTTCCCGAACACACGGCGCAGGCAGTCGGGTCTGTCGCTGATCGAGCTGATGGTCGCGGTGGTGATCGGCACCGTGCTGATGCTGGGCGTCATCCAGGTCTTCATCGCCTCGCGCACCGCCTCGAGGTTGGCTGAAGGCGTGGCACGCACCCAGGAAAACGCCCGGTTTGCGATCGATTTCCTCGAGCGCGACATCCGCATGGCCGGCCACTACGGCTGCGTCAACGATCAGGCGCATTTCATCAAGGACGAGGGCGACCCGCGCCATCACTTCACGGCCGCATCCGGGGCCGGCAGTCCGCTGGATTTTTCGGTGGCGGTGCAGGGCTATGAAGCGGGAGGTACCGCGCCGGGCGATACCCTGACCCTGGGCGAAGCCTGGAGTGACGCAGGCAACCTGCCGTCCGAGATCGCCGGGCTGAATCCATTGGGGGGCAGCGATGTGCTGGTACTGCGCTTCCTGGCCGGTGAAGGCGTTCCGGTCACGGCCATTACCGCGGACAGCGGCGGCAGCGAATTGACGGTGGACACCGAGCGCGCCGCCCGGTTGAGCCAGGGCACGCCCGCTGCGCCGACCATGTTCGGCATCGCCGATTGTGCCCATGTCGACATTTTCCCGGGAAGCGTCGCCGGCGGCATCGTCACGGCGACCAATGCGGACCTGTCCAGGTATGCGCCGCCCAATGGGCAGACGCTGGTCTACCGCGCCGAGTCCATCGTGTACTACATCGGGGCCGGCGCGTCCGGCGAGCCAGCGTTGCGCCGTGCCCGCGCCAATGCGGCCGGCGCGTATCCGGCCGAGCTCAATGAGGAGCTGGTGGAAGGCATCGAAAACCTGCAGGTTCTGTTCGGCCTGGATTCGACCCCGGACATCAGCGTCGATGCCTCGCCCATCGGCAACATCACCGTGCAGGCAACCGCCAGTGGCGTCTCCACGGGCACCGATGCGGCCGCGGCCGGGCAGTGGCGACGCGTGGGTCTGGTGCAGGTCGGCGTGCTGGCGCGCAGCCCGCAGCCGGCCGATGCGCTGCAGGCCCAGCAGAAGGTGGCTCGCCAGGGCGCACTGGGCGTGGAGTTCGCGCCGTCCGATACCCGTGATACCCGCTACCGGGCCAGCTATGAAGTATCCGTGGCCTTGCGCAATCGACTCTATGGGAACTGACATGCACGCCTCCGTCCGCCCCGTCGTTCGTTCTCCGGCCCCACATCGCCAGCGTGGCGCCGTGCTGTATGTGGCGCTGGTGATGTTGATCCTGCTGGCGCTGATCGGTATCGCGGGCATGCAGGTCGCCGGCATGCAGGAGAAGATGTCGGCCAATTATCGTGCGAGCAATCTGTCCTTCCAGAACACCGAAGCGACCGTGCGCACTGCCGAGCATCTGGTGGAGAAAATCGCCAATCGTCAGGAGCTGCCCGATGGCAGCCTGATTGTCGCCGGCGACATCGATGCCGGCTGCGATGCTGCCTTCGACCCGTCAGAGTGGGGCAGCGAGCAGAGTTCCGATGCGGTTCCAGCGGTAACGGTCAGGCAGATCGATACCTGCGTGCCCTTCGGCACCGGCGTGGGCCTGGGCGGGCCGCGCGATACCCCCATTCCGATCTATCAGATCACCGGCTACGCCGCCGATGACGCTGAACATCCCACCTCTTCGACCGTGATCGACACGGTTTTCAAGCTCTGAGGACGCGCACATGGTATCGCGCAGGACCACACTCATTTCCGCGTCGGTACTGGCCGTTCTGGTCGGCGGCGGGGTGCTGACCTATCAGCTGATCGCCGCGCAGGGGCAGGGGACGCTGTCCCAGGTGCCGTTGAACAACCAGGTGCAGGCGCAGCCGGCCTTCATCATGACGGTCGACAACTCCGGCTCGATGACCTTCCAGACCCAGTTCCCCGGGGCGGATGGCCAGGCCTGCTGGAATACGTCGACCAAGAGTTTCTTCAGCGGCACCAAGACGCTCAGTACTACGGGTACCTGCGCCTTCTATTACGTGCTGCCGGGCACGCGCATTTCCGGCGCGTATTACGGCATTGCACCGCTCGACAAGTTCGGCTTCGCACGCTCCCCGACCTACAACCCGGCCTTCTACAACCCCACGATCAAGTATGAGCCGTGGATGCGCTATGACACCGCCCAGGAAAAGGTGGTCGATTACGCACAGGCAGCCACGTCCAAGACCCTGATAGATCCACGTCTGGCGGCGAACGCGTCCAATGCGGTGGATCTGACCGCGGCCACCACCGGTGTGTTCAACATGGTCGATGGAATGGTGGTGCCCCAGGGCACTGTCTTCGCGGCGAACGGGAAGGACGGAACGCCCTACGCGGCCAACAAGGACTACGTCTGGAACACCCAGGATTTCTACAAGGTCAACAAAAATCAACCAACGCGATACGACGCGACCTTCACCTACGTTCCAGCCACGTTCTTTCTTCCGTTCACGGGGAAGAGCGATCCGGTTCCGGAGTTGGCCGGGAGCCCCGGCGCCTACACGGCGGTAGCGCGCACGGAGGCCGCCAATGCCTGTGGCACGGGTTGCACGATGTGGAAGTACACGATCAAGAGCACCGACGGCGTCGCGCTGCAGAACTTCGCCAACTGGTTCTCCTACTACGGCAACCGCAACCGCTCCATGATCGCCGGCATGACCCGATCCATGGCGACGGTGGACAACCTGCGCGTGGGCTATTTCAAGATCAACGACAACGCCGACTACGACATGAGCGACAAGGGTGCGGCGTTGCCCATCCGCGATCTGGGTACCAAGGACGACAAGCGTGCGTTGTACGCCGACATGATCGCGTTGAACGCCTCGGGCAGTACACCCAATCGCCAGGCGGTGAAGGCGGCCGCCACCCAGTTCACCCGGACCGATGATCAGGCGCCGGTGCAGCTGGCTTGCCAGAAAAACGCCGTCATGCTGTTCACCGATGGCTACAGCAACCTTGATGGCCCGGAGGTCGCCAATGCCAATGGCGACGGCAACATGGGCATCCCGTTCAAGGATAGCCACGACAATACGATGGCTGATATCGCCGCTTCGTACTACATCAACAAGGATGGCAAATCGCCACTGCGTCCGGAACTCGCGCCCGGGCTGGTGCCGGTGCCGGAGGCCTGCAATACGGCCAACCCGGATCCGCGCCTGGATTGCCAGAAGAACCTGCACGTCAATTTCTACGGCATCACCCTGGGCGGGCGCGGCAAGCTGTTCAATCCCGATATCGTCCAGGACCCGTATACCAACGCCTCCATCTACAACAACTGGCCAAAGCGCGAGAACGGTGCGATCAGCACCATCGATGACATCTGGCATGCCGCCGTCAACACGCGTGGCGAGTTCATCAACGCGCGTACCCCGGCCGACATCACCCAGGCCATGCGCCGCGTGCTGTCGTCGGTGACGGCCGGTGCATCTTCCTCGGGCAGCTACGCGCAGTCGGGCGCGCGCATCGGCACCGGCTCGATGGCGGTGGCGCCGTACTACGAGATCGCCAACGAATCGACCGACTGGTTCAGCCGCCTCACCGCGAGCCAGATCACCGTGGACCAGGCCACGCGCAAAGCGGTGTACACCACCGCGTGGGAAGCCAGCGCCAAGATGCCGCAGCCGACCGCGCGCAACGTGTTCTTCGGTACGAACACCGACGTGCTTCCCTTCAGCAGCAACAGTGTCACGCTGGAGTCGTTGTGTGACCTGTCCCCGTCGTTGTACCCGGGCATGGCCCGGTGTTCGGCTGGTGAGCTGACCGATCTCGGCGCGACGCGCGCAAACGCGGTCAGCTACCTGCTGGGCGAAAGGAGTCTGGAAACGCGGCGAGGGGGGCGCTTCCGCGACCGCACCACGGTGCTTGGCGACATCATCAATTCGTCGCCGGTCATCAGTGCCCCCATCGATGACTACGGTTATCGCGGGCTGGATCAAGGCCTGGGCGCGAGCTACGCCACCTACCTGGAGACCAAGCGCAGTGGGCGTTACATGGTCTATGTCGGCGCCAACGACGGCATGCTGCATGCCTTTGATGGCGGCATGGGTGTAAGCGGCACGATGGATAGTAGCGGCGGCGCGGAAACGTTCGCCTACATTCCCGCCACCTCCATGGGGCACATGGGCAACCTGCTGTTCCCGCTCGATCCGAACAATCAGGCCTTCCAGAAGTTTTCTCATCGCTACTATGTCGATGGTCCGGTCGCCGTGTCCGATGCGCGTATCGGCACCAGCTGGGGCACCGTACTGGTCGGCAGTACCGGCGCGGGCGGCCGCGGCGTGTTCGCACTGGATGTGACCAAGCCGGGCAGCTTCGGCACCGGCAGCCGCCTGTGGGAAATCAACGACCTCAGCGGCTCTGATGGCGTGAAGGCCAATATCGGCCATGTGCTGGGCAAGCCGGTCATCGTTCCGTTCAAGGACGCGAACGGAACCGTGACCTGGAAGGCCATCTTCGGCAATGGTTATGGCAGTGCCAGTGGCAAGGTGGTGCTGTTCATGGTGGACATCGGCACCGGCTCCCCCAACATCACGATGATCGAAGCATCCGAGACGGCAGGAACCCCGCCGGCTGGCAAGAATGGCCTGGGCAACATCCTGGTGGTCGACCGTTGGACCGGCAGCGGCCGCAATACGCGCGGCCGTGACGGTTACGCCGATACGGTGTACGCGGCCGACCAGAAGGGCGCGGTATGGAAGTTCGATCTGCGCGATACCAGTGCGACGGTTTCCACGCCGCTGTTCACCACGCAGACCAGCACCAGGAATGGTTTGACCTACCGTCAGCCGATCACCGGCGGCATCAACGCCACCAATGGTGACCGCGGTGGGGTGATGCTGTTCTTCGGCACGGGCAGTTTCGTCTTCAACGAAGATGCCCGTGACGAATCGATCCAGTCCCTGTACGCGGTCCTGGATGCCTCCGACGAAACGCCTTCCCTGACGATGACCGCGGCCGATCTGCGTCCGTATACCGTCTCTGCCTCGGGTGATGTGCGGACGATGACGCCGGGCACGATCCCCGCCGATTCGCGCGGCTGGCATGTCGACCTGCCGGCGGGCGAGCGCTTCCTCGCGTATCCCGCGCTGGCGTCCGGTGTGGTCTTCATGCCCACCTATGTGCCCAATCCAACCACCAAGAGCTGTGCGTCGGATGGCTCCAACTGGCTGTTCGGGCTGAGTGCGCAGTCCGGTGCGCCGGCACTGTCGAAAATGCGCGCCGGGTCGCCGACCGGCACCAAGTTCGGCGCTGGCACGGCCGCGGTTCCGCTGTCGACCGGCGGCAACGCCCCGGTGAAGGATGTCGGGGTGCAGGTACTGCCGCGCCAGCAGCCACCCGGCAAGATTTCCGGCGACAGCCCAGGCGGCGGTGGACCGGGTTCACCTGGCGGCACGCCACCCCCGGTGGACCCGCCCGCCGAGCCCTGCCAGATGCTGGTCACCGCGGCAGGCGGCGTCCCCATGTACGTGCCGTATCCCTGTGGACGCCAGTCCTGGAGGCAGTTGCAATGAGTCGTTCGTTTCCCGCCCTGGCCCGCGCCGGACGCGTGCCGCCTGTCCCCGCCCGCGCGATGGGGGGATTCACGCTGATCGAGTTGATGCTGGTGGTGATCGTCATGGCGATCCTGGCCGGTATCGCATACCCCAGTTACGTCGAGCAGACGCGCAAGTCCAAGCGCGGGCAGGTCAAGGCCGACCTGGTCGAGTACGCGCAGCTGGCCGAGCGGTTCCATACCACGCAGAACACCTATGAAGGGTTCACGCTGCCCGGCGGTGGCGACTCGGTCAGCTCCCCGCGCGAAGGGGGTACGGCCGCCTACAGTGTCGGGTTCGTCGGCACCCAGTCCACGTTCACGCTGACCGCGACCGCACAGGGAAACCAGGCCAAGGACAAGTGTGGCGACCTCGGCATCAACCAGGCCAACGTCAAGACCAGTGGGGGCACGCTCTCCGAGTGCTGGTGACGTGACGGACGGCGGCATGCACAAGGGTGTTGCCCTCCGCGCGAGTGCCCCGTACAATGCGCCTCCCCGCCCGAATAGCTCAGCCGGTTAGAGCACTTGACTGTTAATCAGGGGGTCGTTGGTTCGAGTCCAACTTCGGGCGCCAGATTCTGCAGAAGCCGCGAGCAATCGCGGCTTTTGTCGTTTTCGTGCCGGCATTTCCGGCGGGCCTGCATCAGCAGGGCGCGCGGTCGCGCAGTCGCTCCGAGCGGGCGCGCCCGGCATTGTTGACAACCACCTTGCTGTGTCTTTGTCCTCGGGTGCAGATGGTGACCGTCAGGTTGACGCCCATGCTGCTGCCATCCGGACGAAACCGCAGGCGAGGGCGCCCGGCAGAGGCCGGAGCCCGCAGGGTCAGGCCGGTCTGCCCCGGGTAGTACTGGAGGATGTCTGCCTCGGCCGGTTGTGGCTGGCGACGGGGATCGCGATACGTCAGCCACCCGGTGCTCCATTCCGACGCGCAGCGCCGGCCATCGTCACTGGGGCAGATGGTGACGATCTCGCGCCGTGTCACCGCGGCCATGCGAGCGCCGGCGAATGCCGAGTTCAGTTGCAGCCGCAGGGCATCGGCGCGCAGGCTGGAGACGGTCTCGGCCAGGTTGGGTGCCGCCACGGCGACCACCAGCGCGAGGATCGCCAGGGTGGCCATCAGCTCCATCAGGGTGAGGCCAGCGCTTCGGTCACGCGGGCTAGGCCGGAGGCGCATGGGGCAGGTCATCCGTCAGCGGGGAGCTCTGAGCTTGCGCGCCGCTGCCGAGGCTGAATATCAGCCTGACCGGGCCCCAGGCATCGGTGGATTCCTCAACCGGCCGTCACCAACCCGGCCGTTATACTGAAGGCTTCCCGGCAGTGGCGGCACCATGAGCGATCGTTTCCAACTTGTATCCCCGTATTCGCCGGCGGGCGACCAACCGGCGGCCATCGAGAAACTGACCGCCAACTTCGAGGCGGGCATCGCCAAGCAGACCCTGCTCGGCGTCACCGGTTCCGGCAAGACCTACACGATCGCCAACGTGATCCAGCAAGTGCAGAAGCCGACCCTGGTGATGGCGCCGAACAAGACCCTGGCGGCGCAGCTGTACGGCGAGTTCAAATCGTTCTTCCCGCACAACGCGGTGGAGTACTTCGTCAGCTATTACGATTACTACCAGCCCGAGGCCTATGTGCCGTCGTCGGATACCTTCATCGAGAAGGACAGTTCGATCAACGAGCACATCGAGCAGATGCGGTTGGCGGCGACCAAGACGCTGCTGTCGCGCCCGGATGCGATCGTGGTGGCAACCGTCTCGGCGATCTACGGCCTCGGCGCGCCGGAGGACTATCTGTCGATGCGCCTGATCCTCTCCACCGGCGAGCGGATCGACCAGCGCGACCTGATCAAGCACCTGACCCAGCTGCAGTACACGCGCAACGAGTTCGAGCTGCATCGCGGCACGTTCCGCGTGCGTGGCGAAGTGGTGGACGTGTTCCCGGCCGAATCGGACAGCGAAGCGGTGCGCATCGAGCTGTTCGAGGGCGAGGTCGAGCAGATCAGCATGTTCGATCCGCTCACCGGTGAAAGCCTGCGCAAGATGATGCGCTACACGATCTACCCCAAGACCCACTACGCCACCACGCGCGAACGCGTGCTGTCGGCCGTGGATACGATCAAGGCGGAACTGAAGGTCCGCCTGGAGCAGCTGTACGAGCAGAACAAGCTGGTGGAAGCGCAGCGCCTGGCGCAGCGCACCCAGTTCGATCTGGAAATGATGGCCGAGGTCGGTTACTGCAACGGCATCGAGAACTACTCCCGGCATCTCACCGGCAAGAACGCCGGCGATCCGCCACCGACGCTGTTCGACTACCTGCCGCCGGATGCATTGCTGGTGATCGACGAATCGCATGTCACCATTCCGCAGATCGGCGCGATGTTCAAAGGCGACCGTTCGCGCAAGGAAACGCTGGTCGAGTTCGGCTTCCGCCTGCCGTCGGCGCTGGACAACCGCCCGCTGCGTTTTGAAGAGTGGGAGGAGCGCTGCCCGCGCAGCATCTATGTTTCGGCCACGCCGGGCCCATATGAGCTGCGCGAGACCGAAGGCGAGATCACCGAACTGGTGGTGCGTCCGACCGGCCTGATCGATCCGGTGGTCGAGATCCGCCCGGTCGGCACCCAAGTCGATGACCTGATGAGCGAGGTCAACGAGCGCATCAAGCTGGGCGACCGTGTGCTGGTCACCACGTTGACCAAGCGCATGGCCGAGAACCTCACCGAATACCTGACCGAACACGGCATCCGCGTGCGTTACCTGCACTCGGATATCGATACCGTCGAGCGCGTGGAGATCATCCGCGATCTGCGCCTGGGCAAGTTCGACGTGCTGGTCGGCATCAACCTGCTGCGCGAAGGCCTGGACATGCCCGAGGTCTCGCTGGTGGCGATCCTGGATGCGGACAAGGAGGGCTTCCTGCGCTCCACCGGCTCGCTGATCCAGACCATCGGCCGCGCCGCACGCAACCTGCGCGGCAAGGCGATCCTGTACGCGGACAAGATGACCCGTTCGATGCAGGCCGCGATCGACGAGACCGACCGCCGTCGTTCCAAGCAGGTCGAGTACAACGAGCTGCATGGCATCATACCCAAGTCGGTCCTGCGCCCGATTACCGATGTGCTCGAAGGCGCGCGTTCGGAAGCGGCCGAGAAAGAGGCGCGCGGCAAAGGGAAGGGCAAGGGCAAGGGCGGTCGCGTGGCCGAAGAGGCGACCGATTACCGCACCATGGACCCGGCCCAGATCGCCAAGCGCCTGCAGGCGCTGGAGCAGCAGATGTACCAGCACGCGCGTGATCTGGAGTTCGAAGATGCCGCCCGGGTACGCGACCAGATCCGCCAGTTGAAGGAGGCCAGTCTGGGCTGAACAACACATCGTGAAATATCTTCACAAAAGTGTTGCGCTTTCCGGGGGGCATCCGTAATATACGCGGCCTGCACCGACGCATTCGCAGCGGGGCAGGGAAGCAAAACGGGCGGTTAGCTCAGCGGTAGAGCACTACCTTGACATGGTAGGGGTCACAGGTTCGAACCCTGTACCGCCCACCACTTCAGTACCTGGGAAACCACGGGAACAGGTGGAACAAGACGAAGCCGGCCAATAGGCCGGCTTTTTCGTTTTCTGGAACTTCTCCCTACGTTCTTTCCGCCTCGCCTCGCCTCGCGTGGCCTGGCCTGGCCATCGCCCTTGGTGCGAGCGAGGGCGGGTTGAGGCTGTCTCTTTCATGCCGTGTGTTAGCGTCGCGGGGCCGGTTGGCCAGACCTGCGGCCGGCCGGAACCGGTCCTGTGACCTAATCCCAATGGAAGGAGGCAAAATGGCAACGACGCATCGTCTTACGGTTTTGGCATACGCGGCGGCGACTTTCGCGACGGCGATTCTGGCGGCCCCATCGGCACAGGCGGCATCCTGCTGTGTGAGTGAGCCGCATGGAAGCTATATCGCAGCGAAGGGTCTCGGGGAGTCAGCGCCGCTTGCGTTGGACGTCAGTGAAGCAGCGGGCTGGCATGCATTCGAGTTCAAACGGGATGGGATCTGGTACATCCAGGTCAATGATCGCAATGATCAGGTCCGCGCGATTATCGGCAACATCGACACGGTGTTCTGGACACTGCCGGGCGGCGTGGATGCCGACCGTGTCTCGCTGCCTGGACGCACCCTGGATATCCCGGCAGGCGCAGGCAGGGAAGTGGTGTACCGCAAGCCGGGTCTGTGGCTGGTCGCTTACAGTACGGCGCGGGGCGTGATCTGGTCGATCGAAAGCCCTGACGGCACGCGGTAAGGCTGCCCAGGCTCGACAAGTACCAAGCGGAGTCGGTTTCGGCGGCAACCTGGGTTGCCGCCATAAGCCAGTGCCCGACCACCCAGCACCTCGTCGGCACGCGCAACGGTTTGCGCGCTCAGTGTGCGCTGCGGATCCAGTAGTGCGACGGTCATGACGATGCCCTGGTAGTCGCCGCGACGACCGCAGTGAGCACGGACCCGCAGAAATCCGGATTCGTGCTTCAGCATCAAGCTGACGGCGTCGACCAGGCTGCGGTAAGCCGCTAGTTGCAGCCCAAGGCTCAAGTGGCAGGGATTGCCACTGAACCGCGGTCGTGCCACGCGGTCTGTCGCGTCCCAAGCGCCGGCGACACCGCCGGACTGCAGGGCGACATATAAACCCGAGTATTCGATGTCACTCGGGTACACCATGCTGATCTGCTCGCGGAACAGGCGCGATTGCGATGCGCCACGGCGCAGCATGTCCATCGCTGGCGCCAGGTACCCCCGTTGCTTCAGCAGATCGGCTGCCATCTGAACCGATCGATCGATGTCTTCACCAATGGTTTGCATGCGCAGCGCCTGTTCCTTGCGGGTTTCCTCACTGGCTAGGTGGGCCGTGCGGACCAGGGCGGCGGCGCGGCTGCCCAGTCGGTCGTGCGCATTGAGCTGCCGGTAGTAGCGGGAAATGGTGGAGCCCAGCAGCAGTAATGCGGTACCGGTGACTGCCAGGACCTGCTGCGCCATGAAGGCCACTGGATCGAACGATCCTGGCAATCCGGAGCTGTCCAGGGTCAGCCCGACGGTGAGGTTCAATCCCGCTACGCTGATGGCGGCGCCGCGCCATCCGTACATGCAGGTCAGCGCTGCCGCTGGCAGCAGCATTGCAACCCGTAGGCTGCTCTTCGCCAGCAGCTCATTGGCGGGGAGCTGCATCGCAGCCACGCCCAGCACGCCGATCACGGCCAATGTCGCTGCGGCCATCATCCCTGCCCGAATGGTGGGGCGAGGCAGATGGTAACGGTGTTTCCACAGGAGCGCAGCAGGCGCGAAAATCAGGATGCCGAGGTAGTCGCCGATGATGTACTTCGCCACTCCCATCCAGGATACGGCGTCGTGCAGGGTGGGCATCAGCAGATAGGCCAAGCCTTGATTGAGTGCCGTGATGGCGACTGCGGAAAGTGCAGCAACGGAAAGCAGCCAAGCGGGATTGCCCGCAGCCATGCGGCGGCGATGGAGATACACGATCGCTGCGACCGTCGGCATCAGTGACGCGGATGCCAGCACGACCCACGCGAGGCCATACTGATCGATGAGGTGAAAACGTGCCTGCGCGAAGAATGCGAACTCACCAATGATCAGGTAAGGCCATTTCCGGGGTGGGCACAAAAGCAGCGCAGCGACGCGGATTCCGGCAGGCAGGTAGAACTGATCCACCGACATTTGCCGCATTGCCCAGAACACCATCGCGTAGACCAGTGCCAGCAAAACGCCACTAGAAGAAATGCGCAGATCGAGGTGAAACTCCCTTTTCAACCATTCCAGCTGCACGTGCACCCCCTTTCCCCTGTGGTGGCCACGGGCTGGAACAAGCGCCCGGCGCAGCTTGGACACTATCGGGCAATGCCCCCGCGTGCAATGGCGCGCCGGCGGGTCACGTTTTCGTCGACGGCGCTTGATTCTGCCGCCTCGAAGGTCTTTGTTTGAACTGTGTCACATATTGCCCCGCGACTTTCCGTCGCCGCTTTCCATCCAGGCCGACAGCCAAGATGAAGACATGGGGCTCCAGAGACGCGGTGAAACGTCAGCGTTTCCTCATGCGCAGCGCATGGTCAACAGGCCAGCGTTACCTGACAGTACGCCAAGGCCGCGACTGATGGCGGTTCCGCGGTGGCCAGGCGAGCCTTGGATTTTCATCGGGTGCGATTGGCATGGCACTGGCCCCGCGTCGCCTGGCTACCTCCGGACGCGCGCCGCTACCCATGGTGGGGAAGGCCTCTGCGGCAGCTCTCCTGTCAGGCGTGAGCGCGACGGTATTCGCACCATTTCTACTGCCGCGTCAGTGGATGTGGACCTCGATAGCGGCTGGCTTGGCGATCTGGATCCTGCCCTCCCGCCTGCGCCTCCTTGGCGCGGCCCTCTTCGGTCTAGGCTGGGCGGCCTTCCACGGCCACGCCGGGCTCGCCCAGCAGCTGACACCCGGCAGCGCCGCCGTCGACCACGTGCTGCACGGGCGGGTGGTCAGCCTCCCCGACCATGGTCCCGGGGGAACCCGCTTCCGCTTCCGGGTGGACGAAGATCCGGCGATGCCCACCAGACTCCGCGGTCGCGACCTGGCGCTGGGCTGGTACGACGGATTCCGTGGCGCCGCCGATGATCGCCGGCGCACGCTGCGGGCCGGCGAGCGCTGGTCGCTCAACGTGCGGGTCCGGCCGCCGCGTGGCCTGGTGAATCCGGGCGTGTTCGACGCCGAGGGCTATGCATTGCGGCAGCGGGTGGCGGGCAGTGGGTACGTGCGCGAGCCCGCCCGTGCGCATCCACTGGGCGAGCCGGCCGGCTTGCCGGCATGGCGCGAGCGGATGGCCGACGCGATCGCCCGCGCGGTCCAGGACGACGGCCGCCGCTTCGTCCAGGCGCTGGCACTGGGCGATACCCGTGGTCTTGGCCAGGCCGATTGGGACGACCTGCGTGCGCTGGGGGTGACCCACCTGGTAGCGATTTCGGGTTTCCATGTCGGCGTCGTGGCTGGCGTGGCCGCACTGCTGGCAGGCGGGCTCTGGCGGTGCCTGCCGATAGTGGGCCTTTACCTGCCGCGCCCGATGGGCGCCGCAGCCGCGGCGGTCGCAGGTGCGGCGCTGTACGCAGCAGCGGCCGGTTTCGCGCTGCCGACGGTGCGCACCGTGCTGATGATCGCGGTTGTGGCAACGGCGCGTTGCAGCCGGCGACGGGCGACGGTCGCCCAGTCGCTGTCGCTGGCGGCACTGGCGATGCTGTTGTTCGATCCGCTTGCGGTTCTGGCCCCCGGCTTCTGGCTGAGCTTTGCCGGCGTGCTGTGGCTGATCTGGTGCCTGCCGGGGCGCGAGCAGGGCTGGCTGCGGGGATTCCTGAGTGCCCAGGGCGTGGCCACCGTGGCGTTGCTGCCGCTGACCGTGGCGCTGTTCGGGCAGGCTTCGCGCGCCGGTCCGCTGGTGAACCTGGTGGCGATTCCGTGGTGGACCATGGTGGTGGTGCCGCTGGCACTGCTCGGTACCGCCCTTGAGGCGCTGATCGAGGGGGCGGGGCGCTGGCCCTGGCAGCTGGCGGCATGGTGCTTCGACGCGAGCTGGTGGCTGTTCGGCTATGCCGCGCGCAGCGAGCTGTCGCTGTGGTGGCTGCCACAGGCCAACCGCTGGGCGTTGCTGGCGGCGGTGTCCGGCGTGTTCTGGCTGTTGTTGCCGCGCGGCAGTGGCGGGCGGGTGGCGGCGCTGCTGTTGTGCCTGCCGCTGCTATGGCCGGCGCGTCACGGGCCTGGCGAGGGCGAGGTGGAGCTGCTGGTGATGGACGTGGGCCAGGGCCTGGCGGTGGTCGTGCGCACGCGCCGCCACACGCTGCTGTACGACACCGGCCCCGGGACCGACGATGGCTTCGATGCCGGTGAGCGGATCGTGGTGCCCACGCTGCGTGCGCTGGGCCAGGGGCGGCTGGACCGGATCATGATCAGCCACGACCACCGCGACCACACCGGTGGCCTGCGCGGGGTGCGCCGCACTTTTCCCGATGCGGTCGTGCAGGCACCGCAGGGCGCCCTGCGTGGCCGCGCATCGGCCTGCCATGCCGGACAATCCTGGGCGTGGGACGGGGTCACGTTCCGGGTGCTGCATCCCCTTCCCGGCGAAGCCCGGTCGATCAACGACAGCAGTTGCGTGCTGCGGCTGGAAACCGCCCGGGGGGCGATCCTGCTGGCCGGCGACATCGAAAAAGGCAGCGAAGCGCGGCTGCTCCAGCAGGCAGGTGCGCTGCTGGCGGCCGAAGCAGTGGTGGTGCCGCACCATGGCAGTGCCAGCTCGTCCACCCCGGCCTGGGTGGATGCCGTCGCGCCGCGCCTGGCGATCGTCTCGGCTGGCCATCGCAATCGCTTCGGCCACCCGCGCGCCGAGGTGGTGTCGCGCTGGCAGGCGGTGGGGGCGGAGGTGCTCAACACGGCCGAGAGCGGCGCGGTCCGTATCTGGCTCGGGCGTGAAGGCCTGCAGGTGCGTGAACAACGGGTTTTCGAGCGGCGTTGGTGGGATGCCGCGGAGCGGAGCCGGTCGGCTGCTATCCTATCGGCGATCAAACAGGCGGCCGCTGGGCCGGAGGATTGAAACGTGTGGGAACTGGTCAAGGCCGGTGGCTGGCCGATGCTGCCGCTGCTGCTGTTGGGCGTACTGGCTTTGGCAATTGTCCTGGAGCGCTTCTGGACCCTGCGCCGCAATGAAGTCCTGCCCCCGGGGCTGGGGCAGGAAGTGCGCAACTGGGCCGCACGCGGCAAGCTCGACCCGAGCCACATCCAGTCGCTGCGCGGCAACTCGCCGCTGGGCGCGCTGCTGGCCACCGCGCTGGAAGCGCGCAATCGCCCGCGCGACCAGATCCGCGAGCGCATTGAAGACGCCGGCCGGCACCTGGTTCACCGCATGGAGCGGTTCCTGAACGCCCTCGGCACGATCGCCTCGGCCGGCCCGCTGCTGGGCCTGCTCGGCACGGTGGTCGGCATGATCCAGATGTTCATGGGCATCCTCGACCACGGCGTGGGCGATGTGAACCAGCTGGCCGGCGGTATCGGCAAGGCACTGGTGTGCACCGCCACCGGCATGATCGTGGCGATCCCCGCGCTGATGTTCCATCGCTACTTCAAGGGCCGCATCGCCGGCTACGTGATCGAGATGGAGCAGGAAGCTTCGGCCCTGCTGGACGCGCTGGATGGCCGCCCGGGCGTGATGAACACGGCCCCGCGTGCCACCGGTGCCCCCGCCGGCGCCGCACCGGTCACGGTCAAGGGCTGACGGATGCGTATCCGCAATGACCGGATCCAGGACGAACCGCATATCGATCTGGTCCCGCTGATCGATGTGATCCTCGTCCTGATCATCTTCTTCGTGGTCACCACCACCTTCGACGCGCGCTCGACGCTGCAGTTGCAGTTGCCGACCGCCAGCCAGCAGGACACCACCGAGCCGCCGCGCTCGCTGAGCGTGCTGGTCAATGCCGAAGGGCGTTACTTCATCAACGATCAGGAAGTGCTGCGCACCGACGTCGAGTCGGTCAAGCAGACGATTGCCGCCGTCGCCGGCAGTGATCGGGAACAGACCGTGCTGTTGCGCGCCGACGCGCGTACGCCTTACCAGGCCGTGGTCACGGCCCAGGATGCCCTGGGCCAGCTGGGCTTCCGCCGCATCGCCATCGCTACCGCGCCGGAGGTGCGTCCATGAGCAAGAAACATTCTTCCGTCTGGCCGATCTACAAGCGGCTGCTCGGGTACACCGGGGCGTACTGGGTGTTCATGGTCGCGGCCGTGATCGCGATGGTGGTCGAGGCGCTGGCCGGCTACAGCTTCACCAAGCTGATGGAGCCGCTGGTCAACCGGGGGTTCGTCAACCCGGAGCCGCGCATGGCGGTGATCCTGCCGCTGACCATCCTCGGGTTGTTCATGATGCGCAGCCTGGCCACCCTGGTCAGCGACTACGCGCTGGCCCGCACCGGGCGCAGCGTGGTGCGCGACCTGCGTGAGCAGGTGCTGGAGAAGTACCTGCACCTGCCGTCCTCGCACTTCGATGCCGAGGCCACGCCGGTGATGGTCAGCCGCCTGAACTTCGATACAGAACAGGTCACCCAGGCCAGTGCCGATGCGCTCAAGACCCTGGTGGCCGATACCCTCACCATCATCGCCATGCTGGTGGTGATGCTGCAGATGAGCGTCAAGGTCACCATGGCGATGCTGGTGGTGGTGCCGTTGATCGGCGTGATCGTCTCGATCGTCGGCAAGCGTTACCGCCGGATCAGCCGGGGCATCCAGGACGGCATGGGCGGCATGGCGCAGACCGCCGAACAGTCGTTGGCCGCGCAGCAGGAAGTGAAGGTGCATGGCACCCAGGCGCACGAGATCTCGCGCTATTCCCGGCTGGCCAACCGCATGCTCGGCCTGAACATGAAGGTCGAAACCACGCGCGCACTGGCCTCCAGCACGGTGCAGTTCCTGGCGGCATTGGCGCTGGCGGTGATCGTGTGGGTGTCCACCCGCGAGGCGCTGGCCGGCAAGCTCAACGCAGGCCAGTTCATGGGCCTGATGACCTCGATGATGGCGATCATTCCCTCACTGCGTCGCCTGACCAGTGTGCAGACCTCGATCTCGCGCGGTGTCGCTGCGGCCGAGCGCCTGTTCGGGATTCTGGACATGCCGGTCGAGCGCGACGAAGGCCTCCAGCGCATCGGCCGCGCGCGCGGCGAGCTCGCGTTCGAGCACGTGATGCTGCGCTATCGCGAGGACACCGGCATCGCGCTGGACGACATCAGTTTCGTGGCCAAGCCGGGCACGGTGACGGCGATCGTCGGCCGCTCCGGCAGCGGCAAGACCAGCCTCATCCGCCTGGTGCCGCGCTTCTATGAACCCAGCGGCGGCCGCATCACGCTCGATGGCGTGGCCCTGGACGACTACCCGCTGGCCGACCTGCGTCGCCAGGTGGCGATGGTCGGGCAGAAGGTCATGCTGTTCGATGACACCGTGGGCGCCAACATCGCCTACGGCATGGATGCCACTGAAGACCAGATCCGCGCGGCGGCCGAAGCGGCCAATGCGTGGGAGTTCATCGCGCGCATGCCGCAGCAGCTGCAGACGCCCGTTGGTGAGAATGGCGCGTTGCTCTCCGGTGGCCAGCGCCAGCGCTTGGCGATCGCCCGCGCGATCCTGCGCGACGCGCCGATCCTGATCCTGGATGAAGCCACCGCTGCGCTCGACAACGAATCCGAACGCCTGGTGCAGGACGCCCTGCAGCGCCTGATGCCCGAGCGCACCACGCTGGTGATCGCGCACCGCCTGTCCACCATCGAACATGCCGACCAGGTGCTGGTGATGGACCACGGCCGCATCGTTGAACGTGGCACGCACAACGAACTGCTGGCGCTGGGTGGCCTGTACGAGCACCTGCACAGGATGCAGTTCCGCGAAAGGCAGCCTTGATGGCAGGCAAGGGCACGCAAACCCCGTCGTACTGGTATGACGGCAGCACCATTCCGTTCCTGGCGCGCCTGGCGTCACCGCTGTATGGCGCGGCGATCGCGCTGCGGCGGATGGCCTATCGCCGCCGTTGGCTGAAGCGGCATTCGCTGCCGGTGCCGGTGGTGGTGGTCGGCAACGTCACCGCCGGCGGCACCGGCAAGACCCCGCTGACGATTGCCCTGGTCAACCGCCTGCGCGACGCGGGCTGGAAGCCGGGGGTCGCCAGCCGTGGCTATGGCCGCGAGGAGGCGGGCACGCCGCGCTGGGTGCTGGCCAGTACCGATACCTCGGTCGGTGGCGACGAGCCGGTGCTGATCGCCTGGAAAACCGGCGTGCCGGTGCGGGTGGATGCGGACCGCGTCGCGGCGGGCAAGGCGCTGGTCGAGGCGGGCTGCGACATCATCGTCTGCGATGACGGCCTGCAGCATTACCGGCTGGCGCGCGACATCGAAATCGAAGTGGTCGATGCCCAGCGTCGCTACGGCAACGGCCGCCTGATTCCCGCCGGTCCGCTGCGCGAGCCGGCCAGCCGTGCGCGCGACTGCGATTTCCGCGTGGTCAACATGGGCCAGGCCAGTGACGGCACCGAAGCGCAGACCGCCTGCGGCTTCGGCGAATGGCCGATGCAGTTGCGCATCGACAGTGCGCAGCCGCTGCAGGGCGGCCGTGCGCGGCGCCTCTCGCATTTCCAGGGCCAGCGCGTGCATGCCGTGGCCGGCATCGCCAACCCGCAGCGCTTCTTCGACATGCTGCGCGCGCACCGCATCGGCGTCGTGCCGCATGCCTTCGCCGATCACCATGCCTACCAGCCCGCGGACCTGCGTTTCGGGAGCGAGTTGCCGGTGCTGATGACCGAGAAGGATGCGGTCAAGTGCAAGGCCTTCGCGACCGAGTGGCACTTCGCGGTGCCGCTGTCGGCGGAGTTGCCGGCCGCGTTCTGGATCAGCCTGCTGGATCGCGTCGAGAAGCTCGGCAAGCGTTGACGCCTCCGGTGCCGCTTGCGGCACACTGAGGCCCTGATTGCCTTCCTTTCGTACAGGTCATCCCCCATGAGCGCTTCCGTCGAGTTCGTCGTCGCCATTCCCGCCCGTTACGCCGCCTCGCGGCTGCCGGGCAAGCCACTGCGCCTGCTGGGCGGCGAACCGCTGGTGCTGCGCGTGGCGCAACGCGCGCTGCTCGCCGGCGCTCGCGAAGTGTGGGTGGCCACGGATGACCAGCGCATCGCCGATGCGTTGCAGGGCCTGGCCGAGGTGCGTGTGGCGATGACCTCCACCGATCATGCTTCCGGCACCGATCGCCTGGCCGAGTGCGCCGCACAGGCGGGCTGGTCGGACGACACCCTGGTCGTGAACCTGCAGGGCGATGAGCCGTTCGCCCCGGCCGAGGGCATCCGTGCCGTGGCCGAAGCGCTGGTCTACAGCGGTGCGGAGATGTCCACGCTGGCCACCCCGGTGGAAGACGCCGAAACGCTGTTCGACCCGAACGTGGTCAAGGTCGTGCGCAAGCAGAATCTGGACGCGCTGTACTTCAGCCGCGCGCCGATTCCGTGGCACCGCGACGCCTTCGCACGCTCGCGCGACACGCTCGCCGGCCCACACTGGCTGCGCCACATCGGCATCTACGGCTACCGCGCCGGCTTCCTGCGCCGGTTCGCCGCGCTGCCGCCGGGCACGCTCGAGCAGCTGGAGTCGCTCGAGCAGCTGCGCGTGCTGGAAGCAGGGCACCGCATCAGCGTGGCCCTGACCCCGGCCGAGTTCCCGCCCGGCATCGACACCCCGGACGATCTGGCGCGCGCCGAGGCCTGGTGGGCCGCCCACCCGTGACCGTGGCACGACGGCTGCATGACGCGTCCTCCGGCATAATCGGGGCATGAACGTCCAGCCCGTCCAGGATCTGCCCGAATTCGCCACCTGGCTCAACGCCACGCCCACCACGCTGGGCGAGCTGCAGGGGCGGCCCGTGGTGCTGGCCTTCGTCAACGCAGCCTCGGTGTGGTGCGCGCAGCGGCTGGCCGAGCTGGCCCAGTGGCAATCGCGCAACCCCGGCAAGGTGCAGCTGCTGGTGCTGCAGGTGCCGCGTTTCGATGGTGAGCGCGATCCTGCCCAGTCCCTGAAACTGCTGCGCCGCCAGGGGCTGAACGCCCCGGCCCTGCTGGATGCGGACTGGGATGGCTGGCGCCGGTTCGGCGTGACCGCGTGGCCGACCCTGGTGCTGCTCGATGCGCAGGGACGCGAGCGTGAGCGGCTGGTCGGTCTCGGCGGGGAGCTGGAGCGTTCACTCACGGCGCTGTGCGAGGGCAGTTCGCGCCCATCCGATGAAGACCTGCACGGCGCCCGCGAGCTGAGCCCCGAGCCCCGCCTGGCGCTGCGCTTCCCGACCGGGCTGGCGGTGACCACCGAGCGCCTGTACATCGCCGACACCGGTCACCACCGCGTGCTCGAGTGCAGCCATGGTGGCCGTGTGCTGCGCCAGTTCGGCATGGGCACAGCCGATTTCATGGATGGCGACCAGGCCCAGGCGGCCTTCCATCATCCCCAGGGCCTCGCGCTGGAGCGCGAATGGCTGTACGTGGCCGATACCGGCAATCACGCACTGCGCCGGATCCATCTGCTCTCCGGGCAGGTCGACACGCTGTGCGGCACCGGCCGCCCTGGCGAGCCGGTCGAAGGGCCGATCGCCGAGCCGCGCCGTACCGCACTGAACCACCCGCAGGGGCTGGCGGTCGCTGACAACCAGGTCCACATCGCCATGGCCGGCGACAACCGGATCTGGAGCTACCACCTCGGCCAGCGCAGCCTGCAGTGGCGCGCCGGCAGTGGCGCCATCGACGAACGCGACGGCAGTGGTCATATGGCCGCCTTCGCGCAGCCGTGCTCGGTCGCCGCGGTCCAGCAGGTGCTGTACGTCTGCGACGCGCTGGGCTCGTCGATCCGCGCCATGCAACTGCGTGGCGATCTGGTCCAGACACTGGTCGGGCAGGGGCTGTGGAGCTTCGGCGACCAGGACGGGCCGCGCGCCTCGGCACTGCTGCAGTACCCGCAGGCGATCGCGCTGAGTCCGGATGCGCCGCTGTTGTGGATCGCCGATGCCGGCAACGGCCGCCTGCGCACCCTGCGCCTGGGCGGTGGTGAGCTGAGCACGCTGGAGCTGCCGCGGCGCCTGCATGGTCCGGCCGGCCTGGCGCTGGGCGGTGGTGCGGTCTGGATCGCCGAGACCGATGCCCATGCCGTGCTGCGGTTCGACCCCGTCAGTGGTGTCCTGAGCGACGTGCCGATCAACGAATGACTGTTTCTTCCGCCCCCGCCTTCGATGGCAAGGCATTTGCGGCCCACTTGAGCACCGCCCCCGGCGTGTACCGCATGTACGCCGCTGACGACACGCTGCTGTACGTCGGCAAGGCGCGCGCGCTGCGCAACCGCGTGGGCAGCTATTTCAACGGCACGCCCAAGACCACCCGGATCATGTCGATGCTGTCGCAGGTCGCGCGCATGGACGTGACCGTGACCCGCTCGGAGGCCGAGGCGCTGCTGCTGGAAAACCAGCTGATCAAGTCGCTCTCGCCACGCTACAACGTGTCACTGCGCGACGACAAGACTTACCCGCACGTGCTGCTGACCCGCGAGCAATGGCCGCGGATCGCGTTGCACCGCGGCCCGCGTGCGGTGCCGGGGCGTTACTTCGGTCCGTACCCGGGCGTCACCGCCGTGCGCGAAACGCTCAACCTGATGCACAAGCTGTTCAAGCTGCGCAGCTGCGAAGACAGCGTGTTCCGCAACCGCTCGCGGCCCTGCCTGCAGTACCAGATCGGTCGCTGCAGCGCGCCCTGCGTGGATCTGGTGGCGCCGGAGGATTACGCCGAATCGGTGCGCCGCGCCTCGATGTTCCTGGAGGGCAAGAGTGACCAGCTCGCCCGTGAGCTTGGCACCCAGATGCAGACCGCCAGCGAAGCGCTGGAGTTCGAGCAGGCCGCGCGCCTGCGCGATCTGATCGCCTCGCTGCGCAGCATGCAGACCCGCCAGTACGTGGATGGCCGCGCGGCGGATCTGGACGTGCTCGCCTGCGCGACCCAGGGCGCCAGTGCCTGCGTGTTGCTGCTGGCCTTCCGTGACGGCCGCAACATGGGCACGCGCCCGTTCTTCCCGCGCACCAATGGCGAAGAAAGCGCCGATGAAGTGCTGGGTGCATTCGTCTCGCAGTACTACGCCGAGCACGCCCCGCCGCGCGAGATCCTGCTCGACCGCGAAATTCCCGACGCGAGCCTGATCGAGTCGGCGCTCAGTGCCTCGGCCGAGCACAAGGTGCAGTTGCGATGGAACGTGCGCGGCGAGCGCGCCGGCTATGTCGAGCTCGCCGCACGCAACGCGCAGATCACCCTGGTCACCGAGCTGGGCAGCCGCAACGCGCAGCACGCCCGCAGCGAGGACCTGCGGCAGGTGCTGGGCCTTGCCGAACAGGTCAAGCGCGTGGAGTGCTTCGATATCAGCCACACCATGGGCGAAGCCACCGTGGCCTCGTGCGTGGTGTTCGATGCGGCCGGTCCGGTGCGCAGCCAGTACCGCCGCTTCAACATCAGTGGCATCGAGCCCGGCGATGACTACGCGGCCATGCGCCAGGCGATCGAACGGCGCTTCCGCCGCGCGGTCGAGGAAGACGGCGTGCTGCCGGACCTGCTGCTGATCGATGGCGGCGCCGGCCAGTTGGCCCAGGCGCAATCGGCGCTGGCCGACCTGGGCGTGGAAGGGGTGATGCTGGTCGGTGTGGCCAAGGGCGTGGAGCGCAGGGCAGGGCATGAAGCCCTGGTGCTGCCGGATGGTCGCGAGCTGCGCCCGGGCGCTGCCTCGCCCGCCCTGCAGTTCATCCAGCAGGTGCGTGACGAGGCCCACCGCTTCGCCATCACCGGCCACCGCGGGCGCCGCCAGAAGGCCCGTATGACCAGCAAACTCGAAGATATTCCCGGCATCGGACCGCGCCGGCGGGCCAGCCTGCTCAAGCATTTCGGCGGCCTGGTCGGCCTGAAAGCCGCCGGCGAAGCGGAAATCGCGAAAGTGGACGGCATCAATGACGCCCTCGCTGCGCGTATCTACGCTAACCTTCATGGACTGCCTACGCCCGATGCGGCGGGCGAGTAGAGAGACGCAATGAAGTTGACCCTCCCCACCTGGCTGACCCTGCTGCGGATCGTGATGATCCCCGTCCTGGTGCTGGTGTTCTATCTCCCCTACAAGTGGACCAATTTCGCTTCCGCGGCGATCTTCGGACTGGCCGCGCTCACCGACTGGCTCGACGGCTGGATCGCCCGCCGTTACGACCTGCAGTCCGCGTTCGGCGCCTTCCTCGACCCGGTCGCGGACAAGCTGATGGTGGCCGTGGCACTGTTCCTGATCGTGCAGGGCCATCCCACTGCGTGGATGGCGGTGTGGGCGGCGGTGATCGTCGGCCGCGAGATTGCCGTATCGGCACTGCGCGAATGGATGGCCGAAATCGGCCAGCGTGCGAAGGTGCGCGTGGCGGTGATCGGCAAGGTGAAAACCACCGCGCAGATGATCGCGCTGCTGTGCCTGCTGTACTCGGTGGCGCCGCACACCCCGATGCAGGACATCTGGATGGGTACCCAAGTCTTCCATATCGGTGACTGGACCCTGGCCATCGCCTCGATTCTCACGCTGTGGTCGGGCCTGCAGTACCTGCACGCGGCATGGCCGAGCCTGCGCGAGGACGAGCGCCTTGCGCGTGAGAACGCCAAAGCGAAAAAAAATGCATGAGGGCTGTTGACAGCCCCTCGTTTGGCTGTAGAATTTCGCCTCCCAAGCGGGAATAGCTCAGTTGGTAGAGCGCAACCTTGCCAAGGTTGAGGTCGCGAGTTCGAGTCTCGTTTCCCGCTCCAGATACTGTTTCCATCGCGATCCGTCGCGAAGGGAAACGCCGAAAAAAGCGACCTTCCGGGTCGCTTTTTTCGTATGCGCGTGTCTGCGGTCAGTGGCGCGTTCCGATCCGGACGTTGCACCACGTGCGGATGTTCTCGCGGTCGAACCGCGGGCAGCTGTTCTTGATGGGCAGGTACACGTAGAGCGCCTGCTCCGTGTGCACGAAGTGGTAATAGTTCGTGCGGTCCTTGCCGTACAGCCAATAGTTCGATGAGCCCGGGTTGATGACGTAGGGCTCGAACGAGAGGATCGATGATTCGGCCGGGATTACGTTGCTGCTGTCAGTCAGCATCATCCAGGCGTTGGAGAAGCCGTGGGTGGTCGCGCCGACGATGGCGAGCGCGCCGATCAGGGCGGCGATGGCGAGGCTGGCAATGCGGAGAGGGCGTGGCATGGGGTGATGATTGGGAATGACCGGGGGAGGGGCAGGCGAGGCCGGCACGCGCGCCGGGGCGGCCCGGGGCAACGCACGGAAATGCAGCAAAAAGGATGTTGACGACGTGAAGGAATTCCGACAGAATAGCGCTCCTTCGACGCAGGTCGAGGGGCTGACAGCCTCCAGCACCCCAGGGTGCGGTGCCGTCGGTGCAAGCGAAAGTCTGCGGGAATAGCTCAGTTGGTAGAGCGCAACCTTGCCAAGGTTGAGGTCGCGAGTTCGAGTCTCGTTTCCCGCTCCAGATTTCGACAGGGCCCCCTCGGGGCCTTGTTTTTCTCCGCTGTGGCACGCGGGCATCCGGTCCGGAAGCATTGGCCGGGATGTGAAAAAAAGTGTGAAAAAGCTGGTGTGTTTCGAGTGGTTTCGGTAACATGCACGCTTGATTTTGCGGGAATAGCTCAGTTGGTAGAGCGCAACCTTGCCAAGGTTGAGGTCGCGAGTTCGAGTCTCGTTTCCCGCTCCAAATCCTGACCAGACCCCGTTCTCGGGGTCTTGTTCTATCGGGGCATGCAACACGCCTCCGATGATCGTAGGGTCACCGGCCTGGTGGCAGAGTGGTCATGCAGCGGACTGCAAATCCGCGTACGCCGGTTCAATTCCGACCCAGGCCTCCAAATAGAAAGTAGCCCAGAGCCCGCGCATGCGGGCTTTGTGCGTTGTGGGCCTCCATTCAGTTTCGCAGGCGAGAGCCGACAGGGCCTACACAACCCGCTTCGTATGCTGCGCCCGTCCATATTGGCAGCCTTATGCAGACACAAAAAGCACGCGTAGCGACGGGTATCGAAGGCCTCGACAGCATCCTGGGCGGGGGCTTCCCGCAGGGGCGGCTGTATCTGCTCGAGGGTCCGCCCGGCTCAGGCAAGACCACGCTGTCCCTGCAGTTCCTGCTGCACGGGTTGAGCAAGGGGGAGCGCTGCCTGTACATCACGCTCTCCGAGACGGCTGACGAACTCCGGGAAGTCGCCAACGCTCACGGCTGGTCGCTGGACGGGCTGGACCTGTTCGAGCTGGCCTCGGCCGAGGAAGCGCTGGGCGACGGCCGCATGCAGTCGGTCCTGCACTCCTGGGAGGTCGAGCTGGATGAGACGGTCAAGCTGATCCTGGGCGAGGTGGAGCGCATCAAGCCGCACCGGGTGGTGTTCGACTCGCTCTCCGAGCTGCGATTGCTCTCGCAGGATCCGCTGCGCTATCGCCGGCAGATTCTGTCGCTCAAGCAGTTCTTCGCGCCGAAGAGCGCAACCGTGGTGCTGGTCGATGACATGACCGCCTCCGGCGAGGAGCGTGATGGCCAGCTGCACAGCCTGTGTCATGGCGTCGTATCGCTGGAACGGCTGACGCTGGATTTCGGTCCGGCCCGCCGGCGGATGCATGTGCAGAAGCTGCGCGGGGTGAACTTCACTGCCGGCTACCATGACATGACCATCCGCGAGGGCGGTCTGGAGGTGTTTCCGCGACTGATCGCCTCGGACCACCACGCCAAATTCAACGGTACCCCGATCAGCAGCGGGGTGGGCGAGATCGACAGCCTGCTCGGTGGTGGACCGCTACGGGGCACCAGCACGTTGCTGACCGGCCCGGCCGGCAGCGGCAAGACCAACGTGGCGCTGCAGTATGTGTGGGCCGCGTGCGAGCGCGGTGAGCATTGCTGCATCTTCGAATTCGATGAGCGCATCGGCACCTTGCTGGCCCGCGCGGAGTCATTGGACATCGACCTCAGCAAACATCTGGAGACGGGGCTGCTGGAGATCCAGCAGGTGGACCCGGCCGAGATCTCGCCGGGCGAGTTCGCCTGGAACATGCAGCGTGCGGTGGAAGAACGTCAGTGCCGCCTGCTGGTGATCGACAGCCTCAACGGCTACGTCACGGCGATGCCGCAGGAAAAGCAGCTGATGCTCCAGCTGCACGAGATGCTGTCCTATCTCAACCAGAAGGGCGTGGCGACCATCCTGATCAATCCGCAGCATGGCCTGGTCGGCACCATGTCCACGGGCAATCTCAACGTGTCCTACATCGCCGACTCGGTCGTGCTGTTCCGCTTCTTCGAGTCGCAGGGGCGGATCCGCAAGGCGATCTCGGTGATCAAGAACCGCGGCGGTGCACACGAGAACACGATCCGCGAGCTGAACATCGACGGCAAGGGCATTTCGCTCAGTGCGCCCCTCAACGAGTTCAAGGGGATCCTGACCGGCACACCGGAATTCGTGGGCAATACGGCGCATCTGCTCGGCCACACCCGTGCAGACTGACGCCACGTCCGGCGTGGTGCACATCGTTGCACCGTTCGGGCGTGATGCGCCGAGCATCGCTGCCGTGCTCAACGCCGCCGGGTTGCGGACCACGATCCAGGAGAGCCTGACGCGGTTGGCCGATGCGCTCGATGACGAGGTGGGCGCGGTGGTGGTCACCGAGGAGGCCGTGGCGAAAGGCACGGCTGCCCTGCTCGAGCCTCTGGCCCGGCAACCGTCCTGGTCGGATATACCCTTCATCCTGCTGCGGTCCCCGCGCTCGCAGAAGCGGCCGTTGGCCGACGCCGGCCTGCAGCTGGCGATCAACATCATCGAACTGGACCGGCCACTGGGCAGCAGCTCGCTGCTGAGTTCGGTGCGCAGTGCGCTGCGCGCGCGCGACAAGCAGTTCCTGGTGCGTGACCAGATGCGGGCGCTGGCCGATGGGCGTGCCGCGCTGGAGCGCAGCGAAGCCGAACTGCGCCTGGTGGCCGACGCGATGCCGGTGCTGATCGCCTTCATCGACCGTGACCTGAATTACCGTTTCGCCAACAAGGCGTATGAAGCCTGGTTCGAGCGGCCGGTTTCGGACGTGATCGGCAGGCGTGTGCCCGACGTGTTCGGGCAGGAAGTGTGGACCAGTCGCCGGCCGTTGATCGAACGTGCGCTGGCCGGCGAGCACATCGTGTTCGAGGCGAACTGGCCGTTCAGCGATGGCCGGCGGCGCGACAGTGAGATCCGCTACTCGCCACGCGTTGATGCGGGTGGAACGCCCGACGGGTTCCACGTGTTCGTCACCGATATCACCGCCTCCAAACTGGCCCTGGAGACCAGCCAGCAGCACGCGCTGGACCTGGAGGCGATGGTGGCCGAGCGCACCGCCGAACTGGAACACCAGATGGCCGCGCGCGAAGCCAGCGAAGCCGCACTGCGCCAGTCGCAGAAGATGGATGCGATCGGCCAGCTCACCGGCGGCATCGCGCATGACTTCAACAATATGCTGACCGGCATCCTGTCCTCGCTGGACATCATGCGCATGCGCGTGGAAATGGGGCGCATGGAAGGGTTGGAACGGTTCCTGGATGCCGCCACCGCCTCCAGCCAGCGTGCGGCCGCGTTGACCCAGCGCCTGCTGGCGTTCTCGCGACGGCAATCGCTGGATTCGAAAACCGTCGAACTCAACGCACTGGTGGGGTCGGTCCAGCACCTGCTGCGCAGCACCCTGGGGGAAACGATCCGCATCCAGATGGTGACCAGCGATACCCCGCTGCGCGCGAACCTGGACAGCAACCAGTTTGAAAGCGCGCTGCTCAATCTGGCCATCAACGCACGCGATGCCATGCCCGATGGTGGAGAGTTGCGGCTGCGCACCTCGCATGTGCATGTCGCCGAGGCGGAGGTGCCGACCATCCCGGCCGGCGAGTACGCCGTGGTGGCCGTGTCCGATACCGGCACCGGCATGCCGCCGGAGGTGGTCGAACGGATCTTCGAGCCGTTCTTCACCACCAAGCCGATCGGCAAGGGCACCGGGCTGGGCATGTCGATGATCTACGGCTTCATGCAGCAGTCCGGGGGCCACATCACCGTGGACTCCACGCCAGGGCAGGGCACGACGGTGTCCTTGTTCATGCCGGTGGTGCACGACCCGGCCGAGGATGAGGACACGCCGAACGCGCAGGCGGTATCGCTTGGCGCCGGGCAGTCGATCCTGGTGGTGGAGGACGACGAGCAGGTGCGGATGCTGGTGACGGTGGTGCTTGAGGATCTCGGGTATACCGCCGAGGTGGTCGGCGACGCCGATGGCGCCATTCCCATCCTTGGCTCGTCGAAGAAGATCGACCTGCTGATCACCGATGTCGGGCTGCCCGGTCTCAATGGGCGGCAGCTGGCGGAAATCGCGCGGCAGACGCGGCCATCCCTGCCGGTGCTGTTCATGACCGGCTACGCGGAGAAGGCGCAGGAACGCTCGGCGTTCCTCGACAACGGCATGGCGATGATCGCCAAGCCGTTCCTGCTCGATGCATTCAGTGAGGCAGTACGTAGTTCGATCGCCACGCGGCAGTGAGTGCGCGCGGCTGCCCGCAGCGGCCCGGGTGACGAAACCACCGCGCGATGGAAACTTTCGTTTGCGGCGGCATCTGAATGCTTCAGCCAGCGGCTTTATTTAGATACCTGAAAGTGCCAGCATAGTGCTTTGAGAATGTCGGAGTTTACCCATGCCCTTATGCGCGATCGCGTATGTCAGCGACGTTGCGGGCCCGCTGTCTGCGGCGCATCTTGACGCCCTTGTCGAGGATGCCATCCGCTTCAACAGCCTGGCGGGGGTAACCGGCGTACTGCTGTGCGACGGAAGTCGTTTCCTGCAGTACTTCGAAGGTCCCGATGACGGGGTGTCGGCGGTGCATGAGCGGGTGTTGCAGGCGCGCAGCCATCGCGCCATCCACAAGCTCGGCCACGCGCGCGTACCGCAGCGCTTTTTCCCGTACTGGAGCATGCGCTGGCTGGGCGTGGAGCCTGCCTTGATCGAGGTGCTCTCGGCAGGTGACTGGGAGGCTTTCGCAGACCGTATCGCCGGCGGCTCGCCGGCGGGCAGCGGGATGGAGCGGCTGCTGCAGTTCGTCGCCCCGCACCTGCCCGGGCAGGCCGCGTCACAGCCGGTGCGCTCGGCAGCGGAATGAGATGACGCCTGCAGCGTTTACCCGCAGGGGCTGATACCAGGAGCCGGCCAGAGGCGGAGTATCCGCCGCCGCGCTGACATGCTGCTGTCAATATGCGCCCTGCATGATGCAGATGCGGGCGCAGGCGCGAGATGAACCATTCATCAGGGGCGTGGCCTTTGGCCGTGTGGTAATTGACTTAATGCAAAGGAAGTGCAAATTTTAAGTGAACCCGAAGTGAATCCGCCCCTGAGGGGGTTTTGTCGTCCCTGAAGCAAGCAAGTCCCACGGAGGTCGTATGGAATACGGCGAACATGACTTGGCTGACGGAGTGCGAACCGAGCTGGAAGCCAGCTACGTGAAACATGGCTGCGGCCCGGAATTCTGGTCCACCTACCAGCGCGTGCTGGAGCGACTGGTCCCACCGGCGCAGGGCACCGCGCGAACCCGTGTCACCAATGAGCTGGCGTTGATCATCGAACAGTTGGGGATCGTGCGGCGCGCCCAGTTGGTGCCCCCACGCAGTGCGCGACCGCGCGCTCGCTGAAACCGGGTCGGGGGACCGGGAATCGGGACGGGGACAACCGCCAACGCGGCGCCACTACAGGTAATGGAGACCGATGCCCAGCAGGGCCAGCAGCGTGCTGGCCGCGGCAAGCGTGCGCGGGCGGATCCAGCGTGGCGGGCGTTGCTGCATGGCTGACGGGCTGGCACGGCGGATCAGACCGGTCGGGAACTGCCACGCACGCATGCGCGCATCGCAGGCGTCCTGGCAGTCGCCACAGCCGATGCAATCGGCATGCGGCCCGGCGCGCACGTCCAGCGCCATCGGACAGGCGGTGACGCAGTCCCCGCAATCCAGGCAATCGCCGAGCCGATCGGCGCTGAAGTGCGGCATGGGGCCGGCGATGTCCTCATGCGCGGCGCGGAACGCGTAATCGCTGGCGCTGGTGGGATCGAGCAGTCCGCGGCCACGGTCCTGCACGCCACCCAACCCCGCCACGCGCGGGCCACGTGGCTCACCGCGACGCGCGTGATAGTGCATGCGCGGCGTGTCGCTGTCGCAGAACACGCCGTGGACGCGCGCATACGGGCACAACTCGCGACAGACATGTTCACGCAGGAAGCCCGCGTTGCCCCAGGTGGCGGCGGCATAGAACAGGATCCAGAACGTTTCCCAGCCGCTCCAGGCCGGCGGCCACGGCGTGCCGACCAGACCGTGGATCGGGCTGAAAAAGCCCACGAAGGTGATGCCGGTCCACGCGGCCACCAGCAGCCACAGCAGATGCTTGGCCGCGCGCGCCGGTGCGGCCGGCAGGCAGTGCGCGGCGGCCTGTTCGATCCAGCGGAACAACCGGCTCCACAAGGTCTGCGGGCAGACATGGCCGCACCAGACCCGGCCAGCCAGGTTGGTCAGCAGCACCAAGGTGGTGGCCAGCACGGCGGCCAGCCCCAGCAGGATGCCCACGTCCTGCGGCCAGAGCGTCCAGCCGAACAGATCGAAACGGCGCGCGGTCAGGTCGAACAACAGTGCCTGGCGGCCCTCCCAGCGCAGCCACGGCAGGGCATAGAAGCCGGCCAGCAGCAGCGCCGACAGCAGCGGCCGCCAGCGCAGTGGCGCGCGGCGAACGGTGGGCGGCGGTGCCGGTGGTGGATCGACAAGATGCAGGGTGAGGCGGTCTGTCATGGTCACCCCAGCGGCAGATCGTCGTCGTCGCCGGGCATCGGCCGCAGCAGGTACCAGGTGATCGTGCTGGCGGCGGCGGTGACCGCCCAGAACATGAAGAACCCCAGTGTGTAGCCCAGTTCGCGGCTGATCTCGTGTTGCGGGAAGGTGATGTCGCGCAGGCGCAGCGGGTCGACGAACGCGAAGAACACCACGCTGGCCAGGCCGGCTGCGACGAAACTGGGCCACAGGATGGCGCCCCATTGCTGGATCAGCCGTCGGCGGCTGCCGTCGGGCGGGTCGTGCAGGTCGTTCATTGCGGCCACGGTCAGGAGGAGGGGGCAGGGCACGGCTATACTTCGCGCCGACCGGGGGCCGGGATCGCGGGTGCGCGCTTCCTGTCGAGCGCCCAGACTAGAAGGCTTCGCGACGGCCTTCATTGATTCTGATCAAGGCAGCGGCACCCGCTGCCGCCGATGCTGGGCGTTGCCGCCCGAGGATGTTCATGGCCGATCCCACCGACAACGCGCTGCCTCTCCCTGCGCCGGACCTGTGCAGCGAAGAGGAGGTCACCCGGCTGGTGCATGACTTCTATGCGCGCGTCCGCGAGGAGCCGCGGCTGGGGCCGGTCTTCGCGGCACGGATTCACGACTGGGATGCGCACCTGGCCCAACTGGTCGATTTCTGGTCGGCGATGCTGCGCGGCACGCGCCGCTTCAAAGGCGCGCCGATGCCCAAGCACATGGCCATGGATGAGCTCGACCGCGATCTGTTCGACCGCTGGCTGGCCCTGTTCCGGCAGACGACCGCCGAATGTGGCAATCCGCCGATGCAGCGGCTGGCCGATGACGTTGCCGGGCGGATCGCCGATACGTTCTGGCGTCGCTTCCAGATGCTGCGTTGGCCCAGCCTGCCGCTGGTCGGCCGCCAGGGCCTGAATTGATCTGACGCAATGCGTGCGCGCCCGCGCGCGTGCACGCTGGTGGCATGGATACTTTCTCGCCTGCCGCCGCCGGGCTTGCCTGGCACTTCGACCCCGAGCTGCTGCGCCGCCACGACCGGCCCGGGCCGCGCTACACCTCCTATCCGACCGCGCCGCACTTCCATGACGGGTATGGCGAGCTGGCCCTGCGCGAGGCCATCGCCGGCAGCAACCGGCTCGGCCGGCCGCTGTCGCTGTATGTGCACGTGCCTTACTGCAGCAGCCCATGCTTCTACTGCGGCTGCAACCGTGTCATCACCCGCGACCACAGCAAGGGCATCAGCTACGTCGCCCGCGTGCTGAGCGAGGCGGACCTGATGGCGCCGCAGTTCGATCCGGCCCGCGAAGTGATCCAGCTGCACCTCGGTGGCGGCACGCCGAACTTCCTCGCGCCAGCACAGATGCGTGAGCTGCTCGAGGGGCTGCGCGAGCGCTTCAATTTCAGCACTGCGGCCGCACGCGATTTCTCCATCGAACTGGACCCGCGCTTCGTCACCCGCGCCGACATCGCCGGCTTGGCCGCGCTGGGCTTCAACCGCGCCAGCCTGGGCGTGCAGGATTTCGATCCGGACGTTCAGAAGGCGATCAACCGCGAGCAGGGCGTGGAGGCCACCCTGGACATCCTGCGCGCGTGCCGCGAGTACGGGCTGCGTTCGGTCAATGTCGATCTGATCTATGGCCTGCCGAAGCAGACGCTGGCCGGCTTCGCGCAGACACTGGAAACGGTGTTGCGTGAGCGCCCCGATCGCCTGGCGGTTTACGGCTATGCCCACCTGCCGCACCTGTTCCGCGCGCAGCGCCAGATCGCCGATGCGGATCTGCCCGGTCCCGACCAGAAGCTCGCCCTGCTCGGCCTGGCGGTGCAACGGCTTTCCGAGGCGGGCTATCAGTACATCGGCATGGACCACTTCGCATTGCCGGAGGAGGATCTGTCGCGGGCACAACGCGCGGGCCAGCTGCACCGCAACTTCATGGGCTACACCACGCATGCCGATACTGATCTGGTCGGCCTGGGCGCCAGCGCGATCAGCCACATCGGCGACACCTACAGCCAGAACCCGCGCGAGCTGCCGGCCTGGGAGGCGGCCGTCGATGCAGGGCGCCTGCCGGTCTGGCGTGGCCTGCAGCTGGACGAGGACGACGTACTGCGCGCCGAGCTGATCGGCCAGCTGATGTGCCAGGGCGAAGTGGATGGCGCCGCGCTGGCAGCACGGCATGGCGTGGACTTCGAGGCGTATTTCGCCGACGGGCTGCGCGCGCTGGCCACGCTGCAGGCCGACGGCCTGGCCGACTACGCGCACGGCGTGGTACGCGCCAGCGAACGCGGGCGCCCGCTGCTGCGGCTGCTGGCGATGTGCTTCGACCGTTATCTGGCGCAGCCGGACCAGCCGGTGCGGTATTCCAGGGCGATCTGAGTGCCATCGCCCCGGCGTGCGTGCATTCCAAAACCGGGCGCGATCAGGCACCCTATGCGCGCCGTTGCCCGGGTGGCGAAACTGGTAGACGCATCGGACTTAAAATCCGCCGGGGGCGACCCCATGCCGGTTCGATTCCGGCCCCGGGCACCAAGGCTTCCCCTTGGCGTGGGTTCTGATCGCGCCGCGATCGACGCACGCCGGTGATGATTCCACGCGAGGGCAGCCAACCGGCTGCCCTTGTTCGTTGCAGCCGGCGTTCCGGTGCAACGCAAACTTTACGCAGCCGGCCGCGCGCCGCCGTACGCTGCGCAGCAACTCACTTCGGAAAGGTCACATGGCCAACGCAGGACGTGCAGGGAACGCACTGGTGTGGGGCATGGCGGTGCTGCTCGGCGGCGCGGTCCATGCCAATGCCCAGGTCCATGCGCCGGCGCAGGAACCGGTACCGGTACCGGCGCAGGCGGCGGGCGAGGTGATCGACCTTGCCCCGGTGCTGGTCTCCGGCGTGCAGCCGGGGCCGGGCATGTGGCAGGTCCGCAACAGCCAGGGGCACACACTGTGGATTCTCGGCACCGTCTCGCCGCTGCCGGCCAAGCTGGACTGGCGCGCCGACGAGGTGCAGGCGGTGATCGCCAGTGCCCAGGAGGTGCTCGGCTCACCCGGCTGGACGCTGGATGCCGATGTGGGGTTCTTCCGCCGCCTGACCCTGGCGCCTGCGGCGATGAAGGCGGCGCGCGATCCGGACGGACGCACGCTGCGCGAGGTACTGCCGCCCGATCTCTATGCACGCTGGGCGCTGCTCAAGCAGCGTCACATCGGGCGCGACAATGGCATCGAGAAAGACCGCCCGCTGGTGGCGGCCACGCAGTTGTACGCCGCCGCCCTCAAGGATGTGGGGCTCGGCCGATCCTCGCCGGTCTCCAGGATCATCGAGAAGGCCAGCAAGACACACGGCCTCAAGCCGGTGTCGACCCAGGTCACCATCAAGATCGCCGACCCGCGGCAGGCGTTGAAGGAAGTGCGCGGGACGGCCCTGCAGGACGTGGAATGCTTCCGTCGCACGCTGGAGGTGATCGAGCACGGGCTGCCGCTGCTGGCCGAGCGGGCCAATGCCTGGGCCGTGGGTGATATCCAGGCGCTGCAGCGCCTTGCAGTGAAAGGGCAGTACGTGGCCTGCGTGGATGCGGTGGCCAACAGTGACTTCGGGCGCCGCCGCGGCCTTACCGACGTCGATGCCCAGGCTCACCGCAAATGGATCTCCATGGCCAGCGACGCGCTGGCACGCAACGCGGTGACCTTCGCGACGGTGCCGGTGACCTCGCTGGTCACGCCCGGCGGCTACATCGATCAGTTGCGCGAGCGTGGATTCGAGGTGCAGATCCCGGAATGAGGCGTGCGCCGACGCGCTTTTCCGGAACGGGATGGCAGACACAGTCGATGTCTACCCAGTGCGAATACTTCATGGCATAGTCAGCTTCAGTTCATTCCGGAAATCCTTCATGCCGCTGCATGCGGTCGCTTATGTCAGCGACGCTGTCGATGGAATCGAAACGTCTGATATCGATCAGATCCTGCGCGCGGCATCGGGATTCAATAAAGTGGCCGGCGTCACCGGCGTGCTGATGTTCGACGGGCGTCGGTTCCTGCAGTATTTCGAAGGTCCGGAGGATGGCGTGGATTCGGTATTCCAGCGTGTGTTCAACGCGCGCATCCATACCAACCTGCGCGAGCTTGCGCGCGGGTCGGTCGGTGCCCGCCACTTCCCCCGCTGGACGATGGCCTCCGCAGCAGTGGAGCCCGAAGCACTGGCGCGCATCATCGATGCGCCCTGGCACGGATTTCTGGCCGGCCTGCCCGCGGCGGGCGACACGCCTACGGGGTTTGGCTGTCTGCTTGCGGCGTGGACCGGTGTCTCCGGCGAGTTGGAACCGGCTGCGGTGACGCTGGGTTCGTAACGCAGAACAACGCTGCCCGTAACACAATGATCACGGTTGCCCGCCTATCCTCTTCCTACCAGCTGTGACCAGTCTTGCGGGGTTTGCCCTTGGAGGCTGTCTGAAAGGGTAGTAACCGCAGCTGGACCATTATTCCTTTGGCCGTCGTCCGTACTCTCCGCGGGCGGCGGCTTTGTTCTTTGTGGGGCAGGGGCAGGCGCGTTAGGCTTGCATGACCTGTATCCCGGCTCCGTATCGCATGACGTATCCCCTGATGACGCCCCGCCTGCTGGCAGGCCCGGTTCCGCGATGCGGAGCCGAGCGATGACCCAGGCCATTTCCGCCGCGGCCGCGCCGCGCATCGGCGTCATCGGGCTCGGCTATGTCGGGCTGCCGTTGACGGTGACCTTCGGCCGGCAGCAGGCCACGGTGGGCTACGACATCGATACCGCGCGGGTCGCCGAGTTGCAGCGCGGCCTGGACCACACGCTGGAACTGGAGGCCGAGGAGCTCGCTGCCGCTGTGCATGCGCGTTACAGCGCCGATCCCGCCGATCTGGCCGCCTGCAATGTGTACATCGTGACCGTGCCGACCCCGATCGATGCGCATGAGCAGCCCGATCTGGCGCCGCTGCGCAGCGCCAGTACCTTGATTGCCGGCCTGCTCAAGCGCGGCGACATCGTGATCTATGAATCCACGGTCTATCCCGGTACCACCGAGGAAGTCTGCGTCCCCCTGCTCGAGGAAGGGTCGGGGCTGCGCTTCAACGAGGATTTCTATTGCGGTTACAGCCCGGAGCGGATCAACCCGGGCGACCGCGAGCGGCGGCTGCCGGACATCCGCAAAATCACCTCCGGCTCGACGCCCGAGGTCGCCGCGGTGGTCGATGCCCTGTACAAGAGCATCATCACAGCAGGCACGTGGCCGGCACCGTCGATCCGCGTGGCCGAAGCCGCCAAGGTGATCGAGAACATCCAGCGCGACGTCAACATCGCCCTGGTCAACGAGCTGGCGCTGATCTTCGATCGGCTCGGCATCGATACCCAGGATGTGCTGGACGCGGCCGGCAGCAAGTGGAACTTCCTGCCGTTCCGGCCCGGCCTGGTCGGCGGCCACTGCATCGGCGTGGATCCGTACTACCTGCTGCACAAATCCGAGAGCGTGGGCTATCACCCCGATCTGATCCACACCGCGCGCCAGGTCAACAACCGGGTCGGCGAGCACGTCGCGCAACGCGTGCTGGCGCTGCTGGCATCGCGCCGCATCGATGTCGCCCAGGCCCGGGTGCTGGTGCTGGGCGTGACCTTCAAGGAGAACTGCCCGGACCTGCGCAACAGCCGCGCGCTGGAACTGGCGCAGCGCCTGCAGGCCAGTGGGGCCCGGGTGGACGTGCAGGACCCGTGGGTCGGTCCGGCGGCACTGGCCGATGCCGGCGTGCGTTGGGTCGAAGCCCCGGATGCGGGCGGGTATGACGCGGTCGTGCTGGCCGTGGCGCACGATCGTTTCCGTGCCCTGGATGCGGCGCAGGTGCGCGCGCTGTTGGCGCCGGGCGGCGTGGTGTACGACGTCAAATCCGTATGGCCCCGGGAAGTGGTGGACGACCGCCTGTAGACTCGTTGGCAGCTATTGATTGAGGAAAGCCATGCACCGCTATCTCGCGTATCTGCTCGCCATCCTGCTGTTCCCGGTCTGCCTGTGGTTGGCCACGATCTGGCCCGCCTGGTACTGGGGAGTGGGGGTGACGGCCCTGCTGGTGGTGCTGGGCACGTGGGACATGCTGCAGAAGCGCAGCACGCTGCGGCGCAACTACCCGGTGATGGCGCACTTCCGCTACGGGCTGGAATCGATCGGGCCGGAGATCCGCCAGTACTTCGTGCAGAGCGATCTGGAAGACGTGCCGTTCTCGCGCCAGCAGCGTGCCCTGATCTACCAGCGCTCCAAGAATGAAATGGACGTGGTGCCATTCGGTACGCTGCGCAGCACGTATGCGGTGGATTACGAATGGATCAACCACTCGCTGGCGCCGACCGAGATCGGCCACCACGATTTCCGCATCCAGATCGGGCCCAACTGCGCCAAGCCGTACTCGGCCAGCGTGTTCAACATCTCTGCGATGAGCTTCGGCTCGTTGTCGGCCAACGCGATCCGCGCACTGAACGAAGGCGCGCGCCGCGGCAGCTTCTACCACGACACCGGCGAAGGGTCGATTTCTCCCTACCACCGCGAAATGGGCGGCGATCTGGTCTGGGAAATCGGCTCGGGCTATTTCGGTTGTCGTGATGAGGCTGGCGGTTTCAGTGAAGAGAAGTTCGTCGCCAACGCGAACCATGATCAGGTCAAGATGATCGAGATCAAGCTCTCGCAGGGCGCCAAGCCTGGCCACGGCGGCGTCTTGCCGGCGGCCAAGGTCAGCGAAGAGATCTCGATCACCCGTGGCGTGCCGATGGGCGTGGATTGCGTGTCGCCCTCCAGGCACAGCGCGTTCAATACTCCGGTCGAGCTGCTGCAGTTCGTCGCGCGGCTGCGCGAGTTGTCCGGCGGTAAGCCGGTCGGGTTCAAGCTGGCCATCGGCCACCCGTGGGAGTGGTTCGGTATTGCCAAGGCGATGCAGGAAACCGGGCTGCTGCCGGACTTCATCGTCGTTGACGGCGCCGAGGGCGGGACCGGCGCCGCACCGGCCGAGTTCATCGATCACGTTGGCGTGCCGATGCACGAAGCCCTGCTGCTGGTGCACAACACCCTGGTCGGGCTGGACCTGCGCGACCGCATCCGCGTGGGTGCGGCCGGGAAGGTGACCAGCGCGTTCGAGATCGCGCGCACCATCGCGCTGGGCGCGGACTGGTGCAACGCCGGCCGTGGTTTCATGTTCGCGCTGGGCTGCATCCAGTCGTTGAGCTGCCACAGCGACAAGTGCCCGACCGGCATCGCCACCCAGAACCCCAATCGCTGGCGTCACCTGGATGCGGCCGACAAGGCCACGCGCGTGCACAGCTACCACGAGAACACGCTGCGCGCGTTGCGCGACCTGCTGTGCGCGGCCGGCCTCAACGATCCCTCCGAGCTGGGGCCGGAGCACATCCTGCGCCGGGTCTCGCCGGTGGAAATCCGTTCGCTGGCCTCGTTGTATCGCTATCTTGCGCCCGGTGAACTGCTGCGCAAGGTGCCAGACCACGCGGTCTTCCACGATTACTGGGCCGATGCGCGCAGCGACTCGTTCCAGCCACCAGCGCGCATCCAGGCGCTGCGCGCGAGCAAATCGCGATGACGGGCGATCGTGCAGTGCGCTTGCGGGTCGGCCGCGCCGACGAGGCGGACCGGCTGTGGGTACTGCGTACGCGCTGCGTCCGCGAACTGTGCAGTACGGCGTATCCGCCGGAGGTAATTGCCCCATGGTCGGCCTCGCCACCGCCGCAACATTACCGCGCGCTGCTCGCCGGCGGTGGCGGTGTGATTGCCGAAGACGCCGAGGGTGCGCTGCTGGGCTACGGCGTGATCGATCTGGCCGGCAACGAGATCGATGCATTGTTCGTCGATCCCGACTGCGGCGGCCGTGGCATCGGCCTGACCTTGATGCAGGCGATGGAGGCGTTGGCCGACCCTGCGCGGCCGCTGGTGCTCTCGGCCTCGCTCAACGCGGTGCCGTTCTACCAGCGCTGTGGTTTTGAGGCGCTGCGCGAGGAGAGCTACCCACACCCCAGCGGCGTCGCACTCGCGTCGGTGCGGATGCAGCGCACGCGTTGATGCCGGCCAGTGGCCGGCACCACCCGGATGCCGCGCTGAGCCGCGCCGAGCGCCTGTCAGGGCACGTCACTGGTAGTGCCGGCCGCTGGCCGGCACCTCGCGATCTATCCCTGCGCCAGCCAGGCCACCACGCCACGCCCGGCGCGCAGCCCGCTGGCGTAGCACGCGGTGAGCAGGTAGCCGCCGGTCGGTGCTTCCCAGTCCAGCATCTCGCCCGCACAGAACGTGCCCGGCCGTGCGCGCAGCATCAACTGCGTATCCAATGCCTCCAGGCGCACGCCACCGGCGGTGCTGATGACTTCATCGATCGGACGCGGTCGTTCCAGGGCCAGTGGCAGCCGCTTGAGCGCGTGCGCGATCTGCGCCAGCGGCAGCTGCCCGGCCTCGCGGCCCAGCACCTCGAACAGCAGGGCGGACTTCACCCCGCCCAGCCCGAGCTGGCGACGCAGGACCTCGCCGAAACTGCGGCCCTGGCGCGGCTTGCCCAGCTTCTCCAGCACCTGCGCTTCGGTCTGGCCCGGCAGCAGGTCCAGCTGCAGTTCCACCTGGCCGTCGCGGGCCAGGCTGTCGCGCAGATCGGCCGACAGCGCGTAGATGAGGCTGCCTTCGATGCCGGTCGCCGTGATCACGCACTCGCCCTGCAGTGAGCGCGGTTCGCCCTTCAGGTCGGTCCAGTGCGCCACCACCGGCTTGAGCGGGGCGCCGGCCTGGCGTTCGCTGAAGTAGGGCGTCCAACCGATGTCAAAGCCACAGTTGGCTGGCTGCAGCGGGGCGATGTCGATGCCGGTGGCGGCCATCGGCGCCACCCACGCGCCATCCGAGCCCAGTTCCGGCCAGCTGCCGCCGCCGAGCGCGAACACTACCGCGTCGGCCGTCACCGTCGTTTCGCCATCGGGCGTCTGGAAGCGCAGCGCGCCCGCGTCATCCCAGCCGGTCCAGCGATGCTGCACGTGGAAGCGCACGCCCTGTTCCTTCAGCCGGCGCACCCAGCCGCGCAGCAGCGGCGCGGCCTTGCGGTCCACCGGGAACACACGGCCGGAACTGCCCACGTAGGTTTCCACGCCGAAGTCCAACGCCCAGGCGCGCAGCGCCTCGGCATTGAAATCGGCCAGCCACCCGCCCACCGCCTCCGCGCGCTCGCGGTAGCGTGAAACGAACACGTCAGGCGCGTCGGAGTGGGTCAGGTTGAGGCCGCCCTTGCCGGCGATCAGGAACTTGCGACCGGGCGAGCCCTTGGCCTCGTACAGATCGACGGCGTGGCCGGCAGCGCGCGCGGTTTCAGCCGCCATCAGGCCGGCGGGTCCGCCGCCGATGATCGCGACCCGGCGTGGGGTGGTCAGGGCAATGCTCATGCAGGCAGGATCAACGCGGCTTGACGTCGAGCAGCTCGACATCGAACACCAGCGAGGAGTTCGGCGCGATCGGGCCGGCGCGACGGGCGCCATAGCCGTACTCGGCCGGAATCATCAGCGTGCGCTTGCCGCCCACCTTCATGCCCGCGAAGCCTTCGTCCCAGCCCTTGATGACCTGGCCCTGGCCCAGGTCGAAGCTGAAGGGCTCGCCACGGTCCACCGAGCTGTCGAACTTGTCACCGTGCTTGTCGGCGGTGCGCTCGTCGTAGATCCACCCGGTGTAGTGCACAGTGACCTTGCTGCCCGGCGTGGCCTCGGCGCCGGTGCCCGGCTGGGTGTCGATCTTCTCGAACTGCGCGATGCTGCCACCGGGCGGCGGGCCGGGCGGGGTGCAGGCGGCCAGCAGCGACAGCATCAGGGGGGCGAGCAGGTAACGCGGCAGACGGCGCATGGGCGGGCTCCGGATCCAAAAAACGGGGACGCAAGGGTAGCGCATCGCCGGGCGCTATCATGGGCGCATGTCGAAACTGCTGCTCAACCTGCGCAATGTCGCGGACGATGAAATCCAGGATGTCACCGCCCTGCTGGACAAGGCGGGCATCGCCCATTACCGCACCGAGCCCAGCCCGTGGGGCATCTCCTTCGGCGGCATCTGGGTGCGCGACAACGAGGATCACCCGCGGGCCAAGGCCTTGATGGCCGACTACCAGCAGGCGCGCGGTGAGCGCGTGCGCGGCGAGCGTGAGGCCGCGCTGCGCGAGGGCACAGCCGAGACCTTCGGCAGCCTGATCCGGCGCCGCCCGGTGTTCGTGGTCACGGTGCTGGTCGGGATGGCCGTCGCGGCGGCGCTGGTGCTGCTGCCGTTCGTGCTGCTGCGCGGCTGATTCCGGCGCGGCTCAGGCGTCGCGGCCGCCCAGCGGCTAAAATGGCGTGATGATCGCCAATACCGCCGCCTACCACTTCACCCCCGTCGCCGACCCGGACGCGCTGTGCGCGACCCTGCTGGAGCGGGCCACCGCCGCGCAGCTGCGCGGCACGATCCTGGTAGCGGGCGAGGGCATCAACCTGTTCCTGGCCGGGGCGGAGCAGGCAATCGATGGCTTCTACACCGCCCTGCGGGCCGATGCCCGGTTTGCCGGGCTGCGGGTGAAGACCAGCTACAGCCACATGCAGCCCTTTGCCCGGCTCAAGGCCAAGGTCAAGCCGGAGATCATCAGCTTCCGCATCGACGACGCCCAGCCGCTGGCCTACCCGCGCGCGCCGTCGATCGACCCGGCCACGGTGCAGCGCTGGTTGCGCCAGGGGCATGACGACGCCGGCAAGCCGGTGGTGATGCTGGACACCCGCAACACCCAGGAGATCGAGTACGGCACCTTCCAGGACGCGCTGGTGCTGCCGATCACCAAGTTCACCGATCTGCCCGACGCGCTGGCCCCGCACCGTGAGGCGCTCAAGGACAGCACCGTGGTCAGCTTCTGCACCGGCGGCATCCGCTGCGAGAAGGCGGCCCTGTGGATGTGCAATGACGGCATGGACAACGTGCTGCAGCTGGACGGCGGCATCCTGGGCTATTTCGAGGCCGTGGGCGGCGAGGGCTATGACGGCCGCTGCTTCGTGTTCGACGAGCGCGTGGCGCTGGACGCGGCCCTGCAGCCGCTGGTGGACCAGGACGCCGACGCCGCCTGAGCCGTCTTCACGGCGTTGATTGTCCTGAATCGTCGCGAGACGGAAATCAGCGTTTTGCCACCCGTGCCTTGTGGGCGGTGGCAAACCGCGCGGACAGCCCCATCTCAGTGAGATATCTCCTGGTTGGAACGAGCATTCATGATGCAGCTGTCGATTCTTGATCTGGCGCCGGTCTGCGAAGGCAGCGACACCACGCAGGCCTTCGCCAACATGCTGGACCTGGCCCAGCACGCCGAAGGCTGGGGTTTCCATCGCTATTGGCTGGCCGAGCACCACAACATGCCCGGCATCGCCAGCGCCGCCACTGCCGTGCTGATCGGCCATGTGGCCGGGGGCACCAAGCGCATCCGTGTCGGTGCCGGCGGCATCATGCTGCCCAACCACTCGCCGCTGCAGGTGGCCGAGCAGTTCGGCACGCTGGCTTCGCTGTACCCGGACCGCATCGATCTGGGCCTGGGCCGCGCGCCCGGCACCGATCAGCCGACCGCCCGCGCACTGCGCCGCTACTTCGACAGCGCCGACCAGTTCCCGCAGGACGTGCGCGAGCTGCTGCATTACTTCGAACCGGCCCAGAAGGGCCAGGCCGTGCGCGCCGTGCCCGGCGCCGGCATTCCGGTGCAGGTGTGGCTGCTGGGCTCGAGCCTGTTCAGTGCGCGCCTGTCGGCGGCGATGGGCCTGCCGTTCGCCTTCGCCTCGCACTTCGCCCCCGACGCGATGGATGAAGCGCTGGCGGTCTACCGCCGCGAATTCCGTGCCTCGCAGTATCTGCAGGCGCCGTACGCGGTGCTGGGCCTGAACGTGGTGGCCAGCGATTCGGAAGCTGACGCCAAGCGGCTGTTCACCACCCAGCAGCAGAGTTTCGTCAATCTGCGCCGTGGCCTGGCGGGCCTGATTCCGCCGCCGATCGACGACATCGAAGCGTTCTGGCAGCCGCACGAAAAGGCCGGCGTGCAGAACGCGCTGGCCTGCGCAGTGGTCGGTGACGTGAAGCAGGTGCAGGAAGGGCTGGCCGCATTCGTGGCACGACACAAGCCTGACGAAGTGCTGGTCACCGCCAACATCTACGACCATGCCGCGCGCAAGCGCTCGTTCGGGCTGGCGATGCAGGCATGGCGCGCACTGCAGGCGTAATGCACACGGCGCATGCGAAGAAGGTGTGACCGCGCGGTTCACGTCGCCGTAGCCGCCGATCGGCTGTGATGGTGGCTCCCCTTGCAGGAGTCACCCCATGGCCGAACACGATCGCCAGCAGCACATCAAACAACTGGCCGAACTGATCCGCGGCGTGGACATCGCGATGTTCACCACGGTCGGTGCGGACGGACGCTTGTTCAGTCGTCCGCTGGGCACGCAGGAAGTCGAGTTCGATGGCGACCTGTGGTTCGCCACCGGCGCCGACAGCCCGAAGATCGCGGAAATCACCGCCAACCCGCGCGTCAACGTGGCCTACGCCTCGCCCTCGGGCAATACCTATGTCTCGGTCTCGGGTACCGCGCGGGTGGTCCATGACCGCGCCAAGATCGACGAACTCTGGTCACCAGCGATGAAGATCTTCTTCCCGGGCGGCAAGGACGACCCGAACCTGCGCCTGATCCACGTCAGCGCCGAATCGGCCGAATACTGGGATGGCCCGGGTGGCCTGCTCGGCAAGGCCCTGTATTTCGTGCTGTCGGCCGTGACCGATGACCCGGGCGCGATGTCCGACACCGGCACGGTGGATCTCAAGCCCGGCGCGTAACCGGGCTCACAGGGCCGGCCCTGCGCCGGCCATTGTGGTGCTGAAGCCGGCCGCGGGGTCGGCTTTTTTCATGGCGCGTCGCGTGAAGGGGGGCCGGCCTCAGCCGAACCAGCGTTGGAACAGGTCCACCGTGTAGCCCACCAGGTGGCCCGAACTGAAGCCGAAGAACAGCACGGCAGCCACCGCGCCGACCCAGTTGACCAGCATCAGCACGCCGTCGCGTTCCAGCAGCGCCAGCGCGAACAGCAGCAACTGGAAGCCGAACAGATAGTTGGTGAGCGGGATCGGCAGCGACAACAGCACGCCGATCAGGATCAGCAGCAGGCCGCTGAAGGCATGGGCGGGCAGCGGCACCAGCAGTCCGGCCATCCGCGGTTTGAGCAGGCGGTCCAAGCGCCGCAGCGGGCCGTCAATGCGCTCCAGGAAGCGATGCATGGTGCCGCGCTTGGGCCCACGGTTGCGGATGAAGCCCGGCAGCCATGGCCGGCGCATGCCGCACAGCATCTGCGCACCGATCAGGACCACCAGCGGCCCACTGACCGCGCCGCCGATCCCCGGAATCGGAATGAAGGCCGGCAGGATCGCCACGAACAGGAACACACCGAACGCGCTCTGCTGCAGATCCTGCAGGATCTGGCCCAGCAGCAGCCGTTCCTCCGGGTCACCGTGGTCGAACATCGCCAGGAGGGTACGGATACCCTCGTTGCGGTACTGCGGCCGCGTCGGATCCGGCGGCGTCGGCTCAGCCGGTGATGTCATCGGTTTCGTCTTCGCTCAGGGTGCGCAGCAGCAGCTTGTCGACACGTGCACCGTCGAGATCGACGATCTCGATGCGCCAGCCGGCCCAATCGAAGTACTCGCCCGCATGCGGGATGCGGCCGAAATAATGGATGCACATGCCAGCCAGCGTGTAGTAATCGCCATCGTCGGCATCGGGCAGCTCGGCGTTGCCCATCAGTTCGCGCAGGTCCTCGATCGACAGCGAGCCATCGACCAGGAACGAGCCGTCCTCACGGGTCACGACCAGTGCGTCCTCGTCCACGTTCTCCACCGACTGCAGGCGGCCGACCACCGCGCCCATCAGGTCGCTGATGGTGACCAGGCCCTGGATCTCGCCGTACTCGTCCACCACCAGCGCCATCGACTGCTGCTCCTCGCGGAAGATCTCCAGCAGCTTCATCGCGTGGGTGGACTCGGAGACGTACAGCGGCTCGCGCAGGTTCTGGAACAGCGAATGGTCATCGCGCACCAGGCGCGTCACCAGGCTTTTGACTTCCAGCACCCCGACGATGTCCTGGTCGTTGTCGCGGAACACCGGGTAACGGGAGAACTCGTTCTCGCGCATGGTGGCGATGTTCTTCTCCGGCGCGGCCTGCGTATCCAGCCAGGCGATCCGGTTGCGCGGGGTCATCAGGCTGTCGGCGGTGCGGTCGCCCAGGCGCATGACGCGGTTCATCATGTCGCGCTCGTGGGCGTCGATCACGCCGGCTTCGTGGCTCTCGGCCACCAGCATGCGGATCTCTTCTTCGGTGACCGAGGCGGCCTCATCCTTGCCCAGGCCGAGCACGCGCAGCACCAGTCGGGTGCTGTGGGAGAGCAGCCACACGAACGGGAAAGCGATCCGGGACAGCCAGCCCATCGGCCAGGCGACCAGCCCGGCGATGTCTTCCGAACGGGTAATGGCCAGTCGTTTGGGGACCAGTTCACCGAAGATCAGCGTCAGGAAGGTGATCAGGGCAACCGCCAGCGCCTTGCCCACTTCACTGGAGTAGGCGAAGGCGGGGACGATGCCGTGCAGCCACTCGGCGATGGCCAGGCCGATCGCCTCACCGCCGAACACACCGGTCAGGATGCCGATCAGGGTGATGCCGATCTGGACCGTGGACAGGAAGCTCTCGGGCTTTTCAGACAGTTCAAGCGCGCGCTCGGCGCGTTTGCTGGTGGCGGCCATCTGCTTGAGGCGGCTCTTGCGCGAGGTCATGACCGACATTTCGGACATGGCGAAGAAGCCGTTGAGCAGGATCAGGGCAAGGACGATAAGCAGTTCAAACACGGGCTTCATCCCCGGTTGGTGGCAGGGAGGGCGTGTTCAAGCGATGTCGGCTACCGGAGGGCGCGTAAGCGCGGCGGTGCGGCGGGGGGTAAGGGTCGTCGTCCATAGAGTGCACCCGAAGGTGCCCGCGCATCTTAACAAAAGGCCGGGGCAGGGATGCAATCAGGGTCGTTCAGGCAGGGCCGTGGGAGCGTGAAGATGACAGGGAGTACCCGGATTGGACATCAAACCGTCATAATTCCGCCCGGTGCCGTCCTTCCTCGACGGCGAATAGGTTTCTCAATGTTCTCTCTGCAGACCATTTTTGGCTCCGGCAAACAGTTCTACACCCTGCTGGACGAGGCTGCCCAGGCCGCCCAGGACAGCGCCAAGGCGCTGCACGCGATGCTGCGCGAAGCGGACCGCCAGCCGGCGCTGGACGCCTTCAAGCTGGCCCGCCTGCGCGAGCGCGCCGCCTCGGACAAGATCAGCCAGGCGCTGGTCGACAGCTTCATGACCCCGATCGAGCGCGAAGACATCGAAGCGCTGGGCTCGGCGCTGTACAAGATTCCCAAGCAGATCGAGAAGTTCGCCGATCGCTATTCGCTGGCCACCCAGCACCTGGAACACATCGATTTCGCGCCGCGCGCGGCGATGCTGGAGCAGGCCGCCAGCGTGGTGGTGGAGATGGTGGGCGACCTGCGCCACATGAACCTGGACCGGATGACCGCGCTCAACGAGAAGCTGCGCTCGCTGGAGAACGAAGCCGACCGCCTGATGCTCGAGCTGTACCGCGACATCTATTCCGGCCGCCTGGACAGCCTGCAGATGTTCCTGCTCAAGGAGTTCTTCGAGATCCTGGAAAAGGCCATCGATCGTTGCCGCGAGGCCGGCGTGGTCGCCTACCAGATCGTCTTGAAGAACAGCTGACGGACGCCACAGCATGCTGACCCTTGTCCTGGTGGTGATCCTGGCCGCGCTCGTCTTCGAGTTCATCAACGGCTTCCACGATACCGCCAACTCCATCGCCACCGTGGTGGCGACCAAAGTGCTCTCGCCCGGCTGGGCGGTGATGCTCGCCGCGTTCATGAACTTGATCGGCGCGCTGACCGGCACCGCCGTCGCGCTGACCATCGCCTCGGGCCTGCTCAACACCAACGTGGTCGATGTGACCCCGCAGGTGATCCTGTGCGCGCTGCTGGGCGGCATCATCTGGAACCTGATCACGTGGTGGAAGGGACTGCCGTCCTCGTCCTCGCACGCCCTGATCGGCGGCCTGTGCGGCGCCGGCCTGGCCGCGGCCCATAACAACTGGGACGCGCTGATCTGGTCCGAGCGCATCGGCACCTGGGCCCAGAACAAGGGCCTGCTGTGGAAGGTGTTCCTGCCGATGATCACCTCGCCGATCGCCGGCTTCCTGCTCGGCATCGCGGTGATGCTGCTGCTGTGGGCGATCATCGCGGGCATGGCCAAGGTGGGCGGGTTCATCGGCCGGCTGGCGCGCCCGCGCATCGTCAATGCGTTCTTCGGCAAGGCCCAGATCGCCTCGGCGGCCTACATGGGCTTCGCCCACGGCCACAACGATGCGCAGAAGACCATGGGCATCATCGCCATGACGCTGATCGGTGCCGAAGCGACCGGTGCCCTGAACGACCTGCCGTCCTGGCTGGCCTTCATGCACCCGGACGCGAGCGCCGGCGACGGCATCGCCATGTGGATCGTGTTGACCTGCGCCGTGGTGATGGCCGCCGGTACCGCCTCGGGCGGCTGGAAGATCATCAAGACCCTGGGCCACAAGATGGTCAAGCTGCACCCGATCCACGGCTTCGCCGCGGAAACCAGCTCGGCCACCATCCTGACCCTGGCCGCGCACTTCGGCATGCCGGTCTCGACCACCCACAGCATCTCCACCGCGATCATGGGCGTGGGCTTTGCCAAGAACCCGCGTTCGCTGCGCTTCGGCGTGATCGAGCGCATCGTGTGGGCGTGGATCCTGACGATCCCGGCCGCCGGCGGCTGTGCGTACCTGATCCTGCGCCTGTTCGAACTGTTCGGCTGGGCCTGACCGGTCCGCACGGTTGAACATCGAAAAGCCCGCCGCAAGGCGGGCTTTTTCGTGGGAGGGAGCGTGCCGGACGGGGCGGGGCGAGGCCGGTATACGCAGGATGGCGCCGCGCCCGTTCTAACGCGGCGCCGGGTCGGCCCGATCCTGCCACTCGCGTGCCAGCAGGCCGTAGACGGCTGAATCGGAGACCTCGCCGGCAACCCGCCAGCGCTCCCGCAGCAGTCCTTCGCGCTGGAACCCGATCCGCTCCAGCACCTTGGCCGACGAGACGTTGCGCGGATCGATCTCCGCTTCCAGCCGACGCATGCGCAGTTCATCGAACAGGTAGGCCGCGAACCGTGACAGCGCCTCGTGCATGTAGCCCTGGCCCTGTGCCGACGGCGCCAGGTGATACCCGATCTCCGCGCGCCTGGACGTCTCGTCGATCGCGAACACGACCACGATGCCCAGCAGCGGTCCGTCCACGTGCTCACGGATCGCCAGTTTCAGTTGCGTGCCTGCCTCCAGCGCGGCGAGATCGTCGAGGATCTGTACGTAGGCCTGCTTGAGGTCGGTCCACGCCGGAGGGTTCCAGTAGCGCATGCCGACACGGTCGGACTGGATCGAGAACAAGGCCTGCACGTCCGTGGCGCGGATCGGTGTCAGCACCAGGCGCGCACTGTCCAGTTGCAGGGTGGGATCGAACGGCATGGGGGTTCCTGCGAATGCGGTGACGCCACGGTAATCCTTCCCGCTGCATGCATCCATGCCTGGTGGCACAGGCAAGAAAAAACCCGCCGGAAGGCGGGTTCTTTCAGTGCCACTCGAGGCGGATCAGACCTCCAGCGAAGCCAGGTCGCCCTTCTTTTCCAGCCAGCCCTTGCGGTCGCTGGCGCGCTTCTTGGCCAGCAGCATGTCCATCAGCGAATGGGTCTGCTCGCCATCATCGATGGTCAGCTGCACCAGGCGACGCGTATCGGGATGGATGGTGGACTCGCGCAGCTGCTGCGGGTTCATTTCACCCAGCCCCTTGAAGCGGGTCACGCTGACCTGTCCCTTGATCTTCTCGCGCTCGATCTTGTCCAGCATCGTGCGCTTCTCTTCCTCGTCCAGGGCGTAGAACACCTGCTTGCCCACGTCGACACGGAACAGCGGCGGCATCGCCACGAACACGTGGCCGGCATCGACCAGTGCCGGGAAGTGCTTGAGGAACAGCGCGGTCAGCAGGGTCGCGATGTGCAGGCCGTCCGAGTCGGCGTCGGCCAGGATGACGACCTTGCCGTAGCGCAGGCCGGCGATGTCTTCCTTGCCCGGGTCGCAGCCGATCGCGATGGCCAGGTTGTGCACTTCCTCGGAGGCCAGCACGCTGCCCGAGGACACTTCCCAGGTGTTGAGGATCTTGCCGCGCAGCGGCAGGATCGCCTGGAAGTCCTTGTCGCGGGCCTGCTTGGCACTGCCGCCGGCGGAGTCGCCTTCGACCAGGAACAGCTCGGTGCGCGACAGGTCCTGGCTGATGCAGTCGGCCAGCTTGCCGGGCAGGGCGGGGCCCTGGGTGACCTTCTTGCGGGTCACCAGCTTTTCGGTCTTCAGGCGCGCACTGGCGCGCTCGATCGCCAGCTGGGCGATCTGCTCGCCCAATGCGACGTTCTGGTTCAGCAGCAGGCTGAAGGCATCATGCGCAGCGCCCTCGACGAAGCCGGCGGCCTGGCGCGAGGACAGGCGTTCCTTGGTCTGGCCGCTGAACTGCGGGTCGGTCATCTTCAGCGACAGCACGAACGACACGCGGTCCCAGACATCCTCCGGGGCCAGCTTGACGCCACGCGGCAGCAGGTTGCGGAAGTCGCAGAACTCGCGCAGCGCCTCGGTCAGGCCGGTGCGCAGGCCATTGGCGTGGGTGCCGTGCTGGGCGGTCGGGATCAGGTTGACGTAGCTTTCCTGGACCAGCTCGCCTTCGGGGATCCAGGCCAGGGCCCAGTCCACCACCTCGTTTTCCTTCTTCAGGTGGCCCACGAACAGGTCGGCCGGCAGCATCTCGCGCTCGCCGAGCTCGGCCTTGAGGTAATCGCTCAGGCCGTCTTCGTAGTACCAGGTGTCCTGCTCGCCGGTGGCTTCGTCGTGGAGCTTCACGGTCAGGCCCGGGCACAGCACGGCCTTGGCACGCAGCAGGTGGCGCAGCGCGCGCAGGTTGTACTTGGGCGTGTCGAAGTACTTCGGGTCGGCCCAGAAGCGCACGCGGGTACCGGTGTTCTTCTTGCCGACGCTGCCGACCACTTCCAGCGGGGTGGCGCGGTCGCCGTTGCGGAAGGTGATGCGGTGTTCGCTGCCGTCGCGCTTGATATGCACTTCGACCAGGGTGGACAACGCGTTGACCACGCTCACGCCAACGCCATGCAGGCCGCCGGAGAAGGTGTAGTTCTTGTTGTTGAACTTGCCGCCCGCGTGCAGGCGGGTCAGGATCAGTTCGACGCCGGGGATCTTCTCCTCGGGGTGGATGTCCACGGGCATGCCGCGGCCGTCATCGCTGACCTCGCAGCTGCCGTCCTTGAACAGCGTGACTTCGACCGTGTGGGCATGCCCGGCCAGGGCTTCGTCGACGGCATTGTCGATGACTTCCTGCGCCAGATGGTTCGGGCGCGCGGTGTCGGTGTACATGCCGGGGCGGCGCTTGACCGGGTCCAGGCCGGACAGGACTTCAATATCGGCGGCGTTATAGCGGGCGTTCATCTGTCTTCATAAAGCGCAATGCGACGGCGAAGTTTGCGGTCTGGACGGGTTTTTTGCACGCCACACGTTCAGGGGGCGGCCGACCGGGGCGCGATAGACTGTGCTGGATGGGAAACCGGAGCCTCCGGCGCCCCATTCCATGCCATACCGCGAGGAGCACCCCATGAAGAAGTTGCTGACCATCGTTGCCATCGCCGCCGCCGTGGTGGCCGTGCCCATGGCACTGGCCCAGAACGCCGGACAGGGCCAGCCCACGCCGCAGCAGGGCGAACAGGCCAACAAGGCGCAGGCCGAGGCGGACGCCAAGGCCAAGCGCCGCGCGGCCGCCACGGCCGAAATGAAGGCCAGGGGCGAGCAGGCCCCGCAGAAGGAAGAGGAAGAAGAAGCGCGGAAGAAGCGATAAGCGCTTCGCGCTGACGCTTCCCCACGGTTTGCGCGGCAAACCGTGGGCCCCGCTCACCCTCTCTTCCACATCCCCGCGCCTGTCGGCGCGCCCCCTTGAACTCCAAGGGGGCTCTCCACCAGAGAGACCTGGGGATCTGAAAAAGTAGTCAACATGAGCCCCGGTATCGCGCCGGGGCTCTTCTTTTTATGTGAAGACCGTCATCCGCCCCTTGGGCTGGAGGCCGTCAATCTGTAAACTATGGCTTTCCGGGAGTAGTGCGTGTCATCCATCAGCGAATGGACTGGCCTGATCGTGCGCGATCGCCAGCAGGGTAGGCAGGAGGTGACGGTCCAGACAGTGGCTGGCACGGCTGACCCGACGTCGCTGACCCACTCCCGCACCGCATCCCCCCTGATCCCGGCCCTGGCGCGTGAACGCCCCGCAGCCGCCCGGATCGCTCCGATTTCCCCCTTCACGTCGTCCGTCGCCCTGCGCGTCGGCGCCGTTTCCCCCTTCCTGACAGGACACCCCCAGCCATGACTCCCTTGATCTTCGTAACCGGCGGCGTAGTGTCCTCGCTCGGCAAAGGTATTGCCGCCGCGTCGCTTGCCGCCATCCTCGAGGCCCGCGGCCTGCGGGTGACGATGATGAAGCTCGATCCGTACATCAACGTCGACCCGGGCACCATGAGCCCGTTCCAGCACGGTGAGGTCTACGTCACCGATGACGGCGCCGAGACCGACCTGGACCTGGGCCATTACGAGCGCTTCGTGCGCACCCGCCTGAGCCGCAAGAACTCGGTCACCACCGGCCGCATCTACGAGAACGTGATCCGCAAGGAGCGCCGCGGCGACTACCTGGGCGCCACCGTGCAGGTCATTCCGCACATCACCGATGAGATCCGCCGCTGCATGGACGAGGCCACCGAAGGCTTCGACGTGGCGCTGGTGGAGATCGGCGGTACGGTGGGCGACATCGAGTCGCTGCCGTTCCTGGAGGCGATCCGCCAGGTGCGCACCGAGCGCGGCCCGGAGAAGGCGCTGTTCATGCACCTGACCCTGGTGCCGTACATCGCTGCCGCCGGCGAGTTGAAGACCAAGCCGACCCAGCACTCGGTCAAGGAGCTGCGTTCGATCGGCATCCAGCCGGACGTGCTGCTGTGCCGTTCCGAGCAGGTCGTGCCGGATTCGGAGCGCCGCAAGATCGCCCAGTTCACCAACGTCTCCGAGCGCGCCGTGATCAGCGTGCCGGACGTGGACGTGCTGTACCGCATTCCGATGGGCCTGCACGCGCAGGGCCTGGATGACATCGTCATCAACCAGCTCAAGCTCGGCGACAAGGCCGGCCCGGCCGACCTGCACGAGTGGGAAGCGGCGGTGGACGCCACCCTGCACCCGCTGGACGAGGTCACCATCGCGGTGGTCGGCAAGTACGTCGACCACCAGGACGCCTACAAGTCGGTCGGCGAAGCGCTCAAGCACGGCGGCCTGCGCCAGCGCACCAAGGTCAACCTGAAGTGGCTCGAAGCGCAGGAGCTGGAAGACAGCGACCTGGCCGCGCTGAAGGATGTCGACGGCATCCTGGTGCCGGGCGGCTTCGGCGACCGTGGTTTCGAAGGCAAGGTGCTGAGCTCGCAATTCGCCCGTGAGCAGCAGGTGCCGTACTTCGGCATCTGCTACGGCATGCAGGCCGCAGTGGTCGATTTCGCCCGCCACGTGGCCGGCCTGGACGGTGCCAACAGCACCGAGAACGATCGCCAGTCGCCGAACCCGGTGATCGGCCTGATCACCGAATGGCGCACCGCCACCGGCGATGTCGAGAAGCGTGACGACAAGAGCGACCTGGGCGGCACCATGCGCCTGGGCCTGCAGGAGCAGCGCCTGAAGCCGGGCACGCTGGCCCGCGAGCTGTACGGCAAGGACGTGGTCGCCGAGCGTCACCGCCACCGTTACGAGTTCAACAACCGCTATCGCACCCAGCTGGAAGATGCCGGCCTGGTGATCGCGGGCAAATCGATGGATGACACCCTGGTGGAAGTCATCGAACTGCCGCGCGACCAGCACCCGTGGTTCCTGGCCTGCCAGGCGCATCCGGAGTTCCTGTCGACCCCGCGCGACGGCCACCCGCTGTTCATCGGCTTCATCCGTGCCGCGCGCGAGCGCAAGGCCGGTGGCAAGCTGGCCCAGGACGCGGCCGCCTGATCGGCACGCCGCACTTGCAGTGGGGGCCACGTGCCCCCATTGCAGAGCGCTAATCACCCACGGCGGCTGGCCTGGCCAGTGTTCGCCGGACAACAAGGAAACGCCATGAAACTGTGTGGATTCGACGTCGGGCTGGACCAGCCCCTGTTCCTGATCGCCGGCCCGTGTGTGATCGAGTCGATGCAGCTGCAGCTGGACGTGGCTGGCAAGTTGAAGGAAATCACCGATCGCCTCGGCATCAACTTCATCTTCAAGTCGAGCTTCGACAAGGCCAACCGCACCTCGGGTACCGCCTTCCGCGGCCCGGGCATGGAAGAGGGCCTGAAGGTCCTGGCTGAGGTGAAGAAGCAGATCGGCGTGCCGGTGCTGACCGACGTGCACGAATACACCCCGATGGACGAAGTGGCCTCGGTGGTGGACGTGCTGCAGACGCCGGCGTTCCTGGTGCGTCAGACCGATTTCATCACCAAGGTGTGTGCGGCCGGCAAGCCGGTCAACATCAAGAAGGGTCAGTTCCTGTCGCCGTGGGACATGAAGCCGGTCGTCGAGAAGGCCAAGGCCACCGGCAACCAGGACATCATGGTCTGCGAGCGCGGTGCCAGCTTCGGCTACAACAACCTGGTCAGCGACATGCGTTCGCTGTCGGTGATGCGCGATACCGGTTGCCCGGTCGTGTTCGATGCCACCCATTCGGTGCAGCTGCCGGGCGGGCAGGGCAACAGCTCCGGCGGCCAGCGCGAGTTCGTGCCGGTGCTGGCGCGCGCGGCAGTGGCGGTCGGTGTCTCGGGCCTGTTCGCCGAGACCCATCCGGATCCGTCCAAGGCGCTGTCCGATGGCCCCAATGCGTGGCCGCTGGATCGCATGGAAGAACTGCTTGAAACCCTGATGGAACTCGACGCGGTCACCAAGAAGCACGGGTTCTCGCGCTTCGCATGATGGCCGACGTGCCGGCGTCACCCGCGGTGCGCCGCGGCTGGCGCGGTTGGGCTTGGGGCTGGATCGCGCTGGGTGCGGCGATGACCGCCTGGGGCGGTGTGTTCGTGCTGGTGCTGCTGGTATTGGCCAGCGTCGGCTCGCCGGGCGATGGCGACAACGCGCTGCGCTCGGTGCGCCCGTTGCTGCTGGTCACGCTGTCGCTGACCGGGACCGTCGCGCTGGTCTGTGTCACTGCCAGCGTGCTCGCATTCCGGCTGCGCCGGCAGGCGGCTGGCGGCGGTGGCGCACTGCTCCTGCTGGCGCTGTTGATGCTGGTGTTGTTGATCCCATCGCTGGTCTCGCGCCAGGCCACCGTGGCCGGGGTGCTGCCGTCGGCCACGCCGATTTGGCAAGTGACGGGTGTGCAGGGATAATCACGCGGCATGTTTTTTTCGGCGCTGCATTGGCGGCGCCTCCCCTCTCTGACTGGTAACCGGCCCGCTATGACCACGATCCGCAGCATCCACGCCCGTGAAATCCTCGACAGCCGTGGCAACCCCACGCTGGAAGCCGAAGTCATCCTCGAGGACGGCTCGTTCGGTCGTGCCGCGGTGCCGTCGGGCGCCTCGACCGGCACCAAGGAAGCCGTGGAACTGCGTGACGGCGACAAAACCCGTTACCTGGGCAAGGGCGTGCGCAACGCCGTGTCCAACGTCAACACCACGATCGCCACGGCACTGAAGGGCTTCGACGCCGCCGACCAGGAAGGCCTGGACCGCCGCCTGATCGATCTGGACGGCACCGAGAACAAGGGCCGCCTGGGCGCGAACGCGCTGCTGGGGGTTTCGCTGGCCAACGCGCATGCCGTGGCCGCCTCGAAGAAGCAGGCGCTGTGGCAGCACCTGGCCAATGGCCGCGACGTGACCCTGCCGGTCCCGATGATGAACATCATCAACGGCGGCGCACATGCCGACAACAACGTCGACTTCCAGGAGTTCATGGTGCTGCCGGTCGGCTTCACCTCGTTCTCCGAGTCGCTGCGTGCCGGCACCGAGATCTTCCATTCGCTCAAGTCGGTGCTCAAGGGCCATGGCCTGAGCACGGCGGTGGGCGATGAGGGCGGCTTCGCGCCGGACTTCCGCAGCAACGTCGAAGCGCTGGACACCATCCTTGAAGCGATCGGCAAGGCCGGCTACACCGCCGGTGAAGACGTGCTGCTGGGCCTGGACGTGGCCTCCAGCGAGTTCTACGAGAACGGCAAGTACAACCTGGTCGGCGAGAACAAGCGCCTGACCTCCGAGCAGTTCGTCGACTTCCTGGCCGACTGGGCCGCGCAGTACCCGATCATCACCATCGAAGACGGCCTGGCCGAGAACGACTGGGCCGGCTGGAAGCTGCTGACCGACCGCATCGGCAACAAGGTGCAGCTGGTCGGTGACGATCTGTTCGTCACCAACCCGAAGATCTTCAAGGAAGGCATCGAGTCCGGCACCGCCAACGCGATCCTGATCAAGGTCAACCAGATCGGCACCCTGACCGAGACCCTGGAAGCGATCGCCATGGCGCACGCGGCCAACTACGCCTCGATCGTCTCGCACCGTTCGGGCGAAACCGAAGACACCACCATCGCCGACATCGCCGTGGCCACCACCGCCACCCAGATCAAGACCGGCTCGCTGTGCCGCAGCGATCGCGTGGCCAAGTACAACCAGCTGCTGCGGATCGAGGAAGCCCTCGGTGCCGGCGCGCGTTACGCTGGTCGTGACGCGTTCGTGTCGCTGAAGCGCTGATCGCATGCGCAACTGGCGCTGGCTGCTGCTGGTGCTCGCGCTGCTGCTCGCGTGGCTGCAGTACCGCTTCTGGTTTGGACCGGGCAACTCGGGCGAGGTGATGATGCTCGAAGCCCAGGTCGAGAACCAGAAGCGGGACAACGCCGGCCTGCAGCAGCGCAATGACGCGCTGGCTGCCGAGGTCAAGGACCTCAAGGAAGGCGAGGCGGCCATCGAAGAACGCGCGCGCAGCGAGCTGGGCATGATCAAGCCCGGCGAGAAGTTCTACCGCGTGGTCGAAGACGCGCCGGTGCCGCCGCCGCGTGCACCGACGGCCGTTCCCGATCCGGACGCGCCGCACCAGGACGTGCCCTGATGGCCGGCATCTGGGCGGTGGTGCCCGCCGCTGGACGTGGCACCCGCTTCGGCGGGCCCACGCCCAAGCAGTATCTGCTGGCCGGCGACCGCGTGTTGCTGGCCCATACCCTCCAGGCGCTGCTCTCGCACCCGGTCGTGGCCGGGGTGATGGTGGTGGTCGCCGAGGATGACGCCGACTGGCCGGGCTGGCAGTCGCTGGCGGACAAACCCATCCTGACCTGCATCGGCGGGGCGACCCGTGCCGGCTCGGTACTGGCCGGCCTGCATGCCTTGCCCGATGACGTGCGGGCCGATGATTTCGTGCTGGTCCACGATGCCGCCCGCCCCAACCTGGCCGCTGCCGATCTGGGCCGCCTGCTGGAAGTGGGGCGTGCCGACCCGGTCGGCGCGATCCTCGCCGCCCCCGTCCGCGACACCCTCAAGCGTGCCGGCGACGACGGCGGCATCGATGCCACCGAGCCGCGTGAGCGCCTGTGGCGCGCGCTGACCCCGCAGCTGTTCCGCCGCCACCAGCTGGCGCGCGCGCTGCAGGAGGCGGCCGATGCCGGCGTGGAGGTCACCGACGAGGCCATGGCCATGGAGCGCCAAGGGCTGCGCCCGCTGCTGGTGGAAGGCAGCGAAGACAACTTCAAGGTCACCACCCCGGCTGATCTGTCCCGTTTCGAATTCGTGTTGTCGCGTCGCGAACCCTGACGTCCGCACGCGCCACACCCAACCGCAGGTTCTTGCAATGACCACGCCACAGTTCCCTCCCTTCCGCATCGGACAGGGCTACGACGTCCATGCCTTCGGCGAGGGCGACCACCTCATGCTCGGTGGCATCCGGGTCGAACACAGCTGTGGCGTGCTTGCGCACAGCGATGGCGATGTGATCCTGCACGCCCTGTGTGATGCGATGCTCGGCGCGCTGGCGCTGGGTGACATCGGCGTGCATTTCCCGCCGACGGACATGCGCTGGAAGGGCGCGGACAGCGCGCACCTGCTTGCGCATTGCAACGGCCTGCTGCGCGAGCGCGGCTGGCAGGTCGGCAACACCGACATCACCGTGATCTGCGAGCGGCCGAAGGTCGGCCCGCACGCCCTGGCCATGCGTGAGCGCATCGCCACCGTGCTGGGCATCGCGCTGGACTGCGTGAGCGTCAAGGCGACCACGTCGGAAAAGCTGGGCTTCACCGGCCGCAGCGAGGGTATCGCCGCCCAGGCCAGCGTACTGCTGGTGGCGCTGTGATCCCGTTGCCGCTGGCGTTCGGCGCGCCGTTGCTCACCGCGAAGATCCGCACCACGCCTGAGGATTTCCAGGTCGACGAACTGCCGGCGTTCGAGCCGAGCGGCGAGGGCGAGCACCTGCTGCTGACGATCCGCAAGCGTGGCGCGAACACCGTGCACGTCGCCAAGGTGCTGGCCAAATGGGCCGGGCTGCCGGACATGGCGGTCAGCTACGCCGGCATGAAAGACCGCCATGCGGTCACCACCCAGCGCTTCAGCGTGCACCTGCCCAAGCGCGTGGCGCCGGATCCGGCGCTGCTGGCTTCCGATGAGATCGAGGTGGTCGAGTCGACCTGGCACAACCGCAAGCTGCAGCGCGGTGCTTTGGCCGGCAACCGCTTCAAGCTGGTCCTGCGCGATGTGCAGGGGGATGCTGCGGCCATCGAAGAGCGACTTTCCCATATCGCCTCGCGCGGCCTGCCGAACTGGTTCGGTGAACAGCGTTTCGGTCGCGATGGCGGCAATGTGCCGGCGGCGCTGGCGATGTTCGGTGGCCGCCGCATGCGTCCGGACCAGCGCTCGCTGCTGCTCTCGGCCGCCCGTTCGGCGCTGTTCAACCAGGTGTTGGCGGCGCGCGTGGAGCAGGGCAACTGGGACGCGCCGCTGGACGGCGAGGTCTGGATGCTCGATGGTAGCCGCAGCGTGTTCGGCCCGGAGCCGTGGACGGATCTGCTGGCCGATCGTCTCGGCCGCTTCGACATTCATCCCAGCGGCCCGTTGTGGGGCGAGGGCGAACTGCGCAGCACCGGTGCCGCCGCCGAGCTGGAGCTGGGCGCGGTCGCCGATGCGCAATCGCTCGCACTGCGCGCCGGCCTGGAAAGCGCCCGCCTGAAGCAGGAGCGCCGCGCGCTGCGCCTGCGCCCGGCGATGCTGCAGCACCAGTGGCTGGCTCCCGAGGTGCTGGAACTGAGCTTCGCGCTGCCGCCCGGCTGCTACGCCACCGCGGTGCTGCATGAGCTGGGGCCGGTAGAAGACGCCAGCCAGTCCGACACCCAGGCCGCGTAGAGCCGACCGTTGGTCGGCTGCCGTCCGTCCAGGCACCACAAATTGCGTAGAGCCGACCGTTAGTCGGCTGCCGTCCGTCCAGGCACCGCAAATTGCGTAGAGCCGACCGTTGGTCGGCTGCCTTCCTCAGCCGACCAACGGTCGGCTCTACCCCGCGCGCGTGGGCGGGGCCGGCGTTATCGGTTGCTCAGCAGCACCAGCACTGCGCCGGTGCCGCCCTGGCCGGCGGGCGCGGAATGAAACGCGAGCACGTCGTTGCGCAGGCGCAGCAGACGATCGACCAGATTCTTCAGCACCGGTGCGCCGCCATCGGATTGCAGTCCCTTGCCGTGGATGATGCGCACGCAGCCGTACTCATGGGCATGCGCTTCCACCAGGAACTGGCGCACCAGTGTCTCGGCCTGGGCCACCGTCGCGCCATGCAGGTCCAGTTCGTCCTGCACGGAGTACTGTCCGCGCTTGAGCCGCTGGAACATCCGCGGCGGCAGATTCTCGCGCCGGTAGCTGGCGGTATCGCCGGCCTCCAGTGGGCTGCTGTCGCGCAGCAGCCGGGCGAATTCCCCGCGGGCCTCCTGTTCATCCTGTTCGGCCATGCGCGCACGCGGCTTGGGCCGCGGCGTGGCCGGCGGCGGGGTGACCACCTTGCGCAGCGGCTTGACCTCGCCGATGGCGGCCCGGAACAGGGCCGCGGGATCTTCGTCTTCAGAATGTGACATGCGTACAGCCTAATGGGCGGGAGGGGCGATGCCTACCGTTATCGGGGTAGGACGATCTGTCCGCTTGCGGCACAATAGCTGACGCACTTGCGCGGTCGTCGGGCTCCGGAAGGGGCAGGGCCACCGCCGCCAACAGTGGGAAGTGATGGAATCGAAGTCTTGAAAAATCAAGCGGTTAAATCGCAGATGCGGATTCTGGTCAGCAACGACGACGGTGTCGATGCGCCGGGCATCAAGATGCTCGCCACGGTATTGCGTGACGCAGGTCATGAAGTGACCGTGGTCGCCCCCGATCGCGATCGCTCAGGCGCCAGCAATTCGCTGACCCTGGACCTGCCGATCCGCATGAAGCGCATCGACCACTACACCTGCTCGGTGGCTGGCACCCCGACCGACTGCGTGCATCTGGCCCTCACCGGCATGCTCGAGTACGAGCCGGATATCGTCGTGTCGGGCATCAACAACGCGGCCAACCTCGGCGACGACGTGATCTATTCCGGCACCGTCTCGGCGGCGATGGAAGGGCGCTTCCTGGGTCTGCCCGCCGTGGCGATGTCGCTGGTCACGCACAACCACGAGCCACGCAACTTCGAAACGGCCGCCCGCGCTGCGGTGGAGATCGTCACCCGGCTCAAGGCCGATCCACTGCCCGCCGACACCATCCTCAACGTCAACGTGCCGGACCTGCCGTGGAGCGAAGTGCGCGGCTTCGAAGTGACCCGCCTGGGCAACCGTCACCGCGCCGAAGGCTGCATTGCCCAGCGCGACCCGCGCGGCAACCAGGTGTACTGGATCGGCCCGGCCGGGCGCGAACAGGACTCCGGCCCCGGCACGGATTTCCACGCGGTGCGCAACGGCTATATCTCGATCACCCCGATCCAGGTCGACCTCACCCGCTACCAGGCGCTGGAGAAGGTGGCCAGCTGGGTCGGCGGGCTGACCGCCGCGCTGGATCGGCCGGCATGAGCCCACGCCTGCGCCTGCAGCCCGAAGCGGTCGGCATCGGCATGACCTCCCAGCGCGTCCGCGACCGCCTGGTCGACCGCCTGCGCGATGCCGGCATCGCCGACGAAGCCACCCTCAATGCCATCCGCGTGGTGCCGCGCCATCTGTTCATCGATGAAGCACTGGCCTCGCGTGCCTACGAAGACACCGCCCTGCCGATCGGCCACGGCCAGACCATTTCGCAACCCTGGGTGGTTGCGCGCATGACCGAAGCGGTGCTGCAGTCGGCGCCGACGAAGGTGCTGGAAGTCGGCACCGGCTCGGGTTACCAGGCCGCCGTGCTGGGGGCGATCGGGCTGGAGGTCTACACGGTCGAGCGCATCGGCGATCTGCTGCGCCAGGCGCGCAAGCGCTTCCGCGCGCTGGGCATGAACATCCGCAGCAAGCATGACGACGGGCGCGTCGGCTGGGCCGAGCACGGCCCTTACGATGCAATCGTGGTGACGGCGGCGGCACCGGCGCTGGTCGATGCGCTGGTCGAGCAGCTGGCCGTGGGTGGGCGCCTGGTGGCGCCGGTCGGCGGCCCGGGCGCGCAGTCGCTGATCCAGTTGACCCGTCGCGATGACGGCAGTGTCGAACAGCAGGTACTGGCACCGGTCACGTTCGTACCGCTGCTGTCTGGCATGCTGGACTGATTCCAAGGAGCGTTGCGTCATGAAGATTTTTGGTCCGCTGTACGAGCGGGCAATGAAGTGGGCCGCGCACGAGCGCGCCCCGACCTATCTGACGGTGTTGAGCTTCATCGAAGCGATCATCTTCCCGGTGATGCCCGAGGTGATGCTGGCGCCGATGTGCGTGGCCCAGCCCAAGCGCGGCTGGTGGTTCGCCACGCTCAGCCTGGCCGGCTCGATGGCCGGTGCGCTGGTCGGCTATGCGCTGGGTCACTTCGCCTTTGAAGCGCTCAAGCCGGTGTTCGCCGCGCTGGGCATGCTGGGCAGCATCGAGGGCGGTATCGCCATCGTGCAGGCCAAGATGGCCGAGTCGCCGTGGGCAGTGTTCACCTTCCTGGTGCTGGGCGGCTTCATGCCGATCCCGATGAAGGTCTTCACATGGGCATCGGGTATCGTCGGCGTGCCGTTGCCGCAGTATTTCCTGAGCATGTTGATCGGCCGTGGCAAGCGCGTGTACGTGCTGGCGGCGGTCATTCGTATTGGCGGGCCGCGCGCGGAAGCTGCGCTGCGCCGTTGGATTGAACCGCTGGGCTGGATCGCGACCGCGCTGGTGGTCGTGCTGGTCGCCTGGCTTGTATGGAGGTCGAAGTTCGCATGAGTGCTGATCGTTTGAGCAAGGGAGTGCGCAGCGGCGCGCTGCTGTTGGTGGTGTCGGCGCTGAGCGCCTGCGGCACTGCCACCGTGGTGCGGCCCTCGGGCTCGGGCGGCGGCGTGGCCCACAGCACGCCGCAGACCTCGGTGGCCAAGCCCGGCCAGACCGCGGTCGTCCGTCGCGGCGACACGCTGTATGCACTGGCCCGCATCCACAACATCACCCCGCGCGATCTGGCTGCCTGGAACGGGCTGGCCGAGCCGTACACGATCTATCCCGGCCAGTCGCTGCGCCTGTACCCGGGCGGCAGTGGCAGCCCCGGCCGCGCCCCGACCACCGTGGTCACCGCGCCGCGTCCGGGCAGCACGGCGCCGGCGGCCACCCCGGCCCCGACCACCGCCATCAAGAGCAACATCAGCTGGCGCTGGCCGGCCGATGGCGCGATCGTTGGCCGCTTCGTCGCCGGTGAGGCGACCAAGCAGGGCGTGGACATCGCCGGCGCCAGCGGCCAGCCGGTCCGTGCGACCGCCGCCGGCGTGGTGGTGTACTCCGGTGCCGGCCTGGTCGGTTTCGGCGAGCTGATCATCATCAAGCACAGCGACCAGTGGCTGTCGGCGTATGGCCACAACCGCAAGCGCCTGGTCAGCGAAGGGCAGAGCGTGAAGGCCGGCGAGCAGATCGCCGAAATGGGCCGCACCGGCGCTGCGCGCGACATGCTGCACTTCGAGATCCGCTACAACGGCAAGCCGGTCGATCCGCTGCTGTACCTGCCGCCGCGGTAATCAATGCAGCCGACCAACGGTCGGCTCTACCCCGCACAGCCCGTAACCGGGTGGTAGAGCGACGCCATGCGTCGCTGTCGAGCCCGGGACGCAGGCACAAAAAAGGCCGCCCCAGGGGCGGCCTTTTCTGAACGGAAATCCCGGTCTCACCCCTTCAGGATGAATGCCGCCGCCACCTTGCGCCCCTCGCTGGCGAGGATGTTGAAGGTCCGTGCGGCCGCCGGGTTGTTCATCACTTCCAGGCCGATCCCCCGGGTCAGGCATGCGGCCATGACCGCAGCGGGCGGGAACACCTGGGTATCGCCGGTGCCCAGCACCACCAGTGCGGGGTTCAGCGCCAGCACCGGCGCCAGGTCTTCCGGGGTGAGGCGGGCGATATCGGCCACCGGCCAGGCTTCGATCAGCGTGTCCGGAGCCAGGATGAAACTGGCGGCCAGGGTCCGGTCATTCACCTTCGCGCTGCGGCCATCGGCGGCACGCAGTGCGTAGGCGTAATCGGGGATTTCGTGGCTCAGCTGCATGGGCGTTCCGGGATCAGCCGCGCGGCAGGACGATCTGGCGCTGTTCCTTGCTCGGGCGGTACAGCACGGCCACGTGGCCGATGCGCTGCACCAGCGCGCTTTCACTGGCACTGACCAGCTCGGCGATGAGGGCGTCGCGGGCCTCGCGGTCTTCGGCGGCGACCTTGACCTTGATCAGCTCGTGGCGTTCCAGCACCTCTTCCAGTTCAGCCAGGAAGGCCGGTGTCACCCCCTTGCCGCCGATCTGGAGCAGGGCTTTCAGATCATGCGCGTGACCGCGGAGGAAACGGGTTTGGGAAGACGTCAGGGCGATAGCCATTCAGGAACAAGCGGTTAACTGGGGCGATCAGGGTATCATGACCTCCCCATCGGACCCGCATCTCAATGGCAACCCGCAGCAAAAGCAGTCAACGTTGGTTGAAAGAGCACTTCGCCGACCCCTTCGTGAAGAAGGCCCAGGCCGAGGGCATGCGCTCGCGCGCGGCCTACAAACTGGAGGAGCTGCTGGAGCGGGATCGGCTGCTGAAGCCGCACATGGTCGTGGTCGACCTGGGTGCCGCCCCGGGCGGCTGGTCCCAGCAGGTCCGCCGTCAGATCGGCGACACCGGGCGGGTCCTGGCGCTGGACATCCTGGAGATGCCGCCGCTGGCCGGCGTGGAGTTCCTTCACGGTGACTTCAGGGAACAGGCCGCCCTATCGGAGTTCGAAGCCATGCTGGGGGATCAGCCGGTAGACCTTGTGCTCTCGGATATGGCCCCCAATAAGAGTGGAATGGACGCGGTGGACCAACCGCGGATGATGCACCTGGCGGAGTTGGCGTTGGAGTTTGCCGACAACCATCTCAAGCCCGGTGGCGCGTTCCTGATCAAGCTGTTCCAGGGCGTGGGCTTTGACGACTACGTGCGCGAAATGCGCCGCCGGTACGACAAAGTGGTGATCCGCAAGCCTGAAGCGTCCCGTAAGCGCTCGCCCGAGGTGTACGCCTTGGGGCAGGGAAAACGCGCGCAGATCAAGTAAGCTCAACCATACGAATCGCGTCAGGAATTAGAGGAACACCGGAGCCAATGAGGATGAACGACTTGACCAAGAACCTCCTGCTATGGGTGGTCGTCGCCGTCGTGCTGATGGTGGTCTTCCAGAGCTTCTCGCCGAAGAGCAGCGGAGCCGGCGCGCAGGGTGCGACGTATTCGCAGTTCCTCGACCAGGTGGACAGCGGCAACATCCAGAAAGTAGTGCTGGGCGAAATGCGCGGCGGTGCCAATGATGTGACCTACACCACCCGCAGCGGCCAGACCAGCACCATCACCGCGCCCTACGATCGCGACCTGATCAACGTGCTGCGCGGCAAGAAGGTGGAATTCGAGCAGGCGCCGCCGTCCAGCGGCATCTCGCTGGGCGCGATCCTGATGAACTTCCTCCCGGTGATCCTGATCATCGGCTTCTGGATCTTCATCATGCGCCAGATGCAGGGCGGTGGCGGCGGGGCCAAGGGCGCGATGTCCTTCGGCAAGTCGCGCGCCAAGCTGCAGGGCGAAGACCAGATCAAGGTCACCTTCGCCGATGTCGCCGGCTGCGACGAGGCCAAGGAAGAGGTTGGCGAACTGGTCGACTTCCTGCGCGACCCGACCAAGTTCACCAAGCTGGGCGGCAAGATTCCGCGCGGCGTGCTGATGGTCGGCCCGCCGGGTACCGGCAAGACCCTGCTGGCCCGCGCCATTGCGGGTGAGGCCAAGGTCCCGTTCTTCTCGATCTCCGGTTCGGACTTCGTGGAAATGTTCGTCGGCGTCGGCGCCAGCCGCGTGCGCGACATGTTCGAGCAGGCCAAGAAGCAGGCCCCGTGCATCATCTTCATCGATGAAATCGACGCCGTCGGCCGTCATCGTGGCGCCGGCCTGGGCGGCGGTCACGACGAGCGCGAGCAGACCCTGAACCAGCTGCTGGTCGAAATGGACGGTTTCGAGGGAGGCGAGGGCGTGATCGTCATCGCCGCCACCAACCGTCCGGACGTGCTGGATCCGGCGCTGCTGCGCCCGGGCCGTTTCGACCGCCAGGTCGTGGTCGGCCTGCCGGACGTCAAGGGCCGCGAGCAGATCCTCAAGGTGCACATGCGCAAGCTGCCGCTGGCCGACGATGTCGAGCCGATGGTGATCGCGCGCGGTACCCCGGGCTTCTCCGGTGCGGACCTGGCCAACCTGGCCAACGAAGCGGCGCTGTTCGCGGCGCGTGGCGGTGAGAAGGAAGTCCGCATGGACCACTTCGACCGTGCCCGCGACAAGATCCTGATGGGTGCCGAGCGCCGTTCGATGGCGATGAGCGAAGAAGAAAAGACGCTCACCGCGTATCACGAAGCCGGCCATGCCATCGTCGGCCGCCTGGTGCCCGAGCACGATCCGGTCTACAAGGTCACCATCATTCCGCGCGGCCGTGCGCTGGGCGTGACGATGTACCTGCCGGAAGGCGACAAGTACTCGATGAACCGCGTGGCGATCGAATCGCAGCTGTGCTCGCTGTACGGCGGCCGTGTGGCCGAGGAGCTGATCTTCGGCACCGACAAGGTCACCACCGGTGCCTCCAACGATATCGAGCGCGCCACCAAGATGGCCCGCAACATGGTCACCAAGTGGGGCCTGTCCGACGAGCTCGGCCCGATCGCCTACGGTGAAGAGGACGATGAAGTGTTCCTCGGCCGTTCGGTGACGCAGCACAAGAGCGTGTCCGACGATACCGCGCGCCGCATCGACGAAGTGGTCCGCAGCATCCTGGACAAGGCTTACGCCCGTACCACCGAGCTGCTGACCGCCAACCTCGACAAGCTGCACACGATGTCCCAGCTGCTGCTGCAGTACGAGACCATCGATGCGCCGCAGATCAACGCCGTGATGGAAGGGCGCGATCCGCCGCCGCCGGCGGGCTGGGGCAAGTCGGCCAGCAACAAGGATGGCGGCAACAACGACAAGGGCGGCGATGCCCGTCCGGTCGCCCCGATCGCCGGCCCTGCCGAACAGATCTGAGTGTTGCCCACGTAAGTGACGAAGGCCGGGGAAACCCGGCCTTCGTCGTTTCCGGCGGGTCATAATGTGGCTCTGTTTTCGTTCCCGTTCTGGAGTCGCCATGTCCGCACCCCCACCGCAGCCGATCTCGCACACCACTGAAATGGTGATCGCCACGATCATTGGCGTGGCCATCGGCCTGACCCGCGACAACTTCCTGCTCGGCGCCGGCATCGGCATCGCCGTCGGCGTGCTGATGAGCATCGCCAAGACGGTCTACGTGGAGCGCAAGCGCCGCCAGCGCTGAGGGCAGGCTTCGTCAGCGCGACCGGCAGGCGCTCGCGTGGTCCGGCGTAAACTACGCGCTGGCGTACTTCGTGGATCTGCCCATGTTCGACATTTCTCCCCAGCTCGATTGCGGCGGCCGCCTGCTGCGGCTGGATCGCCCGCGGGTCATGGGCATCGTCAATGTCACCCCGGATTCGTTTTCCGACGGCGGTGAGCACGACAGCGTCGAGGCCGCGGTCGCACACGGCCTGCAGCTGGTGGCCGAAGGTGCCGACCTGCTCGACATCGGCGGCGAGTCGACCCGGCCCGGCAGTGCGCCGGTGCCGCTGGACGAAGAACTGCGCCGGGTCATCCCGGTGATCGAGCGCCTGGCGCGCGAAACTTCCGTGCCGATCAGCATCGACACTTTCAAGCCCGAGGTGATGCGTGCCGCCGTCGCCGCCGGTGCCGGCCTGATCAATGACATTCATGCGCTGCGCCAGCCCGGTGCGCTGGAGGCTGCCGCCGAGCTCGGCGTGCCGGTGGTGTTGATGCACATGCAGGGCGAGCCGGGCAGCATGCAGGACACCCCGCACTACGACGATGTCGTCGCCGAGGTGCATCGTTTCCTGACCGAGCGCATGTTCCAGGCCGAGATGGCCGGCGTCGCCAAGAAGCATCTGGTCATCGATCTGGGCTTCGGCTTCGGCAAGACCACCGAACACAACATGATCCTGCTGGCGCGCTCGGACCGTTTCCTTGAGCTCGGTGTCCCGATGCTGGCTGGTCTGTCGCGCAAGCGCAGCATCGGTGAGCTGACCGGTCGTGAACAGCCGCGTGACCGCGTGGCCGGTTCGGTCGCCGCGCACCTGATCGCTGCCCAGCGCGGCGCAATGCTGCTGCGCGTGCACGATGTCGCGGCCACGGTCGATGCCCTGAAGGTGTGGGCGGCGGTAGATGCCGTGCCGATGCCGCGGGCGCCGGCCGCACCGGCGATGCCGCGCTGGTCGGACGAGGACTGATGGCCGTCGACCAACGCCCGCTTGCGATCGCGGTGATGGGGCCGACCGCGTCGGGCAAGACCGCCACCGCGATCGCGCTGGCCCAGCAGTTGAACGGTGAGATCGTCAGCGTCGATTCGGCCCTGGTCTACCGCGGCCTGGATATCGGTTCGGCCAAACCCGACGCCGCCGAGCGCGCCCAGGCCCCGCATCATCTGCTCGATGTGCGCGACCCGTGGCAGACCTATTCGGCGGCAGAGTTCGCCGGCGACGCTGCCCGGGCCGTGCGCGACATCATTGCGCGCGGCCGCACGCCGATTCTGGCCGGTGGCACCGGGCTGTACTTTCGTGCCCTGCTGCAGGGCCTGTCGCCGATGCCTGAAGCCGATCCGGCGATGCGCGCGCAGATCGCCGCCGAGGCGGGCGGGCAGGGCTGGGCGGCGATGCACGCCCAGCTCGCCGGCATCGATCCGGCAGCGGCGAAGCGCATTCACGCGACCGATCCACAGCGCATCCAGCGGGCGCTGGAAGTCCATCGCCTGACCGGCACCCCGATCAGCGAATGGCAGAAGCTGCCTGGTGTGGACCGGCTGCCGGTGCGGGCGCTCAAGCTGGTGTTGGCCCCCCGCGAGCGCAAGGTGCTGCACCAGCGCATCGAAACCCGGTTCGACGCGATGCTGGATCACGGTTTCCTGGACGAAGTCCGCGCGCTGCGCGCCCTGCCGGCCATGGCCGGGGTGGCCGCGCCGCTGGATCTGCCGGCCGTACGCGCGGTCGGCTACCGGCAGGCATGGGAATACCTGGACGGGCAGGGGACGGCCGCCGAGTTCCGTGAGCGGGGTATCCAGGCCACCCGGCAGCTGGCCAAGCGGCAGCTGACCTGGTTGCGCGGGGAGCTTGATGCGCGCTGGTTCGATCCCCATTTAGAGAAGGCTTCCCTGGCGGATGCGGTGTCGACCTTCGTCGCACGCTGAGTCCACGCCGCCACCCACCCGCCCCGTGTACCATCAAGGGTTCCGGCGGGCGGCGGGGGCCGTGGCAACTGCCGGAAGACCATAAAAACAATAATCAGGAGTGTGCAATGTCCAAGGGGCAATCGCTGCAGGATCCGTTTCTGAATGCACTTCGGCGCGAACGTGTGCCGGTGTCGGTGTATCTGGTCAATGGCATCAAGCTGCAGGGGACGATTGAATCGTTCGACCAGTTCGTGGTGCTGCTGCGTAACACGGTGAGCCAGATGGTGTACAAGCACGCCATTTCGACCGTGGTACCGGCACGCAATGTGAAGGTCGGGCCCGGTGGTGGCTATGTGCAGTCCAATGATGGCGCCGAAGGCGTCCAAGGTGATGACGACGTTGAGTGACAGTGTGAAAATTTCTGGAGAACTGCGTGTTTGACCGTTCCAAGCGAGGCGAACACGCACTCCTGATCCAGCCGCATGCCGGCCGGCTTGAAGATGACGTGCTTGAAGAGTTCACCGATCTGGCCCGCTCCGCCGGGGCCAGCATCGCGGCCACGTTGACCGCGCGCATCGATCGGCCCAATCCGTCGATCCTGATCGGCAGCGGCAAGCTGGACGAGGTCAAGGCCGCGGCCGAGGCCACCGGCGCTGATCTGATTCTGGTCAACCACGCCCTGTCGCCGGGGCAGGAGCGCAACCTGGAGCGGTTCCTGGAGCGGCGCGTGATCGATCGCACCGGGCTGATCCTGGATATCTTCGCCCAGCGTGCGCGCAGCCATGAAGGCAAGCTGCAGGTGGAACTGGCGCAGCTGCGCCACATGTCCACGCGGCTGGTCCGCGGCTGGACCCATCTGGAGCGCCAGCGCGGTGGTTCCATCGGCCTGCGTGGCCCGGGTGAAACCCAGCTGGAAACCGATCGCCGCCTGCTGCAGAAGCGGGTGGAGCAGCTGCAGAAGAAACTGGAAAAGGTGGAAGTGCAGCGCACCCAGATGCGCCGTGCCCGCCTGCGCAGCGAACTGCCCCGCGTCGCCCTGGTGGGTTACACCAACGCCGGCAAGTCGACCCTGTTCAACGCGTTGACTGGCGCCGAGGCTTACGCGGCGGACCAGCTGTTCGCGACGCTGGACCCGACGGTGCGCCGCATCGCGCTGCCCGGTGGCAGCGTCGTGCTTGCCGATACCGTCGGTTTCGTCCGCGACCTGCCGCATGACCTGGTGGCTGCGTTCCGCTCGACCTTGTCTGAAGCCCGCGAAGCGGACTTCCTGCTGCACCTGGTCGATGCCGCCGATCCGCACCGTGAGGAGCGCATCGCGCAGGTCGATGAGGTGCTGACTGCCATCGGCGCGGGCGATCTGCCGCAGCTGCTGGTGTTCAACAAGATCGACCGCATCGACGGGGCCGAGGTGCGCCACGATGGCCAGGACGGCATTCCCGACAGCGCCCGTCGCGAACGGGTCTGGATTTCCGCCCGCGACAACGTGGGCCTGCCGCTGCTGCAGTCCGTGCTGGGCAAGCGCCTGGGCCTGCAGCACGTCAGTGGCGAGCTGCGGCTGCCGCCAAGTGCCGGTCGCCTGCGGTCGCGTCTGCACCAGCTGGAGGTCGTGCGCAGCGAAGCAACCGATGAAGACGGTTGGCTGCTCCAGGTTGAGATTCCGATCGCCGAGGCCGAGAAGCTGGCGGCCGGCGAGGACGGCGAACCGATCCGCGCCATGCTCCCGGAAAAACTTCCGGAGTGGTGAGGGGGGCGCCGGCCGCTGGCCGGCACCCACGATCCTGAGGTAGTGCCGGCCGCTGGCCGGCATCGCATGATCCTGAGGGAACGCGACCCTCCGTCGCACCCGGCGACACACGACATCACCCACGATTTCGGCTAAAACTGGGGGCGTTCGTTCCCCCCGTTGATCCAGGATTCCCCATGACCGTTCCTTCCGACGCCGAGCTCGGCGCCCTCGCCAGTGACGTGGGCCAGCGGCTGCAGCAGGCCTCGCTGCAACTGGTGACCGCCGAGAGCTGCAGTGGCGGCTGGATCGCCAAGGCGATGACGGATATCGCCGGTTCCTCGGCGTTCTTCGATTGCGGCATGGTGGTGTACAGCTACGAAGCCAAGCAGCGTCTGCTTGGCGTGCGTGCGCAGACGCTGGAGCAGTTCGGCGCGGTCAGCCGCGAGACCGTGCTGGAGATGGTCTCCGGCGCATTGATCAATTCCGGGGCGGGCATCGCCGTGGCGGTGACCGGGATCGCCGGGCCGGGCGGCGGCAGCGAGGACAAGCCGGTCGGCAGCGTCTGGATCGGCTGGAAGGGCCGGGGCGGCTACGCCCGTGCGCAGTTGTTCCAGTTCGACGGCGACCGCGAAGCCATACGGCGGCAGACCGTACAGCAGGCGCTGACGGGAATCTTCCCCCTGTTGTGACATCCTGACCGCGTGTGCTGACAGGAGAGTGGGCCGATGTGGGAAACGCTGGGTACTGTGCGTGACCTGGGGCGATTGCAGGAAATCGCGTCGGTCCTGATCCGCTATGGCTTTGGCGACCTGGTGCGCCGGATCGGCCTGGCCGATGTGCTTGAGCGTGCCGGCCGCCTGCTGCACTGGAACGACACCCAGCAGATGCTGCGGATGACCGCGCCGGTGCGCGTGCGCCGCGCGATGGAGGATCTGGGTCCGACCTTCGTCAAACTCGGCCAGGTGCTGGCCACCCGCGTGGACCTGTTCCCGCCCGACTGGATCGCTGAATTTTCCGAACTCCAGAACGCGGTACCGGCGCTGCCGTACGCGCAGGTGCGCGACCAGCTGGAGCGCGACCTGGGCGCGCCGGCGACGGAGGTGTTCGCGTGGCTGGATGAAACCCCGATGGCCGCCGCTTCGCTGGCACAGGCCCATCGCGCGACCCTGCATGACGGCACTGCCGTGGTGCTGAAGATCCGCCGCCCCGGCATCCGCGACGTGATTGAAGCCGACCTGCGCCTGCTGGCGCGGCTGGCCGAGATCGTGGAGGCGCGGCTGCCCGATCTGCAGCGCTACCGCCCGGCCGAGGTGGTGCAGCAGTTCCAGGTGTCACTGCGCCGCGAGCTGGATTTTGCCGCCGAATGCCGCAATGCCGAACGCATCGCGCGCAACTTCCAGGGCCGCAATGACATCCTGATTCCCAATGTGCACTGGCAGTGGACCTGCGAAAGCCTCAACGTGCAGGACTTCGTTGATGGTATTCCTGGCCGCGACCTGGCCGGTGTCGATGCAGCCGGCCTGGACCGTGTGCAGCTGGCCCGGACCGGGGCGCGCATCGTGCTCAAGATGGTGCTCGAGGATGGCTGTTTCCACGCCGACCCGCACCCGGGCAACATCATCTACCTGCGCGACGGCCGGATCGGCGTGATCGATTTCGGCATGGTCGGCGCGATTTCCGAACAGCGCCGCTTCCAGGTCGCCCAGCTCCTGCACGGCCTGGTCACGCAGGAGCCTGAGCAGGTGGCCGACGTCCTGCTGGACTGGGCCGGTGGCGTGGAGGTGGACGAATCGCGGCTGCAGCAGGACATCAGCACGTTTGTCGACCAGTACCGCGGGGTGCCGCTCAAGGACCTGCACATGGGCCTGATGCTGGGCAACATCACCCAGCTGCTGCGCCAGTACGCGCTGACCCTGCCGGCCGATCTGGCCCTGATGATCAAGACCTTCCTGACCCTGGAAGGGATGGGCCGCCAGCTTGACCCGCAGTTCGACATGGCCAGTGCCGCGCGTCCGTACCTGGAACGGGTGATGTGGCAGCGTTACTCGCCCGGCGCCATGCTCAAGCGCGGCAAGCGCAGCCTGGTGGGAGTGATGGACCTGGTCGGCGACCTGCCGCGCGATGTCCGCCGACTGCTGCAGATGGCGCGCCGCGGGCGGCTCCAGCTCAAGGTCGAGACCACCGCGCTGCAGGGCTTCGGCGACCAGGTCAACCGCGCCGCCAATCGGCTGGTGATGGGCATCGTGACCGCTGCGCTGATCATCGGCTCCTCCATCGTCATGCACAGCGTCGGCGGCGTCTCCAGCCGCTGGCTGCTGGCGCTGGGCGTGGCCGGGTTCATCGGTGCCGGCTTCTGCGGCGTGTGGATACTGTTCTCGATCTGGCGCAGCGGCAAGAACCCCTAGGGTTCTTGCCGCTGGGATCCGAAGGATCCCCGCAACGTGCCGCCAACGCCGCACGTCGCGCGTAGAGCCGACCGTTGGTCGGCTGCTCTTGGCTGGCTAGCTGCCTGGCTCGGCCGGTCATCGTTTGCCCCAGGTAGCGCCACGCCATGCGTGGCTGCTCCCCATCCGGCGCCAGGAATGCCTGACCCAGGAAATGGCAGAGGCTCAACGCCGGAGGGATGGCCGCAAGCGACACGCGCCCGCAGCGCCAGGCATTGCCGTGCTGCGCGCGGTCACCGACCAACGGTCGGTGGCTACAGGCGTCGCCGGCGGCTTCGGCCGGGGCCCGGACCGCCGTCCTTGTAATGGCTCTTGCTCTGCGGGCACTTGCGTGCCCGCATCGTTAGTAGTAATACTACTAACCATGGACCTGACCGATACCCAGCAGGCGATCCTGCAGTTGATCGCCGAGCGTATAGAGACCGATGGCGCACCGCCGTCGCAGACCGAAATCGCCCGCGCGTTCGGCTTCAAGGGCGTCCGCGCGGCCCAGTACCATCTGGAAGCGCTGGAGCAGGCCGGGGCGATCCGCCGCATTCCGGGCCAGGCCCGCGGCATCCGCCTGGTCCAGGCACCGGCGCTGCAGAGCGGCCTGCCCGAATCGCTGCCCGCCTCGGCGCTGCCGGACCACGTCCTGCGCCTGCCGGTGCTGGGCCGGGTCGCGGCCGGTCTGCCGATCGGTGCGGACATCGGCTCGGATGACTTCGTGGTCCTGGACCGGGTGTTCTTCTCGCCCGCGCCGGATTACCTGCTGAAAGTGCAGGGCGATTCGATGATCGACGAGGGCATCTTCGACGGCGACCTGATCGGCGTGCACCGCACCCGCGACGCGCGCTCCGGCCAGATCGTGGTGGCCCGCATCGATGACGAGATCACGGTCAAGCTGCTGAAGATGGGCAAGGACCGGATCCGCCTGCTGCCACGCAATCCCGATTACAAACCGATCGAAGTGCTGCCGGACCAGGACTTCGCGATCGAAGGCCTCTATTGCGGGTTGCTGCGGCCCAACCGCTGACCCTGTTTCCCCTGAATCACGCGCGGTCTTTTGTGGCACATCTCTGGTTTTGCTGAGGTTGGTACGGATGTCCGATAATTTTTTTCCGAACGCGGGGCAGAATCTCAGCCCGTGCGATACGCCAGCCTTAAAGTGAACCCATGGCCAAGAAGACTTCCAAAGACAGCACCTCCACCGATACGACCTCTGCAAGGACCACTCCGATGGACGAAAACAAAAAGCGCGCCCTCACCGCCGCGCTGAGCCAGATCGAAAAGCAGTTCGGCAAGGGCGCCGTGATGCGCATGGGCGACCGTGTCGTCGAGGCGGTCGAGGTCATCCCTACCGGTTCGCTGATGCTGGATATCGCACTCGGCATCGGCGGCCTGCCCAAGGGCCGTGTGGTGGAGATCTACGGTCCGGAATCGTCGGGCAAGACCACCCTGACCCTGCAGGCTATCGCCGAATGCCAGAAGAAGGGCGGTACCGCCGCCTTCATCGATGCCGAGCACGCGCTGGACCCGATCTACGCCGCCAAGCTGGGCGTCAACGTGGACGACCTGCTGCTGTCGCAGCCGGATACCGGTGAGCAGGCGCTGGAAATCGCCGACATGCTGGTGCGCTCCAGCTCGGTGGACATCGTGGTGGTCGACTCGGTCGCCGCGCTGACCCCGAAGGCTGAAATCGAAGGCGAAATGGGCGACCAGCTGCCGGGCCTTCAGGCCCGCCTGATGAGCCAGGCGCTGCGCAAGCTGACCGGCAACATCAAGCGCTCCAACACCCTGGTGGTCTTCATCAACCAGCTGCGCATGAAGATCGGCGTGATGATGCCGGGCCAGAGCCCGGAAGTGACCACCGGCGGCAACGCGCTGAAGTTCTACGCCTCGGTCCGCCTGGACATCCGCCGTATCGGCGCGATCAAGAAGGGCGACGAGATCATCGGCAACCAGACCAAGATCAAGGTGGTCAAGAACAAGCTGGCGCCGCCGTTCAAGCAGGTGATCACCGAAATTCTGTACGGCGAAGGCATCAGCCGCGAAGGCGAGCTGATCGATATGGGCGTGGAAGCAAAGCTGGTCGAGAAGGCCGGCGCCTGGTACAGCTACGGCGAAGAGCGCATCGGCCAGGGCAAGGACAACGCCCGCGGCTATCTGCGCGACAACCCTCAGGTTGCCCAGCGTCTGGAAGCCGAGCTGCGCGAGAAGTTCCAGCCGGAAGAAGCCGTGCGTGAAGGCGGCGACGACGCCGAAGACGACGCCGAGTGAGTTTCCTGCGGGGCAGGGCGGCGCCGTCAGTGACGCCTGCCCTGGCCCGCAGTTCCACGAATCCCCGACGGGATGGCGCCAAGGATGGCGCACTGTAATGAAAGGCGGCCATGCACGATTCCGATCCCCCCGCACCCCGGCGCAAGCGCCGTGTCCAGGAACAGACGCCGGTCCAGCGGGCGTTGGGGTTGCTGGTGCGCCGCGAGCATTCGCGCAAAGAGCTGACCCGCAAGCTGCAGGCCCGGGGCATCGAGAACGAGGCCGCCGAAGCGGCGGTCAGCAAGCTGGCCGAGGCCGGCTGGCAGGACGACACCCGCTTTGCCGAGAATCTGGTCCGGATCCGGGCCAATACCGGCTATGGGCCGATCCACATCCGCGCCGAACTGGGCACACATGGCCTGGACAGTGATCAGATCGCTGCCGCCATGGATACTTTCGAAGGCGACTGGACCGAGAACGCCCGCGACCTGGTCTGCCGCCGTTTCGGCGAGGCCGGCCCGCAGGAACTGCCACAGCGGCGCAAAGCGGCCGATCTGCTGGCCCGCCGCGGCTTCCCCGGCGACAGCATCCGCCAAGCCACCCGTTACGACCCTGAGGACTGAGCGGCCCGGGCCTGATACCCTTTGTGGTTTCGGCGGTCCTGCAGTTGACACCCGGCCATTGGGGCTGCGTGCCAGGGACTGACCGGCCCGCACAAAGCCAGCCCCCCCATGAACGCATCCGTCAAATTCACTACCTCCCAGATCCGCAGCGATTTCCTTGAGTTCTTCAGGGGCAAGGGTCATACGATCGTGCCGTCGGCGCCGTTGGTGCCGGGCAATGATCCGACCCTGCTGTTCACCAATTCCGGCATGGTGCAGTTCAAGGACGTGTTCCTTGGCGCCGAGAAGCGCAGCTACGTGCGCGCGGCCGACGTCCAGCGCTGCCTGCGCGCCGGTGGCAAGCACAACGACCTGGACCAGGTCGGTTACACCGCGCGCCATCACACCTTCTTTGAAATGCTGGGCAACTGGTCCTTCGGCGATTACTTCAAGAAGGATGCCATCGCCTGGGCATGGGAGCTGCTGACCCAGGTCTGGAAGCTGCCGGCCGAGCGCCTGCTGGTCACCGTCTACCAGACCGATGACGAGGCCTACGCGCTGTGGCGCGACATGGTCGGCATTCCGGAATCGCGCATCGTGCGCATCGGCGACAACAAGGGTGCGCCGTTCGCCTCGGACAACTTCTGGCAGATGGCCGAGACCGGCCCGTGCGGCCCGTGTACCGAGATCTTCTATGACCATGGCGACCACATCGCCGGCGGCCCCCCGGGTTCGCCGGATGAAGACGGCGATCGCTTCATCGAGATCTGGAACCTGGTCTTCATGCAGTTCGACCGCCAGCCCGACGGCACCCTGGTGCCGCTGCCGGCGCCGTGCGTGGATACCGGCATGGGCCTGGAGCGTCTGGCCGCGATCCTGCAGCACGTCCATACCAATTATGAAATCGACCTGTTCCAGGCGCTGATCCGCAAGGCCAGCGAGCTGACCGGCATGGCCGATCTGGAGAACAAGTCGCTGCGCGTGATCGCCGATCACATCCGCGCGTGTTCGTTCCTGATCGTCGATGGCGTGCTGCCGTCCAACGAAGGCCGCGGCTATGTGCTGCGCCGTATCATCCGCCGCGCGCTGCGCCATGGCTGGATGCTCGGCGTGCGCCAGCCGTTCTTCAGCAAGCTGGTGCCGACCCTGGTCGAGCAGATGGGCGTGGCCTATCCGGAACTGCCGGCCCAGGTCGACACCGTCGTGCGCGCCCTGCAGGCCGAGGAAGAGCGTTTTGCTGAAACGCTGGATTCGGGCATGAAGATCTTCGACGACGTCGCGGCCAAGGTCAGCAACGGCGTGATTCCGGGCGTGGATGCGTTCCGCCTGTACGACACCTACGGCTTCCCGCTCGATCTCACCCAGGACATCGCGCGCGAGCGTGACCTGACCGTGGACATCGACGGCTTCAACGCCGCGATGGAGACCCAGCGCGAGACCGCGCGCGCGGCCGGCAAGTTCGGCGGCGGCGTGACCCTGTCGGCCGATCTGGTCGCCACGCTCAAGCCGACCGTGTTCCTCGGGTACGACCGCCTGCAGGCAGACGACCTCACCGTGGTCGCCATCCTCAAGGACGGCCGCCCGGCGGAGACCGCCCAGGCCGGTGACGACGTCATCGTGCTGACCAACCAGACCCCGTTCTACGCCGAATCCGGCGGCCAGGTCGGCGACAACGGCACCCTGACCGGCGCGGGCGTGCAGGTGGACATCCGCGACACGCAGAAGTTTGCCGGCCAGTTCCATGGCCATGTGGGCACGCTCACCCAGGGCAGCCTGAAGGTCGGCGACGTGCTGTCCGGCCAGGTCGATGGCCAGCGCCGCGGCGCCACCATCCTCAACCACTCGGCCACCCACCTGCTGCATGCCGCCCTGCGCGAAGTGCTGGGCACCCACGTGCAGCAGAAGGGCTCGCTGGTTGCGCCTGATCGCCTGCGCTTCGACTTCTCGCACTTCGCGCCGATCAGCGCCGAGGACCTGGCGATCATCGAGCGCAAGGTCAACGAGCAGGTGCGTGCCAACAACGCAGCCGAAGTCCACAACATGGGCATGCAGGAAGCGCTCGACTTCGGCGCGATGGCACTGTTCGGCGAGAAGTACGGCGAGCACGTGCGCGTGCTGAAGATGGGCGACTACTCGACCGAACTGTGTGGCGGTACGCATGTCTCGCGCACCGGCGACATCGGTCTGTTCAAGATCACCGCCGAAGGTGGCGTGTCCTCCGGCGTGCGCCGTATCGAAGCGGTGACCGGGCAGGGCGCCCTGGATTACGTGGCCCATGAAGAAGCCCAGCTGAGTGAAGCGGCCGCACTGCTCGGCGGTAACGCCGGTGACGTGGTCGACAAGATCCGCCAGCTCGGCGAGCGCCAGAAGAAGCTCGAGCGCGAACTCGACGCGCTCAAGGCCAAACAGGCCGCGGGCGCGACCGCCGATCTTGGCGCCGGCGCAGTGGAGGTCAAGGGCGTCAAGATCCTGGCCGCGCGCCTGGAAGGCTTCGATGCCAAGGCCCTGCGCGATGCCATCGACCGCCTCAAGCAGCAGCTCGGTGATGCGGTGATCGTGCTGGCCGGCACCCAGGACGGCAAGGCGGCCCTGGTCGCGGGCGTGAACGGCAGCGCAATGGGCAAGGTCAAGGCCGGGGAACTGTTGGCCCATATCGCCAGTCAGATCGGGGGCAAGGGCGGCGGCCGCCCGGACCTCGCCCAGGGTGGTGGTGAGGACGGGCCCGCCCTTGCTTCTGCACTGGCCGCCGTCGTCGACTGGGTCACCCCCCGTATCTGAACAACCTGACGGTTCCTGCTCCTTGAAGGGGCGGGAGGCCTGACGGTACTATGGCGAATCTTTTCCCGTTGTCGTGGGGCGCTCTTGCCGGGGCGCCAAGCCGGTGGGGAAATGCCACCACCGGTTCCCTGGAGACTTGAACAAATGTTGATCCTGACTCGCCGCGTAGGCGAAACCCTGATGATCGGTGACTCGGTCAGCGTGACCGTGCTCGGCGTCAAGGGCAACCAGGTGCGTATCGGTATCACCGCTCCGAAGGACGTGGCCGTGCACCGCGAAGAGATTTACCAGCGCATCCAGCGCGGTGATGAGCCGAATGCATCCGGAAGTGAAAATTCTTCGGATTAAGGCTTTACCTGAGGGCGCGGAAAACGTTATTATTCGCGCCCCCGCTGAGATGATTCATCGCAGTGGCGGACCAAGAACACTGGAGCGGTGCCCGAGTGGCTGAAGGGGCTCCCCTGCTAAGGGAGTATAGGGCTTAAAACTCTATCGAGGGTTCGAATCCCTCCCGCTCCGCCAGTTGTAGAAAAGGCCTTCGTACGCAAGTACGGAGGCCTTTTTCTTTGTGCGATCCGGTTGCGCGATCTGGTTCACTCCACCGACTTGCAGACCGCTTCGATGCGATGCCCGTCCGGGTCGATCAGGAAGGCGGCGTAGTAGTGATCGTCATACTCTTCGCGCAGCCCCGGCGCCCCGTTGCAGGTGCCGCCAACCGCCAGTGCATCGCGGTGGAACGCGTCCACCGCCTGGCGCGAGGGCGCCCCGAAGGCCACGTGGAATCCGGCGCCCGGGGGCGAGGCATCGGCCCGCAGCTTCAGGCACAGAAGATCCTCATCTTCGACATATCCATATCCGATCGCGTCGTCGTCTTCGAAGACGCGGCGCATGCCCAGCGCACCGAGCGCGGCATCGTGGAAGGCGGCGGCACGCGCGAGATCGCGCACGCCCAGTGAAAGGTGATGCAGCATGGTGGCGCGCTTCCGTGTGGGATATGGCGCGCAGCGTCGCATGAAACCGGCGGAACGCGCGTCGGCCGACGCATTCGGATGGCGAATGCAGTCGATCCCCAATCTTCATTGGTGCCGGCGCGGCGGCTCGGCTACGGTCGTTCTCCAGCGGCGCCCACCGGGCGCCCCCGTGGAAGGAGCAGGAACATGTCGATGGGAAGGAGGTCGCTACGCGGCTGGGTGGTCATGAGCCTGCTGATGGGCATGGTCATGCCGGCCGGTGCCGCTTCGTTGGATGAGCGGCTGCATCGGGCAGCGGAGAAGGGCGATGCCACTGCAGTGCGTACGCTGCTGGGGCAGGGCGCCAGAGTGGATGCGCGCGGCGTGGCGAAGGCGACACCGTTGCTGGTTGCGACCCACCACAATCACGTGGAGGCCGCGCTTGCGCTGATCCAGGCGGGTGCCGACGTCAATGCCAAGGATGCGATCCAGGACAGCCCCTATCTCTACGCCGGTGCCCGCGGGCATCTCGAGATCCTGCGCGCGACCCTGGCGGCCGGTGCGGACCTGAAGAGCACCAACCGCTACGGTGGCACTGCACTCATTCCGGCGGCCGAACGCGGGCACGTGGAGACCGTGGCGACGCTGATCGCTGCCGGCGTCGAGGTGGATCATGTCAACAACCTGCAGTGGACCGCGCTGCTGGAGGCGATCATCCTCGCCGATGGCGGCCCGCGGCATGTCGAGATCGTCCGTCAGCTCATCGCGGCGAGCGCGGATGTGAACCTGCCCGACGGTGACGGCGTGAGCCCGCTGCAGCATGCACGCCAGCGCGGGTACCGCGCGATCGAGACGCTGCTTCTCGCCGCCGGCGCTGCCCAGGGCTGAGCATCCGCACGGCGGGGGGGGGGTAGCAATGTTGCCGCTGCCTTGACGCGGCAACGGCATGCTCTGCACCAGCGTTCTGCGACGCTGTGCGCTTCCCCCGCAGAATCAGGAGTCGCCGTGAACGCACGTCGCCACTTCCTCTCCGTTGCCGCCGCCGGCACCGCCGCCTTCGCCGCTTCACCGTTGATGGCGCAGTCGTCCGGCCCGGGCAGCGTCCTGCCCACCCGTGGCCAGGCCTCGACGAAACCCTTGCCCGGCAACCCGGCGCAGCAGGGCAGGCGCTATCGTCCGCAGACCCGTCTGGGCCTGGGCGGTGTCGCGATCGGCAATGGCTTCGCGGCCGCCAGCGACGCACAGAGTGAAGCCACGCTGGCAGCGGCCTATGCGGCAGGCGTGCGCTATTACGACACGTCACCCTGGTACGGGCTCGGCCTGAGCGAGCGCCGCTACGGCCATCACCTGCACAACCACCCGGCGCGCGAGTACACGCTGTCGACCAAGGTCGGCCGGCTGCTGACCGCGACCGCCGGAGAGCTGCAGGAGGTGATGTGGAAGGATCCCTCGCCGTTCCATTACCGCTACGACTATTCCGCCGACGGCACGCGGCGTTCGGTGGAGGACAGCCTCAACCGGCTTGGTGTGTCGCAGCTGGACGTGGTCTTCATCCATGATCTGTCGCCGGACAACGAGAAAGATCTCGGCATGCCGTGGGAGCAGCGCTTCGCGGAAGCGGCGAAGGGCGCGATGCCAGCGCTGACCCGCATGCGCGAGGAGGGCTTGATCAAGGCGTGGGGCTTCGGTGTGAACCGTCCCGAGCCCGCCCTGCGTGCGGTGGCCGAGGCGGATCCGGACATCTTCCTGCTCGCCTGCCAGTACTCGCTGCTCGACCACGAGCAGGCCCTGCATGACACCTTCCCCAAGATCGCCGCACACGGAGCATCGGTAGTGGTCGGCTCGCCGCTGCTGGCCGGCTACCTGGCTGGGCGCGATCGCTATCTGTATGACGGCAAGGTGCCGTCGTGGGCGCCGGAAAAGCGTGCCAGGGTGCAGGCCATCTGTGATCGCCATGGCGTGGACCTGCGCACCGCGGCGCTGCAGTTCGCCGATGCGCCGGAGGTGGTCTCGGCGGTCATTCCGGGCGCGCGCACGCCCGAACAGGTGCTGGCCAACGTCGCTTCCATGTCCGTTGCGGTGCCGGGCGCCTTCTGGGCAGAGCTCAAGCAGGAAAAGCTGATTGCCTCCGATGCGCCGGTGCCGCGCGGCTGACCAGGCGGTAGCGCCGGCAGATCGCTTGAGCTGATCGGCACGCCTACCCGACCCACCACGCCCCGCGCCCAGTGGGGTGTGGGCGGGCGCCGTCCGCGTCCCTGGGCGGGCTGGCCTTCCGCTGGCCCTCCGGATGCGGCATCATGCCGCCCATTCGTTCCCTCCAGCCGCCGCCAGAGGAGTCCCTTCCTGCCTGGAGGCATTGCCGTGTCCGTCGTTCCGTTCCGTGTTGCCCCGATCCATTCGGGTCGCCGTCGTACTGTTCCCTCGATCTCCCCGCTGATGCAGGCGATGGGCTGCGTGCTGGGCCTGGCCCTGTCCGCGTCTGCCGTGCAGGCCGAAGCGGCGCCGGCGGGCGAGGCACCTGCCAAGGACGGCGCACAGACCCTGCAGACCGTGCAGGTCACCGCCAACCAGCTCGGCACCGTGACCGAGGGCAGTGATTCGTACACGCCCGGCACGATCGCCACCGCGACCCGCCTGGTGCTCAGTCCGCGCCAGACGCCGCAGTCGATCAGCGTGATCACCCGTCAGGAAATGAACGACTTCGGCCTCAATGGCATCGATGACGTCATGAAGGTCACGCCCGGCGTGAGCATCGTCACCTACGACAGCGAGCGCACCGAGTACTACGCGCGCGGCTTTGCGGTGCAGAACTTCCAGTACGACGGCATCCCGATGGCGCGCGATTCGGCCTACTCGGCCGGCAACACGCTCAGCGACATGGCCATCTATGACCGCATCGAAGTGCTCAAGGGCGCCACCGGCCTGCTGACCGGCATGGGCGACCCGGGCGCGACCATCAACCTGGTGCGCAAGAAGCCGACCCGCGAACTGGCTGGCAGCGCCACGCTGGGCGTGGGCTCGTGGGACAGCTATCGCGCCGAGGTCGATGTCGGCGGGCCGCTCACTGAAAGTGGCCGCGTGCGCGGCCGCGTCGTGGGCGCCTACCAGGACAAGCATTCCAATGCCGACCACTACCAGCGCAGCAATGAAGTCTTCTACGGCATTCTCGAGGCCGACATCGGCGAGAGCACCCTGCTGACTGTCGGTGCCGATTATCAGGACAGCGATCCGGAAGGCTCCAGCTGGGGTGGCATTCCGCTGCTGGACAGCGAGGGCAACTTCAACAGGATGCCGCGCTCGTTCAACAACGGCGCACGCTGGAGCCGCTGGGGCCAGTATGCCCGTACCGGCTTCGCCACGCTGGAGCACACCTTCGCCAATGACTGGGTCGCCAAGTTGCAGCTCAATCACCGGTCAACGGGTATGACGCCTCGCTGGGCGCGGCGGCCGGTGGCAATCCCGATCCGGTCACCGGTGAGGGCGTGAGCATGTGGCTGGGCCAGTACATCGGCAAGACCACCAGCAATGCGGCCGATCTGTACGTCAGCGGAAAGTTCGAGTGGTTCGGCCGGCAGCACGAGCTGGTCGTCGGTGGCAGCGTGTCGCGCAAGCGCTGGGTCAACAACGGCTACTCGCCGCAGCCGGGCTATGTCAGCAGCGTTGCCGACTACTAGCCTGGACCGGCGATGTGCCCGAGCCGGATTGGCAGTGGGGCTACGGTGACAACCAGGTCACCCGCGAAAGCGGTGCCTACGTGGTGGGCCGTTTCGACCTGGCCGATCCGCTCAAGCTGATCCTCGGCAGCCGCATCGCCAACTACAAGTCTCCGGATACCGACGAGAGCGGCGTGGTCGTGCCGTATGCCGGCCTGGTGTACGACCTCAATCGCAACTTCTCTGTGTTCGCCAGCTACAGCACCATCTTCAAGCCGCAGGGCAACCAGGACGAACAGGGCCGGGTGCTGGATCCGATGGAAGGGCGCAGCTACGAGGCCGGCCTGAAAGCGGAGTTCTACGACGGCCGACTCAACGCCAGCGCGGCGGTGTTCCAGCTGGAGCAGGACAACTACGCGCAGCCGACCGGCGGCAGGACGCCGAGTGGCGGGATCGCCTATGAAGGCCTGATGGGCGTGCGCACCAAGGGATATGAGCTGGAGGTGTCCGGTCAGCTGGCGCCGGGCTGGCAGGTGCAGGGCGGCTACGCGCACAAGATCGCGCGCCAGCAGTCCGCCAAGGTCTCCACGCTGGAGCCGGAAGACCAGTTCAGCGTGCACACCAGCTACCGGCTCACCGGTGTGGCTGATGGCTGGAGCCTCGGCGGTGGCGCGCGCTGGCAGGGCAGCACCTTCGGCACCATCACCAACCCCGCCACCGGCGGGAGCCAGCTCCATCGCACCGAGCCCTACTGGCTGCTCGATGCCATGGCGCGTTACCAGTTCAATGACCAGCTCTCGGCGACGCTCAACGTCAACAACCTGCTGGACAAGCACTACTACACGATCTTCAGCTGGTACAGCACCTACACCTGGGGTGAGCCGCGCAACGTCCGGCTGACGCTGAACTACAGATTCTGATCCACGCAACGAACGACACCCCGGGCAACCGGGGTGTCTGCGTTTCCGCGCCTGGTGATTACAGCGCGACGTCGAACACGATGACTTCCGCATCATTGGCGTTCTCCAGCGTCAGCTGCGCTTCGTCGCTGACCTGCAGCGCATCGCCGGTTTCCAGGGTGATGCCGTTGACCTGCAGCTGCCCGCGGGCCACCTGTACATAGGCGCCGCGGCCCGGGGCCAGCGGCAGGTGGACGCGGTCGTCACCGTCCAGGATCGTGGCGTAGAGGTTCGCGTCCTGGTGGATCAACAGCGAGCCGTCACGGCCGTCGCGCGAGGCGATCAGGCGCAGCTGGCCGCGCTTGGTCTCCGGCGCGAAGTGGGTCTCCTGGTAGCTCGGGGTGATGTTCTCCTGATCGGGGAACAGCCAGATCTGCAGGAAGTGCACCGCCTCGTCGGCCGAGTGGTTGAACTCGCTGTGGCTGACGCCGCTGCCGGCGCTCATGCGCTGCACATCGCCGTAGCGCAGCACCGAACCGGTACCCATCGAGTCCTTGTGCTCCAGCGCGCCGCCGAGCACGTAGGAGACGATCTCCATGTTGCTGTGGCTGTGGGTGCCGAAACCCTGGCCGCCCTGGACGCGGTCTTCGTTGATCACCCGCAGCGGCCCGAAGCTGACGTAGCGCGGGTCGTAGTAGTTGGCGAAGGAGAAGGTGTGCATGGAGTTCAGCCAGCCATGGTCGGCCTTGCCACGGGTGTTGCTCTTGCGGATCTGCAGCATGGGAATCTCCTGGGTGTTCGATGGTTTCGATGGCGGTCCGGGGTGGTCGCTGCCGTTCCCTTCCCTGTTGCGGCCAGTATCCGCTTGCTCCGGCCGCTTGAAAAACGGATAGTTTCGCAAGCCATCATCGAAAATTTCGAATGCTCAAGCTCAGCCTCGACGCCCTGCAGATCCTGGATGCCATCGACCGCCGTGGCTCGTTCGCCGCGGCCGGCAAGGCCCTGCACAAGGTGCCCTCGACCATCTCCTACACGGTCGCCAAGCTGGAAGAAGACCTGGGCGTGCAGCTGTTCGACCGGGTCGGGCCGCGCGCGCACCTGACCCCGGCCGGGGAGGCGCTGCTGGAAGAGGGGCGCCATCTGCTGCGGGCCGCCCGCGAGCTGGAGATGCGGGTGCGGCGCGTCGCCTCCGGCTGGGAAGCCGAGCTGACCGTGGCGGTCGATTCGATGTTCGTACCGGCGCTGCTGGCCGAGGACGTACGAGCCTTCAATGCGGTGGCCGAACAGACCCGGATGCGGCTGATCACTGAATCGCTCTCGGGCACGTGGGAGGCATTGCTGGACCGGCGCGCGGACCTGCTGGTGGGCGCGGCGGGTGAGGGGCCCAGTGGCGGCGGCTATGTAGTCGAGCCGATGGGCGTGGTGCGCTTCGTGTTCGCCGTGTCGCCCTCCCATCCATTGGCGGCCGCGCCCGAACCGTTGGGCCGTGAGCAGCTGGCCACCCACTGCGCGATCGCCGTGGCCGATTCGGCACTGCGGCTGCTGCCGCGTACGGTGGGCCTGCTGATGGGGCAGGAAACGGTCACCGTGCCGGACATGGTCAGCAAGTTCCGCCTGCAGTGCGCCGGGCTCGGTTTCGGTTTCCTGCCCGAGCCGTATGTGCAGCAGGCGGTGCGGGACGGCCGGCTGGTGATCAAACAGGTCGAGGAACCCAAACCGGACGAAACGTTCTGGCTGGCCTGGCGCACCGGCGAGGAGGGGGCCGCATTGCGCTGGTGGCGGGAGCGGCTGCAGCGCCCGGAGGTGCTGGCGGGCTGGTGGCCCACCATGGAAGGCTGGCTGGGCTGATCGCAGGCCGGGCAGGGGCCTGCGGCGATGCCGCTGCCCGTCCGTTCAAGCTGAATGTTGGCTTGGCTGTCATGGGATGGTCATCTGGATGCGATAGAGCGGCGCTTGCGTGATCGGTACCCTGCGCGACTCGTCTGGTTTTTCCGATTCTGCCCATGAAGCGCTTGCTGCTGTTGCTGCTGGCCGGGGCTGGCCTGTGGCTGGCTGCCTGCTCTTCCTTGACCTCCACCGCTGCCTCGACCTCGTTGAGTGATCGCCTGATCGCGCCCGGCGGCGTATCCACGCTGCTGGACATGCCGCGCATCGCCGAAGCGGTGGAGAGCGTGCCCAACCGGCATGGCCGGGTGACCGGGCGCGCGGGCGTGCCGATCTTCTGGCGTGCGTTCGACCCGGGTCAGTACGGGCTGCATTACCAGTACCTGGCCCAGCAGCACGACAACGGCGAGCCGCTTCGCACCGGCATGGCGCTGGACCTGCCGCACCCGTTCCGGGCGCAGGCACCGCGCGGCACGGTGGTGCTGCTGCACGGCTGGATGATGAACGGTGATGCGATGCTGCCGTGGTCGCTGCAGCTTGCGCAGTCCGGCTACCGCGTGGTCACCATCGACCTGCGCAACCACGGCCATTCGGGTGCGGGACCGTCGGGCTACGGCACCTTCGAATCGGACGACGTGGTCGATGTCATCGCGGCGCTGAAGGCGCGTGGTGAAGTGGTCGGGCCGTTGTACCTGTTCGGGGTGTCCTATGGCGCTGCCACTGCGCTGTTCACCGCCGACAAGCTCGGCGACCAGGTCACCGGCGTGGTGGCGATGGAGTCTTTCGCCAATGCCGGCGATGCCATTCGCAGCATGATCCCGCACCTGATGTCACTGCAACCGACGGCATGGAAAGCGCAGGCGATGGCCGCCTACGGACGTTGGCGCTATGGCGGTCAGGATATCGACCAGGTGATCGCCGCCGCCAGCGAGCGGCTGGACCTGGATCTGGACCGCGTCGATGTCACCCGCGCGCTGGCCGACAGCCGCGCCTGCGTGCTGCTGTTGCATGGCCAGGACGATCAGCATGTACCGGTCGGGCAGGGGCGCCGCCTGGCGGCCGCCAGCCCGCGCGTGCACTACATCGAGCTGCGTGGCGAAGACCACATCACGCTGCCGCTGCGCGTGGATCTGCTGGGCAGTGTGGTGGATGACTGGCTGGCGCATGACGACCACGCCGGTGGTGCGTGCCCCGCGCCGGAACTGCCGGGTGAAGCCGACCTGATGGCGATGCAGGCGGCCCGGGCACCCGCACCGCAGGGTTGACCTCCCGGTAGTGCCGGCCGCTGGCCGGCTCCAGGTGATCGTCCAACATTCATGAGAGCCGGCCAGCGGCCGGCACTACCCGTCACTGTCGAATGGCAGCCGGCGCCAACGCAAAAAAAAACAGCAACCGATGGCTGCTGTCTTCGTCGATGCAA